>NZ_OV350343.1:690427-1380855 GCF_923868895.1 Halomonas sp. TD01
CCAAGCGCGAGCGCCACCCGTCGCCCAAGATCCGCCAAATGACGTAAACGCTCTACCCACGCCAAATCTACGCGCACTTCGTCTACCCCAGAGAACGCTTCCAAACGCTGTGCCAGCTGTGCCATAGCGGCGGGTTCAACGCTCTGCGGGTAAATCACAATACTGGCTGGCAGGGGGTTATCTTCAAGCCCTGCCAGGGTATCTTCAATACCAAGGGACTGCTGAAACTCAACCATACCTTGCTCTGCGCTGATAAGGCGGGTCGTTTCGACGCCCTCGTCCGCAATGACGGCCTCTTCAATGCGAGTGGACTGCGCAGCGTCTACGGTCGTTTCCAGATAAACGGTGAGGGTTGCACTCTCATCAAGTTCTGCGTCTAGCAACTTGGCGCTATCCAAGGTTAACCAAAGTGCCGCAGGCAAAACTAACGCAATAGCGATGGCCAGCATGGTTAGCAAATTACCCACAGGATGACGTACCAGGCGATAAAGGCTATCCAATGCCATTGCACGGTGATGGCGTCCCCAGGCGCGTAAGCGACTGCTAAAGCGTGTTTGCTGTGAACGCGCCCCGCGCCGCTCGGCGGGTGGCTCACTGGAGGTTCTGGCCGCTTGTCGCTTACCCTTGGGCGCTGCACCTGTAGAACGGGGTGTCGCAGCACGTTTCATACGGCCCCCTCATCTGCCACCAGACGGCCATCCCGCAAACGCAAAATTCGGTGGCGCAGCCGCGCAATCAGCGCTAAGTCGTGACTGGCAATCATCACGGTGGTCCCGATACGATTAAAGTCTTCAAACAGCGCCATAATGTCGGCAGAAAGCTGTGGGTCTAAGTTACCGGTAGGCTCATCGGCCAGTAACAGGGCTGGCTTATTAACCACCGCGCGAGCAATTCCCACACGCTGCTGCTCACCGCCAGAAAGCTCTACCGGCAGCGCTTTTTCGCGGTGTAAAAGTCCGACTTTATCCAGCGCAGCACGAACGCGCCGCGCTGCTTCTCGCGGCTCCACCCCTTGAATTTCGAGCGGCAGAGATACATTACGGAACACGCTGCGATCAAACAGCAATTGGTGATCTTGAAACACCACACCAATTTGCCGACGGTAAAACGGCACTTGGCTGGCATGGAGCTCGGCAATATCGTGCCCTGCCACCACTACCCGACCACGACTGGGCTTTTCGAGACGCATAATCAGTCGCAGCAACGAGCTTTTACCAGCACCAGAATGCCCGGTCAGGAACACCATTTCGCCTCTTGCAACGCGAAAATTCAGGTGCGCTAGCGCCTCAAAGCGCCCTCCATAGCGCTTACCCACATGTTCAAAAGCGATCATGCGCGGCCATCATCCCCTTGCCGGTCAAACAGCGCGTTAACAAAATCATCTGCCTCGAAGGGGCGGAGGTCATCCAGGCCCTCGCCCACGCCAATAAAGCGAATCGGTGTTTTTAGCTGCTTCGCTAATGCGAAAATAATTCCGCCTTTGGCGGTACCGTCCAGCTTCGTCAATGTGATGCCACTGATCGGCACAGCATCGTTAAATGTGCTGGCCTGGGAAATGGCGTTTTGCCCAGTCCCTGCATCTAGCACCAACATCACCTCATGGGGAGCGGTGCTATCCAGCTTTTGCATGACGCGATGGACTTTTTTCAGCTCTTCCATCAGATGACTTTTGTTGTGCAGCCGCCCTGCCGTGTCGGCAATCAGCACGTCTACCCCTCGCGCTTTGGCAGCCGCAACGGCGTCGTAAATCACTGAAGCACTATCAGCGCCTGTGTGCTGCGCAATCACCGGGGCGTTGTTACGTTCGCCCCACACTTTAAGCTGTTCAACCGCCGCTGCACGGAAGGTGTCACCTGCAGCGAGCATGACGCTTTTACCTTCACGCTGAAAACGCTGGGTCAGCTTGCCGATAGTCGTCGTTTTACCTACGCCGTTAACACCTACCACGAGAATGACAAAAGGCCCATCGCTGTCTTTTTCAAAATTTAGCGGCGTCGCTACCGGCGCCAGCATCGACGCCAACTCCTCCTGCAAACCGCGATAAAGCGCTTCCGGGTTATTCAGCTCTTTGCGCGAAACGCGCGCTTCAAGGCGCTCAATAATCTCGCTGGTGGCTTCAATGCCTACATCTGCCATGAGCAGTTGGGTTTCAAGATCTTCCAACAGCTCATCATCGATCTGTTTTTTGCCCAAAAACAGGTCGGCAATACCATCGGTTAGATTGGCGCGAGTTTTGCCGAGCCCTGACTTAATTCGTGCGAACCAACCTTTCTTTTCACCTTTTTCAGCCACAGGCTTCTCTTGAAGAGCCGGTTTAGGCGCTGTCATTGTGACTGGTTCTGGTTCTGGTTCTGGTTCTGGTTCTGGTTCTGGTTCTGGTTCTGGTTCTGGTTCTGAAACGGAGCCTAGCTCGGACTCAGATTCTAGTTCTGATTCACTTACCTGTGCCTTCTCGGCGGTTTCTTCTACAGGCGCCTTATGCTCGGGTAGCGTAGCTTCAGTCGCTGGCGTTTCTTGTGCAACTTCCTCCGTTGGCGAGGCCTGCCCTGCTTCATGCTCTAGCGCTGGCTCTTTGGTAACCTCTACTTCGCCATGCTCCTCCTGAGACAGCGCCTGCTGATCTTGCTGCTCCTGCTGGGAGTCGTGCTTTTTCTTACGTTTGAAAAAACCGAACATAGGTGTCATCCGACTAAATAGGTGAACATTGCGATTATCCTACCACTGCAGACCAAGACTTTGGATAAGTAGCCCGCTACAATCCGCGTTATGAAACGACAACGCTCTTCTCGCCCCTCTACTTCTCGCTCATCGACGGCGCGGCGCGGGCCTACCAAACCGCCAGGTAAGCTTCGCATCATCGGCGGCGATTTTCGCCGCCGTCAGCTTCCCGTACTTGACCATCCCGGGCTTCGACCAACTCCTGACCGCGTGCGTGAAACGCTGTTTAACTGGCTAGGACAGCACCTGTTTGGCAAACAAGTGCTTGATCTCTTTGCAGGCACGGGAGCGCTCGGGCTTGAAGCACTTTCCCGAGGCGCCAGCCACGTTACATTTGTCGAGCGCGACGCCCGGGTAGCCGCGCAGATTAGTGAAAATATTATCACCCTTGGAGCCAGTAATGGTCGGGTGGTCTCCACCGACACGCTCACTTTTCTCAATCAACCCTGCCAACCTGCGGATGTCGTCTTTCTTGACCCGCCATTTCATCAAGGATTAGCCGTTTCTTGCTGCTCAGCGTTAGAAACCGGTCGCTGGCTTGCAGACGATGCCATGATTTACCTGGAAACTGAAAAGTCGCTCTCTCCAGAAGTGCCTAGTAACTGGCAGCTTTATCGGGAAACCCAGGCAGGCGAAAGTACCGCCCGCCTCTATCTTCGTAAACCCGTGTAAACTGCGCTTGCCGCAATCTTGCAGCGGCGTTACGCTCGCCCAACTGAATTACGATTTTGTCCCCGTTATGACAGGTAGTGTGCCTGTCGACATTATTGGAGGTAGGCATGAGCCTTGAGTTATTTAACCAGTTGGAACAGAAAATCACCGACACCGTTGAGGCGTTGGAATTGATGAAGCTTGAAAATGAAGAACTGCGTGGCGAAAACGCTCTGCTAAAACAGGAGCGTGAGGAGTGGGAGCGTCGATTACAGGGCGTGCTCAGAAAATTTGAAGACATCGAAAGCGATAGCGTGTCTTAAAGCAAGCGCGACATCAGTAGCGCATCTTCTCGCCCGGCCGCACCCTGTGCAGCCGGGTAATAACCTCGGCGCCGACCATCTTCATTAAACTCGTAGTGTTGATAGAGCCTTATCGCACGCTGGTTACTTGCCCGCACTTCGAGCAGTAGGCGCTCGCTTTGCCACTGCCTAGCACAGGCGACCACTTCGCCAATCAGCTTGCCACCGATTCCCTGACCCTGCTGTTGAGGGAGCACTCCAATCGCTTGAAGCTCTGCCTCAAATGGCAAACGAACCACGATGGCATAGCCAAGTAATATATCGCCAACGGACACATGGCCAACCGGTGCTGGTGGTTGCCAGTAACCAATCACCTGTGAATTAGGGTCGTCTAGCGCATCGTGGAGATGCTGCGAGCTTATGCCACTGTTAGCTTGTGCTTCTAAGGCCTGTAACTCAGCGCTGTTAGCAACGCTTAATGGGCTTATCACTGTGTGGTGACCTCAGCACGCCACAGCTCTCGAAGCGACACCAGCGCAGGCCAAAGCTTACGTTTGGCACTCGCATGCTCGGCAAGTGTTTTCAAAGCCGGTCCTTGCCACACGGGCAGCGACAGCGTTTGGCTCTGTTGCTGGCTAACCGCCATGACCCGCACCAAGGGAGAATCGTCGGGTAGTTCGTCAGCGCCCCACCACAACAGACGCTCCAACTGCCATCCTTGTCTGCCAGCCGCACCCGCGATAAAGGCGGCTACCCCTTCTTGCGCCTCTTCCAACGGCTCTTCCGGCATAAACGTGTTCGCCATTGGCGGCCATTTAAAGTACGTCACCGCAGGCATCTCGCCGCTCAACATGCCTGCCCCCCGAAGTATATTAGCCAGCAGTTGCTGTTCAGTAGGCGTTATTTCACCCTCATGAAGGCTTAACCATCGTCCTCCAATACAAACGCAGGAGAGACTGAATGTTAGCGGTTCGGCTTTGCTAACAGCCTGTTTTTCCGGCGTAGCGTTTTCCTGCGTAGAAATTTCCAGTGTAGAAGCAATGGGCACTTCGACTGGCGTGCTATCAGCAGCCGGTGGCTGTCCAAGCAGCGCACGCACTGCAGCGGGGGCCGAAGAGGATGCCCCACCATCCACATTAGCCGGCTGGCTACGCAGGCGCGGTGCAGGCACGTCGTCCAACAGCGCGTGAAGACGCTCTCGCGGCGGGGTGGCAGCAGGCGCATCTTCCCATTCGCACGCCTCGGTGAGTCGCGCATTAGGCAGTTGATATCGGGATGTCCAGGCAGTTATACCCATTGCATCCAAATACTGCCTGCGAATAACGTCTGGCGTCACTGGCCGCCGCCACGACAGTTAGGCGAATTAGGGCGTTCGCCGCCACGTGCCTGCCACTCTTTTGGAGTGTAAAGATGCAATGCTAATGCATGCACGGGGCCAGACAACTCATCGGCAAGCAACGCGTAAATCTGCTGGTGTCGCTTCACTGGCATCATGCCATCAAAGCTATCGCTTACCAGGGTGACTTTAAAGTGTGTCTCAGCGTTAGCCGGCACGTTATGCATGTGGCTTTCATTTTCTACGTGCAGCACGTCGGGCGTTAACGCCGCTAACTTCTGCTCAATCTGTGTCTGCATCGCCATGAGTGCTTTCTCCTTCAATCAGCATCCGATCTATTGTACGCCCTTACTTGCTAACAGACGATGCCCGCCGCTCAATGAGAGCACGCTGGGCCAGCGCCACCCGGGAAAGGCTTGCTACCAGCGCTAGCAGCGTAGTGCCCGCTCCCAGCCATAAAGTTACCTGGACGGGTGAACCCAGCGCCAAGGCTGCACCCACCAAGGCCACCCCAAACGATTGCCCAACGGTACGGGTGGTGCTCATCACACCAGATACGTTGGCGCTTCGCTCAGGTGGAAGACTCCCCATCATTTCACGATTGTTAGGTGGCTGAAACAGACCAAACCCGATGCCACACAACGCCGTGCGCCACAGGCTGCCTGCCACGCCAGTGGATTCATCCACGAGCGCTAGCGCCACTAACCCCATAATCAGCAGCACCAAGCCTACGCTTGAAAGTAGGCTGGGATTAATCCGATCAGCCAAACGACCTGCCAGCGGACCAACCACCATAATCGCTAACGGCCATGGGGTGAACAGCCATGCCGTTTCAAGCGGCGAGAACCCCATCTGCTCCTGATAAAAAAACGATAGCGCGACAAACGTTAGCCCCTGGCCGATAAAGGCCAGACCAGACGCTGAAACAGCCAGCGTAAAGCGTTTTTCAGCAAATATACTCAGCGGTAACAGCGGATAAGGCGCGTGGCGCTGGCGTTGAATAAACAGCGTACAGGCCAGCACAGCTACCACCGCCCAGCCACCGCTTTGCCACAGTGGTGCGGCGTGGCCGACTGCGTCCATGGCGAGAAAAAAACTGGCGAGCATCAACATAGACAGAAGCGCACCCAGCACATCAAAGCTACCCTGACGTGGCTTATCTCTAGGCAGCGCACGACTGGCAAGCCACAACGAACAAACACCAAGTGGAACATTGAGCGCGAATAGCCAGGGCCAGTCGGCAAACGAGAGGATAACACCACTCAGCGTGGGGCCTGCCGCGTAGCCACCGGCTACCACTAATGCGCTCAGCCCCAAAGCGCTACCCAATAAGCGTGACGGAAAAATCGCCCGATACAGCGACGGGCCGATAGACAGCGTGGCCGCCGCTCCCAAACCTTGTAAAGCGCGAAACACCAGCAATGTTTCTAAGTTACGCGATAGGGCCGCTCCCAATGCCGCCACTACGAAGGTAGCCAGGCCGATTAAATAGAGCCGTCTTCGGGTCACCAACTCGCTGATGCCTGCAAACACGAGCAGAAAAGCCGCACAGACCACCTGGAACACATTGGTGATCCATACTGCTCTAGAGGCGGATATATTCAGGTCTGCGGCAATCGTCGGGAGGGCCAAATTAATCATGGTGGTGTCGACTACCGCCATCAGCGTGCCGGTGACGAGTGCCATTACGGCTAGCGTACGCGCAGGCCCAGGCAAACCGTCGTCACCCGCCCGAGTTTCAAACAATCGCATGGTGGTTCGTTCCTAAACTGCACCATTAAAAACAATAAAACCGGCCTGAGCCGGTTCCACAATACGCTTACATCAAGACGGCAATACGCTAGTCTTGCTCGTTGTCGAGCAGAAGTGCGTCGTCAACTTCAGAAATTTCAAGTGCGGTTTCGTCGTCAAGATCAATTGCAAGGTAGCTATGCTCAATGCGTAAAAAGTCTTGAAATAGTGACCAGTCAAGCTTTTCTGGCCATTGGCGCTCATCCTCTTCCCAGGCACGCAACTCGGTCTCTAGGATTTCTGCGTAACGCTCATGAACAAACGTTTCAAGCGCTTCGGGGGTATCCATCTCTGGGATAAGGTACACCGTACTTTCACGTTCGACGTCGTCCAGGGTCAGGTCGTCGTCTCCCATGGTGGGTTCGAGCGCATTGATCCAGTCCACGAAGGTCTGGGTCGGCCTGACGCTCAGGGCAGAGCGATTTAGCAGTTTCATGGGATTCTCCTCGCCGTCGAAACGTTGACCATTATGGGTGCTAAAGGATTAGTTTGCCATCGATGCAGGCGCAATATCGATTCATTCGGTAAAATGCGGAAGAATTTATAGTTAACGACACACCGTTACTCATCGGCAGGGCTGTTACAGTCTTAAGCCGAATAGACTATTAGGATACGCTCAATGAATACACAGACACGACTTGAAGCGATTAAACGCAGCGTGGAACAGAACGAGCTTAACTGGCCTAACGCTGACATCACCCTCGACCAGGACAACGATTCATTGGTGTTTACGCTCAAGGACTACGGCGACTTACCTGTTACCCTGACGTATTCCGACGAAGAATGGCTGGTGATGACTGAAGTGGCTCCTACCAGCGCAGTTGAGGATATCAACTCGTTCAACGATGCTTTGTTACGCTTGGGCATGGCTCTTCCGCTGGTCAGCGTTGGCATCCACACCCTGGTTGACGAAGATTACTATGTGGTCTACGGCCAGTTGTTTGCAGATTGCAAACTCGAAGCCATCAGCGCAGAAGTTGAAGCCTGCGCTCAGGCCGCACTGGAAATTGCCGATTTAATCGACTGACCTAATCGACTCACTAGTTAAGGAGTTACCCAATGTTACTACGCAAAATATTTACCGCCCTGCGCGGCAAAGCCACTGAAACCGGCGAAGCGATTGTCGATAGTCAGGGGATTCGTATTATGGAACAGGAATTGCGTGACGCCAAAACAGCAATGAACCGGGCTAATGAAGAGCTCACTACCATTATGGCTAGGCGCAACCTTGCCGCCAAGGAAGTAGATACGCTGTCGGATAAAATGGCCGAGTATGAAAAAAGCGCCATGGCAGCGCTTGAGAAAGGCGAGCAGAGCCTAGCTGAAGAAGTTGCGGGAGAAATTGCCCGTCTGGAAAGCGAGCGAGAAATCGCTCAGGCCAATGTCACCCAGTACGATGGCACCATCGAAGCGCTGAAGTCGACCATCGCTAAATCTAAAGGTGAAATCCGCCGCGTTGAGCAGCAGATGTCCCACGTCAAAGCCACTGAAGCCGCGCAAAAAGCACAGGCTGCCGTTGCCTCTCAACACGCTGGCCAAAATGCCAGCATGAACAGCGCTGTTGCCTCCCTTGAGCGCATTAAAGAGCGCCAAGCTCTGCAAGCTGAAAAGCTCAAGATCGGTGAATCAATGCAAGCGCAGGATTCCGGTGCCGACTTGGAAGCACGCCTTTCCCAGGCAGGTATCGGCAAGCAGCAAACCTCGGGAAGCGATGTACTGGCTCGCCTAAAGGCGAAACAAAATGCCGGCAACTGAGTGCCAGCGTTAACACTACCGACTGAACGCAAGGAAGACTGACGCCATGCCAGTGCTACAACAGCTACTGAAAGTTTTGAAAGCCTCTACAATTAACGTCAGTTGGACGTTTCTGTTGATGCTAGCGCTGGCTCATATGACAACCTCGTGGCTGCTCATGGGGCTCACCGGCGAAGAGGTCACGGGTTCACTGTCGCTGTGGCTGTATTTTTACGTCGTTACGGCGTCCACCGTGGGCTACGGAGACTTCTCACCGGCCTCTACCGCGGGGCAACTGATCGCTGTGTTTTATCTGATCCCGGGCGGCATTTCGCTGTTTGCTGCCCTGATCGGTAAAGCAACCGTCACGGTGGGCAATTTTTGGAGGCAGCAAATGCAAGGAAAAGGCGATTACAGCGACCTTACTGGTCACACGGTGGTGCTGGGCTGGCACGGAGAAACCACTGAAAAGATCATTGATATTCTCAAAGCTGATCGGCAGCTCCCCGATGAAATCGTGCTGTGTGTCACAAAAGATATTAACAACCCACGTCCGGGTGATTTAAAGTTCGTCAAGGGTGATAGCTTCGCCAATATGGAGCTCCTCAAGCGCGCAGGCGTTGAAAACGCTAGCCGTATTATTATCTATGACGGCAGCGATGAACGCGTGGCTACCGTAGCGCTTTCCGCTTATAGCCTGAAATCCCCTGGCTGCCACATCGTTGCCCACTGCGAAAACCCCAATACCGCAGCTATGTTGCGCCGAACATTGCCGGGCATCGAATGCACAGAGGCCATGGCACTGGAAATGTTGGTGCGCTCAGCCACCGATGCAGGCATTAGCCGCGTCGTTAATGAGCTGCTCGCGGTGAATCATGGCGCCACTCAGTACCAAACGCAGCTGCAAGATATTCCTAAAGGCAGCACATTTGGCCAACTATTTAATCAGGCCAAGGAAGCTCATAATGCCACTCTGCTGGGCGTTACTTCCGGCAGCGACGAGGCGAACATGCTCAACCCGCCCTCCACCCGTGAGCTGAGTGATGGCGATGTGCTGTATTACATGGCCTATGAGCGTCTGACGTCGGCACATTTTTCATCACTGCTGGCATGACACCCATCCGTTTCGTGGAGGTCCATCACCATGCTTGGTTCACTTAAATCATTATTCCGTTCCAACAGTAAAAGCGTGCAGCAAAAGCATGCCAGCGAAACCGCCCAGCGCTCTAACGGCCTGCCGGCGGGCATGACCCCAGATGACTTTAATGGCCTGCGGCTTGGCGGTATGGTGTCGCTCAATATGCTGTCGCTGAAAGCGTTTGATAGCCTGAATTTTGATGCTAGTTGGAGCGGCGCGGCGCAAGAGATAGCCGCGGTCGGCGTCGTCGAACTCGGCCAGGGCGAACAGCTCGCGCGCTTTTATCTGGAGAATGACACCTGGATTCAAGCCTCTATTGCCAACGGCAAGGTGTTTGAATACAAACTGTTCGACTTCCTGTCGTCACAACATGTTTCTAATCTTGAATTTGATGGCCTGATCAATCAACCGGATAGCCACACCCCGGCCCACCCACTTGGTAAGAGCAGCTTTACGCTGGAAGCTAGCGATGACATTCAAGATGATCTTAAACGCTATCAGCGCGTATGGGGCGCTGAAAACAGCGAATGGTCAGCCCCCGTTGTGCTTGAGGAAACGGTGACTCGCGCCGATGGCAGCGGAATTTCCCAAGTCACGCATCACTGCATGCTCTATGAACGTCATGATCAAGCCTCAGAGCGTTTTGAATATATCCTGCTCAGTGCTGAAGCCGATGAATTGGAAGGCAGCTACCAGCTAGTCACCAGCCTGGGCATCGATATCAGCGCAGTAATAATCGAAGCGCATTGATGGCTACCTGCCAGACGCTCTGACCAACATTCATCACTTACGATTCACCACTTACGATTGACGACTAAAAAGGAAACGATAATGGGCAATATCGGTATGTACTTGGCAGGCCTGCCAGCGTTTTTCGCCTACCTGATCACCGCCGCCATACTGCTGGTAGCGTTCATGGTCGCGTACAGCAAGATTACCCCGCATCATGAATGGAAGCTGATCCAGGAAGGCAACGCCGCTGCAGCAACCGCCTTTGGCGGCGCCACCCTAGGCTTTACCATACCGCTCTACAGCGCTATGGCGAACAGCGTGAGTTTCATTGATTTTATCGCCTGGGGCATCATTGCCTTTATCGTGCAGATTGTTACCTTCTTTGCCATCAAGCTGGTACTGAAAAGCAAAGGGCAGAGCCTTTCCGGACATATTACCGACGGCCACGTGGCATATGGCATTTTCGCGGCAACCATCGCTATCGCGGTTGGCCTGCTCAACGCAGCGTCCATGATCTGGTAAAGGGAGACATCCATGCAATCATCTAACCAGCCACCGCGCCGCAAGCGCAGTTCTCGGCTGACCCTGGCCTTGATGGGCGCGGCCGGCACAGCCGCGTTAGCCGGCTGCGGGCAGTCATCCCCGCCGCAAGACACTCTATCGGATGTCAACTTCTCCGAACCCAAGGCCTACCAGAACATAGACGAGTGCGTAGCGGACGAGCTTTACACGCGCACCGCCTGTGAAGCAGCGTTTACAGCAGCCGTTGAAGCCGTTCCACGCTTTGACTCTTTGGAAGCTTGCGAACAGGTACATGGCGAAGGCGCCTGTGAGCCACCGCCTCAATCGGCTCAGCAGGGTCAGGGTGGCAGCTGGTTTGGCCCTGCGCTGATGGGCTATATGGTTGGCAATATGATGGCGAACCGTAATGGCGCGCGGGTACAAAGCCTGTACCAAGAACCGGTCTACCGTACCCGCCAGAATCGCGGCGACTGGAACGCTGCATCGTCTTCCGCCTCGTCACGGGTAGATCAACGTAATCAGGCCTTCCGCTCATCGGTTATGCAGTCCAACCAACGGGCGACTCAACGCTCTGGATTCGGTTCGCGCTCCAGCGCACGGGGTGGGTTTGGCTCCTAAGCTAACCTCCGTTCGCTTAACCTCTTCCGACGCATTCATCTGCGCCAGCAAGGAGCCGCTTTATGTTGCGCGTTGCTATCACTGAACGCCCACAATGGCGCGAACTGGCGCACCAGCTAGGGTTTCACTTTCATACCATTGAAGGGGAGCCCTACTGGACCGAGGATGCCTATTACCAGTTCACGTTGGCACAGATAGAACAGGACATTGAAGCCCCCACCGAGGCGCTACACGAGATGTGTATGGATGCCGTTGATAGGGTCTGCCAGTCCGATGCATTGCTGCATCAGTTGAATATTCCCGAGAGGATGTGGAGCGTCATTCGTGAATCTTGGCGCAATGGCCAGCCCCACCTCTATGGGCGCATGGATTTTGCCTATAGCGGTAGTGGGCCTGCCAAACTGCTAGAGCTTAACTACGATACGCCCACCAGCATTTACGAAGCTGGCTTTTTTCAGTGGCTGTGGCTTGAGCAGGTGATCGAACAGCGTCTGCTCCCTGCCCACGCCGATCAATACAATTCGATTCAAGAACGCATGATTGCTGCCCTCGCTCACATCGGGCAGCGCCTTGAACGCGACGCCTCAGCCCCACCGGCACTGCACTTCGCCTCCATCAAAGCTCATGAAGAAGACCGCGCTACGGTGGCTTACTTGCAGGACTGTGCCATACAGGCAGGGCTTAATGCCCCTTTTATCCATATCGAAGATATCGGCTATCAACCTAACACCGACCACGGCTGTTTCGTTGATCTGGAAAACCGGCCCATCCGTGCATTGTTCAAGCTCTACCCGTGGGAAGAAATGAGCGATGACGTTTTCGGTGAGCTGCTGCCTATGATGCAAACTCACTGGTTCGAGCCTCCGTGGAAAACCATCCTCAGCAATAAGGGCATCCTGCCGCTGCTCTGGCAGTGGAACGAAGGCCACCCTAACCTGCTACCAGCGTATTTTGACACCAGTGATGGCACATCGCTTTCACCCGGCTGGGTGCGCAAACCATTTTTCTCTCGGGAAGGAAGCAATATTGAGCTAATCACCACGGGCGGCCAGTACGAAGCCGTTGATGGCCCCTATACCGACAACCCGCGTATTTTGCAGGCCTACCACCCTTTGCCGCGCTTTGGCGAACGGCATGCCCTGATCGGCAGTTGGGTAGTCGGTGACAGGGCGTGCGGCATTGGTATTCGCGAAGACATCGGTCGAATTACCAAGGATTCCAGCTGTTTTGTGCCGCACGCCATTGTCTAAGGTGTTTCAGTAGTCGAGAAATGTTACTCGCTGGCTTCGGGGCGCATCGCTGGGAACAGCAGTACGTCCCGAATAGAAGGACTATCGGTAAATAACATCACCAAACGGTCAATACCAATTCCTTCACCTGCCGTTGGCGGTAAGCCATACTCCAACGCGCGCACGTAGTCAGCGTCAAAATACATCGCTTCCAGGTCACCGGCATCTTTCTCGGCTGCCTGCTCGCGGAAGCGTTCAGCCTGATCCTCGGCGTCATTAAGCTCCGAGAAGCCATTGGCAATTTCTCGGCCACCGACAAAGAACTCAAAACGGTCGGTAACAAACGGGTTAGCATCGTTACGACGCGCCAGCGGGCTTACTTCTGCTGGGTATTCGGTGATGAACGTCGGTTGATCCAGCTTGTGCTCGGCCACTTCTTCGAAGATCTCGGTCTGAACTTTGCCCAGTCCCCAGCTTGGCTTCACCTTGATACCCAACTTTTCTGCGACTGCTTGTGCGGCTTCCAACGTATCCAGATCCGCATCGGTGATGCCGTCGCCATGATCAAGAATCGCTTGGCGTAACGTCAGGCGATGGAAAGGTTGGCCGAAGTCGTAACTGGCCCCCTGATATACGATAGTGGTGGTGCCCAACACTTCTTGCGCCGCTGTGCGCAGCATGGCCTCCGTCATATCGAGTAGGTCGCGATAATCCGCGTAGGCCCAATAGAATTCGACCATGGTGAACTCAGGGTTATGCCGCGTGGACAGCCCTTCGTTACGGAAATTACGATTAATTTCAAATACTTTCTCAAAACCACCCACCACTAGGCGCTTGAGGTAAAGCTCCGGCGCAATACGCAGATACATATCAATATCCAGCGCATTATGGTGGGTAATAAACGGCCGCGCCGCTGCCCCGCCGGGAATCGGCTGCAGCATCGGCGTTTCAACTTCCATAAAGCCGCGGGCTTCAAAGAATCGACGCATGGAGCTAATCACCGCCGCGCGGGTTTCAAACACCTTACGCGACTGCGGGTTCATGATCAGATCCACGTAGCGCTGACGATAACGCGCTTCCTGGTCAGTCAGGCCGTGGAACTTATCTGGCAGCGGACGCAAACTTTTGGTGAGTAGCTGCGCCTCTACCATCATTACGTACAGATCGCCTTTACCCGACTTATGCACGGGACCACGAGCAGCGACGATATCACCGATATCCCACCCTTTGATGTCCTCAAGCACGTCAGCGGGCAGGCCTTTTTTATCCACATAGAGCTGGATTTGGCCAGCCACATCCTGAATCACGATAAAGGGGCCACGCTTACGCATGACGCGACCTGCCACCGACGCTTGATGATCAAGCGTCTCAAGCTCCGCTTTATCTTTTTCGCCTAGCAGGTTGTGTAGCTCAACCGTGAGGCTGTCACGGCGAAAATCGTTCGGGAAAGCACTCTTACCCTGCTCAGCGGCGCGCTCACGGCGGGCCGCGAGCTTGGCACGGCGCTCAGCGATTAGGTGGTTTTCGTTATCGAGAGAAGACGCGTCTTGGTTAGCCATCGGGCACCCTGTTCATGTTCAAACGCTAAAAAAATTACAAACCCTGCTTTAGGCTGGCGACGATAAACTGATCTAAATCGCCGTCGAGCACTTTGTCGCAGTTGCTAGACTGAACGCCGGTGCGCAGGTCTTTGATGCGTTGATCGTCCAGTACATACGAGCGAATTTGGCTACCCCAGCCGATATCGGCTTTAGAGTCTTCCGCTTCCTGCTTGGCCGCATTGCGCTTTTGCATTTCGTGTTCCCACAGCTTCGCTTTCAACTGCTTCATGGCGAAGTCGCGGTTGGCGTGCTGGCTGCGTTGGTTCTGACACGCCACCACAATGCCGCTAGGCTCGTGGGTAATCCGCACCGCTGAGTCGGTGGTGTTAACGTGCTGGCCACCCGCACCGCTAGAGCGGTAGGTATCTACCCGCAAGTCAGAGGGGTTAATGTCAACCTCAAAGCTGTCATCAATTTCCGGCGATAGAAATACCGATGCAAACGAGGTGTGACGACGACCACCGGAGTCAAACGGGCTTTTACGCACTAAACGATGAACACCGGTTTCGGTGCGCAACCAGCCAAAGGCGTAGTCGCCTTGAATGTGTAGCGATGCCGATTTGATACCGGCCACCTCGCCTGCAGAAATTTCGATAATCTCTGCTTTGAAACCATGGCTCTCTGCCCAGCGTAAGTACATACGCAGCAGGATATTCGCCCAGTCTTGAGCTTCGGTTCCGCCCGACCCCGACTGGATATCCAGATAGGCGTTATTCTCGTCCATTTCACCGGAAAACATGCGGCGAAACTCAAGTTTTTCCAGTGCCGCCTGCAGACCATCGAGCTCTTTGCGCACTTCATCGACGGTGCCTTCGTCATCTTCCATTTCCGCAAGCTCAAGCAGGTCGCGGCTGTCAGCCAAGCCCTGATCAAGCTCGTCGATGGTGGCCACAATGGCTTCAAGCGATGCCCGCTCCTTACCCAGCTTCTGGGCATAGTCTGGATCGTTCCAGACATTAGGGTCTTCAAGCTCGCGGGATACTTCTTCTAGCCGATCTTTGCGTTCGGCATAGTCAAAGATACCCCCTAAGAACATCTGTCCGCTCAGACAGGTCCTTGATCTGGTTATGTATCGGATTAGTTTCCAACATGGACGTCTCGGCTAACTTTGCGGTGGAAAAGTCGCACAGTGTAGCGAAATTGGCCGCTAACAGCCATCAACAACGGCGCTATCGAAACCCCGCATAGCTGCATGCGTAATTTCTGATGGACGCTCACTTTCCCCCGATGCTAGTACTTAATTAGGAGGCTCTCACCTAAGCAATACTTGTGAGTCGCAAATAACAACATGAAAACAATAATGGAGTCATTTACATGCAAAGTTCCCGCACTCTCGCCATCCCGATGGCACTGGCGTTGACCGTTGGCCTTACAGCCCCTCTCCAGGCGGATACACTCCGCATAGCCATCATGGGCGAGCCCGCCTCTCTGGATCCACATAAAATTAGTGGCACTTGGGAAAATGACGTTGTGGGCGATCTTTTTGAAGGACTTGTGACTGAAGCGGCCGACGGCACACGCATTCCCGGTGTTGCAGAGTCGTGGGAAATCTCCGATGACGGCACGGTGTACACCTTCACACTGAGAGATGACGCTAAGTGGTCTGACGGTAAACCAGTCACCGCTAATGACTTTGTTTTCGCCTTTCAGCGTATTTTAACGCCGGCCACCGCAGCTGATTATGCTTATCTGCTTTACCCAATTAAAAACGCCGCTGACGTCTATGGCGGTGAGGCCGATGTCAGCACACTGGGGGTAAAGGCCTTAGACACCAAGACCCTACAGGTAACCCTTGAGCGCTCAACGCCTTACTTTTTAGATCAACTTTCCCACTACACCGCCTACCCGGTCCCCCAGCACACGGTGGAAACTTACGGCAACGAGTGGTCTCGACACGGAAATCTGGTATCCAACGGCGCCTTTAAGCTGCAGGAGTGGCAGGCTCAAACGCGCATAACGACAGCTCGCAACCCCCACTTCCACGACGCTGACAACGTAGCGCTGGACGAAGTTGTCTATTTTCCTATAGAAGAGCGCAACACGGCGCTAAACCGTTTTCGGGCGGGTGAGATCCATATTGCCCGCGACTTCCCAACCCATCAGTATGGTTGGCTGATGGACAATCTCCCTGAGGCTGTTCAGGTCGCCCCCTATCTCGGCATTTATTACTACGCGTTTAATGCCCGTGATGGCCATGCAACGGCTGACCCACGTGTCCGAGAAGCCCTCAGTCTAGCGGTTCGCCGCGACGTCATTACCGATCAAATTCTGGGCACCGGCGAGCAACCTGCTTACAGCTTCGTTCCACCAAGCGTGAACCACTATTCAGCACCGACTGCTAGCTTTACCGAGCTTTCCCAGGATGAGCGTCTACAGCGCGCACATGAACTGCTTCAAGAGGCAGGCTACGGCCCCGATAACCCGTTAGAACTCATGCTGCGCTATAACACCAGCGAAGATCACCGCAAAGTGGCCATCGCCATTGCTGCCATGTGGCAACCACTCGGTGTGGAGGTAGATCTTTTCAACGCAGAGGTGGCAGTTCATTACGCTGACATCCGTCAGGGTGACTTTGACGTCGCTCGGGCAGGCTGGATCGGCGACTATAACGACGCCCAAAACTTTTTGAGCTTATTGGAAAGCGATGTATCGAATAACTACGGCGCTTACAGCTCGCCCGAATTTGATACCTTGATGAATGAAGCCGCCAATACCCAGGACATGGATGCTCGCGCTGAGCTGATGGCCGAAGCGGAGGCTATTGCGCTAGAGGACAGTGCAACGCTGCCCATCTACTACTACGTATCGCGCAACCTGGTCAGCCCTGACCTAGTCGGCTGGGAAAGCACTATTGAAGATATCCATCGCTCGCGCTGGATTCACTTCGACCACTAATTCCCTTCTAACCGGCGCTTTATTTATCACGACTTAATGCCGTTACTTCCTCGGGCTGCGTGCCCGAGGAGCGAGGCCCAATCATGCTCAGCTATACTCTAAAACGCATACTTCAGGCGATTCCGACGCTGTGGATCGTGATCACCCTCTCTTTCTTTTTAATGCATCTAGCTCCAGGTGGCCCCTTCGATGGTGAACGTCAGCTACCACCGGAAATAGAAGCCAACCTGATGGCCTCATATGGCTTGGACAAACCTGTCTGGGAGCAGTATTTCACCTACATGGGAAACCTACTGCATGGAGACCTTGGCCCCTCATTTAAATACAAGGATTTCTCGGTCACCGAACTGGTCGCCCAAGGGTTTCCTGTTAGCCTTGAGCTAGGCCTATGGGCGATTGGCCTGGCGCTCCTAATAGGCATTCCTTTGGGAGTTATCGCAGCGCTCAAACGCAACTCATCCGTTGACTATATGGTGATGGGCACAGCACTGGCCGGCGTCGCCATACCTAACTTTGTCATTGCTCCCATGCTGGCGCTGGTGTTTGGCGTATTTCTAGCCTGGTTACCGGTCGGTGGCTGGAATGACGGTCACTGGAAAAATCTGGTTCTTCCCGTTGTGGCGCTCTCAATTCAGCAGATTGCTTACATCGCACGGATGATGCGCGCCAGCATGATCGAAGTGCTTGGCAGCCATTTCATCCGTACGGCCCGTGCCAAGGGGCTTAGTGAGAGTGAGGTGATCTTTCATCACGCCCTGCGTCCGGCAATGCTGCCTGTTATCTCCTACTTAGGCCCTGCCATTGCCGGCATTATTACTGGCTCAGTGGTGATTGAGCAGATCTTCGGCATACCAGGGATTGGACGCTATTTCGTTCAAGCCGCGCTCAATCGCGACTACACATTGGTGATGGGAACCGTCGTTTTTTATGGCAGCTTAATTGTATTTTTTAACTTAATCGTCGATTTACTCTACTCGGCTCTGGACCCGCAGATTCGCTATGATAATGAATAATGCAACGCTAACTCCTCCAGCTGTCGGCAACAGCCTAGCGCGTGATGCCTGGCGACGGCTTCGCCAAAACAGTGCTGCGACAACGAGTCTTGTACTCCTCGTAGCAATTTCCTTAGTTTGCCTACTAGGCCCCTTGCTAACGCCCTGGGCACTTGATGAAGTGGATTGGAGCGCCTTTTTGGCGCCGCCAAACTTTGAAAGCGGCCACTACGCAGGCACTGACTCCAATGGCCGTGACCTACTCACTCGCGTCTTCTACGGAGGGCAAATCTCACTCTCCGTCGCTATCGTCGCCACCTTGGTATCCCTGGTTATCGGCGTTCTCTACGGAGCGGTTGCCGGTTACTTCGGTGGCCGCGTTGACAACCTAATGATGCGGTTTGTCGACATCATGTACTCACTGCCATTTATGTTTATGGTGATCCTGCTGATGGTGGTTTTTGGGCGTAACATCCTGCTGATCTACGCGGCCATCGGCGCCGTTGAGTGGCTCGACATGTCGCGCATAGTGCGCGGACAAGTACTCGCTTTGAAGCGTCGCGAGTTCGTCGAAGCAGCACACGCGCTAGGCGTAAGCAGCTTTAAGATAGTCACACGCCACCTCATTCCCAATGCCATTGGGCCTGTCATCATCTATGTCACCCTCACCGTACCCAAGGTCATTTTGCTGGAAAGTTTTCTTTCTTTTCTGGGGCTAGGTGTTCAAGAACCGTTGACCAGTTGGGGAGTACTGATTAGCGAAGGCAAAGACATGATGGAAACGGCCCCATGGATGCTCATTGTGCCCTCTGCGTTTCTCGCTATCACACTGTTGTGCTTAAACTTTTTAGGGGACGGTCTGCGTGACGCCCTAGACCCCAAGACGCGTTAGGAAAATGCACGGAGGCTTCATGTCCCAACCACTACTGGAGTTTGACCGTTTACGAGTCGAATTCGATCTTCCCGATGGTACCGTTACCGCCGTCGACGACGTCAGCTTTACCATTTATCAGGGTGAGACACTGGCTTTAGTCGGCGAATCTGGCTCCGGCAAGTCGATCACATCAACCGCCGCCATGGGGCTACTGCCCGAACTGGCTCGCTCCACGGGCAAAATTAACTGGCATGGCGGCTCTGGCGATGAAGACTTGCTAGCGGTCAGCCGCCAGCGCTTGCGGGCCATCCGTGGTAATGAGATCTCGATGATTTTCCAAGAGCCAATGACCTCACTCAACCCAATGCACCGAATTGGGAGACAAATCCGTGAAGTGCTGCATAAGCACACAACCTTGCGGGGGGGAAGCTCTCACCAGCGAGCACTTGAACTCCTCGCTCAGGTAGGCATTCCGGAGCCTGAGCGGCGCATCAATAGCTATCCCCATGAGCTGTCGGGAGGCCAGCGTCAGCGGGTGATGATTGCTATGGCACTGGCCTGTGAGCCCAAACTGCTGATTGCCGACGAACCAACCACCGCCCTTGATGTCACTGTGCAGGCGCAGATTCTTACGCTCCTTAAAGACCTTCAAGCCCGCTACGGCATGGCTATCCTGTTTATCACCCACGACCTTGGTGTTGTCAGACATTTAGCAGATAGTGTGTGCGTAATGCAGCAAGGCAAAATAGTAGAAGCGGGAAAAACTGACACGCTATTTCAATCGCCCCAGCACTCTTACACCCAAATGCTTATCGCCGCCAACCCAAGCGGCCATAAAGAAGCTATCCCCAACTCAGCCCCCATCCTGCTGAAAGCAGAAAACATTAATGTCCGCTTTCCTATCAAAAAGCGCCTTTTTGGCCCCGACCGCTATTTCGAGGCAGTGAAAAGCATTGATCTCACTCTGCGGCGAGGGCAAACCCTAGGCATTGTTGGCGAATCGGGTTCAGGAAAAACCACGTTAGGCCGTGCGCTTCTTCGGCTGGTGAAAAGCAGCGGCGATATCTGCTTCGATGACATCGACGTAGCTCGCCTTGACCGCGCTGGAATGCGGCCGCTAAGGTCGCGTATGCAAGTGGTTTTCCAAGACCCCTTTGGCTCGCTTTCACCCCGAATGACCGTAGGTGACGTTATTGGCGAAGGATTACGCGTTCACCAACCGCTGTTACGTCGAGCCGAACGCGAGACCCTCGTCGTCCAAGCCCTTGAGGAAGTCGCTCTAGACCCTGCCCACCGACACCGCTACCCACATGAGTTCTCGGGTGGACAGCGCCAAAGGATTGCAATCGCCCGGGCTCTGGTCGTCAAACCCGAGTTTCTGCTGCTTGACGAACCCACCTCAGCTTTAGACCGCTCGGTTCAAATGACCGTCATTCAGCTATTACGTGACTTACAACAACGCCACGGGTTGACTTACCTGTTTATTAGTCATGACCTCGCGGTCGTGCGTGCGCTGGCTGATGAAGTGATTGTGATGCGACAAGGAGAAATCATCGAGCAACGCGATACTGCCTCACTATTCAGCGCTCCCCGTCAAACCTATACCCGCGAACTGATGCGCGCCGCCTTCCTGGAAAGCAGTGCATAGCTGCTCACCTACTAACCAGTAGCTAGTAGTTGCAACCCTGTGGGCATTGAACGAAAAAACCCGGCTTACGCCGGGTTTATAGGTAAAACGAGTCAAGCAGTCAGCTTATCATCAGAAGCGATAGGTAAGCTGAGCACCGAAACCATGGGCTTCGTTTTTATAGTCTGCTGAGTAGTTAGAGGTAATCGGCGGCGTTTGCTGTCCTGCCACAGTGAAGCTGTCGGTTTTGCTTTGATCAACCTGGGTGCTGCGCTCGGTAAGGTACGAGTAGGCAACGTCCAAGGTTAGATCAGGCGTGGGACTCCAGCCTGCACCAATCGAGAAAATGCGACGGTCGTCAGAGGGGATACGCACACTCCGAGTGGCATCCTGAGTTGGCGTAAAGTCCAGCGCCACACCGGCGCGCAGCGCCAGCGTCGGGGTTAACTGATACTCGCCACCGGTAGAGAATGCCCAAGCATTAGAGTAGTTCTGCTGCTCGTTAGTAATCTCACCACGCTCAGTGCCAGTGACCAAAATCTGGTCAAAGCGGCTCCAGCGTGCCCAGGAAGCACCAAACATCAGCTTTAAGCGATCAGTCATTTGCTGGGTAAGTGAGAAGTTGACGGTTTCAGGCGTTGTTAAATCCAGCGCTGCGGTATCCGTTACTGTGCCAATCCCTAACTGATCTAGCACAGGTGAATTCGCCGTAAAGCTGCCCTCCAGATTGAAATCCACTTTGGAGCGGTACGTTAAGCCGAGCGTAGTTTCGGGTGCAGGCTGATAGATGATACCTAAATTATAACCCCAGGCCTCATCATCACCTTCCACACGTGAATCCACTTCAGAAAGGCCTAGCGGTGTTGCCACTGGTACCTGACGGCGTAGTTCACCCTCTACGCGATTATAGGTAAGACCAGCACCAACAGACCACTGCTCATTGAAGCGATAAGAAACCGTTGGCTGGGCCGTCATCACTTTTACTTCGGTGTAATTGCCCTGGTTACGCCCCTGGAAGCCATTTTCGTATTCGGTTTTCGAACCAAATGGCGCGTATACCCCGAAACCAAAGGCCAACTGTTCGTTAACAGGATGCGCATAGAATGCGAAGGGAATTAATGTGCCCGGCACCATATCGCCATCGTTGGAACCCGCCACTGGCAACGTATCTGTCGCGCCTCCTGTCGCTTGCAGGAAAGCAGGGCTACTCTGTGAGGCACGTACATTCGTGATGTCACTATTTACGTTTAGGAACGTGCCACCTGCCGTAATTTGAGCACGGTCAAGGAACGACATGCCCGCCGGGTTACCGTACACAATGGTCGCATCATGTACATTTGAGCTACGTCCTGCATGCCCATACCCCTGGCCACTGACGCTCTGCTCGTTGATTTGATATCCGCCTGCTTGTGCCTGACTAGCAAAAGCGACTGAGGCTACTGCGGCCGCCAAGGTAAGCTTTTTAAATTTATTATGCATAGTGGGCCTCTCTTCCCAATGATCCGATGGATACTTCCATCCACCCTCTTTGTTCTAACACGTCAGTTTTGGCCCAATGACCGCTTGGGATCAAGGGCAAACGAGCGTTTTATTTCGGTTTTGACTTATACATTAGTCGAACGAGTGTTTTAAATCAGTGTTTTAGTCATTTCGGCTGAAGGCCTCAATATCGCTTGACCTATGTGTGACCCATAGGTTTTACACTAAAAAACATCACAACTTCCACGCAGAGGACGTTATGCCGCCTGGAGCGATGAAGGTCGGTGAGCTTGCCAAACGCGGTAGCGTTACCGCTGAAACGGTTCGTCATTACACCCGTGAGGGGTTACTAGCACCAACACGCCACCCTGATAACGGTTACCAGTTATTTTCAACGACTGACTTAGAGCGGCTGCACTTTATTCAACGAGCACGCAAGCTCGGTTTTAGTGTGGCGGAAATTCGCGACATCCTGGCTCACGCCGATCAAGGAGACTCCCCATGCCCGTTGGTGCGCGACCTACTTACCCATCGGCTACCACAAATCCGCGCGCGCATCGCCGAACTTGAAGCACTCGCCCAACGTATGGAGCAGGCGCTAGAGAGCTGGCAACACATGCCCGATGGCATGCCAGACGGCCATAGCCTATGTCGTTTAATTGAAAGTTTTCCCGAGGAGGCACAATGCAATCACACACCCTGCAGCCACAAACGCTGATTCGCACCGTGCCGGGCATGAACTGCCAGGGCTGCGTAAAGCGCATGCGCGAGGCGATTCAAGCCGCAGACCCTAACGCCGTCGTAGAAGGCTTTCCCGCAGACAAACGCCTGGAAGTTACCAGCACGTTAGAAGACGAGGCGCTGGACAGCACATTAACTGAAGCGGGCTATCCCGCGGGCGCCCCCAGCAGCGAGGCTCAACCGCCTGCGGATAGTCAAACTACGCAAACGACAGATAAAACTAATGACAAAAAGACGACTGAAAACGAGACAACCAACAATGCTCCTAAGCAGAGGCTATTGATTAGCGGCATGACCTGCGCAGGCTGCGTGAATAGCGTCGAAAAGGCATTGGCCAACACACCGGGCGTTACCGCCGCCTCGGTCAATTTTGGCACCCACACCGCCCAGGTAACGGGTAGTGCCGAGCGCAAGACACTGATTGACGCCGTGGCAGCCGCGGGGTACCGCGCCGAGCCCATTGTCGATATGCGCGAGGCCGAACGCACTCGTGAAGCCCAAGAGGCAGTCACCTATCGCCAGCGCCTACGTGGCAGTATGCTGTCGTTAGCGCTAGCTATTCCGCTTATGCTGAGCATGTTTGTTTACCACCCACACCCAATGGGAATGGGTCGCCTTTATTGGCTAGTCATTGGCTTGCTCACCCTGGCCATTTTAGCGTTTCCAGGACGACACTTTTTTACCAACGCGTGGAAACAGTTCAAGCACCACCAAGCCAATATGGACACGCTCGTGGCCATGGGCACCGGCACTGCCTGGCTCTACTCAATGATGGTTGTACTCTTTGCCCCTTGGCTGCCTGACGTCGCCCACGGCATCTACTTTGAAGCATCGGCCATGGTGATCGGGCTGATTCTACTTGGCAACGCTATGGAGCTACGGGCCCGCGGACGCACCAGCAGCGCACTGAAGCGCCTTCTCGATCTACAAGAGAAAACGGCGCGCGTGATTCGACATGGCCAAGAGCAGGAGTTGCCCGTCGACGACGTAGCGATAGACGATCACATCCGCGTGCGCCCTGGA
This sequence comes from Halomonas sp. TD01, assembly GCF_923868895.1. GTDB lineage: Bacteria > Pseudomonadota > Gammaproteobacteria > Pseudomonadales > Halomonadaceae > Vreelandella. The sequence continues at coordinate 714,431 of NZ_OV350343.1, forward strand.
GAACGGCTGCCGGTGGATGGCATCGTACTCGACGGCCAAAGCTACATCGATGAATCCATGCTCACCGGTGAGCCACTGCCCGCTCACAAAAGCGCCGATGACGACGTCAGCGCGGGCACGGTTAACGGCAATGGCAGCTTGGTCTATCGCGCCACTCGTGTGGGCAGCGACACCCGCCTGGGGCGCATTACCGAACAGGTCGCCAGCGCTCAAAACTCTCGCCCGCCAATTGGCGAACTGGCCGATAAGATATCGGGAATTTTTGTCCCCAGTGTCATGATAATCGCCGTACTAACCGCACTGATCTGGTTTAACGTCGGCCCCGCACCTGTGGTGATCCATATGCTGGTGACCGCCACCACGGTGCTGATTATCGCGTGTCCCTGCGCTTTAGGGTTGGCAACACCGATTTCTACCATGATTGGGGTCGGTAAAGCCGCTGAGCACGGTGTACTGGTAAGAAGCGGCGAAGCGCTGCAGACCGCCAGCCAGATCACCACCTTAGTGGTGGACAAAACCGGCACACTGACAGAAGGCAAACCCCAGGTGACCGATGCGACCGTGCTACATAATGACACTTCGCAAGTGCTAGCCTGGATAGCCGCTCTGGAAAGCCGTTCGGAACACCCGTTAGCAAATGCACTAACGGCTTATGCCGAAGCGCATAATGCCCCCGCTGAAACACTGAATACGTTTGATAGTGTCACCGGTGGCGGCGTGAAAGGCAGCACCCAAGCAGGCGACTCACTGCTGCTGGGCAATGCCCGCCTACTGGAAGAGGCTGGCGTGGACCTGACCCCCGCAGAAGAGAACGTGCGTCAGTTAGAAGCGAAAGCGCGTTCATTGGTATACCTGGCAGCCAATGGCGAGCTAGTTGCGCTATTCGGCATCAGTGACCCGCTGCGTGCTGACGCCGCTGCCGCTGTAAAACGCCTACAAGAAGATGGATTAACCGTCGTCATGCTCACCGGCGATAATGAACACACCGCTGCTGCGGTGGCGCAGGAAGTCGGGATTAGCGAGTTTAAAGCAGGTATGACGCCAGATGATAAACACGCGGAAATTGAGCGTCGCCAACAGGCAGGAGAAGTCATAGGCATGGTAGGTGATGGCATTAACGATGCCCCAGCTCTGGCCCGCGCCAACGTGGGTTTTGCCATAGGCCAGGGCACCGACATCGCCATGGAGAGCGCCGGAATCACCTTGATGCGCGGTTCGCTACACGGTGTGGCCACCGCCATTGAGTTAAGCCGAGCGACACTAACCAACATCAAGCAGAACCTAGTCGGTGCCTTTGGCTATAACGTGCTGTGCATCCCGATTGCCGCAGGCCTGCTTTATCCGTTCACCGGCATGCTGCTGTCACCCATCATTGCCGGTGCAGCCATGTCGCTGTCATCAATTACCGTGGTCAGCAACGCCAATCGATTAAGGCTTTGGAAAACCGCCCAACAGGAGGCCTCATGAACCTATTGATTAACTTGGCCGGGATCGGCCTGATTGCCACTATCGTATGGTGGTTTTGGCTTAGCGCTTGATAGGCAGTTTCATCGTGGTTGTAGCATCATCGGTAGACCACCTTGAGGACGTAACGTCAGCCGGCACTCTATGCTTACCTGGTGGTCAGGAACTAGTTTAGGCGTGAAGTGCTGGGCTAATGTTGCCAAGCAGAGTACTCCCTCATATAGCCCAAAGCGTTTTCCGAGACAAACACGTGGCCCCACGCTAAAGGGTAGATAAGCAAATTTGTCTGGACGTGGAGCCTCTGGAAGAAAACGCTCTGGAACAAAATGATCGGGCGCCTCCCACAATTTACGATGCCGGTGCAGCAACCAAGGGGATACGAGCAAAACGGTCCCTTCTCGCACATCGCGATTGCGCACCTTATCGTTACCTCGAGCTTGGCGGCTTAGCATCGGTACCGGCGGGTACAGCCGCATGGCTTCTTCGAACACAGCCATTGTGTACGGCAGTTTAGCGACATCTTCGTAGCACGGCGTTCTACCACCGAGCACTTCATCTAGCTCATGCTGTAGTCGCGCCATGGCCTGTCGATCATAATCAAGCAAATACCAGCACCAAGCCAATGCGTTAGCCGTGGTTTCATGTCCGGCCATAAACATGACAATCGCTTCATTACGCACCGCTTTCCGCCCCATCGGGCAGCCGTTATCTTCGCCATCTTTCATAGACGCCATAAAGCTATCTACCAGACTATGCTGCCCCGGCCCTGATCTCTGCGTATGGCGGTCAATAATTCGATCGATAATTTCATGCACTTGTTTTGCTGAATAGCGCGTACGCGCTCTTCGCAGCGGATTACCTAGCAAACTTAAAAACGGCAATCCCAGCATATTGGCCATATCTAAATGCTCAGAATGACGCTGATATTCGGTAAAACCAGCCACCACTTGCTCTGCTTCTTCGTCGGTGGTGTCATCCCCAAAAATCGTTCGGCCAATGATACGCGCTGTTAAATGAGCCATCTCAGTAAGCATATCAATGGGCGCATCTGATGGATGCTGGGCCCATCGCTTGGCAGTCTCCTCCGCAGAGGCGGTCATGGTGGTACAGAAACCAGGTAACAGAGCGTTAGTTAGCGATGGCGCGCACTGGCGTCGGCGCTGGCGCCACAAATCGCCATCGCTGACAAACAACCCATCATCAAGTAGAGGTTCCAGTGCGCGCCGCATTTGAGGACTTTTGCGGTCATAGTTGTCATGTTGTTCAAGGAAAATGCGTCGAACCGTATCAGGGCTATTACACAGAACATAGTCCTGATTCATCAATGAAATACGCGAAGTGCGTATTGAGTAGTCTTCTTCCCGCCAGACAGAAAGTAAATTATTCTGAGCCCGCCGCATGCGATGCATGATGCCTTTACTAGCTGAAACAGGCGTTACACTGACCGGAGGCTCCAGGCGTTCCGCCCGCTTTAGCGCCTCAGCAAGCTGCTGATAGTCATCTCCGCTTGTTGTTATTGTTGTCGTTTTGCGTGACGTACTAACGTGATGCATTATCTACAGCCCTACTATATGTATATTGGAAGACGCTTTTATACGCGGGAACCCTAACGAAGTATGTATTTTTCGCGACCGGAGACACTGCGTCGGAAATTCTTTTTAACATAAATCTACTGCAACAAGCAGCCTAATGCCGCTGCATATTCAGGCACTTGATGCAGCGGCATGTGCATTTTTTGGTTGTTCTGGGATTGCCTATGCCGTTAGGTTCGTTTAACTAACCCCAATATAGCGCCCAGGTTTGTGATTCAGGGCGATAATCAGATTGAGGGTAACGGCGCCGATGACCGAATAGCCCACACGGTCTAACGGAAGTTGAGTCAGTGCCACCAGCAAAATTAGCCCATCGATACCCAACTGCACATAGCCTGCCCGCAGGCCGTGCTTTTCTTGCAGGTATAGCGCCAGAATATTGATACCACCCAGGCTGGTACGGTGACGAAATAGCATTAGCATACCAATACCCATCAGCGCGCCGCCCATCAACGCGGCGTATAGCGATGGCACGCTGGCAAACTGCACCCAGCCTTGGGTTAGTTCGGAAAATAGCGACACAAGACCAATAGCGACAAACGTGCGCAGCGTAAAACTCCAACCCATCCGCTTCACCGCTAAATAGTAAAAAGGCAGGTTAATCGCGAAAAACCAAATGCCAAACCCCCACCCGGTGATGTAATTAAATAGCAGCGCCATCCCAGCAGTGCTGCCAGTGATCAATACCGAGTGGGTATAAAATGCCACACCTAAAGCAACAAACAGCGTGCCAAGTACCATGGCCATCATATCTTCATAGTATTTATGCGGATCTTTAGGCAGATCGTCCCGCATGAGGATGTCCTTTTGTAGAGTTATTCGAGCACTTCTTCCAAGAGACTCTGCAACGTCAGTGTCTTTACAGAGAATCACCGGGAAGGGAGAACGTATTTCCGACGCTCAATGGATCTTATTTCATCAGCGACCCAAAGCACTCTCTAGTATATTGGCGGCATTGGCTGCCCCATTTGCTTTCTGCACGGCGCTTGAAAAACGCTGGGCAGATTGACGAAATACAGGCTCATGCATTAGTCGCTCTAGCTGTCGCACCAATTTATTGGGATTAATTCTACGCACTGACATCTGCAAGCCGAATTTTTGGCGCACGCCAATTTGAGCATTGAGACGCTGCTCATAGTGGGCAGGCAGCGCCAGCATTGGCACACCCGCCGCTAATGACTGATACATACTGCCATTGCCACCGTGATATAGCATTGCTCGTGCATGAGCCAAGAGCTGCGAGCCAGGCGCATAGCGCGTAAAACGGAAATTACTCGGGGCAGCATCCATCACCTCTTCGCTTACCTGACCACCGGTGGTCACCATAAAACGGTAAGGCAGCGCTCCCAACGTGGGATACGTGCTGCGCAGGAAGTGCTCTAGCAACCCTGTTGACCCCATGGTGATATAAATATTGGGCGTGCCATCTTGGAGCTCATCAAACCATTCAGGTAACGGGGCCGTTAGATCTGGGGAGATCGGCCCTACCATATGGTAATCGCGAAACCGTTTAGGCAAGCTGTAGAGCCCTGGTAAATCAGGCGAAATCATTGGCATGTGATAGAGCATGTCAAAGGCATTTCGGTCTGGCCGCTGATACTTCTGATAAAGTCGCCGTCTGATACCAGACAGTAAATAGCGGTCTAAGCCTTTAGCAGCGTAGTAAGTAGGTGTTGGCGGCGTTAACAGTCTTGCGGCATAGCCATTCATGATGCCAGCACACGGGACGCCGGCAATATACGCAGCGGTGCTGGCACTTACCGTGGCATCACCCACCACTAAATCAGGTTTGACCTGTTCGATAGCCTGCAACTGGGACTCAATAATCTTGGTTAGAGGCGCCCAATAGCGTAGGTGCACCATATCCCAAAAGGAGGCTTTCCAGCCAAGACGTTGGAAGCGTATCCATATATCGGGAAGATTCGGCTCTCGAGCATAGATAAGAGGGAACCCTGCTTCCTGAACAAGGCTCAAGCGAGAGCTGGGATGGTTAGGATCATCACCCGCGAAAATCACCTCGTGCCCACGTTGGCGAAGTACGTTGGCTATCTCGATACAACGCACTGTATGCGCAAGCACCCACCCCAGAGGGAAAAACAGGATACGTGACGGTCTGGCAGCCACATGGCTACCACTAAGCGAGTCTGACATACCAAGTTTCCTGTCTTATTCAACCATCAAACGATGTTGTCCACTGACTAAAATCCGCGAATAGCAAAGAGGATTAGACAGGGCTGGCGTGTTCTACCATCAACTGCAATGACTCTCGTCCTCGCCAGCGGTTGCGATTGAGCTTATAGGCGCAGTGCAGCGTGTCGCCCACGCTAAATGAGGGGAGCTCCCCTGGCGTTAACGCCCGGAACCAAATCGCTTTGCTAGTCACCGCGCCCATGGAAAGTTCCATCATCAGGTGAGAACCTTCAGCACCTACTGGGCGTAGTGCTTCAACAATAAAGCGCCCTTCAAATAGTGGCGGGTCAAACTCACGCCCGTAAGGGCCAAGCGCTTCAACTTCGCTTAGCGTTAACAGAGATAGCTGCGACGTAGAGAGCTCGCCATCTGTCCATAGCCGCGGATAAAGCGGTGTATCGCCCAGTTGCTCACCAACGGCCTGTAAAAAAGCAGTTTTAAAGGCCGCTAACTGTTCTCTTGGTACGCCGACACCCGCCGCCCCACTATGGCCGCCAAAGCGCGGTAGCGCCTCGGGTGCTAGCTCAAAGGTGCGTTGCAACGCATCTCTCAGGTGCAGGCCATCAATCGAGCGGCCAGAACCGGTCAACATATTGGGCGCCGCCGCGCGGGTCAGCACCAACGCGGGGCGACCATAGGCCTGGACTAGCCGCGAAGCGACAATCCCCTGCACACCAGGGTGGCCATCTTCCAGCAGTACCACCACCGCCGGCTCATTAGCTTCCAGCGTAGACACAGCAAGTGCACGCGCTTCTTCCGCCATGTCCGCCTCAATCGCCTTGCGGGACTGGTTGTCTTGGTCAAGCACTTCTAGCTGACGATTGGCGACACTATCGCTTTCCGCGAGCATAAAGTGTAACGCCGCATAGGGGTCATCCAGCCGTGAGCGAGCGTTAATTCGTGGCCCCATTTGGAACGCCAGCGTTTCAGCGTTAAATGGCACACTATCTGCCCCAAGCCGCGCCGCCATGGCGCGCCAACAGGCAGCATCCATACGGTTGATCAGCGTTAATCCGTAGTTAACTACTGCGCGGTTAGCCGGACTACCGCCCAGCGAAACACAGTCCGCTACGGTGCCCAGCGCGACGTAAGAAAGCCATGGCGACAGCTTAGGAGTTGCGTCAGGCAATGCCCCCCATTCAATCAACACGCCACGGGCAAGCGACATCAAAAGCCATGCCACCATGCACCCAGCGATCGTTTTATCGGGATAGTCACAATCACTGCGTGTCGGGTTAACGCAGGCATAGGCAGAAGACGGTGGGCCTTCCAGCGGCAGCGCGTGGTGGTCGCTGACGACTACATCAATACCAGCGGCTTTCAACCGTGCAATACGCGGCTCATCTGAACTACCACAGTCAGCGGTAATCACCAGCGAGGGCAGCGGTTTTAAACCAAGTGCGCGCTCCACTAGCGGCAGACTAATGCCATAGCCATCGTGGATACGGTGGCCAATCAAACTATGTAACTTGTGTTCGGGTACGCCAAACAGCTCCACCAACGTGCGCCGAATCACCACGTGGGAGGTAATACCGTCCACGTCGTAATCGGTGAGAATGCCGATAGATTCACCTTCTGCCACTGCCTGAGCAATACGTTCAGCGGCACGGCGGCCGTCGGCTAACTTTTCTGGATGCGCCAAGTAACGCAGGCTCGGCGCAATCAGCGGAACGAGCTCGCCCGTGTAGCCCGGCAGGCGTGAAGCCAATAGCCGCGCTTGTAGCTCGCTTAAACCTTCCGCTTGGGCACGTGCGTAGACAGCCTCGTCCAGTGGACGAGGCTCTAAGCGTGGTTGGTTGGCATTTTGCGTGAGTGTTAGTTCGTCGGCCATGACGCCTCAGCGCCGATTGTCAGCGACGAACCGCTGCACGGCACTCAGCTCAGCTGGCAGCACCGTGTAACGCTCTTCGCGCTCCAGCAGGTCATCCATATGAGTGGGTAACGGCACGCCTTGGAAGCCCGCCTTAACCACGGCTTCAGCAAATTTCGCTGGATGCGCGGTAGCCAGCGTAATCACTGGCGTTGTGGTATCCACTCGTGCGCGCTCGGCAGCGCGATAGCCAGTGGCCGTATGGGGGTCAAGAATCTCCCCTGTACGGTGATGGGCTTCACGAATGACTTCCAGAATGGTCGCATCATCAACGCTGTGGCTGGCGAATTTTTCGCGCAACTTGGCCAATGGTGCATCGGCAAGCGCCGTAGGCTCTTGCTGGAAGCGTTCTAGCAGCGCTGCCACAGCGCCCCCATCGCGGTCATAAGCATCAAACAGCAAACGCTCAAAGTTTGACGAGACAACGATATCCATTGAAGGCGCGAGGGTCGCTGCCAACTCTTTCTTGGAAAAATCGTTGGCGGCAAGCGTACGATGCAAAATGTCGTTGGCATTGGTGGCAATAATAAACTGCTTCACCGGCAGCCCCATCTTATAGGCCATATAGCCTGCGAAGACGTTACCAAAGTTAGCCGACGGGACGCAGAAACTCACTTCCCGCTGAGGCGCACCCAATGCAACGCCAGCGGCAATGTAGTAAACGATCTGCGCCATGATGCGCGCCCAGTTGATCGAATTCACTGCCACTAGCCGCGTGCCATTCAAGAAATCCTGATTAGCAAAGCTCGCCTTGACCATTGCTTGAGCATCATCGAAGTTACCTTCGATAGCAATATTAAAAACGTTGTTGGCCAGCACCGAGGTCATTTGGCGGCGCTGGACTTCTGAAACGCGATTGTGCGGGTGGAGAATAAAAATATCGAGGTTATCGCAGTGGCGACAGCCTTCAATGGCCGCCGATCCGGTATCCCCAGACGTCGCCCCCATAATCACGGCACGCTCGCCACGCTTTTTCAGGAAGTGATCCAGCAGGCGCCCTAACAGCTGCAGCGCGACATCTTTAAACGCCAACGTTGGGCCGTGGAACTGCTCTAGCAGAAAGTGGTTGGCATCCAGCTGCTTTAACGGCACAACGGCGTCATGATTGAACGTGGCGTAGGCTTCTGTCACCAGGCGACGGAAGGTATCGTCGTCAATCTCACCATTTACAAACGGCTTCATGACCCGAAAAGCAATCTCGGCATAGGAAAGGCCAGCCATGCTGGCTAGCTCTTCCTTAGAGAATTCGGGCAGCGTTTCCGGCACATAAAGTCCGCCGTCGCTGGCCATCCCGGTTAACACGACCTCTTCGAAGGAGAGCGCGGGCGCTTGGCCGCGCGTGCTGATATAACGCATGAGTTACTCCCCTTCGCTCAGACTTTCAACGCGAATACGGGTAACAGGCCCAGCAATATCCGCCATGGACTCGATTTCACGGATAGCATCGTTCATTTGTTTCTCTTTTGTGCGATGCGTCAGCAAAATGATCGGCACCAGTTCGCCTTCGGTGGCTTCTTTCTGTATTAGCGCTTCAATAGAGATGCCTTGCTCAGCCAGAATGGTGGCAACACGCGCCAGCACGCCCGGGCGGTCAACGGCCAGCAAGCGTAAATAGTACGCCGTGATGATGTCTTCCATTGGCATAATCGGCAGTTGACTTGCATCGTCGTCGATACCGCTAAACGCTAGGTAAGGAACGCGATAGCGGTGGTCGGTGGCGATATCACGGGCAACATCAAGCAGGTCAGCGACAACAGCGGAAGCCGTCGGCTCAGCACCCGCGCCCGCGCCGTAGTAGAGCGTCGGGCCAACCGCATCGCCCATCACGGCGATGGCATTTTTAACACCGTGTACATTGGCCAGCAGACGCTCTTTAGGGATCAGCGTCGGGTGAACCCGTAGCTCCAAGCCTTGATCGGTACGTTTCGAAAGGCCCAGGTGTTTAATCACGTAGCCCAGGTTATCAGCCTGCTCGACGTCTTCAGCGGTAATGCGAGAAATACCTTCGGTGAAGGCTTTATCAAACTGCAGCGGCACGCCATAGGCAATTGATGCCAGAATAGTCAATTTATGAGCGGCATCGATACCTTCCACATCGAAGGTAGGGTCAGACTCTGCATAGCCTAGCGCCTGGGCTTCGGCCAATACGTCTTCAAAAGCGCGGCCTTCATCACGCATATGAGTGAGGATGTAGTTGCCGGTGCCATTAATGATGCCCGCAACCCACTCGATACGATTGGCGCCAAGGCCTTCGCGCAGCGATTTGATGACCGGAATACCACCGGCTACAGCCGCTTCAAAGGCAACAATGACGCCTTTCTCATGAGCAGCGCGGAAAATTTCATTACCGTGAACAGCAATCAATGCCTTGTTGGCAGTCACAACGTGTTTGCCGTTCTCAATGGCCGTCAGTACCAATTCACGGGCGATATCGTAGCCACCGATCAATTCTACCAACACATCCACATTGGGGTTGTTAGCCACCTCAAACACGTCAGAGGTTGCATTAATGCCGGTAATATCGCAGTCAGGATGAATACTGCGGTGGGCAACCTGCTCAATCACAATCGGGCGGCCTGCACGACGGCTAATGTCATCAGCGTTACGTGTTAATACGTTAAATGTACCGCCACCGACCGTACCTAACCCACAAATGCCTACTCTTACCGGTTTCAAAATACTTCCCCTTTCGTGATGGGCACCCATAGGTGCCGCCTCTTAAATCAGTGTCTCAGCGCTAACGTTCGTCACTTCTCGTGACGTTATTCGTCTTCCAAGCCTAACATGCTAACGAGCCGGTCGGGGGGTACAAACCCCGGCACCATTTGCCCGCTGGGTAACACAATCGCGGGCGTACCCTGCACACCCACAACTTTACCTAATTCGTACTGATCGGCAACGGGGTTATCGCAGTTTGCCGAAGCCTCAAGCGTTTGGCCTTGCTTAGCTTGCGTCATGGCCTCGCTGCGGTTATCCGAACACCATACTTGCTCCAGTGTCGTCGCAGCTCCACTTCCCATGCCTGCGCGTGGAAATGCCATATAGTGCACCGCAATGCCCCGTTCGTTAAGCTCAGGCACCACTTCATGCAAACGTTCACAGTAAGGGCAGGTTGGGTCGGTAAATACGATTACTGTGGCTTTAGGCTCATCAACCCCCTGAAAAACCACTCGCTCGCTTATTGGCATGGAAGCAAGTGCCGCTGCCCTTTCCTGGTTACGCGCCTGTTCAGTTAAGTTAATCAGACCATTATCCGCGTTTTGATAGAGGTCCCCTACCAAAAAGTAACTGCCATCGGCATTGGAGTAAAAAGACTCTCCGCTTTCCAAGATAACGTGATACACCCCGTCTATTGGCGTTGCATTTACCTGCTCCACCGGCATTGACTGGCCATTAACTTGTAAATTCTCCGTCAGATGTTCGGGCACGGCATCAGCACTGGCAACTACAGGCAGCAAACAGCCCGCCAACGCCAGCCAGGGAACACAGGATCTAGCAACTAAAGACATACGTTGATGCATTGTATCTTCAACCTCGCGGATGGTGTTCGGCATGCAGTTGCTCCAGGCGCGCCTGGGCAACATGCGTATAAATTTGCGTTGTAGATAGGTCGCTATGGCCTAACAACAGCTGTACGACCCGCAAATTAGCACCATGATTCAATAAATGAGTCGCAAATGCGTGACGCAACGTATGAGGTGACAAGGGACGAGTAATTCCCGCAGTGATAGCGTGGACTTTAATACGGTGCCAAAATGTTTGCCGGGTCATGGCTTTATCTGCTCGCCCAGGAAACAGTGCAGGCCGAGTAGGGTCTTGCATCAACGCGGGCCGCGCCGTTTTTAGGTAACGCTCTATCCACTCGGCAGCCTCTTCACCCATTGGCACCAGCCGATCTTTATCGCCCTTACCCCTAACACGAACAACCCCTTGACGAAGATTGACCGCATCGCCACTCAATCCAACCAGCTCCGACACGCGTAGCCCGCAGGCGTACAGCAGCTCAAGCATGGTGCGGTCGCGAACTCCCAGCGAGGTGCTAATATCAGGAGCGAGCAAGAGACGCTCGACCTCTTCCTCTTCCAGGGTATTCGGCAAGCTAGGGCGTACCTGCGGCAGCGCCACATTGGCCAATGGGTCGCTGGCGATATGCCCATAAAGCCGCGCCCAACGATAAAAGCTGCGTAGTGATGATAATAGCCGTGCATTGCTACGCAGTTGATAGCCTTGTTCTCGGCGTAATTCCAACCACTCGCTAAAACGCTCTGGCGAGGGGGTTAACAGTGTTTCCCCTGCACTTACGAGCTGCTGCTGCCAAGCGGTTAAGTCGTGCCAGTAGGCCGCTAACGTATGGTCGCTTGCCCCTTGCTCCAACCATAAGGCATCTAGATAGGCATCTATCACGCTCATAGGTTAACGGTCTCTTGACGGTGGTACCACACAAACAAAAACCCCGCCCCGCAAAGCGGTGACGGGGTCTTGGTATCCGAGCACTACGCATGTCAAAAACTACGCATGTCAAAAACAGCGTGCGCCCGTGAAAAAGTGGCAGTTAAGCCAGCTTTTCCTTGATACGCGCTGACTTACCGCTGCGCTCGCGCAGGTAGTACAGCTTGGCTTGACGAACGTCACCGCGACGCTTGACTTCAATAGAGTCAACCAGCGGGCTGTAGGTCTGGAAAGTACGCTCAACACCAACACCGTGAGAAATTTTACGCACGGTGAAAGCGGAGTTCAGACCACGGTTACGCTTACCGATAACCACACCTTCAAACGCCTGCAGGCGCTCACGAGTACCTTCCTTTACTTTAACCTGAACGACGATGGTGTCGCCCGGTGCAAAGGCCGGGATCTCTTTACCCATTTGCTCGGATTCGATCGCCTGGATCACCTTGTTCTTGCTGCTCATTTTCATACTCCTAAATAACGTAATGGCTTGCCACGCAGTTGTGGAAGGGGCAAACCGTGATCCCGGCGCTCGAAGCGAGCTACGCGGGAGTCGTTATGGGTGACGCAGGTGCGTAGTCATAGACTAACTATCTCATGGACTACCTGCCTAACTCGCCCTGCACCGCCGCTCTGTTCTATGCAATTGAAAACAATCACTTAGTTGACAGAGCGTGTTCCTCGACAAACTCGTCTAGAAGCCGCTGCTGCTCGGCATCAAGCGTGCGCCCTGCCAATAGATCAGGACGGCGCTGCCATGTACGGCCTAACGACTGCTTTAACCGCCAGCGCTTGATGGCCGCATGATTACCACTTAGCAACACATCAGGCACTTTTCGCCCGTCGATCGTCTCAGGACGGGTATAGTGCGGGCAGTCTAACAAGCCATCATTGAACGAGTCTTCGATAGCGGAATCCTGGTGGCCCAACACACCGGGTACCAGCCGTGCCGCCGCGTCAATTAGTACCATCGCCGGCAACTCACCGCCGCTCAGCACATAGTCACCAATTGACCATTCTTCATCAATGTCACTTTCCACCACGCGCTCATCAATGCCTTCATAGCGCCCAGCGACCACTACGAGAGGGCCTGCTGAGGCGAGCGCTTGAACGCCCTGCTGATCCAGCTTACGCCCCTGGGGCGAGAGATAGATCACTGTTGGCGATTGTCCCGTCGCTTGCTCTGCTCGCTGCCGAGCATCAAAGATAGCAGCACGCAGGGTGTCTACCTTCATCAGCATGCCGGGGCCGCCGCCGTAAGGGCGATCGTCCACGCTGCGGTGGCGGTCTGTGGCGTAATCGCGCGGATTCCAAAACTCCAGGGCAATGCGCTGTTTCTCTACCGCTCGACCGACCACTCCTTGTTGGGTAATCGCATCGAACATCTCTGGAAACAGCGATACCACGCCAATCCACATAGCGGGAGCATCCGTTAAGCTACTTTCTTCACCGTTGGCTGCAGTAACGGTTGAATCAGTTACTGTGAGCTCGCTCGACAACTGCTTACTCAAACCTTTTTTCAAAACTCAGGATCCCAATTCACGACCATGCGGCCATCTTCGAGGCTGATTTCAACAATTACATCATCGGGTAAGAAAGGTAACAGCCGCTCACGCTTATCGATTGCGTCGTTATCACCGCGCACCACCATGACATCGTTTGCGCCGGTTTCAAACAGGTAACTGACCTGCCCTAACCGCTCGCCTGACTGAGTGAAGACAGTTAAACCTTCAAGCTCATGCCAGTAATACTCATCATCGGAAAGCGTAGGCAGTGCTTCTTTCGGCATCAGAATGTCCGTTTGCGCCAGCGCTTCGGCTGCCGTTCGGTCATCAACACCTTTTAGCTGCACCACAAGACCCTTGCCTTGCCGACGCCCCTGAATCACGGTCATGCGCGTAAGGGATTCCCCTCGGCGCACCCACCATTCTGGGTATTCCATGATGCTGTCTATGGGATTGGTGTAGGAGTAGACCTTAAGCCAACCTTTAATCCCGTGAGGGCTAGTTAGCTTACCAAGCACCACATGTGCGTCGTCTGTATGGCTAGTTTCAAAACGCGTCATCGACGACCGCTCCAACAAATTACAACGACAACATCACCTACTATCACTTACTAACAGTCACGCATTAACAGACTTAAGCCTGTTTACGCGCTTCTTTAACCAGCTCAGCAACACGACCAGACAACTGGGCGCCTTGGCTCTGCCAGTGAGTAACACGCTCAAGATCAACGCGCAGACGCTCTTCTTGACCACGGGCAACCGGGTTGAAGAAGCCGATACGCTCGATGAAACGGCCGTCACGGGCGTTGCGCGAATCAGTAACAGTCAGGTGATAAAAGGGACGCTTTTTGGCGCCACCACGTGCCAAACGAATGGTAACCATACGATAACTATCCTTCGGTTGAGGTTACGAGAGTGTGGAATAGCGCAGATCGCTAACAGAACACTCGTCATACTATTTTCTCGGCACTGCAGACTAAAATCAGTGATTTGCTGCGTACCATCAGGTTCTTCACTGGCAGATGGTAAGGCGATGCTCGCGCATTTTTGCCAACACCCACGCATGAAGAGGCCGCATTCTACGCAAATGCGCTCTGCTTGGAAAGCCTGACAGCCAGAAAACTCTTAAGCCGTCAACCTTGCCAAGCACGTTACAACGTTACCAACAATGGCTTAACGCCAGGGAAGACCGCCCGGGCCACCCATACCGCCCATGCCACCCGCACCGCCAGGACCACCCGGCCCGCCGCCGCCCATCATGCCCGACATGCCGCGCATCATTTTCTGCATCCCGCCTTTTTTGCCTGCTTTTTTCATCATTTTCTGCATCTGCTTATGCTGTTTTAGCAGGCGATTCAGGTCAGGTACTTGCAGGCCAGCACCCGCTGCAATACGGCGCTTGCGCGAGCCATTGATAATATCGGGCTTGCGGCGCTCTTTGGGTGTCATTGAGTTAATCAACGCTTCCAGCTTGCCAAGCTCTTTTTCCGGACCAGGGCCTTGTGCCATTTCAGCCATTTGCCCCATGCCTGGTAGCTTGCCAAGCAGGCCACCCATGCCACCCATTTTCTTGAGCTGCTGTAACTGATCACGAAAATCTTCCAGATCAAAGCCATCGCCCTTCTTGACCTTACTGGCCAGCTTAGCGGCTTTATCTTTATCCACCGTGCGTTCGGCTTCTTCGATCAGCGACAGCATGTCGCCCATACCCAGAATCCGTGATGCCACACGGTCCGGGTGGAACGGCTCAAGGGCATCGACTTTCTCACCAACCCCCATGAACTTAATGGGCTTACCAGTGATATGGCGTACCGAAAGTGCCGCACCACCACGGGCATCACCGTCAGCCTTGGTGAGAATCACCCCGGTCAGCGGTAGTGCATCGTGAAATGCCTTCGCCGTGTTCACCGCATCCTGGCCGGTCATGGCATCGACCACAAACAGCGTTTCTTCCGGTGAAATAGCCTTATGCAGTGCCTGAATTTCGGCCATCATCGCTTCATCGATGGCCAGCCGCCCAGCGGTATCGACTAATACGACATCATGGAACTGAATTTTGGCGTGTTTGATTGCCGCTGTGGCAATATCCACCGGTTTCTGATCGGAACGGGACGGAAAGAAATCAACCTGAACTTCTTTTGCCAACGTCTCTAGCTGATCAATCGCCGCCGGACGATAAACGTCGGCAGAGACCACCAGCACTTTTTTCTTTTCGCGCTCGCGCAGGTAGCGCGCTAGTTTGGCAACAGAAGTGGTTTTACCCGCCCCCTGAAGGCCAGCCATCAACACGACAGCAGGCGAGCCTTTTAGGGATAAGCCTTCATTGGCTTCGCCCATAATCGCTTCCAGCTCTTGCTGGACGATTTTAACGAATTGCTGGCCTGGCGAAAGGCTCTTCGAGACTTCCTGGCCAACAGCGCGTTCACGAACACGTTCAATAAATGCCTTCACCACCGGCAAGGCAACATCGGCCTCTAGTAGTGCTTTACGCACTTCGCGTAGGGTGTCTTTAATGTTGTCGTCAGTTAGCCGCGCTTGGCCTTTGATCGACTTCAACGTCTGGGAAAGACGCTCACTCAGATTCTGAAACATGGGGCCTCTGCCTCCGTCGTTGTCGCCAGGCGGTCACACCGGACGAATGTTTAATCGATTATACGCGCTCGCCGCGCGAGTCTCCATGGTCGTCAACGTTGGTTATCGATGGCTGTGCGACGCCGCCATGATTGGTTATAGTAGGCGAACTGTTCTAGCTTGAACGATTTAGCACCGCTGACTTTCACAGCGTTGATTCGATGACACTGGATTCAACAACGCGCTGCAAGGCGCACGGATAGCATCATGCAGGCGCTCCCTTTCGCCACGATCGCTTTTATACTTTATGTCGCCGCTGCCATCTGGCAGGGCATGACTTTATTTCGTCGCGTACCACCACGCCAGGGCATGGTGCGTTTGCTAGGTGCGCTTGGGCTTTTATTGCATATCCCAGTGGTTGTGGAGCTTGTTAGCTCAGCACCAGGGCTGCTACCTGGCTTCACTACCAGCGCAACGCTTCTGATGGCAGTTGCCGTCAACGTTGTGCTCGTCGCCAGTCTGTTTAAGCCGGTGCTCAACGCTGGCATCGTGCTATTCCCTCTCGCAGGTATCGCGCTTATTTTTGCTACCTGGTTACCGAGCCAGGGCAGTCAAAGCGGCTTAACCCCCGGCATTCTACTGCATGCCGTCAGTTCTGCGTTGGCCTTTGCCGTCTTGGCGATTGCAGCAATTCAAGCGGTTCTTGTTGGCCTGCAGAACCAAGCACTGCGTCATCACCATATTCGTGGCATTGTGCAATCGCTACCACCGCTGACCACCATGGAAAGAGTGCTGTTTGAACTGGTATGGTCGGGCATCCTGTTGCTGACACTATCAATCATCAGCGGACTAATCTTCCTCGACAATATGTTCGCTCAGCATTTGGTCCATAAAACGGTACTCTCGCTGGGGGCGTGGATTATTTTTACCACGCTCTTAGTGGGTAGATATCGCTTTGGCTGGCGCGGCATGCGCGCTGTACGCTGGACGCTAGGCGGATGCGCCCTGCTACTGCTTGCTTATTTCGGCAGCAAGTTTGTACTGGAAATTTTGCTAAATCGCTAAGCACATGCACAAAGCGTTATCAGCACTGACCTACTTGGCTTTGATATCAGTGGTCTTGACAGACCACTCCCATACTTCTACAAATCGAGCCTAATACGCCATAAAGGAACTTTCGACTTGAGCGACGACTTCCCTCTGGGGTTACTGTTCGGCCTGCTAGCCATTCTGATATTGCTGTCTGCCTTTTTCTCCAGTTCTGAAACAGGCATGATGTCGATAAACCGCTATCGACTAAGCCATCAAGCGAACAGCGGTGATCGCCGCGCCAAGCGTGTCATGCGCCTCTTAACGCGCCCTGATCGATTGATTGGCGTCATCCTAATTGGCAATAATTTCGTCAATAATTTAGCCGCCTCGATTGCTACCATCATCGCCATTCACTTCTTTGGTGACGTCTCAGGCCCGGCTATTTCTACTGCGCTACTGACGATTACGATTCTTATTTTTGCCGAAGTCACACCTAAAACCTACGCGGCTATCAAGCCTGAGCGGATCGCTTACCCTACTTCTTTGGGGCTCGAGCCACTGCTCAAACTACTTTACCCATTGGTATGGCTAGTCAACGTTATCTCAAATGGCTTGTTGCGACTGATGGGGGTTAAAAGTGTTGAGAACGGCGGCGACAGCTTAACCCGCGATGAGCTACGCACTGTCGTTCACGAAGCAGGCACTCTGATTCCCTATCGGCACCGCGCCATGCTGCTGTCGATTCTTGACCTGGAGAATGTCACGGTTAACGACATCATGGTGCCTCGACACGAAGTTCTTGGCATCGATCTTGACGACACGCTAGAAGACATTCTGACCCAGATTCGCACCAGCCAACATACTCGCCTACCGGTGTATAAAGGCGATATCAACAATATTATAGGCATGCTGCACCTACGCAACGCGGCGCGCTTTTTATCGCGTAGCGAAGTCACTAAAGCAGCAATTGTCCAAGAAGCGCGGGAACCGTATTTCATTCCAGAATCCACACCGCTACATACACAACTGCTGAACTTCCAAAAACAGAAGCGCCGCATTGGCATTGTGGTTGATGAGTACGGCGATGTAGAAGGCTTGGTAACGCTAGAGGATATCCTTGAGGAAATTGTCGGAGAGTTCACCACCGACGTTTCAGAGGATGAAGAAATTCATCGACAAGATGATGGCAGCCATGTAATTGAGGGCACGGCCAACATTCGTGAGATCAACAAAATGCTTGGCTGGCAATTGCCCACTGACGGCCCTAAAACCCTAAATGGCTTAATTCTCGAGCATTTAGAAGCGTTCCCGGAAGGGCCTGCCTCTTTGCAGATAGGCAATACGCGGATGGAGATTTTAGAAATCCGCGACAACTTAATTACCTCTGCACGCTGCTGGCAAAAGCCGCGCATTACACGCCGCTAACGTAGACGATCTAACGGTGGGTGATCTCGCTATCGCCCGCCGCCTTGAGCGCCCTCACACGGGCCTCTAAATAGCGACGCAGCGCAACATCTTCCACCTCATGAACCAATACCGGCGGCCCGAAGTGCAAGCTGACCGGCGCACGAAAACGCGATGGCCACTTTTTGAGTGCCTTGCCGCCGTAGTGCGATGTCCAAGACCCCCAAAGCCCTGCTAAGCCAGCCGGGATTACCGGCACGTTATCGCGGGCAAGAATAGTTTCGAGCCCGCGCCTAAACGCATGGATATCGCCATCTGGGGTGATACGCCCTTCAGGAAACACCATCACGACATCACCTTCGCGAAGCGCGTGACTCACCTCATCCAGCGTTCGACGCAACGCCCCAGGGCTATGTCGTTCAGACTCAATCGGAATCGCGCCCACTAGCTGGAACCACCACTTTAGCCAGCGAGATTCAAAGATGGGCTGATCCATTACAAACCGCAGTGGCCTGGGGCTACCGCCGCCCAACACCAATGCATCCATAAAGCTGACGTGATTACAGACTACCAGTGCAGCACCGCGCTTGGGTACGTTCTCTTGGCCATGCACAGAGAACCGATAACACACGCGCATAACGACATAGATAACACGACGCAGTGAGCAGCGAACCATTTTTAACCACCACGTCACGTCGCCGCCTCCCGGTGGCGCAAACCAGCCAGCACAGTGCTCATTAGCTGATCCAGCAGTTCATCTACCTTTAACTGCTGACCTTGCCAATAGCCTAGGCGCTCGTTTAA
The DNA here is from genome assembly GCF_923868895.1 of Halomonas sp. TD01. GTDB lineage: Bacteria > Pseudomonadota > Gammaproteobacteria > Pseudomonadales > Halomonadaceae > Vreelandella. Next base: position 733,308 of record NZ_OV350343.1, read on the forward strand.
TCCAAGCTGTACCAAACCGTGGACACTCCCCCAGAGGGTACGCCCAAGACGTCGCGCCTCAAGATCATCCAATGCTGGCTGATACTGTTTCAACGACGTTTCCACCTGAGTAAACAGTGCTTCAATAAGGTCACTCTGGCGCTGATCCAACTCACCTTCTTGAGCCAGGGGGTAGTCAAACAGCAACTGCCAGCGGTAGCAGCCTTGCTCGGCGAAACGCCAATAAGCAAGCGCTAGCGAGCGCAGCCATGGTTCAGGATCATCTTCTGCCAGGCTAGTAATGGTATGCTGTAAGCGTGCCAGCGTTTCGACGTTGACGTGCTGTAATAAGTTATTAAAGCTGCCATATAATTTAAGCAGCGTACTTGGCGCGCAGCCCACTTCTCTGGCCAGGGCACGCAGTGACAAACCATGGACTGGCTGCTTAGCCAACCACTCATCACAAGCGTGCATGACCTGCGCATGGAGGGCATCGGGCGCATGCTGTCTAGGACGGGCCATGGCGATCTCTTAAGGTCAACGGCAAACAGGAAGAATGCCTCATCGCGCTTTAGCGTGAGCAAGGGATACGCTAGGATACCTTACATCGAACACTGTTTTCGACACTAAAACACGACATTTAACCTATTGTTGCGTTACCCCGCCATTTTGCACGCTCACCACCCCCCATTTAGCATAAGGAGACAGGCATGACGGGACGCCTTCACGTGCAGCGCCTCACGCTATCACGCCTTGTGCCCTCGCTGACTGATTCTGAACCTCTTATCGAATCGCCTAACTTAGCGCCCAGACAGCCTGTATCGGCAATACGCCTTGAACAGGGACGCTTGCGGCTTCAGCCATTATTTTGGGGACTAACGCCTCCTTGGCTGAAAATACTCGACCACGCACCCCATTGCGCCAGAGCAGAAACGCTTAACCAACGCGCCATGTTTAACGAGGCGTTTAGTGCTCGCCGCTGCGTCATTCCAGTCAGCGGATTTTATATCTGGAAAGTACAAGCACACAGTAAGCAACCCTATTTAGTTACCCACGTTAACCGAGGGCCACTACTACTGGGCGCGCTATGGTGCCGTTACCACACAACGCTCACGGCGTTCACTGACTCGACGGCGCTGATCAGCGTGTCAGCCAACGCCTGCCTTTCTTCACTTACTGATCGTTTACCCGTTGTCATCCCCCCTGAGGCGCTAACGCGCTGGCTGGACCCGACGACCGATCTTGAAGCACTCAATGCGCTATTAATGCCTGCGCCATTGGAACTGTTGGGCGCTTTTCCGGTATCAAAACATGTTAATAATCCTGCCTATCAGTCATCGTCCTGCGCCCACCCGGTGGGGCCGATGCTGCGTTGGGCTGTGCCATAGGAACCGTAATGTTGCGATCTAATGAACCTCTGCCTAACCGCTACGCTGCACGAAAGGCCGTCATCGGCGTCGTGATTGGCGTCGCTTGGTGCACTCCTTTTTTCGCCTTCGCTCAAGACACCCCTGTAAAGGACACCATCACGCCTATCGTCAGCCCATTTGACGATCGCGATTACCGCGTACTGACGCTGGAAAACGGCCTTCAAGCGCTGCTTGTTAGCGACCCAGAGGCCGATAAAGCCGCCGCCTCAATGAACGTCCGCGTAGGCAGCGCCCAAGACCCTGACGACCTGCAGGGGTTAGCCCATTTTTTAGAACATATGCTGTTTTTAGGCACCGAGCCGTACCCTCAGTCCGATGCCTATCAGCGCTATATTTCTGATAATGCAGGCTCCCACAACGCCTTTACCGCCCAGCAAGATACTAACTATTTTTTTGATATTGAGCCTTCGGCTTTGCCGGGCGCGCTGGATCGCTTTAGCGAATTCTTTCTTTCACCGCTGTTTAACGCCGATCATTTAGAAAGCGAGCGGAATATTGTTCACTCTGAGTACATGGCGCGCATTCGTGATGAATCCCGCCGTGAAAACGATGTGTTGAATCAGCTACTAAACCCTGACAATGCCACCACGGGCTTTGCCGTAGGCAGCCGTGACACCCTCGCAAACCCACCCGAGGGTGAAGCTACTCTCCGCGATCGAGTGATTGATTTTTATCATCGCTACTATGATGCCAACGTTATGAACTTGGCCATTGTTGCCCCCCAGCCGCTTGATACCCTTGAAGCACTGGTAGTAGAACGCTTTGCCCCCCTTCCAGATAATGGCCTAAGCGTTCCGACCATAGACGCGCCACTGATCGATCCAGACACGCTGCCCCGCTACATTGAGCGCCAGTCATTACAGGATCGCCGTCAACTACGTTTCTACTTTCCGATTCCCGACCCCACCGATGAATACCGTACGAAGCCGACCCAATTGATTTCTCACCTGATTGGCGATGAAGGCGACGGCAGCTTGCTGGCAGCGCTACGCAAAGCGGGTCTTGCGGATGCACTTTCAGCCGGCGTAGGCCGAGGAGACGGCAATGAGGCGCTGTTTACCATCTCGATTAGCTTAACGCCAGCCGGAGCAGAGCGGCTGGACGATATTGAGGCCACTCTATTTGCTGCCATTGAGCAGATGCGCGAGGAAGGGTTAGCTGAGTGGCGCTACGAGGAACAAAAAAACCTGAATGAACAGGCGTTCCGTTTTCAGCAACATGGCGCACCGCAGCAGGAAGCTACCCACTTAGCCATGAGCCTTTCTCGTTATCCGGTGGATGATGTGCAGTATGCGCCTTACCGGATGGATGGTATGGATAGCGAGCGTCAGCAACTGTATCTCGACGCACTAACCCCAGATAACATGCTGCGCTTCTACTCTGCACCGGACGTAGAAAGCGACACCGTCTCACCCTGGTTCAACACCCAGTGGAAAGAGCAACCACCCGCTCAGCCAGGTCAAGCACTAGGCGGCCTAGCGCTACCTGAGCCCAACCCCTTTATCGCCAGTGACCTTACTCTCAAAGCGGGGCAAGACGAGCGCCCTGAGACGTTGATTGATGCGCCTTCGTTTACCGCATGGCACATGCAAGACAGCCGTTTTAATACGCCAAGCGTTGAGTGGCGGGTAAGCCTCCAGCACCCCAGCGCCAGCTATTCGCCTGAAGAAGCGGTACTCACACGCCTCTTAGCGGGATGGCTAAATGACAGTCTAAACGAGTCGTTATATCCAGCCTGGTTGGCTGGCCAATCGTTCAGCGCCTATGCTCATGGGCGTGGCATAACGCTGTCGTTTTCAGGCTGGCGTGATGGACAAACGCCACTGATAGAGCAGGCGATTGAGCAGCTTAAGTACGCCGACATTTCCCCCAGCGCCTTTGAGCGTGTGCGCTATCAATTCCAGCGCGAGTGGCGCAATGCCCCTCAAGCGTCGCTTTATGGCCAAGCAAGCCGCGCACTAGGCGAAGCGCTGTTGACGCCCCAGTGGTCAACCACTGAATTACTTGACGCCAGTCAGCGGTTAGAGCGCCACCACTTGGAAAACTTCCGCAAACGGTTTTTAGATGCGCTTTACATCGACGCGATGGCCGTTGGTAATTTGGATCAAGAACTGGCTCGTGAGCAGGCCAGTTTAATACGCGGAGCGTTATCGCCGCGCCTCACACGTGAGGATATTCCAGCGCTTGAACCGCTACAGGTGAGCAATCAGCCTGAGGTGCTTCACCCGCACAGTACCCGCGAAGAGTCTCTTGTGCTGCGTTATTTACAGGGTCGCGACAAATCCACTGAAGAGCAGGCGCGCCTCAGCGTATTGGCTCAATGGTTGGATACGCCCTTTTATCAGCAACTACGTACCGAGGAGCAGCTTGGTTACATCGTTAATGCGGGTTACTCACCGCTGCTAGAAGCGCCGGGAATTGCCTTGGTGGTTCAATCGCCGGATGTTGAAAGCGGTATGATAGCCGAGCGCATGGACGCTTTTATGGCGACAGCAGGCGAGCGCCTGAATACGTTAACCGAGGAGGAGCTAGCGCCGCATCGTCAAGCCGTTCATTCTCGTTTGACCCAACGAGACACAAGCCTACAGGGCATGGTAAACCGCTACTGGCAAGCCACAGCGCTGGAGGACGTGCACTTTGATCGCCGCGAACAACTCGCCAAACTAGCGCTGGATGTTAGCGTACAAGAACTGCAGGCACTGTGGCCTACTCTTCAATCACACCAGTTAGATATTCGCTACAACCCTGGCGACTCACAAAGTGATATCGCCCCCTACCGAGAAGCACGCGTGCCGTTTACCGACGCACGCTAAGTGCTAATTTGCGAAACGAATTAGCTTAACTAAGTACTGATTTAGCTAAACCCACCAGCTCAGGCATCAAATGCCTGGGCTGGCATCATCGCCTCGACATACATCACCAACTCTTCTAACACTTGGCGCTCGCGATCCGACAGGATCTGCTGATTATAACGCTCTATTTCTCGCGCAAATGCCTTCAGCGTAAAGCCTGACAAGGCCGGATCATTAATGCGCATCCAACGAAACGCTTCCCACTGCTCCCGCTCCTCTCCCTCAAGCGTGTCTGGGTAACTGCGCGCACGGTAGCGAAACAACATTTCCTCCAAGCGGGGGTCTTGGAAGGCAAAGCGCTGACCGACTAAATCCCAGGGATCCATTGCCAATGCACGCTCCATTTGCTGGCGATCAGCCGCAGAGAAAAAGCTGCCAGAATAGAGCATTAAGTCAGGGTCTTGAGGCACGTCTTCGTAGGCAGCGTTAAACACCTCGGCTACTTTTTGCGCCACGCCGTTAGCCTCTCGCAACGTTTTCCAATGGCCGCGACAGGCATCAATATCAATCGTTAACCGCTCAACAATCGTGCCATATTCGCCTTTACGCGGGCCATCCACATCTTTTAATGCCGTCGCCGGAAAGATTACCGGGCAGCGATTAATATGGATCACTTTCAGCGGTATACGCACTTCTCCCTCAGAAAGATCCTGCTGACTGACGAAGACACGCTCTCGGATTTGCTCAGCGCTCATGGCCAGCAGATCACTAGGATCAACGCTTAAATCGTAGACAATAACGCCATTAGGATTCGTCGGATGCTCAGCCAGTGGCATTACTAATGCACTACAGCCACGGCTGGCAGGGTAACGACGAGAGATATGCAAAAGCGGTTTAGCGCTGGGCAAGTCTAACTGCTTGGCCACTGCACGCTTGCCACGCATGCCCAGTAAATAGTCGAATAATTTTGGGTTTCGGGCTTTTAACAACCGAGCCAGCGCAATGGTGGCACGTACATCAGCCACTGCATCATGAGCGCCTTCATGGGCAATGCCATTGGCCGCCGTTAAGTGTTCAAGTTTGAAGCTAGGCGCACCATCTTCTCGTTGCGGCCACTCAATACCGTCGGGGCGCAAGGCGTAAAACGCGCGCACAACATCAATCAAGTCCCAACGGGAATTGCCGTTTTGCCATTCACGGGAATAGGGGTCAAGCAGGTTGCGGTAAAACAAGTGGCGAGAGATTTCATCATCAAAGCGAAGGCTGTTATAGCCCACCACGCAGGTACCTGGCTCACTCATAAAGCCTTGAACTTGGCGGGCAAACTCCCCCTCAGGCAAGCCTTTCCGCTGCGCTTTTTGCGGTGTAATACCCGTAATCAAGCAGGCAGCTGGGTGCGGCAGGTAATCATCGGCAGGTTTGCAGTAAAGCTCTATCGGCTCACCGATTTCATTAAGCTCGGCGTCAGTGCGTAATGCGGCAAACTGAGCGGGCCGATCGCGACGCGGATCAGCACCAAATGTCTCATAGTCATGCCAGAGAAAACTGACAGGGGCAGCATTAGGTGGCGCCATTGATGAAATCTCCTTGAGCGTAGCTTCCCACCCACAAGCTAACAATTCACTTGCCGAGGTGGTTACAAAAGCCCAAGCCTAGCATAACCGCAACGCCTCTCGCCGCCCCTCTCAGCGAATAGCCATGCTTAACGAATGGCCATGCTGCTTCAGTGTGGAGACGTCAGCTTTTCGGCAGCGTAACGTTTAGCTCCAACACTGAGCAATTGTCTTCGCTATCAAGCGAAATTTGAATGGCATCATCATCGACCTGTACATAACGACGAATGACTTCCAACAGTTCGCGCTCGAGCAACGGCATATAATCTGGCTGACCGCGTTGGCCGCGCTGATGCGCCACGATAATTTGCAAACGCTCCTTAGCCACCGAGGCGGATTTCTTGCGCTCACGCTTCAAGAACTCCAGCAATTTCATCGCCGACCACCCCCGAACATACGGTTCAACAATCCCTTACGCTGTACTTCATGGAAGCGCAGAGGCATATCTTCACCTAACAGGCGCGATACAGTATCTGAATACGCCTGACCTGCATCGCTCGCTGCATCGTGAGTAACAGGAACGCCTTGGTTAGATGCACGTAGCACCGCTTCGGATTCAGGGATGAGGCCAAGCAGATCAATAGACAAGATTTCACGAATGTCATCCAGGGTCAGCATATCCCCAGACGTTACGCGAGAAGGGTTATAGCGCGTAATCAGCAAATGCTCTTTAACCGGATCCAGGCTTTGTTCAGCGCGCCGCGTCTTGGAACCAAGTAGCCCCAAAATGCGGTCAGAGTCACGCACTGAGGAAACTTCAGGATTCGTGACAACAATCGCCTCATCAGCGAAGTACATAGCGAGCTGGGCACCTCGCTCAATGCCTGCGGGGGAGTCACACAAGATAAAATCAAAATCTTGTTTGAGCTGCTCGAGTATTCGCTCTACGCCTTCCTGCGTTAGTGCATCTTTATCACGCGTTTGAGAGGCTGGAAGAATAAATAGGTTTTCAACGCGTTTATCGCGAATCAGCGCCTGATTAAGCCCTGCTTCCCCTTGGATAACGTTTACCAAGTCATAAACAACGCGGCGCTCACAGCCCATGATCAAGTCGAGGTTACGTAGACCAACATCGAAATCAATGACGACTGTTTTTTTACCACGCAGGGCGAGGCCTGTTGAAATGGCGGCAGCGCTAGTGGTCTTACCAACCCCCCCTTTACCGGAGGTCACTACAATAATTTTGGCCAAGAGTTACTTCCTTCTTGAAGTCGTTCATCGCGAGCGCGTTTACAGGGTCGCACCGCGCATAACGGGAACATCAATGTCAACAACATGACACACTGTAACGTATAGCGCTTGCGACGTCGCTAGGCATTAAACACCAATACACGCTCATGCGTTTGAATTATCCCAGCGGCTTAATTTCCAGCTGCTCTTGAGCGAAATGCACCTCTGTAGCGCGACCAAGCAACTGAGAATCAATATCTTCTAAGCGTTTGTAATTACCTGCCACGGAGAGAAGCTCTGCTTCTAATTCCCGACAGTAAATACCCGCCTGAGTATTTCCATGAATACCCGCTAACGCTCGTCCACGGAGTGCTCCGTATACATGGATACTACCGGCCGCCAACACTTCAGCGCCCGCATTTACTGCCCCAATCACCACTAGATCGCCTTCTGATGCGCTCACCTGTTGGCCAGAGCGAACCGTACCGCGAAATAAGCGTGTTGCCACCGCCACCACTTCCTGCTCGGCAGGTTCCACCTCCTCTATGGCGTCATCAGAGATCGCGGCAGGACCAACGCTCTCTAACAGCCTAGTCCGCCCTTCTTCAACAGGCGCAAACCAGCCTAGCCCTAATGCCCAGGCAGATTGGCGTACAGGTTCAGCTCCGCCACGTACGGCTACCGGTAATAATTTATGATCGCGACAGACCGCGCAAATGCGCTCAAGCGCCAAGTGAGGTTCATCGAGTTTTTCCACGCTCAGCACAACCGGTGTATGCTGAAAGAACGCGGGGGATTGCGACAACTTGCCAGCTAGCTGACTTCGTATATGTTCCGGGTCAGCGCTGCTCAATTCCATGACGGTCATTGGCAGCATGCCACCTTTGAAGGTGAAGGCAATGTCGGCACTATTGGCGTTGAGGCTCATGGCCGAACTCCATGTCATGTTCAGGTAAGATAAAGGTAACGCAATCTCGCGCCGGGTGTTGTGAAGAAGTATTAATCATCACAGTACCTACAGCAAAGCTAAGCGACAGCGCCGATGACTGCAACTATCTGTCGTCGGTAGTTGATTTTTTTCACGCTACGCACCTCTCTGCAGGATGATCCATGCACGGACTGTTAAGACGCCTGTTCGCTCCTCGGTGGCAGCACCCTGATCCCGAGGTGCGTCTCAAGGCACTCGACCAGCTTGACCCTCAACAACCAGAACAGCAACAAGCGCTAAAGCAATTAGCACAGGATAACGAAAGTAACATCCAGCTTGCTGCCTTGCAGGCCCTTGATGATTTAACGGGGCTTGTCAACGCGCTTCCAGAGCATCGTCAAAACGAGGCTTGGTTTAACGCGGTTTGTCAGCGTTTATGTGGCACACAGGGACACACCGACCTGCAGCAGCGACAGGCTATTGTCGCGGAGCTAGCGGAGCCTCGGCTGCTCAACGCCATTGCGCTTCAGGGCGACAATCTAAACCTGCGACTCACCGCGTTAGAGCAGTTAACCGATGAAAGCGACCTCGTTCACCAAGCCTGCCATAACGGTGTGGCGGCAGTGCGCCATCAAGCAGCTCAGCGGATTGAAAGCGAAGAGAGTCTCAAAAAACTGTTAAAAGAAGCGCGGCGTGATCGCCAGGTCATCCGTCAGGCGCGAGAAAAGCTCACCCAGCTGCGAAATGATGCTGAGTGGCTAGCAGAACAGCAAGCACAGCGAGAGCACTTACTCAAACAGCTAGAACAGCACGCCAAAGCTCCTTGGGAGCCGCTTTACGGCGGACGCTTCCGTCATTTGGAACGAGAGTGGCAAAGCCTTTCTCACCCCCCCAGCGTGACGCAAGAGCAGCGCTTCCACCAAGCGGCGCTTAGCTGCCGAAAAACACTGCATCATCATGAGACTCAAGAACAAGCGCGCCTGCAGAGCATTGCTCAGCGTGAAGAGATTGAACGTACTCGTGACCAACTACTTGAAGGCCTTGAAGAAACGTTAGAAGGTCTGACACATGCAGAGCAGCTGACAGTTCAGGATATCGACAGCCTGCGGGCACAGCGCCAACTGCTAGGCCAGCGCTGGCAATCTCTGTCAGATCAACACCCACCTGGCGACAGCACCCAACAACGCTATAGCCAAGCACTGAAACGTTATGAAGCATGCATGGAAGCCTGGCAGCGCTGGCAAGCCGTCAGCCCAGATATAGAAACGGCCATTACCAACCAGGATAGCGCGGCCATTGCCAAGTACGTTAAGCAGTGCGCTTGGCCCAGGCATATAACGCCTCCAGAACTACTCAAACAAGCAATGGCGTTAAGAGAAGCTGACGTCTCTGCTAAGCCCACCCCTACTGCGTCTCTTAACGCGCTTAGCGCCGACGTGGATAACTTTGAGCACCTGCTAGAGCGTGGTGCTTTTAAAAGCGCCAGCCGTCTCTATCAACGGCTTAGGCCGTCCGTCGACGAGCTGTCAGGCGAAGGAGCTAAGCCACTAAAAGCGCGCGTCAAACAGCTAGGCGCACGATTAGCGGAACTACGCGATTGGCGCGGCTTTGTGGCCGGCCCTAAACGCGAGCAACTGTGCGCTAGCATCGAAGCGCTGGCTGACGATCAACACATGGCAGACGTTGCGTTAGACCGCCATCATCGCCAGCTAGTCAAAGAGTGGAAATCGCTGGGCGATGCTGCTGCGAACCGCGAACAGTCGGCACGCTTTCGCGCAGCCTCTGATCGTATTCACGAGCGTTTGGCCCCCTGGCGAGAACAGCTCAATCAAGAGCGTGATGCCAACCTCAAGGGCCGTGAAGCACTCTGCGAACAGCTTGAAACATTGCTTGATCAGCCCGCCGAGGACTCCGACCCCGATGTGCTGCGCGAGATTCGCGATAAGGCTCGCCACCAATGGCGCCACTACTCTCCGGTTCCTCGGGATCAGTCAGAAACCGTTGGCCGTCGCTTTGGAGCTATCCGTCATCGCCTTCAAGCGCTCATAGACCAGCGCGCAGAACAGATCGCTAGCCAAAAGCGCATGCTTATCGAACAAGCAAAAAGCTTACAGGATGACGCCGAGCAACCCTTAGCCGCGCGCATCACACGTACAAAGCAGCTACAGCAGCAGTGGCGAGCACTGGGCCGCGCCCCAAAAGGCGAAGAACAGGCACTATGGAAAGCCTTCCGCCATACCTGCGATCAGCTCTTTGCTCAGCGTGACGCTCACAAGCATGAGCAGGCAACACGCCAGCAACAAACACTCGATCAACTGCAAACATTGATTGACGAAATGGATAGCTGGCAACCGACCCATGCCAACGAGTCTGCCACCCTTGAGTCCTACCTAGAAAGCATTAGCCAACTTGAGCCTTTGCCTCGTAATCGACGAAGTGACGGCATGCAGCGACGCCTAAGCGGCATAGTAAGAGCCAAACGCGAGCGTTTAAGCCGCCTGGAAATTGCCCATACAGTGCAACAATGGCATACCGCGTTACCGCTGGTAAACGCGCACATCGCTGCAGATCAACAGGCGCTGGCGGGCGAAGAGCCACACGCGGTTGATGCGAAAGAGATACTGAGTGAAAGGCTTCCTGCTATTTTTACAGAGGCTCATCAGCAGCGTAATCATGCGCGGCTAACCGCCTCGATACCTCTCCCAGCCGAAAAACTTACAGAGCTGGAAGATGGGCTGGCTCGCCTAAGAGTGCACCTGTCTTTGCTAGCGCTAGGTAGCGTCAAACAGCGTGATGAACCTCTCCGGCTGGCGATTCAGGTAGAACGGCTGAATGAAGGGATAAACAACGAACGCAGCCGACCAGATGAAATTATCGACATATTAGCAGCGCTCATGGCGCTTGGCCCCATGCCTAACCAGCTGTGGCGCAAGGAAGCGGAAGAGTTTGACAATCTCTTTAGTCGTCTGGCGCGAGTACCGCATCCTTAAGCACTTCACACCCCACCAATGGCAACGGGAGGCGATTAGCCTCCCGTTAACGCTTTACCTTAATGAATAAAGCAACTTATCGTTTTGGGCGATTAGCCCATAAACTGACCGCCGTTAATATCAATATTGGCGCCAGTAATAAAACCTGACTCTTTATCTGCTAAGAACGTGACCAGACGACCAATCTCCTCCGGTGTACCGTAACGCTTCAAAGATCAACACCCGATAACGCGATGTTGTCATAACCGGCGGCTTGCTGAGTTTCCAGCCAGGTTTTGGCTTTCTCAGGATTATGATATCCCGCGACTACCAAATAACCCGCATCCGCCAATGAATGACAAATTGACGTTCCGATTCCACCAGTTCCACCAGTTACCCAGGCGACGGGGGCTTGATTGGCCATTGACTACCTCCCTGATATGACAAATGGCTTGGACGCTAAGCACTATTATGATGTCGCAAGCCATTCTAAATAAGCGCCGTAGCGCTTTAGCATTCACAGCACGTCGTATTGTTAGTTGAACGACGTACTGACAGTAAGCTTTTTGTTATGCCTATTGGAAGCATAGCTTTACTCTTCCAATGTTGCAGCAAGATGAAAGTCGCAACTTACCTTTAAAACGTTTTCTAGACAGGGTTGACATAGCGTAAAAAATGCGTAGAATACGCCACACGTTGATGCGGGGTGGAGCAGTCTGGTAGCTCGTCGGGCTCATAACCCGAAGGTCATCGGTTCAAATCCGGTCCCCGCTACCAAACATAGAGAAAGCCGTTACCGAAAGGTAGCGGTTTTTTTGTGTCTGAATTTTGTGAAGAAAGCTCACAAAAAAATATCGACTCAGTTCTTCACCACCCTAGGAAGGTCATCGGTTCGCTTTTGTTTTAACATCGGCGGTCCCCGCTACCAAACATAGAGAAAGCCGTTACCGAAAGGTAGCGGTTTTTTTGTGTCTGAATTTTGTGAAGAAAGCTCACAAAAAACATCGACTCAGTTCTTCACCCCCCTAGCAAGGTCATCGGTTCGCTTTTGTTTTAACATCGGCGGTCCCCGCTACCAAACATAGAGAAAGCCGTTACCGAAAGGTAGCGGTTTTTTTGTGTCTAAATTTTGTGAAGAAAGCTCACAAAAAACATCGACTCAGTTCTTCACCACCCTAGGAAGGTCATCGGTTCGCTTTTGTTTTAACATCGGCGGTCCCCGCTACCAAACATAGAAAAAGCCGTTACCGAAAGGTAGCGGTTTTTTGTGTCTAAATTTTGTGAAGAAAGCTCACAAAAAACATCGACTCAGTTCTTCACCACCCTAGGAAGGTCATCGGTTCGCTTTTGTTTTAACATCGGCGGTCCCCGCTACCAAACATAGAGAAAGCCGTTACCGAAAGGTAACGGCTTTTTTGTGGCTGAATTTTTTGAAGAAAGCTCACAAAAACATCGACTCAGTTCCTCACCACCCCAGGTAGTCAGAAAAGCGGCCGTTTTATTGAGACCACAATGGATATCAGGTGAGGCTTCGCACCATAACCACCAGGATCATTAACGGGCAGACCACACGGATATACCATGGCCACAGACGCCAAAATAGAGTGCGCTCGATCTCTGGAGCGCCCTGACGCAACTCCTGTAGCTTGGCGTTTCGAGACATTAGCCAGCCAACATAGAGACAGACTAAAGCGCCAATCACCGGCATGCTATTAATGGTGAGGCCGATCACCAAACCAAACAGCTGGTCAAAATTAAGCAGAATGAGCGTCGACCCTATAAACGCAGTTCCGCCAATCAGAAATGTTGAAAAACGGCGTGACAGACTGCCGGTTTCCTCCAGCGTCGATACAGGAACTTCTAGCGCAGGAAACATTGACGTCAGTGCTGCAACCGCTAACAGACCAAAAAACAGCACTTCCATCACCCCTCCCATGACGCCCAGCCGAGCAAACATCGCGGGCATCACATCGAACAGTAACGTCGCTGAGCTGGTCAACTCACCCTGCTCATTCATGATCTCAACACCAACAGCCTTGGCCACATAGAGCGACGGAATAATCAAAAGACCGGCTATGAACGCCACGCCCATATCGATAAACATCACCTGGGCACCTACTCGGGGTAAGTTCGCCTTGCGACTCAGATAAGAACCATAAACCACCATGGCACCAATACCGATGGAAAGTGAGAAGAAAGCCTGCCCCATGGCATCAAGTAACAGCTCGGTATTCACCTGTGAAAAGTCAGGCAACAGATAAACAACTAGCCCTTCCATCGCCCCGTCGAAGGTGAGAATGGTTAAAATCAACACCAGCATGGTAACGATTAGTAGAGGCATCAGACGTTTGGTCCAACGTTCGATACCGCGATTAACCCCCAGCAGCACTACAAAGACCGTTATTGCCATGGCCACTAATGCCAACCACCAATCGCGTCCGACGCTACTCTCAGCCAACCAGCTCTCCACCGTGTTCATCCCAAGCACATGTGCCACAGGCCCTAATGCTTGGCTAATTAACCATCCCGTCACAATGGCATAGAAGGTCAGGCCTAGCGTAGCCACACAGATGGCTCCCAGACCAATCAGTTGCCCCGCTCGTCGCGGCGCTCCCGTTCCTCCCAGCTGCCCCATGGCATTTATAACGCCACTTTGGGCATAACGCCCTAGAGTCAGCTCCGCCATCAACGCGGGGTAAGCGAGGACAAAAGCCATCCCGACATAGATCAATAGAAAAGCGCCACCACCGTTATTGGCGGCCATTGAGGGAAAGCTCCATACATTGCCAAGGCCCACCGCCGCACCCGCAGCAGCCATTAAAAAGCCGAAACGGCTTTTGAACTGGGCACGACCACTAGGAGCAGCTTTATTATCTGCATTTTCAGTTTGAGATTTTGTCATTGGAATTATCTCATCACGTTAAGAAATCAGCTCAAAAAGGTAGCGCCTCGAGCCGTTCGAGAATGTCGAAATGATCACAATTGGGCAGCAGACATAGTTCTGCCGCCACACCCGTTGCTAAAGCATGCTCATATAACGTCTCTCCCTGGCTACGAAAGCGAGGTGGATCAAACTCACCATGCACAAGCGTCAGCGGCGGCAGGCCATGCAAGTCATGGCAAAGAGGGCTAAGCCGTTCAGCCTGCGCGCCATCCAGCTGAAGAGGCTCATCGATATAGGTGCCTGCCAATGGGCGGAGATCATAAATACCGCTGATCAACCAAAGAGCATCAACCTCCGTCAGACGCCCATCTCCCAAGCAGCTCATGATGACCAGTTGGGCGCCGGCGCTATGGCCTCCCAGGCAGATACGGCCATTTAATCCAAGGGCACTAGCTTCGCGTTGCAAATGCCTCACACCCTGCTGACAAGCCGCCACCATAGTCTCGATATTGACCTCTGGGGCCAGAGGGTAATCCAGTGAGGCGAAAGCCCATCCACGCGACAGCCATGGCGCAGCCATGAAATCAGTCGCCATCGCGTCCAACTGCTGCCAATAGCCACCATGCAAAAAGACCATCAACGGCCAGGGGCCCTGTTTTTCTGGGAGGAAAAGATTAAGCCCCTCCAATGCGCGGGCTCCATAAGCCAAACGCCTCGGCGGATGGCACGCCCTTAGACAAGCCCCACGCTCAGCTTGGCGAGCCAGAGTCGCCTCGAAGTCCCGTGCCCAAAGGCTCGGCGAATAGGCCCGTCCTCGTGCAGCACGATCTTCGTAGGAACTCATCTCAGGTGACCTCTGAGCGCACTTGAAAGCGGGGTTCTAAATATTCGCGCTGCTCCACCACCTCACGGAAATGGCGTGCTGCCTGCCAAACGTCTTCATAGCTGAGATAGAGAGGAGTAAAGCCAAAGCGCATTAACCCAGGTTCTCGGTAGTCACCGACCACCCCCCGAGCAATTAGCGCCTGGACGATGGCATAACCATGCTCAGGGTGAATCAACGCCACCTGACTACCGCGCTCAGCATGAGGCGGAGTAATGTCTTCGATACCCTCGACCTTAATGAGGTCGGCTAGACAGTCGCGGAACAAATCCCCCATGGCTAAGCTTTTTTGCCGCAGGGCGTTCATATCGACCTCCTGCCAAAGCCGCAGTGAGGCTTCTAGAGGGGCATAAATAAGTGCTGAGTGGGTGCCACTGCGAAATCGAGTAATGCCCTGAGCCGGCACATAGTCACCATCGAAGGCGAACGGAGCAGCGTGGCCATGCCAGCCAGAGAGTGGCTGCCAACCGCCATCCTGATGATCCCGGTGCACATAGATAAAGGCAGGCGCTCCAGGCCCTCCGTTGAGGTATTTGTAGGTGCAACCAACTGCGTAGCGGACGCCACAACCGTTCAGATCAACTGGCATGGCTCCAGCGGAGTGAGCCAGATCCCAGATGACTTCGGCGCCCTGCTTATGCACTTCAGCGGTAATCGCAGCCATATCGCGCTGACGCCCGGTGCGGTAATTGACTTGGCTCAGCACCACGGCGGCCACCTGCTCATCCACATAGTCCGACAGCGCTGCACCCTCGGGAAGAACCCGATGCTCGAAACCGGCCAGACGGCATAACCCCTGTGCGATATAGCCATCCGTCGGGAAGTTGCCACCCTCGCTTAAAATCACTGGCCGTGAACGTTTTTGAGAATCAGTGATATAGCCTAATAACTTAAATATATTAATCGAGATGTTGTCATTGACGATTACCTCTCCAGCCTGAGCACCTATCAGCGGCCCTAGTAGATCCCCTAAGCGCTCCGGCGCATCAAACCAGCCTTGGTTCCAGCCTTTAATCAGCTCATCACGCCACTGGTCCAAAGTGGCCGCCAACGCATCTCTGGCAACGACGGGTTGGGCACCTAGAGAATTACCGTCCAGGTAGATCATGCTCTCAGGAAGTGCAAAGCGGGCCTTGAAACCAGCCAAAGGGTCATGGCGATCCATTTCACGCACGTTATCAAGGGTTGGTGTCATCGTGTGCTCCAGGTCATTGAGTTGGATACCTGTTCAAAATTCTAAAAGGAATAGATGGGGAAAGGCTTGCGTAATTCATCGCAAAAGCGTCAACATGTGCAAAAATTTTGCATTAAAAAAGGGAAAAGCACATTGGAAAGCCTAGATCGCTTTGATCGACGAATTCTTCACGCTCTACAGCGTGATGCACGCCTGACCCTGACCGCTCTGGCCGAGACGGTAAACCTCTCTCCCAGCCAGTGCTCACGACGGGTAACGCGTTTGGAAGAGAGCGGCGTCATTCAGGGGCGTGATTTGCGCCTCGTTCCTGAAGCACTAGGACTTAAAGTCACCGCGTTTATTTTTCTCTCGATGGATAAAGCGCGCATGGCTTCACCTAGCGACGCTGTGGCAGAGTTATTAACAAGGGATGAAGTTATCGACTGCCACGCGATTACCGGCAACCACGACTTTATTCTCAAAGTCATGGTGGAAGATTTGAGCGAGCTATCGCGCTTTCTCTCCACCGCAGTAACCAGTCTGCCCGGGATACGTGACATTGCCACTCAGGTGGCCATGAATACCCTTAAGGTCAACGGCCCCCTCAAAGTTCTCCCCTGAAGAAGCCGTTGTGTTTTTAGTAGGCGTTGGCAATGAGTGCTAGCGGATTTCAGAGCAGAGCGAGGGTCAGCCAGGGTTGCCAGGCCAGGAGTACCAGCGCGATTAAGCTCATCGCCAAGAACGGTAACAGCGCACGAAAAATCTGCATCGGTGGCACGCCGGTCATGGAGGAACTGATAAACAGCCCCGCGCCTACCGGCGGCGTCAACAGCCCCAGCACCAGGGTCAAGGAAACCACCACGCCGAACTGGTAGGGGGTGATACCAAACTGCTGGGTGGCGATAGGTAACAGAATCGGCACTACCAGTATGAGCGCAGCGATACCGTCGATGATCATTCCCACTAATAGCAACACACCGATTACCAGCAGCATGAAAATAAAGGGATCAGCGGTCAGCGAGGCGATCCAGGCAGCGGCCATCTGCGGTAGTTGCTCATAGATGATCACCCAGCCGAAGACACCTGCGGCAGCGATCAGCATGATCACCAAGCCAGCGTTAAAAGCCGTGCGTTGGAGAATATCGGGCAAGCGCGCGAAAGTTAGGTCGCGGTAGACAAAGCGGCCGATTAACAGCGCGGCCAGGGAAGCGAGAGCCGCCGACTCGGTAGGTGTGGCTAGGCCACTGAGAATACCGCCGATGATGATCAGCGGAATCAACATCGCTGGCACTCCCATCAGCAGGTAGTGGCGCGCCTGGGCACGACTTGGCCAGTCACCTTTGGGATACTGCTTCACTAAGCCGATGACAGTGATAGCGATAAAGAACAACAGCCCCATCAACAAACCAGGCAAAATGCCAGCGACGAACATATCGGCGATGGGCACCTGGGCGATCACCCCATATAGCACGAAGAGCATTGATGGCGGAATAATTGGCGACATTAGCCCACCCGCGGCGGTAATCGCAGCGCTAAAGGGCTTGTCGTAACCCTCCTGCTCCATGGCGGGCACCATGGCCCGGGACATGATAGCGATCTGTGAAGCCGCCGAGCCAACAATGGCCGCCATCATCATGTTGGCCACCAGGTTGATGTACACCAGCCCACCACGGAAGCCACCGACAAGGATTCGCGCTAAATCGATCAGCCGCCTAGTCAGCCCCCCTTCGTTCATCAGCTCGCCTGCCAGCATAAAGAGCGGAATCGCTAGCAGGCCATAGTGTTCGATGGCACCAAATAACTGTTGTGGATAAGAAGCGAACAGCAGGGTATTGCCGGAAGCGACGATATACCAGGCAGCGGTTAACGCCAACACCAGGGCAATCGGCACCGCTCCCAGTAGCAGTAAGGTAAATACGGCAAGCGTCATGCCAGCCTCCTATTTCCAGTCAACAGCCCCTTCAGACTGTCGACCACATTAACCAGCCCGTGCAGCCCCAACGAGACCGAGAAAATCGGCAGACAGAGCCAGGACAGATATTTAGGCAGCCCAAGGGTGCTGGTTCGCTCGGAGTAGATAAAATTGAAGCTTTCCGCTTGGAAGGCACTGACATCGAACCCTACCGCCCATAACGTTAGTGGGTCATACCAGCACCAGCACAGCCATAGCATCAGCCCTGCAAAAAACAGCACCAGTGCATCTACCATGAACCGGGAAAACACCTGGAACCGGGGCGGAAGCGAATCGGTGAACAGCGTCACCGCGATGCCTTCGCGGCGCTTGAGCACTACCGAGGTGGTCAAAAAAGTCATCCATACCATGGCATGAATGGCCAGTTCATCGACCCAGTAGAGCGGGCTACCTAGCGCCCGGGTCACGATATTGAGCAGAATCAATCCGGTGACAGCTGCCGCTAGCAGCGCCGCGACAGCGACCTCGAGCCGAGCCAGTCCATGGGAGATTTGCTTGAGCATAGATGGCTCCACCCCCGGGCAGCCCCGGGGAACTTTCTAACACGTCAAGAGGAATTACTCAGCCTTCAGCTGAGCAGCCGTTTCACGCAGCTCCAATAGGACCGGAGCCTTATCAGCCCAGATACCCTCCCAGCGCTCAACAGCCTCCTGGAAGAAGCTTTGGTCAACCTCGACCACGCGGATGTCTTGCTCGCGTAGCGAGGCTTCCTGTGCTGGCTCACGCTCTAACACGCTGTCAATGACGCCGCTCAGGTGCTCTTGCATGGTGGTTCTGATCAGTTCCCGATCGGCTTCTTCAAGCTCGCGCCAGACGCGCCCAGACACCACTCCTACCATCGGGAACATCATGTGGTTGGAGATCAGCAGATACTCCGCCTGATCATAGAATTTAAGTGCCTCGATAGCCTCGAAATCCATATCGATGGCATCCACTTGACCGTTTGCCAAAGCGTCGTAAACATCCGGTAAGGGCAGCGGTGTTGGCGCTGTTCCGGCCGCTAAGTAGAAGTCACGAATCGGCTCGAAGGGGGTGATGCGCAGTCGCAGTCCCTCGAGATTCTCAGGCGACTCGATGCTATTACGGCTGAGGATTTGACGCATGCCGGACATGCCATAGCCAATGCCGACTAATCCCGTCTGGGCTGGCAGTAGTTCAAGCAGGTCGGTTGCGGTATCGGAGCGAAGCAGGCGCGCGGCATGTGCCACATCCTCTACCAGGTAGGGTGCATAGAGAGCGCCAAAGTCAGGCGCTCGGTTAGACATTTCGGCAATGGTTAGAAAGGCCATATCCAGCGATCCCGCTTGCAGCTGCTGCACCATTTGTGCCTCGTTTCCCAACTGCTGAGAAGGAAAGACGCTAACACTATGCTCACCGTCACTAGCAGCGGCCAGGTCATCGCCAAAGGCTTCGGCTGCTTGCGTCCAAAGATGGGAAGGCGGCGTAATCATGCCCAGGCGAAAATCCCGTGCCTGTGCGTTCCAGGAAGCCATGACTAGGCCAATAGCTAAGGTAGTAGAAGCGAGTTTTTTGATGTTATTCATGAGGATATCTCAGCTTTTTTATGTTATTAAAATGACGCCTGGATCTATCCCAAACGTGGCAGATGGATGCTTAAAAAGTCTAGCTGGGGCAGCTATTATTTATAAATAAATCATGTCGCCTCAGATATTTCTTTATGGAATACCTGGCGGCGTATGCGCTTTATGTATCGGCGCTAAATTCCAAAAAACTCGCGAGCATTACCGGCCAGGATTCGCGACTTATCCTCTGCCGCTAGCGTTGGGTGTTCACTCACGCCTGCTCCAATAAACTGCTCTCCCAGTGGGAAAGGAGCATCCGAACCGAGCATCACCCGATCACTGCCCATCACGTCGACTAGCAAACTCAGCGCGCCATCGTCGAAAACCGCCGAATCCACATAGAAACGCTTTACATAGCTGGAAGGCAGATTAGGGCAGTCTTCGCGTACGATGTCGCGATGGCGCCAGGCGTTGTCGGCCCGTCCCAGCAAATAAGCAAAGCCTCCACCCCCATGGGCAAAGCAGAGTTTTAGCGATGTAGGGATACGCTCGAAGGCGCCGGACAGGATCAGTGACAGAATCCCCAGCTGGGTCTCCGCCGGCATTGCCACCAGCCAGGGCAGCATCCACTTCTTCATGCGCCCATCGGTCATCATGTCCCAAGGATGCACGAGCAGCGGTATATCCTCCGCGGCACAGTGCTGCAGAAAGGTAACCAAGCCCTCCTCGTCCAGATCTTTAGGGCCGACATGGTTGCCAATCTGCACACCTAAGTGGCCATCCTTCTTGGCGCGGCTCGCTTCCCGGCAGGCAGCATCAATGTCCTGCAACGGAACCTGGGCGAGAACCTTGAGGCGATCCGGTGCCGTGGCTGTCATCTCAAGGGCTTTATCATTCATTAGCCGAGCCCAGGGCATCGCTCGACTCACCGGTTGGTCGTAGCCGAACATCACCGGCGTGGCACACATGACCTGCACGTCGAGGCCCTGTTCGTCCAGATAGGCCAGACGCTGCTCAGCATCCCAGAGGAGATCGTTGACCGGCCGGAAAGGCTTATCACCGACCATGATCTGGCCACTACGCCCCTCGGTTTTCAGCCAAGGCGCTCGCTCGGGATCAAGCTGTGCCGCTTCGGCCTTACTGATCCGCGGCATGAAATGAGAGTGAATATCAATTTTCATTGACCGTGCACCTCGCTGAGCATGCGATGCCAGGTTTCCCAGTCACGTCCGGGATGAATTTCGCCACAATTGCTGCAACGACGCTCCTCTTCGCTCGTGGCATAGAATCGCTCGTAAACCGGCGGCAAGTCCGTGACGATGCTCTCCAGCTGCATTTCGTAGCGCTTGATGAGGTTGCCACAGCGCGCGCAGGACCATTGCAGCGCGTCATGCAGCCCCTGGGGCCGAGTCTTTTCGATAACCATGCAGAGACTGCCGGGCTCTGGACGCTGGGGAGAATGAATCACATGAGGGGCCATCAGGTAGATATCCCCCTCCTTGAGATCAATTCGCTCATAGCGACCACCGTTCCAAATGTTCAGGTAGGCATTGCCCTTGAACTGGTAGAAGAACTCTTCCACCGGGTCATCGTGGAAGTCGGTTCGCTGGTTGGGGCCGCCCACCACGGTGATCATGTAATCGCTGTCTTTCCAGACCTGCTGGTTGCCTACAGGCGGTTTGAGCAGATGGGCATGTTCCTCAATCCAGCGATTGAAATTGAGCGGTGCGCTGTAGTGATGCTTATCCATGGAAGTCACCTCACTGAGTTGGTGCGTAAGCGATCGCTTTGATCTCGATACGCAGGTGGGGGTGGGGGAGCTGATGCACTGCCACCGTCGTCCGGGTCGGGCCCTGCTCGTCAAAATATTCGGCATAAACGGCGTTGTAGCTGCCAAAATCGTTCATATCGACCAGGAAGGTGCTGATCTCCACCACGTTAGCCAAGCTCGCTCCTTCGCTAGCAAGGATGTCGCGAATATTCTCAATCACTGCCCGCGTCTGAGCGCGAATATCAAGCTGAGTAGTCCCCATCTCATCGACGTCGACGCCTTCGAAACTGTTATCTGGGCGACGCGAGCTGGTACCAGAGACAAACAAAAAGTCTCCGGCGCGTTTGATATGAGGAAAAGCGCCCCGGGGTTTGGCCTTGCCCTGAACCAGGGTGGCACGGCTGGTATGCATGACATGCTCCTTGCTATTGGATTAGCGGCAGGTGAACGCGGATTCACCGAAACCGGCAACTTCTACACTGACGTGGACGCCTGGGCGCAACGCTTCAGCAGCGGTGGCGGCTCCGGCCATGATCAGGCTGCCAGCGGGCAGGCTGAGTCCCGCCTCGCTAACCAACTTGGAGGCCTCAGCCACGCTGCGCAGCGGATTACCGAGAATCGCGGCGGTGGAGCCGACCTGCGCCAGTTGACCATCCAGGCGCATCAGCACTCCGGCGTTGTCCAGGCCCGAGAGGTTCCGGGACCAGGGCCCCACCACCAAGCCAGAGGAGGAGCAGTTGTCTGCCACCACGTCTTCAAGACTAAATTTGAACGCCTCATAGCGGGAGTCGATAATCTCGATGGCCGGGGCAACTGCCTCGATATACTCGGCAGCCTCCAACAGGGTCAGCGGGCGGTCGATAGTGCGCCCCACCAAGAAGCACACTTCTGGTTCGGCGCGGGGATGGATATAGCGTGACAGCGCCACTTCGCCACCCTCCTCTTCCAGCATGGCGTCGGTAAGCCAGCCCCAAATCAGGCTGTCTACGCCCATTTGCTGCATTTTGGCGCGGCTAGTGAAGCCCAGCTTGATACCAATGCTGCGCTCGCCGTCTGCATAGCGGCGCTGCATAGAGACGCGCTGGATCTCGTAGGCCTGCGCCAGGGAAAAAGGCGAATGGGTGCTGAACTGAGCCAGCGGCTCGGCGTGGCGAGCAGCCTGATCCAGTGCCGTGGCGATGGTGGAAATATTGATGCTCATGCGGACTCTCCCTGTTTGGCCAGAAGATCCAGCGCCACGTCGACGATCATATCCTCCTGGCCGCCCACCATCTTGCGGCGGCCCAGCTCCACCAAAATATCAATCGTTTTCAAACCATAACGCTCGGCGGCAGCCTCTGCGTGGCGCAGAAAACTTGAATAAACGCCTGCATAACCTAACGCCAGAGTCTCGCGATCTACCCGCACTGGACGGTCCTGCAGCGGTCGCACTATATCGTCGGCGGCGTCTATCAAGGTGTAGAGGTCAGTGCCGTGATTCCAGCCCATGCGCTCGGCAGCGGCAATGAAGACTTCCAAGGGAGCATTGCCAGCGCCGGCCCCCATGCCTGCAAGGCTGGCGTCGACTCGGTCACAGCCTGCTTCCACTGCAGCCATAGAGTTAGCCACGCCGAGGCTCAGGTTATGATGGGCATGGATGCCTAGCTGAGTAACTGGATTGAGTACTGTTTTCATAGCGCTTACGCGATCGCGCACACCATCCATGGTCAGGGCACCGCCAGAATCCACCACGTAAATGGTCTGGGCACCGAAGGACTCCATCAGCCTCCCCTGCTCGGCCAGCCCCTCGGGGGTCTGCATGTGGCTCATCATTAAAAAGCCCACGGTGTCCATACCCAGCTTGCGGGCATGCTCGATGTGCTGGCGGGAGACATCGGCTTCAGTGCAGTGGGTGGCGATCCGTGCGCCCCGGGCACCAGCAGCATAGGCGGCGTCCAGGTCATGCACGGTGCCAATACCGGGCAACAACAGGGTAGTGATCATGGCATGCTCGACCACCTCGGCCGCTGCGGCAATCCACTCCAGGTCACTGTGGGCTCCAAAGCCATAGTTGAAGCTGGACCCCTGCAAGCCGTCACCATGGGCGACTTCAATAGAGTCCACCTTAGCCGCGTCGAGCGCTCGGGCAATGCGCTGGACATCCTCAATGCTGTACTGGTGACGTACCGCATGACTGCCATCACGCAAGGTCACATCGGAGATATAAAGTTTCTTGTTCATACTGAAGCTCCTCAGGCAGTGACGGCCAGTAAGCGGGTTTCAGCGAGGCGCTCAGCACAGCTCTTCGCAGCGGAGGTCATAATGTCCAGGTTGCCGGCATAGGCGGGTAAATAGTGGGCAGCCCCTTCGACCTCCAGAAAGATCGAGGTTTTGAGACCGTGAGTCAGGCCAAGGCCGGGTAAGTTAACCGGACACTCCACGGGCACTGACTCGAACTGCACCTGCTGTTTAAGGCGATAGCCCGGCACATAGGCTTGCACCGCAGCCACCATTGCATTGATAGAGGCTTCAATGGCGTTTCGGTCTGCCTCCTCAGAGAGTACGAAAACGCTATCGCGCATGATCAATGGAGGCTCGGCAGGATTGAGTACGATGATTGCCTTACCCTTGGCAGCACCGCCACAGGATTCGATGGCCTGGGAGGTGGTCTCGGTAAATTCATCAATATTGGCGCGGGTACCCGGGCCAGCAGACTTGCTGGAAATAGAGGCGACAATCTCGCCGTAGTGCACCCTGGCAACCTGAGCAACTGCCGCTACCATAGGGATGGTGGCCTGACCGCCACACGTGACCATATTGATATTCGGGGCGTCCAGATGCTCATCCATATTGATCGACGGGATCACATAGGGACCAATGGCCGCCGGGGTCAGGTCAATGACGTTGATACCGCGATCTTGCAGCATCTTGTTGTGGCGCTTATGAGCGCCTGCAGAAGTGGCGTCAAAGACGATTTTGATGTCGTCAACATTCTCCATCGCCAGCAAACCATCAATTCCCTCGGCAGTCGTAGGGACGCCGAAGCGCTGGGCGCGCGCCAAACCGTCTGAGGCCGGATCAATTCCCACCATGGCTCCCATTTCAAGGTACTGGCCGTGCCGCAGAATTTTAATCATCAGATCGGTGCCGATATTGCCGGAGCCAATGATGGCCACTTTGACTTTTTTGCTCATGATCTTTTCTCTCATTGTGGCTTGGCGAAAGCAGCGGTCACACCACCCAGGCCTTGTATTTCGGCGTGAAAGATATCGCCTGCTGCTGCGGGCACCATGGGGCCAAGAGCACCGGTGAGCAGAATGTCACCAGCGCGCAACGGCTCCCCGAAGCGGGCCATGGTATCGGCCAGCCATACGGCGGCATTCAAGGGATTGTCGAGACAGGCGGCACCCGCACCCACTGACACTGGCTCACCGCGCAAGGTCATCTTCATACCGCAACGCACTAAGTCGAGGGCTTCCAGCTTCACTGGACGGCTGCCGAGTACAAAGCAGCCTGATGAGGCGTTGTCGGCGATGGTGTCCTCAAGGCGGATATCCCAGTTAGCGATGCGACTCCCCACCACCTCAATGGCAGGTAAAGCGAAGGCGGTAGCCCGAATCAGATCCGCTAAGGTATGGCGCTCGTGATCCAGGTCATGCGCCAGCACCAGAGCGATCTCCGCTTCCACTTTGGGCTGAAGCACGGCACCTACTGCGATAGGCTGACCGTCACCCACCGCCATATCGGCGAAAAGCACTCCGAAATCAGGCTGATTAACCCCTAACTGCTGCTGCACGGAGCGGGAAGTAAGCCCTACCTTAAAGCCCACTTGGCGACGCCCCTGCTCCCGGGCGAGGCGAGTGTTGTGCTGTTGGACGGCGTAGGCTAAGGCCACCGGGTCCGCGGCGTTCTCCTCTACCTGGGCACGGACAATCAGCTCACGCACCGGCTTACAGGGCTGTCCCGTCGCCTGGGCTTGACTGAGGCGCTCTGCGGCCTCGATCAGGGCGGTATGCATAACAATCTCCTCGCTCACGGATTAACGCAGATGGTGGTCAGTTCGGAATAAAAATCGAGGGAGTGGCGGCCGCCCTCGCGCCCAAGACCAGAAAGCCGCGCTCCTCCGAAGGGCGTGCGTAAGTCGCGCAGGAACCAGGTATTGACCCATACCATGCCCACATGGAACTGACGGGAAACTCGGTGGGCACGGCCCAGATCCTGGGTCCAAAGCGCTGTTGCCAGGCCATAAACGGTATTGTTAACCCGCTCGATCACCTCATCCTCACGGTCGAAGGGGGCGATATGGCAGACAGGCCCAAAGACCTCCTCCTGGACACAGCGAGCATCGTCGGCTAAGCCGGTCCAGATAGTTGGCCGTACATAAGCCCCCTGATCGCGAGCATCGCCAAACGTTGGCACTTCGCCGCCAGTCACCACCGTGGCTCCCTCTTCCCGAGCTAATTCAAAATAGCTGAGCACCTTCTCGCGATGCTGGCGAGAGATCATTGACCCCATATCAACGCCGGGCTCATCCGGATAGCCGATTTTGAGCCCTTCGGCTTTCTCCTTAAGGGCGGCCACGAAACGCTCAAAAATAGGACGCTCTACATAGACTCGCTCGGAGCAGAGGCACACCTGACCGGCATTGGTGAAACTGGAGCGGGCCACGCCAGCCACCGCCGCCTCAAAATCACAGTCAGCAAAGACCACGGCGGCGTTCTTGCCGCCCAATTCGAAGGAAACGTCACGAACACCCTCGGCGGCCACCTTCATGATTTCACTGCCGGTGCGAGATTCACCGGTAAAGGTGATAGCGTCTACGTCGGGGTGTTTGGTCAAAAACTCACCGGCAGAGCCTGGACCGAAGCCGTGGATCAGGTTGAATACGCCTTCAGGCAGACCCGCGTCATGAATCACTTCGGCCAAAAGAGTAGCGGTGGAGGGAGATTCTTCAGAGGGCTTAACCACTACCGAGTTACCGCAAGCCAGGGCGGGTGCCACCTTCCAGGTAAGCAACAGCATCGGTAGGTTCCAGGGGGAGATAATCGCGACCACACCATGGGGTTTACGCACCGAGTAGCTGAACACATCACTGCCATCGGGAGCACGCATCTCGAAGTAATCGCCGCCAGACTGGCGGATAAGCTCGGCAAAGGTGCGGAAGTTGTGCACACCACGCGCGATATCCAGACGGCGAGCCTGCTCCACCGGGCGACCGGTGTCGGCCACCTCTGCGGCCACAAATTCTTCAAAACGGCGCTCGATACCCGCGGCGATACGCATCAGCACATCGGCTCGTTCACTGGCACTGGTGCGGGCCCAAGGGCCAGATTGGGCGGTTTTTGCGGCACTAACGGCGCGCCCCACCAAAGCTTCGTCGGCTTCGCAGACCTGACTCAGCAAACGGCCATCAATAGGCGAGATATTGGGGAAAGTCTGTTCGGTGGCAAGAAATTCACCGCCGACATAATTGAGAAGCTGGGGAGCTGTGGTCGACACGGTTATCTCCGAAACGTTGTTTTAATTCATTTCGGAAAGAGTGTAGGCAGGCCAGATATCATTTCATAATCAATAAAAACCCATCAGATATTTAAAAAAGGAATACCTGGCACTATCAGCGCCCTACTCCCCATCAAACCGCTAATCCAAAAAAGGCACCTGATTATATAAGCGTTGTAAATTCATAGCCGTAGAATGCTGTTCGCAAAAATCACTGAAGTCACGCCTCCTTAAGGCATTCACGAAACAGCTTTGCGGCAGGGCCTAGCTCTCGACCAGAAGCGGAAAAGCAACCGATATCGCCAAAAGCCAGCGACTTTCCGAGCTTAAAAACCTTGAGTAGCCCCGCCTCTGCGAAAGGTGAAGCCGCCTCGTAAGGCATCAAAGCAACGGTTTCTTGATCTTGCATCAAGGTTAAATTCGTCAGAATGGATAAAGACTCGACAACATTGGAGGGAACGGTCAAACCCTCTTCGGCAAAAAGTTTATCGGCAGTACGTCTTAGTAATGACTCTCGAGTAGGCAGGACCCATGGAAAGTGATGTAACTTCTCAAGGGTTAACGATTGGCTTTCGTGTAGGGGATGTTTCGCACCGGCAACAATGCATAACTCTTCACTGTAGAGGGTTTCCACCGTAAGACTATTAGCCTCATCTCGCCAACGCCAGTCATCAGGAACACGTCCAACCACCAAGTCAACGTCGCCCACTTCCACTGCAGGAAACAGTTGATCCATCTGGCCGACACGTAAAGACACCATGACGTTGGGTGCTCTTTGCTTAAGCAATCGGATTGCTTTTGGAAGCAAGGAAACTGACGCCGAAATCAACGTGCCGACGACGACATGACCACTGGTCCCCTCCTGAAAAGCATTCACTTCGTCTGTCAAGCTGCGCAGCTCTGCCATCAGCAGCTTTGCACGTTTCAAAACAAGCTCACCTAACTCAGTGGGAACGACCCCACGGTTCCCCCTGACGAGTAGCGGGCTGTCAAAATATACTTCTAAGTCATGTATCACTTTGCTAACGGCTGGCTGTGTCAAATTGAGCATCTGGGAAGCTCGTAGCATTGAACCGCTTAAAACCACCTGCTCAAAGACCATTAGCTGATGAAATTTCAACTTACGTGTAATAGAGGAATCTGTGTATTTCATGGCTTTATGACATACCGAGTGGTTGGCAATCTTTAGGTGAGCAAAACTCCATGGAATAGGTCATGTAGTGCAGAACAGCGCTGCCAGCGTTAGAACCAGTCACGTTTCCATGGAGCAACCACTCCAAAAGTGGATAACCGTAAGTACACCCTACTAACGGCAAGAAGAAAAGCTCATGATGCGGCGCTCCAATCCACAGAAAAGCCGCTACTAAAAAGTAGCGGCTTCATACTGCCAGCATGGCACTAACGTTTTAGAAGCTGAATACCGCAATGGCCGGGTCGCGCATCATCTCTGCCATTGGTCCTGGCGCCGCAACACCGACGCCATCAAGTAGACCTTCTTGGGTGTAATCGGTGTTAGGTAAGTAGATGGCACACACATCGACACTGACGCCCTCACCCATCAACATTTTCAACATACCTTCAGGTTTGACCTGACCTGCTGGGTTACTAGGCGGGGTATTGACCGCTGCTTCACTTTCATAGCCATCTACCGCAAGATCACCCGCGGCGTCACACAGCAAGATATGTAGATCCGTGCCCTGCTGACGCATCGCATTGCCTAATATCATTGCCATTGATTGCGTCTGTACTGCGTCGCTGGTCAGAATCATTAACGCTTTATCGCTTTCGGCATCGTGGTTATCTGCGCTAGCCACCATCGGTACTAAAGCCAACACACCGGCCATTACTAATGTTTTATGCATCGTTATCTCCTTATCAATCTGTGCGATTCGTTGCTTTAAATGCCTTTCTGCGCTACTTCGACTCATACCAAGCGGTGTCAGGATTAACGTCATAACTCCAGGGCAATCCCGAATTACGCCACCCATCACGCGCCCTCACACCTTTTGAGTCACCTTCAGCAAGCGTGCCCCCTTCAAAGCCATCGCTAACCGAATACACCTGCGAAAATCCCATCTCTGCGATCAGATCTGCAGCGGGTGCGCTGCGGGTTGCTCCAGAGCGGCACATTACGATGATCGGAGTATCGTCATTTGCTTGATGCGCCTCGAGCGCGGCACGGATTTGTTCGGCAAAATTGGCGTTACGAACCGTTGGCCATGTTTTGCTATCAGCATCGAACTGAGTCGTGTCCGTTAGTACCCATGGCACATGGATATCAGTGGGTTCTGCAAAACCGGTGAATTTAATTTCGACGGGATCACGCACATCAATCAACAATGCATCTTCTTCTTGCTGTAGCAGGTCATAGGCTTCACGAGCGGACACATACAAGCCCAACTGCGTTTCTCGATAAGAGGGCACGTCTTCAGCTTGAGCGATGGTGATGACACTCATGCTCAGTGTCATCAAGGCAGCAAGGGCAGAATTACGGTACGGAAGCTCAGCAAAATAGCTTGCAACTCCAGACATAACAAAATCCTCTAAAGAAATAACTTTATGGACTTAATATAGCTGGAAAGATGCAGAGCTACCTGCGGCGCTTTGTCACTAGCTAGAAGTAGGAGGCTGTTAGCTAGCCTTGACGTAACAATGCAAGACAACATCGCTAACAGCCTTCGTTGTGCCTAAACGAAGCAGTTCGCTTTTAAGCATTCAGTGGCGTTAAAACAACGTCCCCAAACGACTGATGGTTTAACTACCCTGCCGGATACAATAGCGATTAACATTCAATAGCATTAACGGCCAATCCCCCTTTAGATGTTTCTTTATATTTATCAAGCATATCTCTCCCCGTATCGCGCATGGTACGAATCACCTTATCCAACGATATAAAGTGAGTACCATCACCGTGCAACGCCATTTGCGCTGCATTAATGGCTTTTACGGTGGCAATGGCGTTGCGTTCAATACAGGGGATCTGAACCAGCCCACCCACAGGGTCACAGGTTAATCCTAAGTTGTGCTCCAAGCCGATTTCTGCCGCATGCTCTACTTGTTCGGGCGTTCCTCCCATTACATCAGCTAAGCCAGCTGCCGCCATGGCGCACGCCGACCCTACCTCCCCTTGGCAGCCCACTTCTGCTCCTGATATAGAAGCATTCTTCTTGCAAAGGATGCCAATGGCACCTGCCGCTAGCAGAAAATCCACGACGTTTTTCTCGCAGGCGTTGGGCTGAAATTTCATGTAGTAGTGCAAGACGGCAGGAATAATGCCCGCAGCACCGTTGGTGGGCGCCGTGACCATCCGCCCTCCTGCGGCATTCTCTTCATTAACCGCGAGGGCAAAAATATTCACCCACTCCATCGCTGAAAACGTCGATGCGATTAGGCAATCATTCTGCTCAGCCGCTTGAAGCCGTTGGTGAAGCAGCTTAGCTCTGCGTTTTACTTTCAATCCGCCCGGCAATATCCCTTCATGGGTTAATCCATTGTCGATGCATTCACACATGACTTGCCAGATTCGCCACAGCTCATTTCTAACCTCATCCTCCGTCCGCCATACTTTCTCATTTTCCAGCATCAAGCGGCTGATACTCAGCTGCTCTTTTTTACATAATGCCAGCAGTTCTTCGGCAGTATCGAAGTTGTAGGGAATTGTTGCCCCATCCAAATCCTCTAATGGCAAATCCACCTGGGCTTGTTCAACAACAAAACCGCCCCCTACCGAGTAATAGGTATTTTCATGCAGTAATTGGCCTTGAGATGTAAAAGCGGCAAGCCGCATGGCATTAGGATGGTGAGGCAGACTCTCTTCATGGAAATAAATATCGCGATTCCAATCAAAAATGATTGTTTTTTGGCGTCCAAGTTCTAATAACTGACTCTCTTTAAGCGACGCAATAGATGGCCCAATAATCAAAGGGTCAATCGTGTCGGGGCGCTCGCCCATCAGCCCCATAATAATCGCGTGATCCGTTGCGTGCCCTACACCCGTCGCTGAAAGTGAGCCATAAAGATGAACGTCTAGATGGGCCACTTCATCAAGAAGGTCGACTTCGCGTAGTGATGTAACATACTTAAAAGCGGCCTGCATGGGCCCGACGGTATGGGAACTGGAGGGGCCTACTCCAATCTTAAAAAGGTCGAAAACACTGATAGGCATTGGAGCACCTCTTGACGTATAAACAGGGGAAAATCAGGCGACGCCTGAAAATTTCAATAAGTTATTTATGTGATAACAAACAAAACCAATCTATCTTTTATTGAAGATATTTTTATATTTATAAACAATACTTTTAATCACGACTTCTCACGCATAACTTTTCACGCATAACAAGGGGTTACATATCACTCTGGCAAAAGCTTAGCAGCGACAGCAACCCAACTATAAAAACGCGCTCAAACTATTTGCGTTTATTAACAGCAGAATCAGTTAAAAAACATTAGTTACCAAAAACCACCGTGCGGCCTGAATAAAAGAACACACGACGTTCTAAGTGGTAACTAATCGCCCTAGCCAGGGTGAGACACTCAATATCACGTCCTTTAGCAACCAGATCCTCAGGGTAATGAGCATGGTCGACGGGCTCGACCCCTTGAGCAATAATTGGCCCTTCATCAAGGTCATTATTAATATAATGCGCCGTTGCACCCACCAGCTTGACCCCTTTTTCGTACGCCTGATGGTAAGGCTTAGCGCCTTTAAAACCGGGTAGGAGAGAGTGATGAATGTTGATGGCTCGTCCGGCTAATAGTTCACACATTGAGGGGGAAAGTACCTGCATATACCTTGCCAGCACCACCAGCTCAGCGTCAGTATCCGCAATGATTTTGCGCACCTGCGCTTCCTGCTCCAACTTAGTCTCAGGGCTGATGGGTAGGTAGTGATATGGCAAGCCGTGCCATGTCGCCAACGACTCCAAGTCAGGGTGGTTTGAAATCACTGCCTTAATATCAATGGGCAGTTGCCCAGTGCGATAACGATAGAGAAGATCATTTAAGCAGTGATCAGCTTTCGATACGAGGATCACCGTTCCCGTTCGCTTTCCGGGAGGCGTCAGCTCAAACTGCATGTCGAATTCGCTTGCTCGCGCTGCAAAATCAGCGTGAAAGCGCTCTTCATGGAACTCATCTCGCTCTGGTCGAAACTCAGCGCGAATAAAAAAGCGCCCACCAAGCCGATCATCGAAAGAGTTAAGTTCAGTGATATAGCACTGCTGCTCTTTTAAAAAGCGCGTGACGACGTCCACCGTTCCCAAAAGGCTTTGGCATTGGGCGGCAAGTATCCAGGTATCACTCATTCGGCTCATAATGCATGTATCTCTGTTAGCGGCAGAAGATAGCGGCCAAAACAGCGTTTCGGCCTGCCTGCTTATTGTTCTACGTTCACGCCATACTCTGCTGCTGCATCCAGTAGCCAGCGGTAGCAGTAGTCGGCAAAACTGCGCCGCACGACTAACTCCCAACGCTCTTCACTGGGTCGACGAAGGATGGTCGTGGCCTTGGCGAAAACGGTAGTAACGCCTTTGCCCACGGGAAAGTGGCGGGGATGCACGTCGTAGATCACCGCTTTCATTAACAGCTCGCGGGCCGCCTCACCGGTAATCTCTAACACCGTCTGCCCACCGCTGACATCGCTGATGGCGTAATGGGAATCCCCCAAACGCTCCCGCAGCTGCGTCTCTAGCGGGAACTCCTCACCGCCAGGCACAATCACCAGCCACTCGTCAGGGGAAAGCCACTGAATAGAACGTTCGCCGCTGGCATCTTGCACAAGAGCCTGGGGCTTGCCAGGCAAGTTAATCCCCAGCACGTCGCGCACCGCTTCGTCGAGAACGATGGCACCGCCTCGTAAGATCAGATGCCCAAGCATTGCCCGCTCGCGTAGCTGAACCCGACTTGAACTACCAGCACGAGGAGCGCCACTATGACGGTAGCTAAAGGCTAACGGAGACTCTACCGGGATAGCGGTATCAGTACGGGTATCGAAAGTGGCCGCATTAGACATTTTGGCGCTCTCCCTTGGGATCATAAAAAATGGTGCTGACGATTTCCGCTTCGTGAACTTGGCCGTCTGCCATGGGCAGATAGACGGTTTCGCCCATTTTCTTGAGGCCGCCTTTCACCACCGCTAAAGCAAATCCAGAGTCCAGAATTGGGCTGTAGTAGCTTGAGGTCACATGCCCCACCATGGGCATCGGGATCGCATGCTTAGGATCAAACACAATCTGGGCCCCCTCCTCCAGCACCACCGTTGGATCTTTGGGCCTCAGACCTACCAGCTGCTTGCGGTTTTCACGCTTGGTATCCGTTCGCGTCAGGGCTCGCTTGCCAATCCATGAGAAAGGCTTGTCGTAACCTACGCACCACTGCATGCCCAGGTCTTCCGGCGTCACGGAGCCGTCGGTTTCCTGGCCAACGATAATAAAGCCTTTTTCAGCACGCAGGACGTGCATGGTCTCTGTGCCATAGGGCGTTAAGCCATACTTCTCGCCATGCTTGAAAAGGGTCTGCCACACGTGCATGGCGTAGTTGGCTTGAACGTTAATCTCAAAGGTCAACTCACCTGTAAAGGAGATTCGATAGACTCGCGCAGGCACCCCGGCCACTTTCCCCGCACGCCACTCCATAAACTTAAAGCTATCGCGGTCGAGATCGATATCTGTCATCTCAGCCAGCAGCTTGCGCGCTTCGGGGCCAGTGATCG
The DNA here is from genome assembly GCF_923868895.1 of Halomonas sp. TD01. Classification (GTDB taxonomy): domain Bacteria; phylum Pseudomonadota; class Gammaproteobacteria; order Pseudomonadales; family Halomonadaceae; genus Vreelandella. Next base: position 766,583 of record NZ_OV350343.1, read on the forward strand.
TCATGGTGGCCCAGTGGTCAGTCACTGAAGAGAAGTAGACATCCAGTTCTGGCCACTCGGTCTGATGCCATAACTCCAACCATTCCAATATCGCTGCTGCGCCACCGGTGGTGGTGGTCATCAAAAAGTGATTTTCAGCAAGACAGCTGGTCACACCGTCATCAGTGACCATGCCATCATCTTTGCACATCAAGCCATAACGGCACTTACCAACTGCCAACTTCTCCCACTTATTGGTATAGATACGCGCCAAGAATTCACGCGCATCCGGCCCTTGAATGTCGATCTTGCCAAGCGTCGAAGCATCGAGAATACCCACTTTCTCGCGCACCGCTAAACATTCGCGGGCTACCGCCTCGTGCATAGTCTCGGTCGTGCCATTCACCTTCTGTGGGTAGTACCAGGGACGCTTCCACTGGCCGACATCCTCAAACTCGGCGCCGCGCTCAACGTGCCACTGATGAAGAGCGGTATAGCGCTCAGGATCGAACAGATCACGGCAGTGACGACCGACGATGGCGCCAAAAGTCACCGGCGTATAATTAGGCCGAAACACCGTGGTGCCCACCTCGGGGATGGAGCGATTCAGGCAGCGAGCTGCAATGGCCATACCATTAATATTGCCCAACTTGCCTTGGTCGGTACCGAAACCCATCGCGGTATAGCGCTTAATATGCTCGATGGACTCAAAGCCTTCCCGGGTAGCCAGTTCGATGCCCGCTGCGGTGACGTCGTTCTGCAGGTCGACGAATTGCTTTGGCCCGCGCAGCGTGGGCTTCTCATGGGGAACCTGGAAAAGTGCCACCGCTGGTCCCTGCTGGAGACGTTCGACGCTAGGCAGGTTAACCGGCTGAGCCGCGTGGCCTGTGGCTGCGGCTGCTTTAATGCCAGCCTCAACACCCTCGGCAAGTACGTCTCCCAACGCATAGGTACCATTAGCGCCACCGCAGGCATGAACGCCCTTCACTAGCCCTGGCACAAAGCCGAGGATATCGTCACGCCAAGTAGGCCGCGCGCCGGTATGAGAAGCCAAGTGAATGACCGGGCTATAACCACCTGAGCTAGCAATAGTGTCGCAGGCCAACTCCTGAATCGGGCCACTCACTCGGTAAGCGCCAATATCGATCTTGGCCACCCGTGCGGCAGTGACTCGGTTGCTGCCTTTCGCCTCGATAACGGCACTGCCGGTGATGATCTTGATACCTTGGGCGCGGGCGGCATCGACCCAATCCCCTGCAGGCGCTTCGCGGGCATCAACAACCGCCACCACCTCGCAGCCTGCTTCCTTCCAGTCTAAGGCGGCGCGATAGCCATCGTCGTTGCTGGTGGAGAGCACCAGTTGGCGACCTGGCACGACACCATAGCGTCGAATGTAGGTAGAAACAGCGCTTGCCAATAGGTTGCCTGGAACGTCATTTCCCGCATACACCAATGGTCGCTCGTGAGCGCCTGTGGCTAGGATCACCTGACCAGCGCGAACTCGATGCATACGGGAACGTACCGGTCGGCGGCCATTGACGACAGGCGCCGTTTCGCCCAGATGCTCAGTACGCCGCTCGTGCAGTGTCACAAAATTGTGATCGTGATAGCCGTTAGCCGTGGTGCGTGGCAGCAGTGTGACGTTCTCACATCCGGCTAGCTCTTCAAGCACTCGAGCAACCCACTGGTCTGCCGACTTGCCATCCAGAGTTTCGCGGCTACCCAACAGTGAGCCGCCCATCTCTTCTTGCTCATCGGCAACGATCACCCGCGCACCGCCACGGGCAGCAGCCAATGCTGCAGACAAGCCAGCAGCGCCAGCGCCAACGACCAGCACATCGCAGTGTTGATGAAGGTGGTCATAGCTGTCTGGATCGGCTTCCATAGGGCTGCGGCCCAGACCTGCCGCCTTACGAATGTACTTTTCGTAGGTCAGCCACATCGATGCCGGTGCCATAAACGTCTTGTAGTAGAAGCCCGGCGGCATAAATTGCCCACCTAACTTGCCTATCAAGCCCATCAAGTCACGCTGTACATTAGGCCAACCGTTGGTGCTACAGGCGGCTAATCCGTCAAACAGCGCTTGCTGGGTAGCGCGAACATTGGGCACCTGTGCCGCTTCGGTACTGCCTAATTGAACAATGGCATTGGGCTCTTCAGCGCCTGCGGCGACGATGCCTCTGGGGCGGGAATACTTAAAGCTGCGGTTAACGATATCCACACCGTTAGCCAGCAGCGCCGAAGCCAGGGTATCTCCAGAGTGCCCTTGGTAACGCTGACCGTTAAAGGTAAAGCTCAACGTGCGAGAGCGATCGATTCGGCCGCCTGTCTTTAGGCGGAACACTTGTTGCTTGGACTGGCTCATGCCCGCACTCCTTCTTGATGGCTTACCGCTGCAGCCTCGCGAGGCTGCCTTTGGCTGTCGGCGGTAATCGTCGGCTGCTCGCCTATTTTGTAGGTCTCGAGAATTTCGTAGCTCACCGTGTGGCGCGTCACGTTGAAGAACTTACGGCAACCCACCGCATGCACCCACATTTCGTGATGCACACCTCTGGGATTGTTGCGGAAGAAAAGATAGTTACCCCACTCTTCATCACTACACGCCTCGGGCTCTTTGGGACGCTCAATATGCGCTTGGCCCTTGGGGTGAAACTCCTCTTCCTCACGGTGCTCGCCGCAGTAGGGGCAGTAGATATAAAACATGACGGATACTCCTCTCGTATTTACCCTAGTGGGCCACGCCGGCAGCGCCGTGCTCATCAATCAGCGCACCGCTATGGAAGCGGAACATGGAGAACGGCTCAGCGATGGGGTGCATCTCACCCTTAGCCAAGCTGGCGGCGAACACGTGACCCGATCCTGGGGTAGCTTTGAAGCCACCCGTGCCCCAACCACAGTTGAAGAACAACCCCTTCACCGGTGTTTTAGAGATAATCGGACAGGCATCCGGACAGGTATCTACAATACCGCCCCACTGACGGTTCATACGCACCCGAGAGAAGATCGGGAACATCTCGACGATCGCCTGAAGGGTGTGTTCCACGGTAGGATAGCTACCCCGCTGGCCATAGCCGTTATAGCCGTCAATGCCAGCACCGATGACTAGGTCGCCTTTATCAGACTGACTGATATAGCCATGCACGTGATTAGACATCACCACGGTATCGAGAATCGGTTTAATCGGCTCGGAGACCAGGGCTTGTAGCGGGTGGGATTCCAGGGGCAACTGAAAGCCGCCCATGCTGGCCAACACGCCAGAATTACCGGCAGCCACACAGCCCACTGTCTTAGCCTCGATATCGCCACGGTTGGTGTGCACACCGTAGATCCTACCGTCACGGATTTTGAAGCCAGTAACTTCGGTCTGCTGGAGAATATCCACCCCGTGAGCATCAGCACCGCGCGCATAGCCCCAGGCCACAGCGTCGTGACGCGCCACCCCAGCACGCGGCTGCCAGGAAGCGCCCATCACCGGGTAGCGAGCGTTCTTGGAGCAGTCCATGATCGGCACCAGTGCCTGCACACCCTTGGTGTCCAGCACTTCGCCGTCAATGCCGTTTAGGCGATTCGCATTAACACGGCGCTGGATATCGCGCATATCCTGCAAGGTATGCCCCAGGTTGAGCACCCCACGCTGGGAGAACATGACGTTGTAGTTAAGGTCTTGAGAAAGTCCTTCCCACAGCTTCATGGCATGTTCGTAAAGGGCAGCCGATTCGTCCCATAAGTAGTTCGAACGCACAATGGTCGTATTACGGGCGGTATTACCACCGCCCAACCAGCCCTTCTCGATCACCGCGACATTCTTGACACCGAACTCTTTGGCCAAGTAATAAGCCGTGGCCAAACCGTGGCCACCACCACCGACGATGATCACATCGTACTGCTTCTTAGGCGTGGGATTGCGCCATTGGCGCTCCCAGTTTTCATGGTGGCTCAGCGCGTGCTTGACCAGGCCGAAGCCGGAATAGCGTTGCATAATGGTCTCCTTAGTTCAGCCGCGCCGGGCCTTGCCGGCAAGCCGATTCAAGCAATAGATTCGACGGCTTCAGCGACAGCTTCAGCATAGACAGGGTGCCGGGCACACACGTCACTCACTTTAGCCAGCACCTCAGCCTCGATGGCAGCGGTATCACTCCCAGCAGCTAATACGTCTAGGATGTCGCAAATCCAGCCAGCTAGTTCGCCACACTCTTGGGCATTGAAGCCACGCGTGGTAACCGCGGGGGTACCAATACGTAGACCCGATGTCACGAAGGGGCTCTGGGGGTCGTTGGGCACCGTATTCTTATTAACGGTGATATGCGCGCGGCCCAATGCGGCATCCGCATCCTTACCCGTGACGCCCTGCTGGATAAGCGAGACCAAGAAAAGATGATCTTCGGTACCACCCGACACGACATCATAGCCGCGCTCCATGAATACGCTGGCCATGGCTTGGGCGTTGTCAATCACCTGCTGCTGGTAACGCACAAACTCCTGGCTCATGGCTTCCTTGAACGCCACCGCTTTCGCCGCGATAACATGCATCAATGGGCCACCTTGCTGGCCTGGGAAGACTGCACCATTAAGCTTTTTGTAGAGCGCCTCGTCGCCATCCGCAGACAGAATCAGGCCGCCGCGGGGGCCACGCAGCGTTTTATGGGTGGTGGTGGTGACGACGTGGGCATGAGGCAGCGGGCTTGGATAAAGGTTAGCTGCCACCAAACCTGCAACGTGGGCCATGTCGACCATTAAGTAAGCACCCACTTCATCAGCAATAGTGCGGAAACGACGCCAATCCACCACGCGAGAGTAGGCAGAGAAACCGGCGATGATCATTTTCGGCTGATGCTCGCGGGCCAAACGCTCAACTTCTTCGTAATCGATCTCACCGGTTTCCGGCGTGAGACCGTATTGAACGGCATTGTAGTGTTTGCCCGAGAAGTTAGGAGCGGCGCCGTGGGTTAAATGGCCGCCGTGGGCAAGGCTCATACCTAGAATCGTATCGCCAGGTTTGACCAGTGCCATAAACACAGCGGCATTTGCCTGGGCACCGGAATGCGGCTGCACATTGGCATAATTGGCACTAAATAAGTTGCAAGCGCGCTCAATGGCTAAGGCTTCAACCTTGTCGACGAACTCACAGCCACCGTAGTAGCGACGGCCTGGGTAGCCTTCCGCATACTTGTTAGTCAGTTGGGTACCCTGCGCTTCCATAACAAGTTGACTGGTGTAATTTTCGGAGGCGATCAGTTCAATATGCGCTTCTTGGCGTACCGTTTCTTCAGCAATTGCTTCTGCAAGCAAACTGTCGTAACTGGCCAAACGTGCTTTGGGGGAAAAATTATTTTGAAGCATTATCGCCTCCTGATGAGTGACTTTTTTATTAAGTGCTGGGCATTCTCTTTAACGCTGATAATCCAAGGTTCCTATCAACGTTTTCTTACCGCGATACTATCGTTGGTTTCCTAGCCCAAGATACTTGTTGACGTCACCACTCGATGTATTTGCGACATCGACATCAATTAGCCAGGCTTCGCAAATAGCCCCTTGATGATGACTCATAAAAAAGCGCCCTAAACGGCAAAAGCCATAAAGGGCGCTTTACTGAAGTATTAAAAAATGACTGTGCTAAAAATCGACGACGAGATCCCCTTTAGGACGACTACAGCAAGATAGAATGTAGCCCTCTGCGACATCCTCATCCGTAATGCCCCCGTTATGCTCCATATCCACCTCTCCCGACTTGAGCTCTACGCGGCAAGTACCGCATATCCCCATACCACATGCTTTGGGGATATGCAGACCCAACTTCGCCGCGGCTGCATGCACCGTTTCGCTAGGCTGAATTCGCACACTTTTGCCGGTCGATGCGAACTCAATGCTGTGCAAGTCATTGCTATCAATATTTTCAGCATCGACTTCTGCTTGCTCGGCCAGCTCACGCACATCATCACGAACGTCGACAGGCGTGGCACCAAACGACTCTTCGTGATAATGACTCATATCAAAGTTATGGTGCTGCAAAATACGCTTAATGGCGTTCATATAGGGAGTCGGGCCGCAACAAAAGATCTCCCTCTCCATAAAGTCCGGCACCATTAATTCGAATAACGGCTCGGTGAGATAACCCCGATAACCAGCCCACGCCTCTCCAATATCTTCTTTACTCTCACAGATAATATGCAGTTTGAATTCGGGGATACGCGAAAACATATGCACCAATTCACGATGATAAATGACATCGCGAGGAGCTCTAGCACTATGTATAAATTCAACATCAACAGCGGCGTTAGTATCAAAAAGCCAACGTGTCATGGACATTAAAGGGGTAATACCAACACCGCCAGAAAGAAACAGCACTTTCTCGGCGGGAAAGTCGATCGAGTTAAAGTTACCGACCGGCCCATGCACCACCAGCTCATCGCCCACTTTTAAATTGGCATGCAGCCAATTGGACACCTTGCCTCCCGGCACCTGCTTAACAGTGATCGAAAAGCTGTAAGGAATAGAGGGTGAGCTTGAGATTGTATAGGAGCGCATGATCGGCTGATTATCGATCTCAAGCTCAAGGGTCACAAACTGGCCAGGCTTGAAGAAGAACAGTACGGGTTGCTCCGCCATAAAACAGAACGTGCGTACATCTTGGGTTTCTTGGATCACCTTAACGCAACGTACCTGGTGGCGGCCGTTAGTCCAGGTTTGGGTCGTGACCGGGTTAAAGAAATTAGTTGTCATTATCGCCTCTGCCTGACCAGCCTTCATCGCTATGCATCACCGAACCGTATGCGCTATACAGCCCAGCACCGTTGATGTGCATTTTGGGGACGCTCTTATTAACTGACTTACCTGACAACGACGCGCACTTACCTCGTGCCACTCTTTATTGCTTAGAAACCTCTTCTTTAGTCGCCGCTACGCCACCTGATGTCGCGGGCAGATAACTGGCAAGGATGTGCCTGCAACACAATCGGACACTGACATCAGGCCCGCTCGAATAAAACGCCAGGTTACGCAACAGAACAACAAGATAAGCAATCTTGACTAACGGCCGCCACGCAGTCCTTGAGGGGAAAGCGGAGGTTTACGAGGATACTGGTATGGAAAAAAGTGTTTCTAATAGGATGGATGACCCACTGGCTGCGGCTCGTGAGTCAACGGCCCAAATGCTGCAGGAAAGGGCGCGCACCTTTTCACTTCCGCAACCGTTTTATAACGATGCCCGCCTGTTTGCTCTTGATATGCAGGAGGTTTTCGAAAAAGAATGGTTGTTCGCAGGTATGACATGCGAGATCCCCACCAAGGGTAACTTCATCACCTTGGATATTGGCGACAACCCCATCGTTATTGTGCGCGGTAGTGAAGGCGTTATTCATGCGTTTCACAATGTGTGCCGCCATCGCGGTTCGCGTCTATGCGTAAAAGATAAGGGCAAGGTGGCAAAACTCGTCTGCCCGTATCATCAGTGGACTTACGAGCTTGATGGCCGATTGCTGTTTGCCGGTAGCGACATGGGCACTGACTTCGACCTCAACCAGTTTGGCCTCAAGCCAGTCAACGTCCAAACGGCTGGCGGCTTCATCTTTATCAATCTAAGCGATGAGCCACCCGCCATAGACGATTTTCTAGCAACGCTTGAGCATTATCTTGAACCGTATCAAATGGATAACGTCAAGGTTGCCACCGAATCCAGCATTGTCGAGCAAGCCAACTGGAAGCTGGTCATCGAAAACAACCGCGAGTGCTACCACTGTAACGGCGCGCACCCTGAACTGCTTAATTCGTTGCAGGAGTTTGATGATACCGACGACCCCCGCGCAACACCCGCTTATAAAGCGCTGGTGGCACGTAAACAAGCAGATTGGGATGCCGAACAGGTGCCCTACCAGTTAAAGCGGTTTGGTAAACGCAACCGCCTGACGCGTACGCCACTGCTGGATGGCATTGTCTCCATGACAATGGATGGTAAGCCCGGCAGCAAGAAACTGATGGGGCGTTTATCAAGCCCCGACATGGGCTCACTGCGTATCCTTCACCTGCCCAACTCATGGAACCATTTCATGGGCGATCACGCGGTGGTATTTCGCGTGTTGCCAATTGGTCCGCAGCAAACCGTGGTGACGACCAAGTGGCTGGTTCACAAGGATGCCGTGGAAGGCGTCGACTACGACCCCGAACAGCTTCGCCGAGTATGGGATGCCACCAACGACCAGGATCGCCAGCTCGCCGAAGAGAACCAGCGCGGCATCAACTCAAAGGCTTATCAGCCTGGGCCTTATTCCGAAACCTATGAATTCGGTGTTATCGATTTTGTCGATTGGTACGCCGCCCGTATGCTTGAGAATCTAGGCCACGAGGCTCCCGCACTACAGCTAGCCCAAGGCTAGCGATATCGTTCAACACACGATATACAACTAACTGGCCCGCTTATGCGGGCCAGTTTTTTTGGCTACTAAGTTGCTTCCGAGCGGCTTAGGCGGCAAGCGGCATACTTGAACTCTGGAATCTTTCCGTAAGGGTCCAGCGCTGGGTTAGTGAGTAAATTTGCAGCGGCTTCGCCATAACAGAAAGGCACGAAGACCATCCCCTCTGGCATTCCTGGGTCAACCCTCGCTTTAAGAGTAATGGCGCCTCGGCGAGTAGCAATTGTCAGATCATCACCCGGCGCCATGCCAAGCCTTACCAGCTCAGCTGGCGCCAAGCTCGCCACGGCTTCCGGCTCCAGGTCATCGAGCACTTTGGCGCGACGGGTCATTGATCCGGTATGCCAGTGCTCTAACTGACGGCCAGTGGTCAGCACCGTCGGATAGTCGTTATCTACCGGCTCATCCGGGGGCAGTGGCCGCGTAGGCGCGAACTTAGCCCGCCCACTGACGGTTGGGAAGACCTCACTGAAGACCACGTCTTGTCCCGGTGCATCCTCCGCTGAGCAAGGGTAAGTCACCGACTGCTCGCGCTCCAAACGCTCCCAGGAAATATTATCGAGAGAGGCCATGCCGCGCTTCATTTCAGCAAACACATCACGCGGATGCTGGTAGTTCCAATCCAGGCCGAAGCGTTTAGCCATTTCCTGGATGATCCACCAGTCCGGCTTGGCCTGGCCCGGTAGCGGCAAGGCCGCACGCCCCATCTGCACTTGCCTATTGGTGTTGGTGACGGTGCCGTCCTTCTCGGGCCAAGCGGAGGCCGGCAGAATGACATCGGCGAATTGAGCGGTTTCAGTGACAAAAAGATCCTGTACCACCAGATGTTCCAGCTTGGCCAACGCGGCCCGGGCATGAGCCAGGTCTGGATCGGACATCGCCGGGTTTTCCCCCTGGATATACATGCCGCGAATGGTGCCCGCAGCGATAGCATCCATAATTTCCACCACGGTGAGACCCGGCGTGGGATCCAGTTTGGTATTCCACAGCTCTTCGAAAGCACTGCGTACCTGAGCATCGCTGACCGGCTGGTAGTCCGGCATCACCATGGGAATAAGGCCAGCATCAGACGCCCCTTGAACGTTGTTTTGCCCCCGCAGAGGATGCAAACCAGTGCCAGGACGCCCGGTTTGGCCACAAGCCAGCGCCAGCGAGATCAAACAGCGGGCGTTGTCGGTGCCGTGGGTGTGTTGAGAAATTCCCATGCCCCAGAAAATCATCGCCCGCTCGGCAGTCGCATAGAGCCGCGCCACCTCGCGGATGGTCTCTGGCTCGACACCGCACAGGCCGCTCATCGCTTCGGGGGTCATGTCCACCGTATGTGTCTTCAGTGCCTCAAAGCCCTCGGTATGCTCGGTGATATAGGCCGTGTCATAGAGCTCTTCGCTGATGATTACATTGAGCATGGCATTAAACAGCGCCACATCCGTACCCAGTGAAAAGCGAACGCTGCGATGGGCGTAGGCATCCAACGCCTGACCACGGGGGTCGAGTATCACTATTTTGGTACCGCGCTTGGCGGCCTGTTTAAAGAAGGTGGCCGCCACCGGATGGTTTACCGCGGGGTTACAGCCGGTAAGAATCACTACATCGGCCTGACTGGCCTGCATAAAGGAAGCGGTTACCGAACCGGAGCCGATACACTCCATGAGCGCTGCCACCGAACTGGCGTGACACAAGCGCGTACAGTGATCCACATGGTTGGAACCAAAGCCGGTACGCACTAGCTTCTGGAAAAGCCACGCCTCCTCATTGGAGCACTTGGCGCTGCCAAAACCAGCCAAGGCGTCAGGGCCATGATTCACTTTTAGGTTCACAAGCCCACTGGCGGCAAACTCCAGGGCTTCATCCCAGCTTGCCTCGCGGAAATGCGTCAAGGGGTTGGCGGGGTCGAAGTCTGGATCGATTCCCTTTGCGACACCCTCGCGACGGATCAGCGGAGTAACAAGCCGGGATGGATGGCGCGGATAATCATAACCAAAGCGCCCTTTGACACACAGACGGCTCTCGTTCGAAGGGCCGTTCCTGCCCTCCACATAAAGGATCTTATCGTCCTTGATATGGTAGGTAAGCTGACAGCCAACCCCGCAGTAGGGACACACTGAGTCAACCTTGCGGTCAGCCACAGCAGAGTCTCCGTGACCCTGCTCATCCACTAGGGTGGCAGGCATTAAAGCACCCGTGGGGCAGGCTTGAACACACTCGCCGCAAGCAACACAGGTGCTGTCCCCCATGGGGTCGTCGAAATCAAATACGATCTTAGACGCCGCCCCACGGTGAGCCAGTCCGATAACATCGTTAACCTGCACGTCGCGACAGGCACGCACACACAGATTGCACTCAATACAGGCATCAAGGTTAACGCGCATGGCAGAGTGGCTGCTGTCTTGCTCCAGGCTACCCGCCCTAGGCGCCACATGGTGCACGGTAGCTGTCTCACGCTCTTCGCGCTTGGGCAGCTTGCGGCGCACTGCCGTGGCATCAATGGCCAGCTGGTCAGCCATGGTCCAGAAATGGCTTGAGCTGTCGGGGCTCTCTTCGCGCTCAGGCTGGTCGACCAGCAGCATTTCCATGACCATCTTGCGGGCCGTGTGTGCACGTTCAGAGCTGGCACTATTAACCACCATACCGGGAGCCGCCTGACGCAGACAGCTTGCGGCCAAGGTGCGCTCGCCCTCGATTTCCACCATACAAGCACGGCAGTTGCCGTCGGCGCGGTAGCCGCTGGCATCCTTGAAACAGAGATGCGGAATGGTCTCGCCTGCACGCTTGGCGACTTGCCAGAGGGTTTCACCGGGGTAGGCGCTGACGTCAACGCCGTCCAGGGTCAGGGTAAAGCTTTGGTTTAAGCTCGGTTCACTCATACTGATCTCCCTTATCCCTTGACGATAACGTTCTGGGCAGCCAGTTCACTGCGAAAATCCTTGAGCAAGCCCAATACTGGGTTAGGTGCCGCCTGACCAAGCCCACAAATAGAAGCATCTACCATCACTTGGGAGAGTTGCGTCATAAGCCCAGCATCCCATTCATTACGCTCAAGCAGCGTCAGCATTTTTTCTGTTCCCACTCGACACGGCGTGCATTGACCACAGGACTCATCGGCAAAGAAAGCCAGTAGGTTGGTAGCAACCCCGCGCAGATTGTCCTGATCGGAAAGCACGATCACCGCGGCTGAGCCAATAAAACAGCCGTGCTCCTGGAGGGTATCGAAGTCGAGAGGAATATTGGCTTTAGTGGCGGGCAGAATACCGCCAGAGGCGCCACCAGGTAGATAAGCCGCCAAGCGGTGACCTTCCGCCATGCCGCCACAATACTCGTCAATTAACTCGTTTAGCGTAATGCCAGCTGGCGCCAGATAAACGCCAGGCTGCTTAACGCGCCCCGAAACAGAGAAACTGCGCAGCCCCACACGGCCATGGCGGCCCTGACTGGAGAAGGCCTCCGCGCCACGCTGCCAAATCATCGGAATCCAGTAGACGGTCTCGACGTTATTGACCAGCGTTGGGCGGTCCAAGAGCCCTTTCTGAGCCACAAACGGAGGACGATGGCGGGGCTTGCCCGGCTTGCCTTCCAGGGACTCGATCATCGCCGACTCTTCGCCGCAGATGTAAGCACCCGCTCCGCGGCGCAGCACGATATACCCCGGCGCTACTAGGCCAGCGTCCTCAAGCTCGCCAATCGCCTCGCGCAGCACGACATGTAACGCTGGATACTCGTCACGTAGGTAGATATACAGCGCCTCAGCGTCTACCGCCCAAGCACTGACCAAGGCACCTTCAAGAAACTGGTGCGGCGCACGCTCCAGATAATAACGGTCCTTAAAGGTACCGGGTTCGCCCTCATCAGCATTAATGGCACAGTAGCGGGGACCAGCCTCCTGACGCACAAAGTGCCATTTCTTAAAAGTAGGAAAACCCGCGCCCCCTAAGCCGCGGAGGTTGGCCTGCTGCATCGCTTCCATCAATGCTTCAACCGTCACTTCCCCGCTGCGGCAGGCCTGGAGCAATGCAAAACCACCCTCGCTGCGATAGCTATCAAGTCGTTGCCAATCGATAGGTTCGGGGTGAGTGTCGTCGGCATCGATAGCTGCCTGAACTTGAGCCACATCGGCTCGACCTAAGTGGTGATGGCCGACCTCCACTACGGGCGCTGTATCGCAGCGCCCCATGCATGGCGCGCGCAACACCCGTACCTGCTCGATATCGACGTTTGCTTCCAACTGCGCTTTAAGCGCCTCAGCGCCAGCTAACTGGCAAGCCAGAGAGTCACAAACGCGGATAGTCAACGCCGGGGGCACGTCCTGGTCGTCATGGATGACATCGAAGTGAGCATAAAAGGTTGCTGTCTCATAGATCGCTGCCATAGGCAGGTTCATATAAGCCGCCAGGGCACGCAGGTCTGCCAACAACAAATGCCCTCGGGCATCCTGAAGAGCATGCAGGTGTTCGATTAATAAATCGCGTCGACGCAATGCGGCATCGTTGCGTTCATCGCCCAGCAGTTCACGCAATCCCTCAAGACGGATGGGATCGAGTTCACGGCCGCGGGGCTTGCCGCGAAAGCGGCGCTTGGGGGTCACGGTCTGGACGGTCATGGGTCACTCATTATTATCTTGATCGGCGGTATACCGAATGAACGAAGACGGCACCCCGCGGGGTGCCGTCTAGGGTCTTACTATCTATCCTGAACGATCTATTTCGATCTATCTATTTCTAACTACCTGTTTCGAGCTATCTATCTCGTATCCCCTGCGGGCAGGCAGGCACTTCCGCCTTATGCAGGCACACTGCCGTGGGGATCAATGACGAATTTCTTGGCGGCTCCGCCATCGAAGTCGGCATACCCTTGGGGCGCCTGATCCAGGGTGATCATCTGTACATTTACCGCATCGGCGATCTTAACTTTACCGAATAGGATAGCCTGCATCAGCGGGCGGTGATACTTCATTACCGGGCACTGTCCGGTATGAAAACTGTGGGATTTGGCCCATCCGAGGCCAAAGCGCATGCTCAAAGCACCTTGCTTGGCGGCATCATCAGCGGCACCGGGGTCTTCGGTCACATACAGGCCAGGAATACCGATTTGGCCGCCCGCGCGAGTTAGCGACATCGCCGAGTTAAGCACGGTCGCGGGTGCTTCTTTACCATGGTTGCACCCGCAGGCGTGGGCTTCGAAACCGACACAGTCGACAAAGGCATCGACTTCACGCTCGCCGAGAATCACCTCAATCTTATCGGCCATATCGCCGTCCTGGGTCAGGTCAATGGTCTCGCAGCCAAAGCTTCTCGCTTGGGCTAAACGGTCTTCGACCATATCGCCGACAATCACACAAGCCGCGCCAAGCAACTGAGCAGAAACTGCCGCCGCCAGACCCACAGGGCCAGCACCCGCAATATAGACAGTACTGCCGGGGCCAACACCAGCAGTAACGCAACCATGGAAGCCGGTGGGGAAGATATCGGAAAGCAGGGTTAAATCTTTGATTTTCTCCATCGCTTGATCGGTGTCCGGGAACTTCAGCAGATTGAAGTCCGCGTAGGGAACCATGACATATTCGGTCTGGCCACCCACCCAGCCACCCATATCGACATAGCCATAAGCAGCCCCCGGACGAGAGGGGTTCACGTTAAGGCAGATGCCGGTACGGCCTTCTTTACAGTTACGGCAGCGACCGCAGGCAATATTAAACGGCACAGAGACTAGATCGCCGGGCTGGATAAACTCGACGTCGCGGCCACACTCGACCACCAAGCCGGTGATTTCGTGACCCAGCACCAAACCGGATGGCGCAGTGGTGCGGCCGCGCACCATATGCTGGTCGCTGCCACAGATGTTGGTGGTGACGACTTTAAGAATTACGCCGTGCTCACACTTTCGATTACCGATGGCGAGCTCAGGATAGGCAATAGATTCGACGGCGACTTCACCCGGCCCTTTATAGACCACTCCGCGGTTGGCTGCATTCATGGCTAGCTCCTGTTGTTTATTGTTGTGCGCTTGATGGTGGATTGCGCTTTCCCACCCTATCCCCTCCGTGCCTAAGGACTTACCCCACAAAGGCACTCACATATCTATTCAAGACATCCTAGTCAGGACGAATAGCTAGAGGTCGCTTTCACGACACTCTTCCCCTGAAACAGGCCCAACAATTCGCTGTGTCGGCGATGCGGGCGCATAGCCGATATCTAACAATAGCTACCAAGGACATCTAATGAAGAACAATGACGATCCTGTCCTGTCGCCCGGACAGGACAATACTCAGATAATGGGGTTAGATTTTCATAACCCCGTATTCCCACTCTCCGCTCTCGCCATTCTGCTATTCATTCTTTACGCTCTTATTTACCCGGATGCCGCTAATACGCAGCTTGGGCTTGCAAAGAACTGGTCAATTGAACACTTTGACTGGCTGTTTATGATTGCAGGCAATACCTTTGTGGTGTTCTGCCTCGTACTGATCTGCTTGCCACTCGGGCGAATTCGTTTGGGCGGCAGCGATGCCAAGCCGGAGTACTCGCGCACCTCCTGGTTCGCCATGCTATTTGCGGCGGGCATGGGTATCGGCCTGATGTTCTGGAGCGTTGCTGAGCCGGTGGCCTACTACACCAACTGGTACGGTACGCCCCTAAATGCCCCAGCAGGTACCTCGGATGGCGCCAGTGCCGCCATGGGCGCGACCATGTTCCATTGGGGGCTGCACCCCTGGGCAATCTACGCAGTCGTCGCACTCTCGCTGGCGTTCTTTGCCTATAATAAGGGCTTGCCACTCACGCTTCGCTCCGCCTTTTATCCACTTCTAGGTGAGCATACCCGCGGCTGGGCAGGCCATATCATCGATATTCTTGCCGTGCTCGCCACCATTTTCGGCCTCGCCACCTCGCTCGGCTTTGGCGCTACCCAAGCGGCAGGTGGGCTCGCCTACCTGTTCGGTATCCCCAACACTATCGGTACCCAGCTGGCGATTATCCTAGTGGTCACGGTGATTGCGCTGATTTCGGTATGGCGGGGTATCGACGGTGGCGTAAAGCTGTTCTCAAATATCAATATGATCATCGCGGCGATACTGCTTCTATTCGTTGTGATAGCAGGCCCGACCCTGATGATATTGACTGGGATTGGCACCACGACGCTAGACTATGTGAGCCACCTTTTGCCGCTGTCGAACTGGATTGGCCGCGACGATGACACTTGGTATCACGGCTGGACCATCTTTTACTGGGCGTGGTGGATCTCCTGGTCTCCGTTTGTCGGCATGTTTATCGCTCGCGTATCGCGTGGTCGCACCGTTCGGGAGTTTCTAATTGCCGTGCTGCTGGTGCCAACGCTAGTCACGCTGGTTTGGATGAGCGCCTTCGGCGGCACAGCGCTTTTTCAGGCAACTAACGGCGTAGGCGAACTGGCCAACGGCATTGGTGATGTCTCGCTAGCCATGTTCCATATGCTGGAACAGTTGCCTCTCACCAGCATAACGTCAACACTAGCCATTATTCTGGTGTTGGTTTTCTTCATCACTTCATCAGACTCCGGCTCGTTGGTAATCGATAACATCACGGCCGGTGGCAAAACCGATGCCCCTAAGGGCCAGCGTGTTTTCTGGGCCGCACTTGAAGGTGTCATTGCGGGTGTGCTGTTGTATGGCGGCGGCAGCACCGCGCTCAGTGCACTTCAGGCGGGCGCAGTAGCCACAGGGCTGCCCTTCACACTGGTACTATTAATAATGTGCGTCAGCCTTTATGTAGGCCTTAATAAGGAGTGGCGACAGCTTAACGCGATACCCAAAACCGCTAAGTAATCTCCCCCGCAACCGCCCGCCTAACCAGCAGGCGGTTGTCCTCGTTTACCGACCAGGAACTAAGACAATGCAGTCAAATTCTTACCATCGCGGTCTGGCCATGGTGATACTGGGTGTGGTGTTTCTCAGTTTCGACGGTCTGCTGATCCGCCTAGCCAACACCGATGGCTGGACCATCGTATTCTGGCGTGGTTTTTTGATGTTCTGCGTACTGGGAGTCTTGTGCTGTGTGGGTAGTCGATTAGGGACGCTGAGAAGCCATCCGTTTTCGTCACTCGCCTCAGCGCTGCTGCTGGGTCTAATGTCGAGCCTCTTCGTGCTAGCCGTGATGAACGCCAATGTGGCCAACGTGGTAGTAATACTGAGCACAGCGCCACTGTTTGCCGCACTGTTTTCACGAGTTTTCCTACATGAAAAGGTGCCGCTAAGAACGTTGCTAGCCATTGCCGTCTGCATGTTGGGTATGGGGTTGGTGTTCTTGGGCGAGGGAGCCATGGGAATGCTGGTGGGCAACCTGTATGCCTTAACGGCCGCGGCCGCCATCGGCGGTAACCTGACCTTGCTACGCCGCTATCCAGCCATTGACCCCATGACGGTGATTGCCGGTGGCGGACTGCTCTCAGCGGCAATTGCTCTGCCCATGGCTTCGCCGCTGGCGCTTGATGCCGAGCGTTATGGCGTGCTGGCACTGATGGGGCTAGTGCAGATGCCTCTAGCCACGGTGCTGATCAATAGCGCCACCCGCTACCTGCCATCTACCGAGGTGGCACTGTTTTATCTGGTGGAAACCGCATTGGGTACACTATGGGTGTGGTGGCTACTAGGCGAGACGCCGACGGCATCAACGCTACTGGGCGGGGCCATCGTCATTACGGTGCTAGTGCTACACGCTTGGATGGGGTTACACCTGGAAAGACAGCGCCTGCGGCTTTATCCAGGCTTTGCTGGCAAATAGCGCCATCAGAAAGCCCGCCAGGAAAGGCGGGCTTGAACAGCGATTAAATGTTTAATGACCAAGCAGCTTCAGCGCAGCACGTCCTCTTCCTTGAGTAGCTTGTAGATCGCCTCGGCGCCCTCTTCGGGGGTGACGTCGGTGAGCACTTGCCCGCCCTTGCCCTCGGCTTTGGAAGCCGCCGCTTTGAAACGATCTCTGGCTGAGGCGGCTTTAATGATTTTCAGACGCTTAGGCCGTTTACGTGCGGGGCTCAAGTGCCACTGGGCCAACTCACTGTCGGCTTCAGAGGTAGTGGGCGCCACCGAGAAGCTGGCTCGACGAGCCGGGCCGAAGGCGCTCTGACGCGCCGCCGGCGCTGCTTCATCCACGCTGATGATGGCGGGCAAGCGCACCTTGAGACGGCGACGCTGGCCCCGTGGCAACGCTTGAAGCAGCGTTATCACACCATTCTCCACTGTCTCTATCGACGCCAAGCTATTCACTAACGGCCAACCGAGATGCTCAGCCAACGCATAGGGCAAAAGCCCAGAACCTTCTCCGCGCTCGGCCCGGGCACCGGTGATCACTAGTTGGGGCGAGGTAGCGGCTAAATGTTCCACCAGCGGTAGAATGGCATCGCTGCCATCGGGCTGCTCCAGCAAGGTCATAGACTCAAGCCCCATACCAACGCCTGTGGCCATACCCAAGTAACTGCGCAGAGCTGCCTCGCTGTCGACATCCTGAGAACCAGCGTGCAGTACGTCAATCCGGCTACCCGGCAGTTCTGCTTCCATGGCTAGAGCAAGTTCCAGACCCCGTGCATCCTGCTCGGCGCGCCTCGCACGACCGGTTGTGGGGTGACGGCCTATGGAGACCAGCACCGCCACGTCGATACCCGGCTTTTGTTGTTTTTGCTGTTGTTCAGGCCGCATCGCGCTGCCCTCCTCGCTGCTGTTCCACCATCGCCACTAACGCAGCAAGAATTTGCGTGCTGTCGCCTATCACCGCCAGGTCTGCGCGTTTGATCATGTCGCACCCCGGATCGAGATTGATGGCCACCACCTTGTCGCAGCGCTGAATGCCCTGCAGGTGCTGGATAGCGCCTGAAATCCCCACCGCCATATAGACTCGGGCGGTTACCCAGGTACCGGTCGCGCCTACCTGCCGGTCGCGGGCCATAAAGCCGTCGTCTACCGCAACACGCGAGGCCCCTTCGGTAGCGCCCAGTACTTTCGCGGCATGATGGAAGGCGTCCCACTGTTTAACACCATTGCCACCAGAGAGGATGAACTCAGCCTCGGCCAACGCCACGCCAGCGGGATCCACCGCCACCTGACCCAGATCTTCAATGCGCGATAGAGTGGTGGGAATGGACGCTGCCAAGGTCAGGTGTTCGGCCGCATGTCGGGTCTCGTCCACCGGTTCGGCGCACTCGGCCAACGCCAGGGCAACCCGTGGCAGAGGGCGCTGGATATCCAAACTTCCAGCGGCGCCACGGGCAGTGCACTGCCAGCCCAGAGGTGCCTCATCGTCAGCTTCAATCTGCCACACCCCTGTAGCAGCGCGTTCACCCAGGCGTAAGGCAAGCCGCCGCCCCAGATCAGCTCCGCCTAGGGGTGAATCCGGCAACAGCCAGAAACGCGGCGTCATCTCCCGTTCGACGGCACTTAACACCGCTAACCGTGCCTCGGGAGCAAACCCAGCGTAAAGCTCATCATCAAGATGTACGACGCGATCAATCCCAGCTTCGCCCAGCGCTTGCTTCTTAAGCTCGCCGCCCCACTCGCCTTTATGCTCACCAAACAGGATCGCCACCACGGCGCCTGGCTGTTCGGCGTCGGCATCCGCCACGCGTCTGGCTAGTCCCAGCAGATCCTTATCATGGCTAGAAAGGCGTCCACCGATCAGGTCAGGTACCACGGCCACTAGAAAAGCGGGCTGATCAATAGTCACTGTACGGCGGCTATCGCTAGCCACGGCGGTTGCCGCGCTGGAATGCCCTCCTTGCTGGAGGCCGCTACGATCAATTCGTTTAACGCCATTGGGGCCGATAAAGCCAATAGCGCGAGGATTCTTACGCACCACGCCGTTGGGCCCCACCCATTCGCTGACCGCTCCGCCGCCCCTGTTTACACCAAGAGCGGCCAGCACCGCGGCGTTGTCGGGGTGCAGACGGTTTCGGGCGATCCACTCACGACGTGGGTCGCGGCGAATAATTTCACTCATACGATCACCTCTTCAGCAGTCGTCGCTGTAGCGGTTCGCCGGGATACGCCAGACACATCATCAGCAGGACGCTCTACCAGGGCATCGGCTACCAGTTCAGCAATATCGCGCACTTCAGCGCTAGCATCCACCACGCCTTCCAGCATGGCAGTACACTGTGGACAGCCCACTGCCACCAGCTCGGCACCGCTCTCTTTAACGTCATTCATGCGCATATCGGGAATTCGTCGCTCACCAGGAATATCAGTGATTGGTGCCCCGCCGCCGCCACCGCAGCAGCGCGAACGAAACCCTGAGCGCTCCATCTCGGCAACTTGGATGCCCAGCGCTTTAAGAACTCGCCGAGGGGCTTCGTATTCACCGTTATAGCGTCCCAAGTAGCATGGGTCGTGATAAGTAACGCTGCCACCTTTCCAGGGAGCAAAGGTCAGCCGTCCGGCGTCATACAATTCCGCAATAAAGGTACTGTGGTGACGCACCTCGTAGTTGGCATTGCGATCGGTGCCACCCTGCCCCTCTTGAAGAAAGTCGCCATACTCATTGCCCAGCACATGAAAACTATGCGGATCACAGGTGACAATCTGCTGGAAGCGATACTTGGCCAGGGTGGCAATATTGCGCTTAGCCAGGGACTGGAACGTCGCTTCATCGCCCAATCGTCTTGCCACATCACCGCTGTCGCGCTCTTCAGCACCTAACACGGCGAAGTCTACCTCGGCTGCACGCAGCACTTTAACCAGGGCACGTAGGGTTCGTTGGTTACGCATATCAAAGGCGCCATCCCCCAACCACAACAGCACATCAACCTGCTTTAGGTCGGCCATTAGCGGTAGGTTAAGATCCGCCGCCCAGTTAAGCCGTGAGCCTGGGTCGAAACCGCCGGGGTTGTCGGTGGCAATCAGGTTGTCGAGCACCTCGGCACCTTTATTGGGTGTCTTGCCCCGCTCCAAGGTCAGGTGACGGCGCATATCGACAATCGCATCCACGTGCTCAATCATCATTGGGCACTCCTCGACACAGGCACGGCAGGTCGTGCACGACCAGAGAGTCTCAGCGTCAACCAACGCCTTTCCCTCTTTCATAACAACAGGCGCCACGATAGGCGCATGGGGAGCGCCTTGATGCTCTCCTACCGGCTTACCGGGATAAGGAGAACCGGCATAGCTAGCATCGCTACCACCAGCAAAACCCACCACCATATCCTGAATCAG
Source organism: Halomonas sp. TD01 (assembly GCF_923868895.1). Classification (GTDB taxonomy): domain Bacteria; phylum Pseudomonadota; class Gammaproteobacteria; order Pseudomonadales; family Halomonadaceae; genus Vreelandella. The sequence continues at coordinate 787,130 of NZ_OV350343.1, forward strand.
TTTTTTAGGATTGAGCGGTTGGCCAGCAGCAAACGCAGGGCACACCGCCTCGCAACGACCGCACTGCACGCAGGCATCGAAGCCCAGCAGCTGGTTCCAGGTGAAGTCGGCAGGCTTTTCCACGCCCAAAGGTGCCGCTTTATCCTCAAGGTTCAGTGCTTTAAGCCCGGTTGACCGGCCGCCACCAAAGCGCTCGGCACGACGGTGAAAGGCGAGATGTAAGGCGCCAGCGAAGGCGTGCTTCATTGGGCCTCCCCAGGTCATGCCAAAGAACATTTCGCCCAGGCCCCAAACTACGACGCCCGCCAACACCAGCGCCAGAAGCCAGCTACCGCTGCCTTCTACTAACCCTTCAGGCAACAAACCTACTGTGGGCAGTGTGATCAGGAAGACGCCTATCGAAAACGCCATCAGGCTCTTTGGCAGCCGCATCCAGGGGCCCTTGGAGAGCCGTGCAGGCGGGTTAAGCCGCCGACGCGCCACGAACAGGCTACCGACGAACATGGAGGTGCTAGCCAGTAACAGCAACCCGCCTAGCAATGGGTTGGCGATACCAAGACCATGCACTAGGATCATCAGCACGGCGGCAGCCACGAAGCCCCCGGCGGTGGCTACGTGGGTATTGGAGATCATTTTGTCGCGCCCCACGACATGGTGCAGATCCACCAAATAGCGGCGCGGCAGGGCCATCAACCCCTGGAGCAGGTTCACCCGCGAGGGGCGCCCCTGACGCCACAAGCGTATACGGCGTACGGCACCGATCACCGCTAAAACCAAAGCGGTGAAAATCAGTATCGGCAAGAGCGTTTCGAGCATGGTACTCCCCTCCTTTTAGCCGTCAGAAGTCCTTGCAGATTCGCAGGGCGTCGTAGATGGCCGCATGGGTATTACGCGGTGCCGTGCAGTCGCCCAGGCGGAAGAGTAAAAAGCCGTCCCCTTCTTCGCTCAGGCTGGGCTGAGGCTGGATGGCATAGAGCGCCTCCAGATCCACCTGCCCTTTGTTGCGGGACTGCTCTTTGAGGGCGTAATAAAGCGCCTCGTCAGGACGCACGCCGTTTTCGACGACCACCTGATCAACCACTCGCTCTTCCAAGGCACCGGTGTACTCATTTTCGAGCACTGCCACGAGACCGTCGCCCTCGCGGTAGACCTTATGCAGCATCAAGTCAGAGGACATGATCACTTCTTTCTCGTACAGGCTGCGGTAGTAAGTGGGGAAGGTGGTGCCGCCCACCGCCGCGCCGGGCTTGATATCGTCGGTGACGATCTCTACCTTGGCGCCCTTATCAGCCAGATAGTCGGCCGCCGAGACGCCAGAGAATTCGCAGATGGCATCATAAATCAGCACGTTTTTGCCGGGTGCCACCTTGCCTGAGAGAATATCCCAAGTGCTGACCACCAGACTCTCCTCAGCATTCTCCGAATAGCCCCACTCCGGGTGCTGGCTAAGGAAGGGTTGGCCACCGGTGGCGAGCACCACGATATCGGGGCGTAGATCCAGCAAGGTTGCCTCATCGGCACGAGCCCCTAATCGCAGGTCGACTTTTAGGCGCGCCAACTCCAGCTGGTACCAGCGAGTGATACCGGCGATTTGGTCGCGCTGCGGAGCCTGAGCGGCGATAGTTATTTGCCCGCCCAGGGCGTCAGCCGCCTCAAACAGGGTGACATCATGACCGCGCTCAGCAGCAACGCGAGCTGCCTCCATGCCGCCGGGGCCGCCACCTACCACCACGACTTTGCGCTTAGCGCCCTCGGTCTTTTCAATGATATGCGGCAGGCCCATGTATTCCCGCGAGGTGGCAGCGTTTTGAATACACAGTACGTCCAGGCCCTGGTATTGGCGGTCGATGCAGTAGTTAGCCCCCACGCACTGCTTAATCTGGTCTATCTGCCCCATCTTGATCTTGGCGATCAGGTGAGGGTCAGCAATATGCGCCCGGGTCATGCCCACCAAGTCCACGTAGCCCCCTTCGAGAATACGCTGGGCCTGATTGGGATCTTTAATATTCTGGGCGTGGATTACCGGTACATTCACCACTTCCTTGATCCCCGCCGCCAGATGTAGAAAAGGCTCCGGTGGATAAGACATATTGGGGATAACGTTGGCCAGTGTGTTGTGAGTGTCGCAGCCAGAGCCGATGACGCCGAAAAAGTCGACCATTTTAGTGGCATCGTAATAAGCGGCGATTTGCTTCATGTCTTCATGCGAGAGACCATCCGGGTGGAATTCGTCGCCACAAATGCGCATACCCACCACGAAGTCATCGCCCACTTCGGCGCGCACCGCTTTGAGTACTTCCATGCCGAAGCGCATGCGATTTTCGAAACTACCGCCCCACTGGTCCTCGCGCTTATTGACCCGCGGGCTCCAGAACTGGTCGATTAGGTGCTGGTGAACGGCGGACAGCTCGACACCGTCGAGGCCGCCTTCCTTGGCCCGGCGCGCGGCCTGGGCGAAGTCACCGATGATGCGCCAAATCTCCTCCTCCTCGATGGTCTTGCAGGTGGAGCGGTGCACCGGCTCGCGGATACCAGAGGGGGATACCAGGGTCGACCAATCGAAGCCGTCCCAGCGTGAGCGGCGTCCCATATGGGTAATCTGGATCATGATCTTGCCACCATGCTTGTGCACGGCGTCCGCCAGATTCTGAAAGTGTGGAATGATGCGATCGGTAGAAAGGTTCACCGAACTCCACCAACCCTGGGGGCTATCAATGGACACCACTGATGAGCCACCGCAGATACACAGGCCACAGCCACCCTTAGATTTTTCTTCGTAATACCTGACGTAGCGCTCAGTCGTCATACCACCGTCAGTGGCATGCACCTCGGCATGGGCAGTACTGACCACACGGTTGCGGATGGTCAGCTTGCCGATCTCGATTGGCTCAAAGATTGCGTCAAATGCCATGGTTATCTCTCCTCGTACCCAGGGTTAGCGGGCAGCATCGGGCAGCGGTTTGACAGCGAAAACGCCGACATCACAGCCGGGTTCGGCAGCGCTCTGCGTCTGCTCAGCAATGGTGCGCAGCGAACTACCCCGTGCAGCGAGAATTTGATTCATGGCCCCAGCAAACCAGCCAGTGAACATGTACTCGACCTTGCGCCCAACCTTACCCAGTTGGTACACGAAGGCGCTATGTTCTAGCCGCACCTGAGCCGTGCCAGCGTCAAGATCAATCTGTTCGGTAATGAAGTGGCCCCAGCCACGCTGAGAGAGACGCAGCATGTAGTGCTCAAAAACGGCTTCACCTTCGAGGCCATGGCACTCGGCTTCTTTCTCACACCAGTGCCAGGCGCTCTTATAGCCAGCGTGATAGAGGATTTCAGCGTACTTTTCAGCACCTAGCGCCTCTTCGACGGCCACATGGTTGTTGATAAAAAAGTGCCGTGGTACATAGAGCATCGGCAGCGCATCAGTCGTCCAGACGCCGGTTTCACTATCGACTTCGATAGGCAGTGCGGGGGCCAGTTTGGTCACGGGTATCATCCTCTACATCATTATTCTTGGCTAAGGAGCAGGCTTATCCCATCGCTCCCATCAATCTTATGGAGCAAGCGTTTAGGCGCCCCAGACATCCTTGAGGACGCGCACCCAGTTCTCACCCATGACCTTCCTTACCTGAGTTTCACTAAAGCCGCGCTTAAGGAGCGCCTCGGTGAGATTGGGGAACTCTCCGATGGTGCGAATGCCTTTGGGATTAATGATCTTGCCAAAGTCTGTCAAACGACGGGCGTAGCCCTTGTCGTGAGTCAGCCACTCAAAGAACTCTTGACCGTGCCCTTGGGTGAAATCAGTGCCAATGCCGATAGCATCTTCACCAACGATATTCATGACGTACTCGATCGCTTCGCAGTAGTCTTCGATGGTGGAGTCGATGCCCTTTTTGAGAAAAGGCGCGAACATGGTGACACCAACGAAACCGCCGTGCTCAGCAATGAACTTGAGCTCTTGATCGGATTTGTTGCGCGGATGCTCTTTGAGACCGGAAGGCAGGCAGTGGGAATAACAGACCGGCTTTTTGGATTCGAGAATCACCTCTTCAGAGGTTTTCGCACCGACATGAGAGAGATCGCACATAATGCCAACACGGTTCATTTCGGCGACGATCTCACGGCCAAAGCCAGACAGGCCGCCGTCACGCTCGTAACAGCCGGTTCCCACTAGATTCTGGGTGTTGTAGCACATCTGCACGATGCCTACGCCCAGCTGCTTGAAGATCTCTACGTAGCCGATTTGATCCTCAAAGGCATGCGCATTCTGAAAGCCAAAGATGATCCCAGTCTTGCCCTCTTCTTTCGCACGCGTGATATCAGCGGTGGTGCGTACCGGGCGTACCAGGTCGCTACACTCGGCCATCAGTTGGTTCGACTTGACGATATTATCGACCGTGGCCTGAAACCCTTCCCACACCGAAACAGTGCAGTTAGCAGCTGTCAAACCACCGCGACGCATGTCCTCAAGCAGCTCACGATTCCATTTGGCGATAATCAAGCCATCGATGACGATAGCGTCATCGTGCAGTTCAGAGGGGGTCATAGCTAAGCTCCAACATTGATGTATGTAGCGAGCATAGCGCTGACGCTGGGTGGGGCTGCTCTTGGAAACGACGACGGAAATTCCAAAAACGTCATTGTGTCGTGAACACGACAGCTACTTGGGATCTTTTGATAGTTGCAGCAGCGTAGTTTCGATATAAAAAAACGTGCTACCCGACGCTGGGTAGCACGTTCTCATCGTCGGCTGCGTAGGAGATATCAGTCCAACAGTGTCACGCTGGCAAAGGTAGGCTCTCCCTGAGCACACGCAAGTGCCTGCTGAGCGCTTGAGAAAGGCTCATTGGTATTGGGTTCGCCTCCCCACCGCTTGATCAGCGGTGGCGACTTGGCGTGATTATTTCCTTGCCGATCGTGTACCCCGAGGCGCTCATTTCTTGGCGGTACGCCAAAGTATTCACGGTAACACTTAGAAAAATGGGGCGTCGAAACAAAGCCACAAACGGAAGCAATTTCGATGATCGATAAAGGCGTTTGCTTGAGCAACTGTCTAGCGCGCACTAAGCGCAGTTTGAGATAATAACGAGATGGTGAGCAGAGCAGGTAGCGTTGGAACAGACGTTCTAACTGACGACGCGAAACGTTGACATAACGAGCGAGCTCATCAAGTTCGATCGGTTCCTCAAGGTTGGATTCCATCAATGCGACGATCTCCAACAGCTTGGGCTGAGTAGTGCCTAACACGTGTTTGAGAGGGACGCGTTGCTGATCCTGCTCGTTACGCACACGCTCATAGATAAACATCTCGGAGATACCTGCCGACAGCTCGCGCCCATGGTCATGAGCAATCAGGTTAAGCATCATATCGAGCGGCGCGGTGCCGCCAGACGCCGTGAAGCGATCCCGATCAATCGAAAACAGAAAAGTCGTCAGAATGACGTTCGGGAAAGCTTCTTGCATGGAAGCCAAACACTCCCAGTGGATGCTGGTTTCATAGTGATCAAGCAGCCCCGCCTGGCCTAGCGCCCAGCTTCCCGTGCATACCGAACCTAAACGCCTTAGTTGACGCGACTGCGACTGGAGCCAACGCACATGCTCACGAGTAACACTATGCTGAGGCCCCACCCCTCCGCACACAACGACCCACTCCAAGGATAAGGGTGTGTGCATTGAGGCGTCTGGCGTCACCTGCAACCCATCGCTGGCACGTACCGGCAAACCGTCTTGGGTTAGGGTGTACCAGCGATACAGTTCACGGCCGGCCAGTTGATTGGCCATCCGCAAAGGGTCAATGGCTGAGGCCAGAGAAATTAGTGTGAAATTATCTAACAGGAGAAAACCAAGGGTTTGCGGTTCGCCCGCACGATGGAGATTTGCTGTCAGGTCTTTTGCTTTGTCTGATGTTATCGATTTACCCTCCGTCACCTTTAGATCATCAGTTTTTTTTCTTATTAGTATAGGTGGCGCTGGCGTTACTTAGTTTCCCCAATACGGCAGTGAGCACTCACTCGTGCTGGGTGGCATTACTCTTAAGTCGCATTTTGGCACGAATACGCCAAGTAGCGACAAAACCATCTTGCAAACCCAGCGATACGTCGCAAATGCAACACTGGAGGTCGCTCCCGAAACGATTGATAAGTGACCTAAGTTTTGTTTATGGAGAACGCTTTTTGTGATGGGCACTTTATTTACCGCCGTTTCCTTGAATCCTCCCTTCGTTGCCTGCATATCATGACGTAATCCACTTCAAGCGATGCAGAGCTTAATCATGTCCATTATCGACCCCCGTACTGGCAATCCGTTGACCACGGAACCCGCTAATACCGACAGTGAAGAAACGAGCGCGACTCGCCCTTCAGTTACACCTGAAGAAGTTATCATTGAGCTTAACGCTGGCAATATTCAGCAGGTGCTCGAAGCATCAATGCAGGTGCCAGTGCTACTGGGCTGTCATTCCCCTTCAAATACCAGTGGCAGCTCACTGCTAACGGTGCTGGAAAAGCTAGCCGTTGAGTACGCGGGCGCTTTCCTGCTTGGCAAACTGGACATTGAAGCAAACCCAGAAATCGCTAGCCAGTTAGGCGTGCGCTCAGCACCCGATGTTAAACTCGTTAGCCAAGGTGGCTTGGTCGATAGCTTCCAAGGCGCATTACCTGAAAAGGAGGTGCGTGAGTGGCTAAACCGCTACTTCCAGGCACCAGGCGATGCACCGCCTAGCCCAGAAGATCAAGCCGAAGAAGCGCTAACAGCGGGCGATGCAGCAGGCGCGCGAGAAATCTATCAAACTTTGATTAGCCAGTATCCAGAGCATTACGCCTACCAAATCGGCCTTGCCAGGGCACTAGTGGCTGAAAAACGCGGCGATGAAGCCCGCAGCGTGCTGGACAATTTGCCACCCGAAGAGCGCGATGCGGCACCTGCCCGCGGAGTACGCGCCAGTATCGAATTTAGCGAGCAGGCTCTTTCTGTTGAAGAAGTTGCCGCGCTGGGGGATCGCAATGACAGTGAAGCGCGCTATCAGCGTGCACTGCGCCATGTTGCCGATGGCCAATACGAAACAGGCCTTGAGGGGCTGCTTGGTTTGATGAAAGATGACCGCGCCTATAACGACGACGCGGCCCGTAAAACCTTATTGCAAGTATTCGACGCTCTGGGTGCCGACCATCCGCTAACCGTTACCTATCGGCGCAAGCTATTTGCCCTGTTGTACTGATCGGTACAGTACTGATCAGGCTTTCAGCAGCGTATCCATTCTTGCTAATGCCGCTTCCAGTTGCGAAGCGGTAGTACCAAAATTAAGCCGCACGAACCCAGGGCAGCCAAATGCCGCCCCGTCAGAAAGCGCCACACCCGCCCGCTCCAGTAACGCCTGAGCGGGCGAGTCACCTAGTCCCGCCTCGCGCATATCCAGCCACGCAAGGTAAGTAGATTCCGGCTCGCTCATGGTCACCCCAGGCCATAACGCTACCCGTGCTTGCAGCGTAGCGCGGTGATCACGCAATACCGCTAACAGCGCTTGACGCCAGGGTTCACCTTCGCGATAAGCTGCTTCAGCAGCAACAAGCCCCAGTACATTGCCATCCGGCAAAAAGCCTTTTGTGGCCTCAGCAAAGCGCTTACGTAGCGCAGCATCAGGGATAACGGCACAGGCACTGGTCAGCCCCGCAAGATTGAACGTTTTTGACGGCGCCCACAGCGTGATCGTTCGTTTAGCCAGTTCTGGGAACATAGCAGCCAGGGGGCGGTGATGGGTCCCCTCGTCTAACAGAAGATCACAGTGCAACTCATCAGAGACGACCCATAAGTCGTGCCGCTCAACGACCGTGGCCAACTTGGCAAGCTCATGGTCACTCCATACTCGCCCTGTTGGATTATGCGGATGGCACCACAGCAGCAGGCGGGTTTGCGGCGTTATGGCGGCCTCTAACGCGTCAATATCCAGCTGCCAAGGCTCGCCAGGGGACGTCGGCTCAGCTAACATCGCTTGCTGCGCCAACCGCCCTGTGCGTTTGGCAACGGCCAGGAAAGGTGGGTAAATCGGGGCAATCGTGAGCACTCCATCACCGGGTTCGGTTAGCGCCATCGCCGCAAAGTGCAACGCGGGCACAACCCCAGGCAGCCACTGTTGCCAGTCGGGCTGAATAGCCCAGTCGTAATGGCGGGCGCTCCACTGGCAGAGAGTTTCTGTTAACGTATCGGGCACTTCTCCATAGCCATAGACGCCATGTTCAACCCGTGCACGTAGCGCCTCAATCACGGCAGGCGGTGAGCGAAAATCCATATCTGCAACCCACAACGGCAGCACGCTTGCATCATAGCGATGCCATTTCTGGGAGGCATAATCCCCTTCGGGAGAGCGTCGCTCGACGGGCGTGGCAAAATCAAACGCCATAATTAATCTCACTTATGTTCTCGGGAGTAACTATTGAGCATGCCGCAAGATGACTTTTATACCAAGATGCGCGCGGGACTATCGGCGTTGTTGCGGCAATGGCGTTCACTCGGCCAAGCCGATACTGACCAGTTGGCACTCATTTTGGCTGAAACGGCTCGGGTCGCAAAACTAGGCACCCCCGATGAGACGCCAAGCGGCGCCACACTTGAACAGTGGAGCCGCGAAGAGCATGGCGAGATACCGCTCTGGGCACCACGCACCGCGGTGTTTTTGCTCAACCAAATGCCTGCCCGCCCCACTCCACAAAGTGATGCGGAGGCCTGTGCCTGGGCTTACTGCTGGCTGCGCAACCGGTCATTTGACTCGCTACAAGCCGCTCATGATGCATTGCCGCCCCACTTAAAAGTGCCACTCGAAAATGCTTTAGAGGCCGCTTGGCGCGACCAGCAAGGCCTTCGTTTGGTGTAGTTAGCGATAAATCTCGCCCACGATGAGTGTTGCTAACGGCGTTTGCGCACTGGCGACTTTGGCTTAAAGCCAGCGGGCTTGGTGGCTAGCCAATCGACAAACGCGCGAATGTCATCATCATTCATCAGCGCCGTTAGGCTTGCGAAACGATCTGCTAACTCGCGTTCGCTATACAGCCTGTGAATATGCTTATGACAAGGGTAGCAAAGCCACACAATCGCAGTTAGGCGCTCTTCACGGCTGTAGCGCTTTTGATAGCGCGCCTTGTTATGCAAGGTACGTGGTATTAGGTGATGTTTTGTCAACGAAGCTGACCGCTGGCACAGCTCGCAACCTGCAGGCTTAGGGGGTGGGGAAAGCGCGTGGGCGCTTGAGTCGATTGAACGCGTCACGGTTGAGGCAGCCTCGCACGCTGGCAACAGTTATACGTTTTAAAAACCAAAATTGTTCAATAAAACAGCTGTACAACAATACTAACGTTTTAATAACAGCAAGGAAAACATCGCATGATAGAGGTTCCTCTCACTTGGCAGTTGGCAAAACTAAGCCTCTCAATTGGCATGGTATTGGGGCTTGGTGCGATTGCAGTGCGTGCCAGCCCTCGTATGGCGGGGCTGCTATCAGGTTATCCATTAGGTACGGCGTTGGCGCTATTTTTTATTGGTTTAGAAATTTCCCCGCTTTTTGCGACCCAAAGCGCGGTGCACACACTGGCGGGCTTTACCGCAACAATGGCGTTAGTCGCAGGCTATTTGGTCACAGGTCGGCAGCCAGGATTTAAAGGCATTGCTGGCGGCTTAGTAGGTGGTTTTATTGCATGGTTTGCGGTTAGCGCCGTACTTGCCCAGTTCAATTTCACGCGGCTTAGCGGCACCCTTGTGACCCTATGTGCCATCGCCGTGTTTAGTGCGTTATTCCGCCGTATTCCTGATGTAAAAAGTCCCGCTAGTCGTGCATTTTCACTGCCTGCACTTGTCACACGCGCCTGTTTGGCCACCGTCATTATTTTTGTGATTACGCGCCTTGCCCACTTGCTACCGCCCGCCTGGGCAGGAACCCTAGCGGCGTTTCCAGTCACGATGCTGCCCTTTCTACTCATCCTGCATCTAAATCACGGAGTGGCTCCCGTGGCTACGGTAATCAAGCATTACCCGATAGGGCTGGGCTCGCTGCTGAGTTACACGTTATGCGTTTCCTATACTTACACCACGCTAGGCCTTTTATGGGGCACATTGGCAGGATTCGCTGCCGCAACCCTATGGTTGCTGGCATGGATGCAATTAACCGCTTGGTATCAGCGTCGCGCCACTTGACCAAGCGCTCGCTAGGGGTAATTCTGGACAGCATAAATTGCTAACAAACAATAAGGATACCCCGATGTTCACCCGTATGATTGAGCCTGCTTTTTACGACACCGATGCGCTAGGCCATATTAACAACACCCGCCTGCCAGCTTGGTTTGAGCTGGCACGCAATGACTTATTCAGGCTGTTTACGCCAGACCTAAACCCTAAACAGTGGCGCTTGATTATGGCGCGGATGGAAGTCGATTACCGCGCTGAACTGTTCTACGGCCACGACATCGAATTACGCACCTATTTGACACGTTTAGGTACCAGCTCGTTTACGGTGACTCAGGAAGCGCGGCAGCATGGTACGCTTACCAATGTGGGTCATACCGTACTGGTGCAATACGATCATCAAGAAAAACGTGCGGTACCTATTGAAGGTGATTTGCGCGATGCGCTATCGGCACACTTACACAGCGCGCCAACGCCTGCTTAACTCACTCCCCTCCGTTCGGCGGGGCGCAGGGAGATCCCCATGGCAATCCGTTATAATCTTTGGATAGACCCTGACAATACGGCGCAGCACCGCGCCGTTGAAGCCGACCTTGAGCGCTATTTTATGGAGCGCTTTGCTGACTACCCACATATCCGCTTGTTCGGCGCAGACCCTTACGATTATGATGCCCCGTTCAATCGACTTTACGATGTATTAATGGCGCGAGCCGCAGAATATTGCGAAGAGAAGTGGCGCTATGTCGCCACGCCCGAACAGCTCAATCGTTGTTTTTTCCGCGCCGTTGGCCGCTCAAATAAGTTTGTTCAAGATGACCGAAAGTGAGATATCAACGCAATGGTAATCCGTACCGACCAAGCGCCCAATGAGCGCCAGCTAGCTATTATCACTCAACAGCTCGGGCGCGCTCCCCGCGGTATTGAAGCCGTTGCCGCTACCGATGACCACGGCACTCCACTTGTGCTTCGCATGGCACCGATCGTCGATGGCAAACCGTTCCCCACCCTTTACTGGCTCTGCTCGGATCTGCTTAAAATCGAGATTTCACGAATTGAAGCCGTTGGCGTCATTAAGTCACTGGAACAACGCCTTCAAGAAGAGCCAGAGTTCCTAGAAGCTTACCAACAGAGCCATCGAGATTACGTTAAAGCACGTTGGGCGTATATGAGCGATGTCCAACGCGATGAAGTCACCAAGCTTGGTTATAGCGATGTTCTCACCGAACGTGGCGTGGGCGGCATTAGCAATTGGCAACAGGTACGCTGCCTGCATACTCAGTATGCCCACCATTTATGCGGTAATAACGTGATCGGGCAATGGATGGATGAACACTACAACGTTCAGGACTGCCTAAGCTAACGACACATTCACGGCTTGGTAACTCACCGCTCATTTATAAGCAGCTGATCTATAATAAGGACGCTTACCATGGCACGAATTTGTGTATATCTCGGCTCGCGTGAAGGGACTACTCCTGCTTTTCGCCAGGCAGCCAACGCACTTGGTACTGCTATTGCCGACCGCGGACACACCCTTATTTATGGGGGTGCACGTATCGGTTTAATGGGTGCGCTTGCCAACGCGACGCTGGATGCAGGCGGCAAGGTGATTGGCGTGATGCCAGATCACCTTGTTGAGCGCGAGCAGGCACACTTTGGCTTGACTGAGCTCATACGCGTGCCAAACATGCACGAACGTAAAGCAACCATGGCCGCCAACGCTGACTCATTTATTGCCCTACCCGGCGGCATAGGCACCTTTGAAGAGCTGTTTGAAATCTGGACCTGGGGCTATTTAGGGCTTCACGACAAACCCATGGGTCTACTCGATACTGATGGCTTTTATGCCCCGCTGCTTACCTTTCTGGATAGCACCGTCAGCCACGGCTTTTTGGCCCAAACAACCCGAGATATGTTGATGGATGCGGCCACACCCAATCAACTACTGGCTGCATTAGAAACGCAGCTCGGTTCAGCGTAAACCGTCAGTATTAACGAAAGATATTTAAAGCAAGCACTTAAAACCAGCACTGAAGACTAGTCTAAGAACGCTACCAACATCAGCGCTTATTGCCTTCAGTTAGCATAAAGGTACGCTGATAAGTGAGTTGTAACAGACGAGCATCTTCGCCCGCGCGATGACGGTGTATACCACGTTCAGCGATAACAGCTTCCTTTGTGTTACTCCACAGTGCTTGCTGCTCTTCGCTGAGCAAGATACGTAACGCTTCTAAACGAAAGCGCGGCAGCATTCCCGCATGGTGAAACAGCAGCGACAACCACGTGTTATCGTAACCCCAGCTGTCGCTGTATGCCTTACCTATCTCGCGGAGCTCGTCATTTAACCAGTGCGCCACTTGACGCACTGGGTAGCCTTCTCGCTGCAAGCGATCTCGGGAAATTCCATGTAAAAGTTCAGCTTTGGGATCCCAATGCGTCCATTCTTCCAACGGCTGAATAAGAAACGCGCAGCAACTACCGTCGGCACGAGCAATGCCAACTTCAATAGGGTAGCTGCCGCGCCCGAATCCGGACGCTTCAATATCTAGCACTGTCGGTAGCGTCTCGGACACTGATTTCCTCATTCACTGATCTCAGCGGCCAAACCACTGACTTATCTTCTAAGCTGCCGCCATTTCCGTCGTTGACTGACGGTCAGTCAAGCGTTGCCAATAGGCCGCCTGCTCGCCGTCTACTGCCAAGCCTAGCTCACCTAGCCGATAGGCGCGCGCTAGTCGCTCTGCGGCCAAGTAATGGCCTGACTGGGCAGCACGGGCATACCACGTCACCGCGTAATCCTCACGCCGCGGATACTGAACACAGCCATGTTCATGAATTTGCGCTGCTTGATACTGTGATTTTATATCGCCAGTCTGGGCCGCCTCTAACACGTAACGAGCACCACGCGCCTTATCGTGTGGGGATAAGCTGCGATGAAACAGCATGTGCCCGTAGATCGACTGCGCATCGGGGTGTCCCGCCTCTGCGCAGCGCTTAAGCAAGCGCATCGTTAAACGTTGTGTGCGTGGCGAACGCGGCAATAACCAACGCGTATGAAACAGCTGCTCGGCTAGGCGAAACTCTAACCGGGTAAACAAAGTTGATGCCTGCGGCATGGCAAACCACCCTGCCTATCTGTTGAGGTCTTCGGCTAGCCATCGTTCCCGCTTTTTGACCGCTAACCATACGATTAACCAGCGCTAGGCTGGTCGATGGGCTGGCAAGCATACGCCTGCCTTTGCGCTGACTCAACCCTATTGATTTGCTGCTTTTGTAGCGCCTCGCTAACATGCCTGTCACGCGCCGTTATTCGCGGCGTTTATCACCGATATATCCTGAGGCAATTTCGCTTCATTGAGGAGACGATAATGCAAACGCGCCCACTGGGTAGAACCGGGATGGAAGTCAGCCGGCTCTGTTTAGGCACCATGACCTTCGGCGAACAAAATAGTGAAGCAGAAGCCCATGAGCAGCTCGATCGCGCGGTCGCTTTCGGCATCAACTTTATCGACACCGCTGAAATGTATCCGGTTCCGCCAAAGGCCGAAACGCAAGGGCTAACAGAATCTTATATTGGCAGCTGGCTGAAAGCCCGTAGTGCCAGAGACGATGTCATTATTGCCACTAAAGCCGCAGGCCCTGGCTTAGATCACATTCGTGGTGGGCCAAAGATGAGTCGTAACCACCTGCATCAGGCTGTTGATACCAGCCTTGCACGGCTCAACACTGACTATATCGATCTCTATCAATTGCACTGGCCAGACCGTAAAACCAACTTCTTTGGCCAATTGGGTTATACCCATGAAGAGCAAGAAGACGCAACGCCGCTAGCAGAAACACTCTCAGCACTAAAAGAACTCGTTGATGCCGGAAAAATACGCGCCATAGGCCTTTCTAATGAAACGCCGTGGGGTGTCATGCGTATGCTACAGCTATCAGAGCAGCTAGGGCTGCCTAGGGTTGCGTCTATTCAAAATCCCTATAACTTGCTTAACCGTACGTTTGAAGTCGGCCTCGCCGAGATCGCTCACCGTGAAGACGTGGGCCTGCTCGCTTACTCGCCGCTAGGCTTTGGTGTGTTGTCGGGTAAGTATCTTGATGGTGCACAACCGCCAAAAGGCCGCTTGACGCTCTACGAGCGCTTTAAGCGCTACACCTCGCCAGAAGCAGAGGCCGCAACGCACGCTTACGTTCAGCTTGCGAAGGAACATGGCTTGGATCCTGCCCAAATGGCGCTGGCATTTGTAAACTCTCGTCGCTTCCTGACCAGCAATATTATTGGCGCCACCACGATGGATCAGCTTGAAAGCAACCTCGACAGCGAGAGCCTTAAACTGGATGAAGACGTGCTCACCGCTATCGATGACATCCATCGTCGGATGCCTAACCCCTGCCCCTAATCACGCTTCCACTATCAAACCGATAGCCTCGGCCACTGCCGAGGCTTGGTATAATCGCATCAGTTACTTCTCTCTTTTCTGTCACGGCATAAGGAGCACGCCATGCTGAGCGTTATTTCCCCCGCCAAAACGCTAGACTTTGAAACACCTTCAACAACGGATAAGGTCACGCAACCCGACTTTCTCGACCGCAGCAAACCATTAATTGAGATTCTCCGCGATTACTCACCGCAACAGCTCAGTGACCTAATGGGCATCAGCGATAAATTGGCGGGCCTAAACGCTGCGCGCTTCGCCGACTGGCAGCCGCCGTTCACCTTGGATAACGCCAAACCGGCGGTACAGGCCTTTCAAGGAGACGTATACACAGGGCTGGAAGCCGACACCTTTAGCGATGACGATAATCGGTTTGCCCAGCAGCATCTGCGTATTCTATCGGGGCTATACGGCTTACTACGCCCTCTAGACTTGATTCAAGCTTATCGCCTCGAGATGGGCACCAAACTACCCAACGACGCTGGTAACGACCTTTACGCGTATTGGAAGCCAACGCTAACACAAGCACTTAATAACGCGATTGAGAAAAGTGGCTCAAACGTGCTGGTCAACCTCGCATCTAACGAATACTTCAAGGCGATTGATACGAAAAAGCTAGGCGCACGCGTCATCACCCCCGTTTTCAAAGACGAGAAAAACGGCTCCTTCAAAATTATCAGCTTTTACGCCAAAAAAGCCCGTGGGCTTATGAGTGCATGGATTATTCAGCAACAAATCAACGACCCCGACCAACTAACTGCTTTTGATGTGGCCGGGTATCGGTTTGACCCAGCGGCCTCCCAAGGCGACACGCTGGTGTTCACCCGTGACGAAAATGCTCGTTAATGATCGTGCTCATTAGAAAAACGTCACAGCAAGCGGTGAGCGTGGCTTGAGAAAGCGTTGGTGGACATCTTTGAACAGTGCTGTATCACAGCGGTAGAGCCACTCATAGGCGACCATATCAGCACTGACAGCCACAGCTCCATTGGCACAAGCACGCTCACGAGCAAGACGAGCCTCATCACTGCGACGGCTTGCCGTCGCTTCGCTCAACCAAAACACTTGGTACCCCGCTTCTAACAAACCAAGCGCACTTTGCAACACGCAAATATGGGCTTCTGTGCCGCAAATGACGACTTGCTTAGGTCCATGTTCTGCAAGCGCCGCTGCAAACGGCGCCTCTTCCATAGCGCTGAAATGATGCTTTTGCCAAATGCGGTGTTCGCCTAGTGCATTTAATAACGCAGGGGCAGTACCGCCGAGCCTCTCTGGATACTGCTCAGTTAGCCAAACAGGCACCTTTACTGCATTGGCAACACCAGCTAACCACGCAGCTTCTTCAATTGCTGACTCACCGCCATCAATCACGGGTAACAGTCCCGCCTGAAAGTCGACGATTACCAACAAACTTTGAGCTTGATGTAAGCGCACTTTTTCACCCTATTTTTGTCTTTATACACAACAACACCTTAACCCGTTTCCTCACTTACACGGTAAACTTGTCGCTGATTATTTTCTACGCGCCTACCCCTAGGCGAGCAACCTCAGTTCCTGCATCCCTCATGGAGAATCAATATGTTACGACAATTTTTCGTCATGTTACTGGTCAGCGTCATGGGCATAAGTGCCGCCGTTGAATATGCCGAAGCACGTCGCTTAGGCGGTGGTAGCAGCATGGGTAGTGTTTCACGCTCAGCGGATCGTCCTGCCAGCACACCTGCACAGCAGCAGGCTCAGGGCACTCAGCAACAAGGCCAAGCGGCGGCGACTCGTCGTGGTGGTATAGGCGGCATGGTGGGCGGTCTGCTTGCTGGCGGCCTGCTAGCAGCACTCTTCTTTGGAGGCGCCTTTGATGAGTTGCGCCTTATGGACCTACTGCTAATGGCCGGAATTGTTGCCTTAGCAATCTTCGCCTTCCGAACCATTATTCGGCAGCGGCGCCCTGCATCAGCAACAACAGGCGGCTATCAACGAGAGCAACAGGAAGCCCCCGCACCTGCTGGCTTTTCAGCAACTCCCGGCAGTTTAGCAAATGGCTTGCAAAGCACACCTGCTTGGTTCGATAAAGAAAGGTTCTTAGGTGGTGCAAAAGAGCACTTTATGACGCTGCAGCGCGCCTGGGACAACAATGATCTGAATCAAATTCAAGAGTATGTAACGCCAGAGCTTTACAACCTGCTACGCAAGGAGCGCGCCGAGCAGCCTGCTAATAATCGCACTGATGTTATCAGGCTATTTGCGGAATTAGGCGATATAAACGAATACGATGACTATGCAGAGGCCACTGTGATATTTCACGGACTATTGGAAGAGAACGGTGCACAGACAGAGTTTAATGAAACATGGCATCTAACCCGCACCCTACGTGACCAAGCTCCTTGGTATCTTCAGGGTATTGAGCAAAACCCAGGCGCGTAGCGCTATTGCATTTAAACGCAAAACAGCCGCTTCTAAGCGGCTGTTTTTATATCAACGACACATGGGGGTCCGCTTAGTTCTCTGCAGACTCTTCGATATTCTCGCCCATCTCTTCAAGGCTTTCCCCAGCGTCTTCCATGCTCTCATCAATGCTTTCACCCGCTTCTTCAGCTGGGCCTTGATTATCACATGCGGCCAAACCGCCCATCATTAATGCCATTAATAGTGCCACTGCCAGTTTCTTCATAAGCTGCGTACTCATATCGCCTCTCCTCCTGAGATGGTGCTTCATGATACGTTCCACAATATAGTAGGTGCTAGACGCAACTCATGCTAGCGCGACACAGTAACCTCTTGTTATTAAATTTATTAAAACAGCCGTTTAAAGGAAAAAACATGCAAGTAACAGAAAATTACTACGCAAAAAAAATCCCCCAGGGCGCAAGCCCTGGGGGATTTTTAGTATAAGTGCCTGACGATGATCCGGGCGGCGCTCCGCTACTCTACTCTACTCGTCTCATCCTGAGACTCGCCCTTCGGGCCCGCTAAAGCGGTTCCCGTTTGTTCCCGACAAACGGGGTCCAGGGGAGACCCCTAAAAAGCAAAACCCCGACCAAACGGCCGGGGTTTCTCAATAAGTGCCTGACGATGACCTACTCTCGCATGGGGAGACCCCACACTACCATCGGCGCTAAGCGGTTTCACTTCTGAGTTCGGCAAGGGATCAGGTGGTTCACGCGTGCTATGGTCGTCAGGCGTAACTGGTCATGTATATCATGCTGTGCTGTTACTATGTTTTGTGGCGTCTCTTTCGTCTCACGCCCTCCGTGTGTCACGTTGGGCTTGAGTCGCGTATCCGGTTTTCGTTATCACTGCGACCAGACCCCTTGGGTGTTATAGGGTCAAGCCTCACGGGCCATTAGTACACGTTAGCTCAACGCCTTGCAGCGCTTCCACACCGTGCCTATCAACCAGCTGGTCTCGCTGGGCCCTTCAGGAGGCTCTAGGCCTCAGGGATGTCTCATCTTGAAGGGGGCTTCCCGCTTAGATGCTTTCAGCGGTTATCCCGTCCGCACATAGCTACCCGGCAATGCCACTGGCGTGACAACCGGAACACCAGAGGTGCGTCCACTCCGGTCCTCTCGTACTAGGAGCAGCCCTTCTCAAACATCCAACGCCCACGGCAGATAGGGACCGAACTGTCTCACGACGTTCTAAACCCAGCTCGCGTACCACTTTAAATGGCGAACAGCCATACCCTTGGGACCGACTTCAGCCCCAGGAT
Organism: Halomonas sp. TD01; assembly: GCF_923868895.1. Lineage (GTDB taxonomy): Bacteria > Pseudomonadota > Gammaproteobacteria > Pseudomonadales > Halomonadaceae > Vreelandella. The sequence goes on from NZ_OV350343.1 coordinate 805,433, forward strand.
GTGATGAGCCGACATCGAGGTGCCAAACACCGCCGTCGATGTGAACTCTTGGGCGGTATCAGCCTGTTATCCCCGGAGTACCTTTTATCCGTTGAGCGATGGCCCTTCCATACAGAACCACCGGATCACTAGAACCTGCTTTCGCACCTGCTCGACGTGTCTGTCTCGCAGTCAAGCACCCTTATGCTCTTGCACTCACTGCACGATGTCCGACCGTGCTGAGGGTACCTTCGTGCTCCTCCGTTACTCTTTGGGAGGAGACCGCCCCAGTCAAACTACCCACCACACACTGTCCTCGATCCGGATAACGGACCTGAGTGAGAACGCCAATGATGCCAGGCTGGTATTTCAAGGTTGGCTCCCCTCGAACTAGCGTCCGAGATTCAAAGCCTCCCAGCTATCCTACACAGGCAACATCAGCGTCCAGTGTGAAGCTATAGTAAAGGTTCACGGGGTCTTTCCGTCTAGCCGCGGGTACACCGCATCTTCACGGCGATTTCAATTTCACTGAGTCTCGGGTGGAGACAGCGTGGCCATCATTACGCCATTCGTGCAGGTCGGAACTTACCCGACAAGGAATTTCGCTACCTTAGGACCGTTATAGTTACGGCCGCCGTTTACCGGGGCTTCAATCAAGAGCTTCGCCTTGCGGCTAACACCATCATTTAACCTTCCGGCACCGGGCAGGCGTCACACCCTATACGTCCGCTTGCGCGTTAGCAGAGTGCTGTGTTTTTACTAAACAGTTGCAGCCACCTGGTATCTTCGACCGGTTCGGGCTCTGAGAGCAAGTCTCATCACCCTACGCCGGCGTGCCTTCTCCCGAAGTTACGGCACCATTTTGCCTAGTTCCTTCACCCGAGTTCTCTCAAGCGCCTTGGGATTCTCACCCTGACCACCTGTGTCGGTTTGGGGTACGGTCGCACATGATCTGAAGCTTAGAGGCTTTTCCTGGAAGCGTGGCATCAATGACTTCCTGACCGTGGTCAGTTCGTTTCGTGTCTCGGCCTTAGAGCATCCCGGATTTACCTAAGATGCAAGCCTACTCACTTTCACCAGGACAACCAACGCCTGGCTCACCTAGCCTTCTCCGTCCCCCCATCGCAATCATGTCCGGTACAGGAATATTGACCTGTTTCCCATCGACTACGCCTTTCGGCCTCGCCTTAGGGGCCGACTCACTCTGCTCCGATTAGCGTCGAACAGAAACCCTTGGTCTTCCGGCGAGGGAGTTTTTCACTCCCTTTATCGTTACTCATGTCAGCATTCGCACTCGTGATACCTCCAGCGAACTTCTCAATTCACCTTCATCGGCTTACACGACGCTCCTCTACCGCTCACACCTAAGTGTGAACCCGTAGCTTCGGTACCTGGTTTAGCCCCGTTACATCTTCCGCGCAGGCCGACTCGACTAGTGAGCTATTACGCTTTCTTTAAAGGATGGCTGCTTCTAAGCCAACCTCCTAGCTGTCTGAGCCTTCCCACATCGTTTCCCACTTAACCAGGATTTCGGGACCTTAGCTGACGGTCTGGGTTGTTTCCCTTTTCACGACGGACGTTAGCACCCGCCGTGTGTCTCCCACGCTCGCACTCACCGGTATTCGGAGTTTGCCTCGGGTTGGTAAGTCGGGATGACCCCCTAGCCGAAACAGTGCTCTACCCCCGGCGGTGATACGTGAGGCGCTACCTAAATAGCTTTCGAGGAGAACCAGCTATCTCCGAGCTTGATTAGCCTTTCACTCCGATCCACAAGTCATCCAAATCTTTTTCAACAGATCCTGGTTCGGGCCTCCAGTTGATGTTACTCAACCTTCACCCTGCTCATGGATAGATCGCTCGGTTTCGGGTCTATATCCAGCGACTGTGTCGCCCAGTTAAGACTCGGTTTCCCTACGGCTCCCCTAAACGGTTAACCTCGCCACTGAATATAAGTCGCTGACCCATTATACAAAAGGTACGCAGTCACAGAACAAGTCTGCTCCTACTGCTTGTACGCACACGGTTTCAGGATCTATTTCACTCCCCTCTCCGGGGTTCTTTTCGCCTTTCCCTCACGGTACTGGTTCACTATCGGTCAGCCAGGAGTATTTAGCCTTGGAGGATGGTCCCCCCGTCTTCAGTCAAGGTTTCTCGTGCCCCGACCTACTCGATTTCACATGATCAGATTTTCGACTACGGGGCTATCACCCGCTACGGCTGAGCTTCCCAGCTCATTCGCCTAATCAGTCACATGCTTAAGGGCTGGTCCCCGTTCGCTCGCCGCTACTAGGGGAATCTCGGTTGATTTCTTTTCCTCAGGGTACTTAGATGTTTCAGTTCCCCTGGTTCGCCTCTTACGCCTATATATTCAGCGTAAGATACTCATCTTATGATGAGTGGGTTTCCCCATTCAGAAATGCCCGGGTCACAGGTTGTTTGCCACCTCGCCGAGCCTTATCGCAGGCTTCCACGTCTTTCATCGCCTCTGGCTGCCTAGGCATCCACCGTGTGCGCTTCATTGCTTGACCCTATAACCCGAAGGAGTCTGGTGTCTCGCAATGATAACGATTGCCGGATACGCTTGAGACGTATCACAAAACAATTACGTATAAACGTTTCAAAAACGTTTATGTCAGCATGATATACATTGTTAAAGAGCGACTGTTCGATGAACAGTGATAAGACAACGCACTAGCTGCGCATGGCTTATCAATGGTCACAAAACATCAACAAACGGTGGGTAGTGTACTACATAATGGTGGAGCCAAGCGGGATCGAACCGCTGACCTCCTGCGTGCAAGGCAGGCGCTCTCCCAGCTGAGCTATGGCCCCATTTTTTTGCCGACCTAACCTCTTGCCATTAATTTCTGCGAGACAAGGCAAAATGCAACGACGTATAGCCTGCTATACGAAGAGCATTTTAACGCAGTATCACAGGAATTTGGTGGGTCTGGGCAGACTTGAACTGCCGACCTCACCCTTATCAGGGGTGCGCTCTAACCAACTGAGCTACAGACCCAAGAGGGGATCGTGCTTAAACCGTTTGCTCTATTATCTGATCAGGTAATTCATTGTGAGCGCTTACCGCGAGGGATGATGCATCGTTTAAGGAGGTGATCCAGCCGCAGGTTCCCCTACGGCTACCTTGTTACGACTTCACCCCAGTCATGAACCACACCGTGGTGATCGCCCTCTTGCGTTAGGCTAACCACTTCTGGTGCAGTCCACTCCCATGGTGTGACGGGCGGTGTGTACAAGGCCCGGGAACGTATTCACCGTGACATTCTGATTCACGATTACTAGCGATTCCGACTTCACGGAGTCGAGTTGCAGACTCCGATCCGGACTGAGACCGGCTTTTCGGGATTAGCTGACTCTCGCGAGCTCGCAACCCTTTGTACCGGCCATTGTAGCACGTGTGTAGCCCTACTCGTAAGGGCCATGATGACTTGACGTCGTCCCCACCTTCCTCCGGTTTGTCACCGGCAGTCTCCTTAGAGTTCCCGGCATTACCCGCTGGCAAATAAGGACAAGGGTTGCGCTCGTTACGGGACTTAACCCAACATTTCACAACACGAGCTGACGACAGCCATGCAGCACCTGTCTCTGCGTTCCCGAAGGCACCAAGTGATCTCTCACAAGTTCGCAGGATGTCAAGAGTAGGTAAGGTTCTTCGCGTTGCATCGAATTAAACCACATGCTCCACCGCTTGTGCGGGCCCCCGTCAATTCATTTGAGTTTTAACCTTGCGGCCGTACTCCCCAGGCGGTCGACTTATCGCGTTAACTTCGCCACAAAGTGCGCTAGGCACCCAACGGCTGGTCGACATCGTTTACGGCGTGGACTACCAGGGTATCTAATCCTGTTTGCTACCCACGCTTTCGCACCTCAGTGTCAGTGTCAGTCCAGAAGGCCGCCTTCGCCACTGGTATTCCTCCCGATCTCTACGCATTTCACCGCTACACCGGGAATTCTACCTTCCTCTCCTGCACTCTAGCTTGACAGTTCCGGATGCCGTTCCCAGGTTGAGCCCGGGGCTTTCACAACCGGCTTATCAAGCCACCTACGCGCGCTTTACGCCCAGTAATTCCGATTAACGCTTGCACCCTCCGTATTACCGCGGCTGCTGGCACGGAGTTAGCCGGTGCTTCTTCTGCGAGTGATGTCTTTCCTAATGGGTATTAACCACTAGGCGTTCTTCCTCGCTGAAAGTGCTTTACAACCCGAAGGCCTTCTTCACACACGCGGCATGGCTGGATCAGGGTTGCCCCCATTGTCCAATATTCCCCACTGCTGCCTCCCGTAGGAGTTCGGGCCGTGTCTCAGTCCCGATGTGGCTGATCATCCTCTCAGACCAGCTACGGATCGTTGCCTTGGTGAGCCATTACCTCACCAACTAGCTAATCCGACATAGGCTCATCCAATAGCGGGAGCCGAAGCCCCCTTTCTCCCGTAGGACGTATGCGGTATTAGCCTGGGTTTCCCCAGGTTATCCCCCACTACCGGGCAGATTCCTATGCATTACTCACCCGTCCGCCGCTCGTCAGCGGGTAGCAAGCTACCCCTGTTACCGCTCGACTTGCATGTGTTAGGCCTGCCGCCAGCGTTCAATCTGAGCCATGATCAAACTCTTCAGTTTAAAATCATTGTGATGCTTACATGTCACTCTAAAGTCACATAAGTGCATCAATCTTGGCTCAAGGTTCAAACGAATTCATTTCAATTTACATTGTCATGACCGCTTGCCTTGATATTTGGTGATTTATCACCCTCATCGGCAAGCGCCCACATGAATTACCTGATCAAATTGTTAAAGAGCTGTTTTCGCTGAACAAAACTGGCTAACCGTTGAACTGGTTTGCCTCAGCGAGGAAGGCGTATTCTACGCATTTCCTGGTGTTTGTCAATCACTGTTTTGAGTGAGTGAAGCGAGTGAGCGAAGAAAGCGAGATTACGCTGCTTTCCTTTTAACTCGTCTCACAAGGCGACTGAAGACACCGCAAACTTTCTCTGCAATATTTTCGCTAACCTTCTGACAAACCGAAGTTTTTCAACTTCAATCACCGCTGGTAACGCTGTGCGTCCCCGGCAGCGGATGCGTACTTTACGGATTCGCTGCCGACTTGGCAAGTGGTTTTTTGAGAAAGTTATCAAAAACGTTAGGTAAGCGTTACACGGGCATAACGTTTCTTACCTGCTTGAATAACGTAGGCGCTACCCGTAGCCAGCATGGTGTCCTGAGTAGCAACGTCCCCATCTACTTTCACGCTACCGTTTTTCAACATGTCTTTGGCTTGGGCGCTGTTCTTGGTGAGACCAGAACGGTTGAGTACTGCTGCAATAGGCGCCTGCTCATTACCTTCAAAGTCTACCTCTACCTCAGGCAGGTCTTCCGGCAATTCACCTTCTGCTAGCTGATTACCCGCCGACTTGTGCGCATTAGCGGCCGCCTCATCTCCGTGGTAGCGGGCAATAAGCTCGCGGGCTAGTTCCATTTTCACGTCACGCGGGTTAGCTCCTTGCTCAACGCTTTGCTTAAGCGCATCAATCTCTTCGTTGGATTTCAAAGAGAGCAGCTCAAAGTAACGCCACATTAAGCTATCAGGCATAGACACCAGCTTATTGAACATAGAGCCCGGCGCTTCATCGACACCAACGTAGTTACCTAACGATTTGGACATCTTCTGCACGCCGTCCAGCCCCTCGAGTAACGGCATGGTGATCACGACCTGAGGCTCTTGACCGAAGTGCTTTTGGATTTCTCGGCCCATCAGCAGATTAAATTTCTGATCGGTTCCACCCAGCTCAACATCAGCCTCGAGCGCTACTGAGTCGTAGCCTTGAACGAGTGGGTAAAGAAACTCGTGGATCGCAATAGATTGATTAGCTTTATAACGCTTTTCAAAATCATCACGCTCCAGCATCCGCGCGACCGTACTTTGCGCTGCCAGCTCAATCATTTTAGCGGCGCTTAGCTCACCAAACCATTCGGCATTAAAGCGCACCTCGGTTTTCTCGGGATCGAGAATTTTAAATACCTGCTCTTTATAGGTTTCGGCATTGGCTTTTACATCGGCCTCGGTGAGTGGTTTACGAGTGACGTTTTTACCAGTGGGGTCGCCTATACGACCCGTGAAATCCCCGATCAGGAAAATAACGGTGTGGCCGAGATCCTGGAACTGGCGCATTTTTGTTAACAGCACACTATGCCCAAGGTGCAAATCAGGTGCTGTCGGGTCAAACCCTGCTTTAATACGCAGCTTACGGCCAGACGCCAGCTTTTTCTTTAGCTCATCCTCTACTAGGATTTCATGCGTGCCCCGCGACAGTAGCGCTAACGCCTGATCCACCTCACTCATTGCCTCTCTCTCCATGTAATATATGCCGTTATAGGCGTCAGATATTGAATAACGGGCGATGTTACCATGCCCTATCGCCCTGGTTGAGCCTTCACTACGTTTTGGATGAGCCGCTTTATGAAAACGCCCCCCCCTGCCTTACCGTCGTATTATGTTGGGTTAATGTCGGGCACCAGCCTGGACGGCATTGATGCCGCGCTGGTCGCTATAGCACCACAATCACCACCTGAGCTCATTGCCACTCATGCATCGCCAATGCCCCAGTCGCTTCACAACCTACTACTGAACTTGTGCCATGCCGAGCAAGTAAGCTTTGCAGAGCTTGCAGAAGCCGAAAGCGCATTTTGCCAGCTACAAGCAAACGCCGTGAAAGCACTACTGACTCAGCAACAGATCTCACCAGCGCAAATTCACGCTATTGGTAGCCATGGGCAGACAATTGAGCATGCTCCCGGCGGCCACCACGGAGGCCCAGCCTATACACTACAGCTTGATAACCCCAGCCTACTGGCAGAGCTAACCGGCTGCACAGTGGTAGCTGATTTCCGCCGACGGGACTTAGCGGCGGGTGGCCAAGCAGCGCCATTAGCACCGGCATTTCACCAAGCCCTGTTTGGTCGCCAGACAAGCGAGCAGCTTGTTTTAAACCTAGGGGGCTTTGCGAATCTGACGTGGCTACCCAGCGATTCCAGCATCCCCGCAATTGGCTTTGATACAGGACCAGCTAATGTGCTGTTAGATGCTTGGTTTGCGAAGCATCACGATGGGCGCTTTGATCAAAATGGCACATGGGCCGCTGGCGGGCAGATTGATCAAGCATTACTAAAACGCTTGCTTAACGAGCCGTTTTTTCATCAACCACCGCCGCGCAGTACCGGCCGCGAACTATTTCACTTGGCATGGTTAGAAAATAAGTTAACGGGCCACGAAGCTGCTTGCGATGTGCAAACTACGCTAGCGGAACTGACCGCGATAAGCGTTGCCCAGGGCATTCAGCAATTGCCAGCGACCCACGACAGCATGACATTAATTGCTTGTGGCGGTGGTGCACACAACGCTTATTTAATGGCGAGACTCGCATCACACTTACCCAATGCGACATTTAAGTCTCCCGCAGACCTAGGCTGGCCCGAAGACTGGATTGAAGCAGGCGCTTTTGCCTGGCTTGCCCATCAACGCTTGCACGGCCTGCCCGGCAACTTACCTTCCGTCACGGGTGCCAGTGGCCCGCGAGTCCTGGGGGGCATTTACGCCTTTTAACCCAAGCCTGCAATGCCCATAGCACACGCTTGTTAGTCATCGTTTAACGAGAGTGTGCCTTTGGCTTGTGCCTGTGCATCTTCCATACTCACCACGCCCTCTTTAACAAGCTTAGCAAGCGATGCATTTAACGTTTGCATGCCAAGATTGCCTCCGGTCTGAATGGCTGAATAAATTTGAGCAACCTTATCTTCACGTATTAAATTCCGAACCGCGGCAGTAGCAATCAACACTTCATGGGCCGCAATACGCCCACCACCCTGGCGCTTCAATAATGTTTGAGAGACCACTGCTTGCAGCGACTCTGATAGCATTGAGCGAACCATCGATTTCTCCTCCCCAGGAAACACATCGATAATGCGATCAATTGTTTTCGCCGCTGACGTCGTATGCAGCGTGCCAAACACTAGATGGCCAGTTTCAGCAGCCGTGAGCGCCAGCCGAATGGTTTCTAGATCTCGAAGTTCGCCGACCAAAATGACATCAGGGTCTTCACGTAATGCGCTGCGCAATGCGGCAGTAAAACTGCGCGTATCTCGATGCACTTCACGCTGATTTATTAAACAGCGCTTACTGGTATGTACAAACTCAACAGGGTCTTCGATCGTTAAAATATGCTCAAAACGATGATCATTAATGTAATCGATCATTGCAGCCAACGTGGTGCTTTTGCCCGAACCGGTTGGCCCGGTCACCAACACCAACCCCCTTGGCAGCATTGCTAATCGCTCGAATACGTCGCCCATCCCCAAGGTGCTCATTGAAAGCACGTCGTTAGGAATCGTACGAAACACCGCTCCAGCCCCCCGCACTTGATGGAATGCATTAACACGAAAACGAGCCACCCCAGATACTTCGAATGAAAAATCAGCTTCTAAGTGCGCCTCATAGTCTCGACGCTGCTGCTCATTCATAATGTCAAAAATCAGGCGGCGAACTTCACTATTGTCCATCGCTGGCACATTAAGCCGACGAATATCGCCATCAACACGTATCATAGGTGGAAGCCCGGCAGAAAGGTGCAGATCAGATGCATTCTGCTTTGCCGAGAATGCCAGCAGTTCGGTAATATCCATCTCTCTTTTCCCAGCAGCGGTAAGGTGCTTGAGTATGACAGACATCGCGCTTCCCGAGTCACTCGCCCAGGCCCGCGAACGCCTGAGTAACGCATTAAAAATGGCTGAACGCCCACTCGATAGCGCAACGCTGCTAGCCGTTAGTAAAACAAAGCCCGCCGCCATGATTCGCCAAGCCTGGCACCATGGGCAGCGTGAATTCGGCGAAAACTATCTACAAGAAGCACTGGAGAAACAAGCCGAACTGACCGACTTAGACGGTATTGTGTGGCATTTCATTGGCCCTCTACAGTCCAACAAAACCCGTGCAGTGGCAGAAAATTTTGCCTGGATGCACAGCGTTGACCGCTTAAAAATAGCCAAACGATTAAGCGAACAACGCCCGGAGCACTTACCGCCGCTCAACATTTGTTTGCAGGTCAATATTAGCCGCGAGGCCTCTAAGTCGGGCGTCATGCCTGATGAGGTGATGGCACTGGCGAAAGAAGTAGCCGTCCTACCACGTCTGAATCTACGCGGGCTCATGGCGATTCCTGCCCCGGCTAACAGCCTTGCAGAACAACGAACACCCCTTGCAGCATTGCGCCAACTGCTGGAAGACCTTCAGGCAGCGCTACCTGATGCCCCTCTGGATACGCTATCGATGGGGATGAGCGACGATCTAGAAGCCGCTGTTTTAGAAGGCGCAACGCTGGTACGTTTAGGAACGGCGATTTTTGGCGCACGCACCACTCAGCACACTGCTCAGTAGTGCCCTCTTATTGAATAGCGTTAAGACGACTAACACCCCATGCTGCCCGATGCAGCTTTTTTGCAAAAAAGGATACCCACATGGCGAGCAAGATTACCTTCATTGGCGCAGGCAATATGGCCAGCGCCATTATCGGCGGCCTCATCGATAGTGGTGTGTCTCCTAGCGACATCACTGCCACTGCCCCTAATGAAAACGAGTTAGCACCTCTAAAAGCACGCTTAGGAATTAACACGAACACCGATAACAACGCAGCCGTCGCAGACGCCAACGTAGTCGTACTCGCGGTCAAACCACAGATTATGCGCAGCGTATGCGAAGCGCTGCGGGATAATGTACAGCAGCAATCACCGCTGATTATTTCTATCGCGGCGGGTCTGGATGCAGCCACCATTGATCAATGGCTAGGTGGTAGTAATGCGTTAGTTCGTTGCATGCCCAACACCCCTTCATTGGTCGGTATCGGTGCCAGCGGCTTATATGCCAACAGCGCGGTGAGTGAAGAGCAACGCACGCTAGCAACACAACTCATGGAAGCAGTTGGTATTGTGGAGTGGGTTGAAGAAGAGAGCCTTCTTGATGCAGTAACTGCGGTATCAGGCAGTGCGCCGGCTTATTTCTTTTTAATGTTTGAGGCGATGGAAGAAGCCGCTGTCAAACTTGGCTTGCCTGCCGCTACGGCACGACGCTTGGCCATTCAAACAGCGCTAGGTGCCGCTACTATGGCCCAGCGTAGCGACAAAGATCCGGCCACGCTTAAACAAAATGTTATGTCACCAGGCGGCACAACAGAACGTGCTATTCAGCACATGGAAGATGCGCAACTACGCGCTACCATCGCCGACGCCATGCAGGCCTGTGCCCAGCGCGCAGAAGCCATGTCCAAGGAACTTAGCGCCAACTAAATACGCAACTATGCAACGGAGAGGCAGCAATGGGTAGTCAAGTGGGCAGTGCCGGGTTAATGCTCGTTAACTCGTTAATCAATATTTATTTATTCTTACTGATGCTGCGCTTTTTGCTGCAGGCATCGCGGGCAGATTATTACAACCCGCTTAGCCAATCAGTGGTTAAAATCACCCAGCCTGTCGTAGGGTTATTTCAGGGCTTCTTGGGTCCCGTGGCTGGGCGCTTTGACCTTGCCACGTTAGCCGCGGGTTTTGTGCTGAAAGTGGTTAGCATGGTGGCCATTTTCATGGTGATTGGCGTTGGCATGCCGCCCATTCCAGGACTGTTGATTGCTGGCATTGCGGCACTGGCCAACGCCATATTAAAGATTTACTTCTTTGCCATGATTGTGATGATTATTCTGAGCTGGGTAGCACCGAATGCTAGCCACCCAGGTGCTTTGCTGGTAATGCAGTTAGTCGAGCCTATTATGGCCCCTGTTCGGAAAGTCATTCCGCCACTCGGCATGATCGATTTATCACCCATCGTGGTGTTTATTGCGATTAATTTGGTGGATGGCTTAGTGGTGGGGGCTTTGATCCGCGCTGCGGGTATCTCTGGCGCACTGGTTGGGCTGTAACCGCGTAACATTCCCCAGGGCCTCTTTTTAGCAGGATTTATTTTTTGCAGGACTAGCGCTTTCGATGCCTGATTCAGACACTCTCGCTTTCGTTGACCGGCCGGCGGACTCCGTTGGCCTCGTCACCCCCCATGTAGCGAAATTTGATACGCCGCTCCCGCTTGCTTGTGGCAAGGTGCTGCCTGAGTACGAGCTTATCTACGAAACCTACGGCACGCTAAACGCTGAGCGTAATAACGCTGTGTTGATCTGCCATGCGTTATCGGGACACCATCATGCGGCGGGCTACCACGGTAACGAAGACCGCAAACCTGGCTGGTGGGATGCCCATATTGGCCCCGGAAAATCTATCGATACCAACCACTTTTTTGTGGTATCGCTAAATAATCTGGGCGGCTGCCATGGCAGTACAGGCCCTGTTAGCCACAACCCTGAAACCGGCCGCCAGTGGGGGCCTGATTTCCCTATGGTTACCGTCAGTGACTGGGTAGCCAGCCAAGCACGTCTAGCCGACCAACTGGGCATTGAACGTTGGGCCGCTGCAGTGGGCGGTAGCCTGGGTGGTATGCAGGTGCTTCAGTGGACAATGACCTATCCTGAGCGTGTCGCCAATGCGGTAGTGATTGCCGCTACGCCACGGCTTTCCGCCCAGAATATTGCCTTTAACGAAGTGGCTCGTCAGGCGATTCGCTCTGACCCTGAGTTCTTCGACGGTTGGTATGCAGAGCACGACACGGTTCCGAAACGCGGTTTGAAACTGGCACGTATGGTGGGCCACATCACCTATCTCTCCGAAGATGCCATGGGCAGTAAATTTGGCCGCGACTTACGCAGCAACGACCTGAACTTTGGGTTTGATGTCGAGTTCCAGGTTGAGTCTTATCTGCGTTATCAAGGCGATACGTTCTCTACCGCCTTCGACGCCAACACCTATTTGTTAATGACCAAGGCGCTTGACTACTTCGACCCCGCCGCCACTCAAACAGGCGACCTAGCCAGCGCACTAGCACCGGCACAGTGCCCTTTTCTGATCGTTAGCTTTACCACTGACTGGCGCTTCCCGCCCTCTCGTTCTCGAGAACTCGTCGACGCGCTCACCCGCGCAGGCAAATCCGTTAGCTATGCCAATATCGACTCTCCTCACGGGCATGATGCTTTCTTACTGCCCGAACCGCGTTACCACGCTCTGTTCAGCGCATTTATGACTCGCATAGCCAGAGAGCTGAATATCGAAGAAACAGCCAGAGAGGAAAGCCTGTAATGCGCGCGGATCTTGAACTGATTTACGACTGGGTGCCCCGAGGGGCTCACGTGCTGGATTTAGCCTGCGGCGATGGCGCTCTGCTTGAGCGTTTAGCACAGGAAAAAAATGTTACCGGCTACGGTTTAGAAATCGACCCCGACGGTATTACCCAGTGTGTCGCCAGGGGCGTGAACGTTATTGAGCATAACCTAGATGATGGCCTCAGTAGTTTCTGCGACAACAGCTATGATCAAGTCATAATGACCCAGGCGCTTCAGGCGCTACGTCGCCCGGATAAAATGCTCGATGAAATGCTACGCGTCGCCGAGGAAGGCATTATCACCTTTCCTAATTTTGCTTATTGGCGACACCGAGTTCATCTCGGTCTACGCGGCTATATGCCGGTCTCTAAATCTCTACCCCATGCCTGGTATGACACACCCAACATCCACCTTTCTACCTTTAACGACTTCGAGCATCTGTGCCGTGAAAAAGGGTTGGTGATTGTTGATCGCGCGGTAGGGGTTGGCGATCACAAAGGGCACTGGACATCAAAATGGTGGCCCAACCTATTCGGTGAAATTGCTATTTTTAGAGTGCGCCGTCGCTAATTTACTCTAGCTTGACGACCCATAAGAGGAGACCTGCCATGGTTTATCGAGTGCTACGCAGAACTACCCTGTTTACTACAATGCTTTGCTCGCTGCTCCTCGCCGCCCACGCGGCAGCTGAGCAGCTAACACGGATAGGTGACTACGAGATCCACTACAGTGCCGTGGCCACCAGTTTTCTTACCCCAGAAGTTGCCCAAGCGCACGGCATTCAGCGCAGTGCAGGCCGCGGACTGGTCAATGTGAGCGTACGCGAACGCCAAGAAGACGGCAGCACCCGCGCCGTTAACGCCAGCGTACAAGGCCATGTGACAGGCCTGACCGATGTCCAAGAGTCGCTAAGCTTTCGTACCGTGCACGATGGTGATGCCACTTATCACTTAGCCACCTTTGCCCTGCGCCACGACGAGCCCACGCGTTTTAACTTGGACGTTCGCTACGACCGCAATGCCAGCCCAGAGCGGGTCAGCTTTATTCAGCGTTTTTATATCGAGCGTTAACTCCTCATCGGTAGCGTCCGTGCTAATCGCACCGCTACCGGCGCTCCCGCATGCCAATCCAGCGTAATACCATAGGCCAGTACCTCAACGCCTGCGTTAACCGCATTCACTAATGCGGCGGCGTAGGCCGTGTCGATATGAGCCGCTGGGGCTACATCGTGAATGCCTTCATGGGCCACACAAAATAGCAGAACGGCCCTTTCACCCTGCTCGACAAGCGCGGTTAATGCATGCAAATGCTTGGTCCCCCTCACGCTGACTGAGTCAGGAAAATAACCATGACCATCAGCTTCTTTAAGGGTGACCTGCTTAACTTCAACATAGACTCCGCCCTTATCAGGATCACTCAGCCAAAAATCGAGCCTTGCATCACTGATTTTCACTTCCCGTTTGAGCGTTTGATAGCCTGCCAATGGCGCGATATCACCAGCCAAAATAGCCTCTTCCACGATACGGTTGGCTCGGCCAGTGTGGACAGAAGCCAATGCCTGGGAACCATCTGGCTGCGGCAACTCAATCCACTCCCAGGTCCAAGACAGCTTGCGCTTGGGATTATCACTCCGCGACAGCCACACTCGGCAACCGGGCACATTCACCGCTTTCATCGAACCGGTGTTGGGACAGTGGGCAACAACTTCCTCACCACTTTCCAATCGCACATCAGCCAAAAAGCGTTTATAGCGACGCAGCAGCACTCCAGACACCAACTCAGGATAGGTCGTCATAGTCGGCTCACGAAACGACCGATGCGCTCCACGGCCTCTTGTAACCGTTCAACGCTGTTAGTAAAGGCGATACGCACATGGTGCTCACCTCCCTCCACCGCAAAATCAATGCCCGGAGTGATTGCCACGTTCTCCTCAACCAGCAACCGCTCACAGAATGCCTGGCTATCTCGGCTGTAATGGGAAATATCCAACCACAGATAAAAAGCCCCTTGGGGTGGCAGATCCGGGGCAAGTCCCAACTGCGCTAACCCATCCAACAACACTTGACGTCGCTGCTTGAGCGTTGCTCTGCGCGCTTCCAGAATGTCTCGACACTCTGGAGTGAAGGCGGCCAGCGCCGCGTGTTGGGAAGGCGTCGGAGCAGCAAGAAAGACGTTTTGTGCCAGTCTGGTAAGCGGCTCGACAGCATGCTCAGGTGCGACCAACCAGCCCAGGCGCCAACCCGTCATACCGAAATATTTAGAGAAGCTGTTAACCACAAAGGCTTGGTCGGAAAGCGATGTCGCCGATAGCGGCGCATCGTCATAATTTAGGCCTTGGTAAATCTCATCAACAATCACCTCGCCGCCTTTCGCAGATACGGTATTGAATACCGCGGCTAGGGCCTCAGCGCTCAACGTATGCCCCGTAGGATTAGACGGGGAAGCCAGCATGGCTAAGCATGTATTGGCCTTCCAGTGCTGCTCAATCAACGACGCGGTTAACTGCCATCCGCTTTGGCGACCCACGGGAATGGTATCAATATCTGCGCCAGCTAAGGCCATAAAGTGACGATTGCACGGATAGTTGGGATCGGCCATCAAAACGCGGTCGCCTGTTTCGACCAGTAATTGGCTAGCCAGCAGCAGCGCCCCAGAGGCCCCAGGGGTTACCAGAATACGCGCGGGGTCCACCGTGGCATTAAAATGCTCGGCGTAATGTCCTGAAATTGCTTCCCGCAGCGACGCTAGGCCTGCCGCGGGTGTATAGCGCGTTTTTCCTGTCGCTAACGCTTGCTGGCCTGCCGCAACAATCGGTGCCGGCGTCGCAAAATCAGGCTCGCCAACCTCCAGATGAATTACATCGTGGCCTTCGGCCTCTCGAGCCTGGGCCATTTCCAATAAATGCATCACGCGAAAAGGCGCAACGTGATTAACACGTGAATTCCAGCCCATAACGGTACCTTCACTAAATGGTAGAAAAATCATGACACAGGTCGTTGAAGGGGCAAGACCATGGTCGAAAATGCACTATTATGCTTGCATCGCGCGCAATTTTCAGCTAAACAAGCATCCCTTTGGCGTGAGATCGTGACACACGCTCATGGTCGATCAGCAGTCACATACGTAAGGGGCACTCCCATGCCAGTAGCGGAAAAGAAACCGGAAGCGTCCAAGTCCTTCACCCCGTATGAGCCAGCACCGGGCGAAGAGTATATGAACGAGAAGCAGCTCGCGCACTTCCGCCAGCTCCTTCTAGACTGGAAACAAGATCTCATGGAAGAGGTGGATCGTACCGTACGCCACCTGCAGGAAGACGCTAATAACTACGCCGACCCCGCTGACCGCGCTACTCAAGAAGAGGGCTTCAGCCTGGAGCTGCGCACTCGGGACCGCGAGCGCAAGTTGCTGAAAAAGATCAACGAAACCATCGAAAAAATCGATGAAGACGACTACGGCTTTTGTGAAGCCTGTGGCGTTGAAATCGGCATTCGTCGTCTTGAAGCCCGCCCCACAGCGACGCTGTGCGTTGACTGTAAAACGCTGGCAGAGCTAAAAGAGAAACAGCTCGGTGGCTAACCATCGGCGCTAATACGCTACAAGCTGCTAGTTTGTTACAAGCTAAAGCGTCCAACGGGCACCCTTGAGGTGCCCGTTTTTGTTTGTCATCTTGTATTTATCGCTGTACTTATCATCGTAGTTAATCGCTGGCGCTATTTGAACAACCGATTCAGGCTGTCATGACCCATACCACGCACTACCGGGGACGTTTCGCTCCCACACCGTCAGGGCCACTTCATCTTGGCTCGCTAGTGGCCGCCCTAGGCAGCTATTTAGACGCCCGCGCTGTTGGCGGGCAGTGGCTGGTGCGCATTGAAGATATCGACCCACCCCGCTGCCCTGAAGGCGCTGCTGATACAATTCTGCGTCAGCTTGACGCCTTTGGGCTTCATTGGGATAAAGAAATCCGCTGGCAGCGTCACCGTAATGAGGCTTATCAGCAGGCGCTTGATCAACTGGCTGCCCAAGGCTTGGCTTACCCATGTAGCTGTTCGAGAAAGCAGTGGCAAGCGTTCTCAACCTACCCTGGCTGGTGCCGCGACAGCGTTCGTGATGCCACAAAGCCAGTTGCCTGGCGGCTGCGCAGCGACCTGGCAAAGCGCCCAATTACTTGGCAAGATCGGCTTTTTGGTTTCCAACAGTTCGACCCTGACGTTTTGGGTGATGTTGTGCTTAAACGAAAAGATCAGCTTTGGGCCTACCAGCTCGCCGTCGTAGTGGATGATGCTGACCAAGGCATTACCGATATTGTGCGCGGTTATGACCTGCTGGATAACACGCCTTGGCAAGGCCAGCTACAGGAAGCGCTTGGCTTATCAATCCCCAGTTACCTGCATTTACCACTCGTGGTTACTCAAGATGGTCAAAAGCTTTCTAAGCAAAACCTGGCCCCTGCATTAGCCAAAGATGCCGGCGACATTCGCCAACAGCTGTTTCAAGCACTGCAATTACTCGATCAAGCGCCACCTGACACACTGGCTCAAGAGCCGCCAGAAACGCAGCTACACTGGGCAATGGCACATTGGTCTGTTGAAAAGCTTGTCGCCACCGCCCACCGCCGCTATCAACCAGAGTCTTAATATGTACGTTTATCGCATACTGCTGTTCTTGGTCTTTGGCGGATATTTGCTTTCGCCGTTACTGATGGACGGCTGGGGAGATCCAAGCGTTGCCTGGTATCGCCCATTTGCTATTTGGGGCGGCCTGATCGCGCTAACGCTATGGCTTGAGCAAAAAAGGAAGTTAGATGAGCGTTGAGCTGTTGGGGGTAGTGCTGCTGGGCTTAGGGTATCTGGCCCTGCTGTTTGCCTGCGGCATGGCCGTTGAGCGTGGCTGGGTGCCCGTGCGCATAACGCGCCATCCTATCGTGTACACCCTGGCACTGGGCGTATACGCCAGCGCGTGGGCAATCTATGGCAGTGTTGAACTTGCGGCGAAAGCAGGCTTTGGCTACCTAGCGTATTACCTGGGTGCAGCCGGGGCATTTCTGTTGGCGCCCGTTTTGCTCGTGCCTATACAACGCATTACCCGAACTTATCAACTATCTTCACTCGCGGATCTATTTGCGTTTCGCTATCGATCTCGATGGGCAGGTACCCTGGTAACATTGATCAGCCTATTAGCTGTGATGCCACTGCTGGGTATCCAAGTACAAACCTTAAGCGATGCGGTATACCTGCTCACCGGCAGCCGCTACAGCGCAGCGGCTACCCTGCTGTTCTGCGGTGTAATCGCAGGCTGTGCGGTGTTGTTTGGCGCGCGCCACAGCCACCGACATCGTCACGACACACTACTTAGCGTGATTGCTTTTGAATCGATCATCAAACTGCTGGCGATGCTGGGGCTGGGTGCTATTGCACTGTGGTGGGTGTTTGATGGGCTTCACGGATTACAACAGTGGCTAGAAGGACCAGGAGCCGCAGCTCAAGCCGCAACGCCACAACTTGAAGCGCCCCAATGGCGCACGCTACTACTGCTGTTCTTTGCGGCCGCTTTCATGATGCCGCATCTATTTCAGATTACGTTTGCAGAAAGCCTTTCTCGCCACACCCTGCTTCAAGCCAGTTGGACATTACCGCTGTTTCTGCTGCTGATGGCGCTTCCAGTGCCTTTGATCTGGTGGGCTGCACAATCAGTAAACGAGACGGTTCCGGTTGCAGCCTACGCCGCCTTCTTGATGTCAGAACATTGGTGGGTAGGCGCGTTAGCCTTCATTGGCGGCCTTGCCGCCGCCAGCGGCACTATGATGATGATTGCGCTAGCTCTTTCGGGCATGGTGCTAAACCACGTGGTGCTAGTGGCTCGCCCCCCGGAGGCGCGTAGCGATTTATACGGCTGGCTACTATGGCTACGTCGCGGCTTAGTCGTCGCTGTGATTGCGGGCGGATGGCTATTTGCTGAAAGCGTTGGCCGTTACCACTCGCTGACAAACCTGGGGCTAGCTGCATTTGTAGGCATGGCGCAGTGCCTGCCGGGCATGCTGGCGTTGTTGTACTGGCCTGGCGCGAACCGCAAGGGCATGATCGCCGGGCTAATGGGCGGCATCATCATTTGGCTGTGGGGTTTATGGTTGCCACTTTTGTTCGAGCTACCCATGCTCTCGCTGCCCCTCACCCCTCTGATGTCTGCGGATGCGCCCATCTGGTATAACGTTACGCTTGTTTCTTTAGCGGTTAATATTTTACTGCTGATCATTGTGTCGTTATTTACCCGCATCTCAGAAGGTGAACGCTCTGCGGCCGAAGCGTGCTCTGTAGACGCAGTCATTCGCTCAAAACGCTTACCACTGGAAGCAGCCACGGCTGGAGACTTTCCTACTTACCTTGCCCAAGCGTTGGGTGATGAGGCTGCCAGCCGTGAAGTTGACCGCGCACTGACGGCGCTAAACCTAACACCCCAGGAGCGCCGCCCCTATGCACTGCGCCGCCTGCGCGACCGAATCCAGGCTAATTTATCTGGTTTAATGGGGCCTTCCGTCGCACGAGATATTGTTGATCGCTACTTACCTTATCGCCACGACGATGCGCCGGTCACTGACGATATTCATTTTGTCGAAAGTCGTCTTGAAGCCTATCGTTCGCGGCTCACTGGACTGGCTCGGGAGCTGGATGGCTTGCGCCGTCATCACCGGCAAACGCTGGCCTACTTGCCCGTCGGCTTGTGCGTGCTGGGCGACGATGATGAGCTGTTAATGTGGAATCAGGCGCTTTCAGTGCTCTCCGGGATTAGCGGCGATAGCGTGATTGGCTCACGCCGAGATAGCCTGCCCCCACCCTGGCCCAATCTGCTGGGTAGCGTACTCAATGCCAATCAAACACCGCTGTATAAACAAGCAGTATCGCTACATGGTAAGGATTACTTCCTCACCCTTCATAAAGCAGTGTTGAGCGGGCACGACAGCCGTGGCGGCAGCGTAATCCTGGTAGAAGACCATACTGAAATGAAGTGGCTAGAAGAGGAGCTTGTACACGCAGCTCGTTTGGCATCCATTGGGCAGCTTGCGGCGGGCGTGGCGCATGAAATCGGCAACCCCATCACAGGCATTTCGTCACTAGCACAAAACTTGCGCTACGATACCGATGACCCAGCGTTACTGGAAACGGCTGACCAAATTCAACAGTTAACCCAACGAGTCACCAAGATTGTTAACTCGCTGGTCGGGTTTGCCCACGGCGGCCGACAGACTCTGCCATTACCAGCGTCCCCCGCTTCGCTTTCCACCATTAGCGAAGACGCGCTGCACTTGATCCATTTAGCTCGCTCGGGGGAGGATGTAAGCTTTACCAATGAGTGTCCAGATGACATCGTGGTGCGTGGCGACGCTCAGCGATTAACCCAGGTCATGGTCAACTTACTGAGCAATGCCAAAGATGCCTGCGACGCTCAGGGCACGGTGCATATCGAAGCAGGCAAACAGGCAAGCCATGCTTGGTGGCGGGTTACCGATGATGGCCATGGCATTGATTCAAGCGTGAAGCATCGCCTTTTTGAGCCATTCACCACGACCAAGCCTGCGGGCCAGGGAACCGGGCTTGGGCTCTCGCTGGCCTACCAAATTATCAATGAGCACCAAGGCAAAATAGAGGTTGCGTCACCGCCTCCAGGAAAGCCTCGCGGCACTGCCATTACGCTTTGGCTACCGCTTTACCAACAGGATGATCACCTACCTCATGCCCAGGATACTGATTGTTGAAGATGAAGCGATTATTCGCAGCGCTTTAAAACGTTTACTCGAACGTCACAGCTATACCGTCAGCGAAGCTGGCAGCGCAGAAGAAGCACGTGAGCTGACCCCTAGCGAATTTGATCTAGTGATTAGCGATCTGCGACTCCCTGGTGATCCTGGCACCGCCCTAATTGAGGCCGCAGCACCCGCGCCAGTGCTGATCATGACCAGCTATGCCAGCATGCGCTCAGCCGTCGACGCGCTTAAGCAAGGAGCAGTGGACTATGTTGCTAAGCCATTTGATCATACCGAGCTTTTAGAAACCGTCGAACGCATCCTACACAAACAGTCGATGCAGCAAGGCACACCACCAGATATCACCGATGAAGGAGGTGGCCGCCAAACCATGATCGGCGATTGTACGGCTATGCAGCAGGTTTACACGCGCATTCGCAAGACAGCTCCGGCAGACGTTACCGTGCTGATTCAAGGAGAATCCGGCACAGGTAAAGAGCTCGTCGCCCGTGCCATTCATCAGCAAAGCAAGCGCGCAAAAGCATCATTGATTTGCGTGAACTGCGCGGCGATACCGGAAACGCTGATTGAGTCAGAGCTTTTCGGCCATGAAAAAGGCGCATTTACCGGCGCTAGCGCTGCCCGAACGGGGTTAGTCGAAGCCGCCGACGGTGGCACCCTGTTTCTAGATGAAATTGGTGAATTACCACTGGATGCCCAGGCACGGCTGTTACGTGTGCTGCAGGAAGGTGAAATCCGCAAAATTGGTTCCGTCGAAACACGTCATGTGGACGTGCGCCTGATCGCCGCCACCCATAGAGACTTACGCGCACTGTCAAAAAGCGGTGAGTTTAGACTAGATCTCTACTATCGCCTCAACGTTATGCAGATTGAGCTGCCACCGCTGCGCGACCGTGAAGAAGACGTACTGAAGATAGCCGATATCCTGTTAGATAAAGCCTGCAAGCGCCATGACCGACAAGGGCTTCGTTTGTCACGAGCCTCCCGCCAGGACCTGCGCGACTATCCCTGGCCAGGTAACGTACGAGAGCTTGAGAATGCGCTGGAAAGAGGCGTGATTCTCGCTGAAGGGCATTTGATTCACCCAGATGACCTAGGCCTTGGGCCTGTTACCAACCGACCTCACTCTTCTGCAGGTAACGGCTCCGCATTAGCAAATGAATCGTCAGCGCCAAGCGGTGACGACGACGACCTTTCCCTTGAGGACTATTTTCAGCATTTTGTGCTGGAACATCAGGATCAAATGAGTGAAACCGAGTTAGCCCAAAAACTGGGGATCAGCCGTAAAAATTTATGGGAGCGACGCCAGCGTCTGGGAATTCCACGTAAAAAAACCGCGCGTCGCCCCAATTAGGCGGTGGCACGACTTAAATAAGCCACTCGTCACCCCGCCCCTACGACTAACGTCCAATAGATTGATTTGCATAAGAAATATTCTAAATCCTATCGCCAGACACTGTTACCTTCCCACACAACACACACACAAAATCCGTTAAAAATGGGTAACACTATTCGATGAGATTAGTTCCCTGGCATAGCCAATAAATTCCAAGCCCATGAAAATAAAAGAATAAAAAAAGGATGGCACAGCAAGTGCAGTATTACTGGGCAAGAAGAACAAAATGGGCAGCGCGGACGTCGCTAACAAAAACAAAATGACACCGCCCCAACCTGAGCCACAACAAAAACAACAGGGCCAGGCAGAGATCATAGTACTAACAAGAACAACAGGCTTGAGTCTCACTACTTGCTAGCGCTAAGCAGAATAGGCGCAGCGAACAATAACAACAGCCAGCAAGTGCCCAAAAAAGGACGCGACGTACACAAAGAATCTGCTTCCAAATAAAAATAATAGCAGCATGTGTGTACACCCCGGATCCAACAACAACTCGCCGGGAGAAAAAGTTCGCGGTTGGATTATTGTTTTGAATACGAGGCGGTCGGAATCAGACTGGTTCTTACGCCTACCGACTGCGGTGCGTATTCAGGGCGATGTGCCATCATGAAGAAAAACAGCAGCATGGACGCTGATTGTCTGCTTTATAGGGGAGGCTCTTGTAGCCTCCCCTTTCCGCGTTTGAAGCAGTCGTCTTTTACAAACCCTGCTCGAGTGCTTTGCAAGCCTCAAGGGGTCGGCTACACTCAGCAACTTACCGCTAACCATGCGGTCATTTTTTCGCTACGTTTCTCGATACCGTTTATCGATACCGTTTTCGATACCCTGCGAGTCGATATCGCCGCATGTTTAAAGGATTTACCCGTTTATTACATAGCCCGGGAGAGCACTTGAAATCCCTGCTCGATTCCCCAGAGAGCGCCGCTGATGCGCTCAGTCCCCGTATTATTCCGCGCTCCGAGCACCCTGTTTCTCGTCAGCAAATCAGCGAGGCCGCGTTAAAGGTGCTCTATCGCCTCAATGGCGCTGGATTTGATGCCTATCTAGTCGGCGGCTGCATTCGTGATGCACTGCTGGGCAAAATGCCGAAAGATTTCGACGTTGCCACAAATGCAACGCCGGAACAGGTGCGGGATCTGTTTCGTAATTCGCGGCTGATTGGTCGGCGCTTTCGCATCGTGCATGTGCGCTTTGGCCGCGAAGTCATTGAAGTCACCACTTTCCGTGGCAAGCCTCAGGACGAGCACGGCGATCATATCGCCCAGCAATCTGACGATGGTCTGCTATTGCGAGACAATGTGTGGGGCAATATCGAAGAAGACGCCCTACGCCGCGACTTCACCGTGAATGCGCTTTACTACAATATCGCTGACTTCACGATTCATGACTTCGCTAATGGCGCGCGTGATATTGAATCGCGTACGCTGCGGCTAATTGGCGACCCGGTTACCCGCTATCGGGAAGACCCGGTGCGCATGCTGCGTGCAGTGCGCTTTGCGGCCAAGCTTGACTTTACCATCGAGCCAGCCACCGAAGAGCCGATGTACGATCTAGCGCCGCTGTTACTGCAAATCCCTCCCGCCCGTTTGTTTGATGAAGTGCTCAAGCTATTCATGTCGGGGCACGGCTTAATTACTTTCCGCTTGCTGAGTCATTACAACTTGTTTGGCATGCTGTTCCCCGAAGCGGAAGAAGCCATGGCGGATGCCGCTTGGGCCGAAGACCTGATCGAACAAGCGCTCACTAATACCGACAAGCGCATTGCGGAAGGTCGGCCAGTGACGCCAGCCTTCCTGCTAGCCGCCTTTTTGTGGGCACCAGTGGCGCACCGTCAAGCAGAGCTTGAGCGAGAAGGCATGCCCGCAATTCCGGCGCTACAAACTGCCGCACAACAGGTAGTCACACGTCAGTTACAGCATATTTCGATTCCCAAGCGCTTTGGCATGCCAATGCGCGATATTTGGGAGCTACAGGCTCGCCTTCCTCTACGCCGTGGCAAACGGGCATTTCAAACCCGCGAGCATCCACGTTTCCGAGCCGCCTACGATTTGCTGCTGTTACGTGAACAAGCAGGTGAAATTCCACGCGGCTTAGGCGATTGGTGGAATGCCTTTCAGCAAGGTGATGAGCACGAACAACTTCGGCTCCTACAAAAAGTGGGAAGTGATCCTGCAAGTCAGGGTGATCGTCGCCGTAAAAAACGCCGCAAACCGCGTAAAACAGAGCAGTGAGAATGCAATGTCACTTGCTTACATTGGCCTAGGTAGTAATCTAGATGATCCGGAAGGTCACGTTCGTCAAGCCTTACGAGAGCTTGACGGACTGCCTCTTTGTCAGCTTGTGGCTCACTCGTCTCTATACGCAACACGTCCAATAGGGCCTCAAGATCAGCCCGATTTTATTAATGCCGTGGCAGCCCTCGAAACCAAGCTTTCACCGCTTGCACTACTGGACCAGCTTCAAGGGCTAGAACAACGCCACCGTCGCCAGCGATTACGTCACTGGGGGCCGCGCACGCTGGATTTAGATCTACTGCTGTACAATCAAGACACGATCATGCGCCCTAGGCTTCGGGTTCCTCATCCCCATATGCATGAACGCGCCTTTGTACTAGCGCCTCTTGAAGAACTGGTGTCGGCTGCTCAACTTGAGCCAATAGTGCTTTACCAACAGTCGCTTGCTGAGTGGCTGAAGCACCTTGAGCAAAACGGTATACAACGGCTGAGCGATCCAGGTGTCACCACGACTGCTACCGTCTGACACAAATCTCGACACCAAGCCCCCATTCAGGTAACAATTGCCAGTTACGCCACTTCACGCTTGCAAGGATGCAACGTTAATAATGGTCGGCTGCCCACGTCGCATCGGCCCACTTAGAAACTACGAGAGCACGCCATGAAAACCGTCACCCTGAGCACTCTGCAGGCGTATAAGCGCGCCGGCGAAACGTTCAGCTGCCTGACCGCTTACGATGCCTCTTTTGCCCATGCCGCCAGCGCCGCAGGAATCGATGTTCTGTTAGTCGGCGATTCTCTAGGCATGGTCTTACAAGGGCACAGTAGTACGCTTCCTGTGACCATTGAGGATATTTGCTACCACACTCGCTGCGCTGCGCGTGGTAAAGGCCATAGCCTGCTAATGGTGGACTTGCCGTTTATGAGCAACGCCACTACGGAACGCCTGCTAGAAGATTCTGCCGCATTAATGCGTGCTGGCGCTGAACTGGTAAAAGTCGAAGGCGAAGCATGGATGGCCGACGGTATCCGTGAGATGACCCGCCGTGGTGTTCCGGTATGCGCCCACCTGGGGCTAACCCCGCAAACTGTCTACCAGTTAGGTGGTTATAAAGTACAGGGCCGCGAAGCTGCCCAGGCCGAACAAATTATCAATGATGCCAAAGTGCTCGTTGAGGCAGGTGCTTCCGTAATTCTGCTGGAATGTGTGCCAGCAAGCCTTGGCAAAGCGGTAACTGATGCTCTGGACGTACCGGTGATTGGCATCGGCGCTGGCCCCGACACCGATGGTCAAATTCTAGTGATGCACGACGTACTCGGCGTCACTCATGGCCGTACACCGCGCTTCGTCAAAAATTTCATGGCCGACGCTGATAGCATTCAAAGCGCGTTTGAACACTACCATGAAGCGGTTAAAACCCGCACTTTCCCAGCCGCTGAACATTGTTTTTAAGCGCCACCTGGAACGACAGCGACCCTCTTATGCGCACTTTACGAGATATCAACGAATTACGCAGCACGCTTAGCGAATACCGTCAGCGTGGCCAACGCATTGCCTTAGTACCCACAATGGGCAATCTCCATCAAGGCCATTTGGCGCTTGTGGCCAATGCCCGCCAACACGCGGACGTCGTCGTTTCAAGCCTGTTCGTGAACCCGATGCAGTTTGGCCCAGGCGAAGACTTGGACGCCTACCCGCGCACGTTTGAGGCGGATCAGGCGCAGTTGACAGATGCAGGCTGCGATATTCTCTTCGCCCCTACCGTCAGCGCGCTTTACCCTAATGGTTTGACTTCCCAGACCCGCGTGCATGTTCCCGAGGTAGGTGAAGGGTTATGCGGAGGCTCGCGTCCTGGACACTTTGATGGTGTTTCTACCGTGGTCAGCATGCTGTTTAACCTGGTGCAGCCGGATGTGGCCTGCTTCGGCGAAAAGGATTACCAGCAGCTAGCGGTCATTCGTAAGCTGGTGAGCGATCTGCACATGCCTATCGAGATCATCGGCGTACCGATTGTTCGCGCTGATGACGGTCTAGCGCTCTCCTCTCGTAATGGTTATTTAAGCGAGCTGGAGCGCGCCAAAGCCCCCATGCTATATCGCACCTTATGCGAGTTACGCGATGCGTTAGAGCGCGGCACTCCCTCCGAACAGGTACTACAACAGGGTAAAACAGCACTGTATGATGCTGGCTTTACGCCAGATTACCTTGAGCTGCGTGACACAACGCTTGCCGCTGTGAGCAGCTCGACACGCAGTGCGGTGCTGTTAGCAGCGGCTAAGCTAGGCCCTGCTCGACTTATTGACAATCTCAGCGTGCAGCTCCCAGACGCTGCCACTGACGCTAGCCCGTAGCTAGTTTCGTTATTTAGGAGTTTCTATGCACACGATTATGCTTAAAGCCAAGCTGCATATGGCTCGCGTTACCCACGCGGTACTCAACTACGAAGGTTCCTGTGCCATTGATGGCGAACTGCTAGATATGGCCGGTATTCGCGAAAACGAGCAGATCCAAATCTATAACGTAGAAAACGGCGAGCGTTTTACCACCTACGCGATTCGTGGAGAAGAAGGCTCTCGGCTAATTTCTATCAATGGCGCAGCTGCTCATTTAGCCTCACCAGGTCATCGCATTATTATTTGTAGCTACGCCCACTACTCAGAAGCAGAGCTTGAAAACCACCAACCTGCGCTGGTCTACCTGCAAGAAGGCAATCACGTTAGCCACACCAGTAATGCGATTCCTGTCCAATTAGCCTAAGCCAAGCAGTTGAGTAAGCAGCTATTTAACGGGCCGTTGATCGGCCCGTTTTTATTTGCCTAAAAAAGCGTATTGCCGCAACGCACAACCTTCCCCTATGCTGATAGGTAAGTTTGACACAACATGCTAATAATAATGGATAGGGCAACTCCCTTCTGGAGCTTCTATCCTCACTAGGAACGTTGCGTTACTTACCCAAGGAGTCATCATATGCAAGACGTGGTTATTGTCGCTGCTCGCCGCACCGCCGTAGGAAGCTTTGGTGGATCACTCGCTGGCATTCCGGCAAGCGATTTAGGTGCATTGGTTATTAAAGACATTCTCGCCTCTACCGGCGTTGCCCCAGAGCAAATTGATGAAGTGTTGCTCGGCCAAGTACTGACAGCGGGCGTCGGCCAAAACCCCGCCCGCCAGGCGGTTATTAAAGCTGGCTTACCAGAATCTGTACCCGCTATGACCATCAACAAAGTGTGTGGCTCTGGCCTTAAAGCACTGCATTTAGCGACTCAAGCCATTCGTTGTGGCGACGCAGAGATTATTCTGGCCGGTGGTCAGGAAAACATGTCTGCTTCCCCCCATATCCTGCCTAACTCGCGTAACGGCCAGCGCATGGGTGACTGGAAAGCAATTGATTCCATGGTTCACGATGGCCTGTGGGATGCGTTCAATAACTATCACATGGGCATTACCGCTGAAAATCTGGCGGAAAAATACAGCATCACTCGCGAAGCGATGGACGAGTTCGCCGCGGCCTCTCAGCAGAAAGCCGCTCAAGCTATTAGAGATGGTAAATTCAAAGGTCAGATCGTTCCTGTGGAAATTCCGCAGCGCAAAGGCGACCCAGTCGTGTTTGATACTGATGAAAACCCACGGGAAGTTACCGCTGAAAAGCTGGGTGGCATGCGCCCCGCGTTCAAGAAAGACGGCACCGTTACCGCCGGTAACGCTTCATCCTTAAACGATGGCGCCGCCGTGGTAATGCTCTGTTCAGCAGAAAAAGCCAAAGAACTTGGCTTAGAGCCACTGGCGCGTATTGCCGCTTACTCTAACGCTGGCGTTGACCCAGCCATCATGGGCATTGGCCCAGCCCCGGCCACCCGCCGCTGCCTCGAAAAAGCTGGTTGGAGCCTGGATGACCTTGACCTAGTAGAAGCTAACGAAGCATTTGCTGCTCAAGCGCTTTCCGTCAATAAAGAGCTGGGCTGGGATGTCAGCAAAGTGAATGTTAACGGCGGTGCTATTGCTCTTGGCCACCCGATTGGTGCTTCTGGCTGTCGTATCTTGGTCAGCCTGTTGCATGAAATGATCGCACGTGATGCCAAGAAAGGTCTCGCTACCCTGTGTATCGGCGGCGGCCAAGGCGTTGCACTGGCGATTGAGCGCCCTTAAACGGCCCTACCCAACGCTTGATTAGCTGAAGCGAATGAAAGCCCCCACTAATGAATGGGGGCTTTTTTGTTCGCTTATTTTGCCTAACGACGTTTCTCGCCGACCACGCTGGCTGGCGTGCGTAGCACCAATAGTGCGCCCAGCAGAAATAGCCCCGATGCCGCCCACATGGCAATGGGCAGGCTAGTGCCATCGACGATACGCCCACCAAACATGGCCCCTAAGCCAATCGACATATTAAACGTAAATGCCATCAGCGCGGTGGCGGCCTCGGTATTCGGCGCGGTGCGCAGTATCCAGGTTTGAATACTCACTGACACACTGCCAAAAACAGCACCCCATACCATTAGCAGCAGCACGCCGCTAGTAGGCTGAACACCCAGCAGCGGGAATATAGCTACCACGAGCAGTAAAAGGCTAGGAATAGCCAACACGGCCCGATAAGGGTGACGCCCAGCAAAGATGCCTGCTGCTATATTGCCCATAATGCCCGCCGCACCGTAGAGCAGCAGCAAGCTACCGACATGGCGCTGAGCCACGCCGCTAATGTCCTGCAGAATGGGGCTAATAAAGGTATAAGCAGCAAAGTGCCCCACGACGACAAAACCAGTGGTTAACACCGCGACGCGCACACCACGATTGCTAAACTGTTGCGCTAACACTCGCAGTCGTACCGGCTCTCTTGGCGGCAATGGCGGTAGCCAACACCACAGCGCAATAGCAGTTAACAGACTCAGCCCACCAAGTGCGCCAAATGCCACCCGCCAGTTGCTCAGGTCTCCCAGCAGCGTGCCTAGCGGCACCCCCAACACGGACGCAGCGGCCACACCTCCGAAAATAATCGTCATGGCCTTGGCAACCTGATCGCTGGGCACCAGCCTTGGGGCAATACTGCCCGCAATAGCCCAAAAGCCACCGATGCTGATCCCCACCAGCACACGAGCTGCCAGTAGTAACCCAAAGTTGCTGGCCACCGCTGAAAGCGCGCTGCCAATCACCATCACAATCATCATCAACGTGAGCATGATGCGTCTATCTAGCCGGCCTACCGCTACCGGTAACAGCGGCGCTGAGAAAGCGGCAACCACCCCCGGCACGGTGACCATAAGACCTGCCATACCAGGCGTGACGCCCATTGATGACGCTACCTGGGACAGCAACCCAATAGGTAGTTGCTCAGCCGTCACCAATAAAAAAATGCCGATCATCACGGCCACTACCGCCCACCAACGCGGCGCTTGCTCCTGCTCCATGGCTTTTTCTCTTTTCCTATACAGCCTATAAAACGACACCGCCCCCGCAACTGAAAGCTGCGGGGGCGGTCGTTACGTCTGCATCGCTTTAGTTAGCGACGTCCGCCTCGGCAGCGGCAAAAGCCGCTTTCTCTTCCTCGGTGATCTCTTTGATTGAGAGTTTCACCCGGTTGCGGTTGTCGATATCCAATACTTTCACAATCACATCATCGCCTTCATTTAAGAAGTCGCGCACGTTGTTAACGCGCTCGGCAACAATTTGCGATATGTGAACCAAGCCGTCGGTACCCGGCATGATGTTGACGAAAGCGCCGAAGTCCGCAATGCGAACTACTTTACCGTTGTAAAGCTTACCAATTTCCGCTTCCGCGGTAATTGCTAGCACGGTATCAATGGCTTTTTTGGCCGCCGCTTTATCTTCAGCGTAGATGCGTACGGTGCCATCATCATCCAGATCAATGGAGGCGCCGGTATCTTCACAAATTTTGCGAATCGTCGCGCCGCCTTTACCAATCACATCACGAATCTTATCCGGATCAATTTTGATTGTCGCCATGGACGGCGCATTTTCCGACACATCGGTACGGCTCTGGCTGATCACGTCATTCATCTGAGCAAGGATACTGATGCGAGCGTCGTAAGCCTGCTGCAGCGCCTTCTCCATGATCTCTTCGTTGATGCCTTCAATCTTAATGTCCATT
Organism: Halomonas sp. TD01; assembly: GCF_923868895.1. Classification (GTDB taxonomy): domain Bacteria; phylum Pseudomonadota; class Gammaproteobacteria; order Pseudomonadales; family Halomonadaceae; genus Vreelandella. The sequence goes on from NZ_OV350343.1 coordinate 835,160, forward strand.
TGCAGGGCGGTCACACCCTCTTCAGAACCGGCAACTTTGAAGTCCATATCACCCAGGTGATCTTCGTCACCCAGGATATCGGTCAATACCGCATAGCCGTCTTCATCTTTCACCAAGCCCATGGCAATACCTGCCACCGGCGCTTTTAACGGCACACCAGCATCCATCAGCGCAAGTGAGGTACCACACACCGACGCCATAGAGCTTGAGCCATTAGATTCGGTGATTTCCGACACCACACGGATCGTGTAGGGAAAAACGTCTTCTGACGGCAGCATCGCTTGAACGCCGCGGCGTGCTAAGCGGCCATGGCCAATTTCACGACGCTTTGGCCCGCCAAAAAAGCCGGCTTCACCGACACAGTAAGGAGGGAAGTTGTAGTGCAGCATAAAGCGGTCTTTACGCTCCCCTTCCAGGGATTCGATCAGCTGTGAGTCACGCAGGGTGCCCAAGGTAGCGATCGCGATTGCCTGGGTCTCACCACGGGTAAATACCGCCGAACCGTGGGTCTTAGGCAAAACACCTACTTCAATCGCCAGCGGACGCACGGTGGTGTTGTCACGGCCATCAATGCGTGGTTCACCTTTTACGACACGAGAGCGTACAACGCGCTTCTCAAGGCCAGCAAAGGCACCCTTCACGTCATCTTTGCTGAATTTGCCTTCTGTTTCTTCGCCTTCAGCGGCGACTAGCTGTGCGACCGCTTCATCTTTCAATGCTGACAATGCATCTTGACGAGCCATTTTGTCAGTGATGCGGTAGGCATCACCCACTTTAGCTTCAAAGGCATTGGCCATGGCCGTTTTCAGCGCTACATTTTCTTCAGTTGGCTGCCAATCCCAACGCGGCTTGCCTGCTTCTGCGACCAGCTCTTTAATCGCACTAACAGCTACCTGCATTTCCTGGTGACCAAACAGCACGGCACCCAGCATTTCGTCTTCAAGCAGTTCCTGAGCTTCCGACTCCACCATCAATACGGCGTTTTCGGTACCGGCAACAACCATGTCCAGCTCAGAGGTTTTCAGCTCTTCGACCGTTGGGTTTAGGAAGTAACCTTGCTCTTCGTTAAAGCCCACGCGTGCCGCACCAATCGGGCCGTTGAATGGCACGCCAGCAATACTCAGCGCCGCTGAGGTGCCCAGCAGTGCCGCGATATCCGGGTCATGATTACGGTCAGTCGACAGAACGGTACAGATGACCTGCACTTCGTTCATAAACCCTTTAGGAAACAGCGGACGGATCGGACGATCAATCAGACGCGAAGTGAGGGTTTCTTTCTCAGTAGGACGCCCTTCACGCTTGAAGAAGCCGCCGGGGATCTTGCCTACTGCGTAAGTTTTTTCTTGGTAGTGTACCGAGAGTGGGAAGAAGGGCTGATTAGGATTCGCTTCTTTTTTAGCCACAACCGTACACAGTACGACAGTTTCATCCATGGTCACCATAACGGCGCCCGTGGCTTGGCGAGCGATACGCCCAGTTTCTAGGGTGACGGTGCTACGACCGTATTGAAACGTTTTTTTTACCGGATTCACGGCGACTTCCTTTAACATTAATATCTACTTGTCTTTTTGCTTGGGTCGTTTTGACTCGCCACCATTCTAGGCGCTGTGGCGCCATACGGCTACCAGAAACAAAAAAACGGGCAGCCCACAAGGGGGCTGCCCGTTTTTAATCGTTGCCGTTAACGCTTAACGACGCAGACCTAAACGCTGAATCAGAGACTGATAGCGTTCAAAATCTTTACGCTTCAGGTAATCCAGCAGCTTACGACGCTGGTTTACCATGCGAATCAGACCACGACGAGAGTGGTGATCCTGCTTGTTGGTTTTGAAGTGGTCCTGCAGGCCATTAATGTTGGCGCTCAGCAGTGCAACCTGAACTTCAGGGGAACCGGTATCGTTATCGCCGCGGCCGTATTCGTTGACGATCTCGGCCTTCTTCTCAGCGGTTAATGCCATCTGTCTCTCCAGTAAGCAATATGCCTAAAAAATGAATGGTTGAGACCACGCATATTTGCAGTCTCAGGCGACTATCTTCACGTACAATTTTCGCGTAAATCGCTACATCCTTGCAACGTTTTACGAGATAGCGACGGTACTTAACAGTCGCTTGGGAGCTACTTCCTGAGCCCCTTTTACAACGCCGAGGCCGATAAACGTCTCAGCGTAATAAAGTCTTGCCAGCGCGTCAGGCTCAAGCGCACCAATGGCTAAACTAGCCGACTGGCCATGTGCAAGACGCCCGAAAGCCGTTTCATCTACCGTCAGCGACGGAAAATGATCCACCAGCACATCTGCAGGCATCAGTTCAGCCTCGCGGGTGGCTTGGTCTGCCAGCGCTTCAAGGTCTTCCAGTGTCCACATTGCATCGCCGGTAAAGGGACCCGTTTTGAGCCTTCTCAACTGACTAATATGGGCACCACAGCCCAGCGCATGACCAATATCTTCAGCCAAGGTGCGAATGTACGTGCCTTTGCTACAGCTGACTTCAAGTTCGAAGGCCGTGCCCTCGAACGCAAGCAGCCGCGCATCATACACGCTTACTCGCCGCGCTGCACGCTCAACGTGCTTACCCTCGCGGGCCAGCTCATAAAGCTTTTTGCCTTGATGCTTCAATGCCGAATACATCGGCGGCACTTGGTCAATCTCGCCGTGAAAGCGAGCTAGGACTGACTCGACATCTTCAGCCGTTAAGCTGGGAATCTCGCGCCGTTCAATGACCGTGCCTTCGGCATCGCCGGTGTCGGTGATCACCCCCAGCTCTACGCGGGTGCGATACATCTTGTCGGCTTCTAACAGGTGCGCGGAAAACTTAGTGGCCTCCCCAAGGCAAATAGGTAACAAGCCTGTTGCCATAGGGTCCAACGTGCCAGTATGACCGGCTTTCTGCGCCTCAAACAGACGGCGCACACGCTGCAGCGCATGGTTGCTGGAAATGCCCTTAGGCTTATCCAGCAGCAGTACACCGTTAACCGGTAATCCGCGACGGCGACGTGCCATTAGCGCGTCTCCTCACCATTGTCATTGTCGCTACCCTCTTCATCATCATGCTGACGTGCACGGTCAGTTGACACTGCTTCGTCGATCAGTGATGAGAGGTGCTGGCCACGCACTACGCTTTCATCGTAATGAAAGCGCAGTTCAGGTACGTGACGCAGCTTAATACGTTTGGCAATTTGGCTTCTTAGAAAGCCTCCAGCGCGCTTTAGCACCTGCAGGTTTTCTTTGATACGCGCGGGATCTTGCTCACCCAATAAAGTGACATAGATATCGGCGTAGCCAAGATCACGGCTGACGGTTGCACCGCTTACCGTAATCATCCCCAAACGCGGGTCTTTTACTTCGCGTTGGATCAGTACCGCCAGCTCCTTTTGGAGCTGGTCAGCTACTCGGTCGGTACGCTTAAATTCGCGCATGATTGCTCCTCGCGGCCTTACAGGCTGCGCTCGACCTTAACTTGGTCGAAGACTTCGATCTTGTCGTTGACCTGAACATCGTTGTAGTTCTTCACGCCGATGCCACACTCCATACCGTTACGCACTTCTTGAACGTCATCTTTGAAGCGGCGTAGCGACTCGAGCTCACCTTCGTAAATCACAACGTTATCACGCAGTACGCGGATACGCTTGCTGCGCGATACGGTGCCTTCGACAACCATACAGCCAGCCACCGCACCAATTTTCGGCGCGCGGAACACGTCGCGTACTTCGGCCACGCCCACGATCTCTTCTTTCCACTCGGGAGCAAGCATACCGCTCATCGCCTGCTTGACCTCATCGATCAGCTGGTAGATGACGCTGTAGTAGCGCAGATCCAGACCTTCACGTTCGATGATTTCACGAGCAGCAGCGTCAGCACGGACGTTGAAGCCGACAACGATAGCTTCAGAAGCAAGCGCCAAGTTGGCATCGGTACCGGTGATACCGCCAACACCCGAGGAGACCACGGCAACTTCAACTTCACCCGTGGAGAGCTCTTCTAGGGCACCCTTAATCGCTTCCAGCGAGCCTTGAACGTCGGCTTTCAGAACGATGTTGACCTTGGCCACTTCGTCTTGGCCCATCTGGCTAAACATGTTCTCCAGCTTGGCCTTCTGCTGACGCGCCAGGCGCACTTCGCGGTATTTGCCTTGACGGAAGTTAGCCACTTCACGGGCTTTCTTTTCATCGGCAACGACCATGAAGTCATCACCCGCATCCGGTGTACCATCCAAACCTTGGATTTCAACCGGCATAGCAGGACCAGCGGTATCAACTTGCTTGCCCAGTTCGTTGGTAAGCGCACGAACGCGACCGTAATGCAGGCCTGCAAGAACGATATCGCCTTTCTTCAACGTTCCGTTTTGCACCAGAACGGTGGCTACCGGACCGCGACCTTTATCAAGACGCGATTCGACAACAACACCTTTACCAGGCGCAGAAGGCACAGCCGTCAGTTCGAGTACTTCAGACACTAGCTGAATAGCTTCCAGCAGCTCTTCGATACCTTCGCCGGTATGTGCGGAGACATGCACAAACTGAGTATCGCCGCCCCACTCTTCGGAGATCACACCATGCTGTGAAAGCTCATTCTTAATGCGATCCAGATCGATGCCTTGCTTGTCGATCTTGTTCACCGCCACCACCATAGGTACTTCAGCAGCTTTGGAGTGCTCGATCGCTTCAATCGTCTGAGGCATCACGCCGTCGTCAGCAGCAACAACCAGGATAACGACGTCAGTCGCTTTAGCACCGCGGGCACGCATTGCGGTAAACGCTGCGTGGCCGGGGGTATCCAGGAAGGTAACGCCGCCGTGGTTGTCTTCCACATGGTAAGCACCGATGTGCTGAGTAATACCACCCGCTTCGCCAGTGGCGACTTTCGCGCGACGGATATAATCCAGCAGTGATGTTTTACCGTGGTCAACGTGGCCCATCACGGTGACTACCGGTGAACGGGTGATCTCTTCGCCTTCGTAGGAGATGCCTTCCAGCATTTCCGTTTCCAGCGCATCGTCTTTCACCAATTTGACCTTGTGGCCCATCTCTTCCACAACGATGGCCGCAGTATCCTGGTCAATCGTTTGGTTGATGGTCACGGCCGCGCCCATGTTGAACATGGCCTTGATCACTTCATTGGCTTTGATCGACATTTTGTCGGCCAGCTCAGCAACGCTGATCGACTCAGGGATCGAGACTTCGCGCACGATCGGCTGGGTCGGCTTTTGGAAAGCATGCTTGCCGTTGCCGCTCTGGCTGGCACCACCACGGCGACCGCCGCGGCGCTCGGCACGCTTTACTTTCTTGCCGCCGCCACCGCGCTTACGCTCTTCGCGATCACCACGATCATCCTCGTCATCACGGCCTTTTTTCTTCGCCGCTGCCTTTTTAGGAGGCGCTGTACGACGATCTGTGCGTCCCTCTTTAGGCGGCGCAGGCGGTAGATCATCAGGTGCCGGCGTGTCATCGATTTGAAGCTCAGGCACAGCGATATTGGGCACTTCAGCCGCTTTTGCCTTGGCTTTTTCTTCCTCAGCTTTACGTGCGGCATCTTCTGCTGCTTTCGCTTTAGCAGACGCGGCCTTCTCTTCAGCTTCGCGAACATCGCGAGCTTTACGCTCGGCTTCCGCTTCTGCCATATCACCTACCAACTGACGCGGGCCAGAATGCTTAGGCTCGGGAGCTTTCGGCTTATCGTCTTCAGCGCTTTTAACGTACGTTTTCTTCTTACGTACCTGCACTTCGATCGTTTTGCCACGCTCGCCAGTTTTAATACGGCTGCGGGTTTTGCGCGTCAGCGTAATGCGGTTTTTGCTAGCATCGCTGTCACCGCCGCCATGACTTTTCTTCAAAAAGCTTAGCAGCGTTTGCTTATCGTCTTCAGACACAGCGTCGCCTTCTGACGCATGCTTTAAACCTGCTTCTTTCATCTGTTCCAATAGGCGGGGCACATCACGGCCCACCTTTACTGCAAAATCTTTAACTGTCATATCTGACATAGTGACCCTCCTCAGCCCGTGACCTTTTACTGTGTGTTCGAATCCGATACGCCATCGTCTTCAAACCAGGGCGCACGGGCAGTCATGATCAGTGCCGCTGCGCGCGCTTCGTCCAACTCCTCGATATCGACCAGATCGTCGACAGACTGCTCGGCGAGATCTTCCATGGTGACGATGCCTCGACTAGCCAGAATGAAGGCCAGGTGGCGCTCCATGCCGTCCATGTCCAGCAAATCGTCTGCTGGTTGGGCACCGTCTAGCGCTTCCTCCGAGGCAATCGCCATCGTCAGCAGCTCGTCTTTCGCTCGTGCGCGCAGCTCTTCCACCAAATCTTCATCGAACTCTTCGATTTCGAGCATCTCTTCAAGCGGCACGTAGGCAACTTCTTCCAGGGTGGTAAACCCTTCTTCTACCAATAGGCGGGCAACATCTTCGTCCACTTCCAGGTGCTGAACAAAGGAGTCCACCAGGCTATCAATTTCCTGCTCACGCTTTGACTCAGCTTCATCTTCGGTCATCACGTTAATGCGCCAGCCGGTTAGCTCAGAGGCTAAGCGCACGTTCTGGCCGCTACGACCAATGGCCTGAGCCAGATTGTCTTGAGCAACGGCCACATCCATGGCGTGAGCATCTTCGTCAACCAGGATAGACGCCACATCGGCGGGTGCCATGGCATTTATCACCAACTGCGCCGGATTGTCGTCCCACAGCACAATATCGACACGCTCATTTTGCAGCTCTGACGACACTGCCTGTACGCGAGAACCGCGCATACCAACACACGCACCAACAGGATCGATACGACGGTCGTTAGTTTTAACGGCGATTTTGGCCCGCGATCCTGGATCGCGCGCCGCGCCTTTAATTTCAATCAGCTGTTCAGCGATTTCTGGCACTTCAATTTTGAACAGCTCAATAATGAACTCAGGACAGGTACGTGACAGTTGTAGCTGCGCACCACGCGCCTCTGGATCCACTTTCACTAACAACGCGCGTACCCGCTCATTCATGCGGTAGCGCTCACCGTGGATCATTTCGTTACGCGGCAAGAACGCCTCTGCGTTTTCGCCCAGGTCAATGATCAACCCGTCACGGGTGGTTTTCTTGACAATACCCGCCACCAACTCGCCTTCGCGGTCGGCGTACTGACGAACAACTTCAGCGCGTTCGGCTTCACGTACCTTTTGAACGATGACCTGCTTTGCTGTTTGCGCAGCGATACGGCCAAACACGGCATTTTCAATCTTTTTCTCAACCACATCGCCTAGTTTAAGCGGCGGATCACGCTGCTCGGCGATGGTTTCTTTGATTTCATAATCAGGTGTTTCAAATTCGTCATCTTCGACAACGGTCCAGTAGCGGAACGTATCGTAGTCGCCCGTGCGGCGATCGATATGCACACGCACATTGGCTTCTTCTTGATCAAAACGCTTGCGTGACGCGCTGGCTAGCGCGGCTTCAACCGCTTCAAAAATAACATCGCGGGGGACGCCTTTTTCGTTAGAGATCGCGTCCACGACCATTAAAATTTCTTTACTCATGCGTTTGCCTCGCCAGAAAACCTGTCCTTTTGTGCATCATCCCGGCAGCCTGCCGGAAGCCGCCACCCGTTTATTCGTCGAATTGCGGGACGACGTGCGCAGAATCGATGCTTTCGATTGGAAAACAGAACTCTTCGCCATCCAGCTGTAGCAGTACCTCATCGCCTTCGACACCAGCGAGAAGGCCTTGATATTTACGCCGTCCATCAAAAGCCACGCGCAATTTGAGCGCTACGTGGTGGCCTTGATAACGAATAAATTGATCCAGGGTATATAAGGGACGTGCCATACCGGGCGACGAGACTTCCAAGCGGTATTCGCCAGGAATAGGGTCTTCCACATCCATAACGGCACTGACTTGGCGACTAATATCAGCGCAGTCTTCCACGCTGACGCCGCTTTCGCGTTCGATATAAATCACCAGCCGCGAATGCTTGCCCTGGGAAAGATGGTCGATACCCCATAGCTCAAAACCCATAGCGGCTACGACAGGTTCGATCAGCGCGTGAAGCGCAGCGTGTTTTGTGGCCACAGACAAAGCTCCTATAGCCGTTGCATCAGGCACCTGGCCAGGAGTTGAATGAAAAGCTAGGTGGCTGATTGGCGTTACCCGGAAATGTGTCTCTGGCAATTCGGAAGACATCCGCTCTGGAGACACTCTTGGCTCTCGAAAAGCTACTAACAAAAAGCCCCTTCACAGGAAGGGGCTTTTCGAAAGAAACCTGTAATACCACCTAATAACATGCTTCGGCTTTCGCCGCCGTCCAATCATCATCGAGATTAACTAATATCAAGACTTATTTGGACAATTAATCATGCTACTAGTAAATGGTAGCGGGGACCGGATTTGAACCGATGACCTTCGGGTTATGAGCCCGACGAGCTACCAGACTGCTCCACCCCGCATCAATCTAGGTCGACGATAATAGACACTTGAATCACTTTCGTCAACCTTTCTTTTCAAGTGCGTTTTTCGTCTTAGGTGCCAATCCCTACTTTTTTGACAAAAGCTCATTTAATGAAGCTTATTTGACAAAATAACTCTGGGAAGCTGGTAAACCAGCAAAACAGATGGTGCCGAAGGCGGGACTTGAACCCGCACGACCATACGGTCACTACCCCCTCAAGATAGCGTGTCTACCAATTCCACCACTTCGGCAACAGGGGAGGCTAAAAAAAGCAGTATCAATATGTTACTCGCTGCTTTCCTCTAGCACTGGCGCGGTATTATCCATACTTGCAGGGCCATCGTCAAGCGTTGGAATATTGCGCTGCTGCTCAATTAGCCGAGAATCGGGGATACCAGCCTCGGGCGCTTGTCCTGCCTGGGTCGCAAAATAAGCCAACGCCATTGAGGTAACAAAAAAGCCGGCGGCTAAAAGCCCCGTTGCGCGGGACAAAAAGTTACCGCTACCCCGCGAACCAAACACAGTTTGCGATGCACCGCCACCAAAGGCAGCACCAGCTTCAGCACCTTTACCCTGCTGAAGCAGGATGAGCACAACCAAGGCGATCGCAATCACCACGTGAACCATAAGAATTGCAACTTGCATGGGATTATCCTGCTGACTGACAAATGGCGTAGAAATCGTCGGTTTTGAGCGAAGCGCCGCCCACTAAACCGCCGTCGATATCCGGCTGAGCGAGCAGCTCAGCCGCATTGTTTGCATTCATGCTGCCGCCGTAAAGCAACTTAAGCTGCTCGGCTAGCGTTTTATCAAACCCAGCTTGGTAGGTACGAATACCAGCCATCACTTCCTGAGCCTGCTCGGGCGTTGCTGTGCGCCCAGTCCCAATTGCCCATACGGGCTCATAGGCAATGACAATCTTAAGCCGCTGAGCTGGCTCTAAACGCGCCATTGCATAGCCAACTTGCCGCAACACAACATCCATAGTGCTACCGGCATCGCGTTCCTCTAAGGTTTCACCAACACAAAGAATCGGCGTTAGGCCGACATCAAGTGCGGCTACCAAGCGGTCAAACACCTGCTCGTCGCCTTCTTTATAAAGCTGGCGACGCTCAGAGTGCCCGACCAGCACATAGCCCACATCAAACTCTTTAAGCATACGCCCACTGATTTCACCCGTATGCGCACCCGAGTGTTGAGGATTGAGCGTCTGCGCTCCTAACTGTAACGGCGTATTTTGGAAAGCACTGCGCGCTGCTTCCAAATAGGGAAACGGCGGAATAACAACAACGTCGATATCAGTAGGCAGCTTAGCCGCGGTGAAGGCGTCTCCAAACGCTTGAATCAACGCCGTGGAACCGTTCATTTTCCAGTTACCGGCAATTAATGGCGTACGCATCGATTATCCTCACTCAAGGTGGAGCGAAATGGTATAGGAGCGGCCTTGTCAAGACAACCGCTGATATACAGGTTAGTTAGTTAGAGGCGCTGGCAAGCCCGCCCATCTACCATCACACGAATTAGCGGCTCAGCGCCCGACAGCCGAAGCAGCGCTCGCAACCTGGGCACCCAAGCCCATTTTCAAGTGCAGCAACCACTTCTTGTAAGGCTGTACCGTCACGAAGTCATCTCCTTATTTAGCGGCGGCTCGCAGCCTTCCTGAAGCACCGCCCATGCCATATTAACGGCATCTACCGTGGGCCCCACATCATGTACACGCAAAATATTGGCGCCACGTTCGACCGCCATGGCCGCTAACGCAAGACCACCGGCCAAGCGTTCTTCCACTGGACGGCCCAATACTTTGCCAATCATGCTTTTCCTCGACATGCCCACTAACAGCGGTAACTCCAGTGTCTGAAGTTCATCCATGTATTTCAGCAGACGTAAGTTATGCTCAATGGTTTTGCCAAAACCAAAGCCAGGATCCACCAGCAGACGGCTACGACGAATTCCAGCAGCCTCACACGCCGCTATACGCTCAGCAAGATAGTCGGCAACCACTCGCTCAACTGGCTGACCGTAATACGGCGACTGCTGCATATCCTGAGGCTCGCCCTGGCGATGCATTAAGCAAACCGGCAGACCAGTACTTGCCGCAGCGCCCAGCGCACCCTCACGCTCTAGCGCTCGCACATCGTTAATCATACCAGCGCCAAGCGCGCTTACTTCGCGCATGACGGCGGGACTGCTGGTATCCACTGACACCAGCGCATCTAGCTCGCGCACCAACGCTTCAACCACAGGTGCCACGCGGTCTAATTCTTCTTGCTCTGATACAGGGCTAGCCCCGGGGCGTGTCGACTCCCCACCCACGTCAATCATCGCCGCACCTTCCGCCAGCATTCGCTCAGCATGGTGCAGTGCACTATCCAATCCAACGTGCTGCCCACCATCAGAGAAGGAGTCCGGAGTAACATTCAGAATACCCATTACCCGTGGGAACGAAAGATCTAGCGAATGGCGCCCACAGCGCAAGTGATATGCGCTATCCGCTACCCGAGAAGGCGATGAAGAGTCAACTATCGGTTTCATGCTGCGGCCTGCTAAAAGAAAAACGTGTCTGCAATTGCTTCACAGCATAACAAAAAGGCGCCCCATGATGGGACGCCTTTACTAACATCACTAGCACTCACACTTCTTAAGGGCCTGCGGGGCCGCCTAGCGGGTCAGAAGGACGGCGGCGTGGCTCGCCGTCATCTTCTTCGCCATCATCGCCAGACGCACCAGGAGGGGTGCCGGCATCATCGGCTTTTTCTCCGACCTTTTCGTCAGGCTTGTCATCGCTAACACGCGTGCCGCCACCTGATGAATCACCGTCGTTCCAGCCCTCTGGCGGACGCGGATCGCGCCCTTCCATAATATCTTTCAACTGATCGGCATCGATGGTTTCGTACTTCATCAGCGCTTCGGCCATAGCGTCTAGCTTATCGCGGTTATCTTCCAAAATCTGACGCGCTTGCTCGTAACACTCATCGATAATCTTGCGCACTTCTTTATCGAGACGAGAAGTGGTTTCGCCAGACTTCAGCTTACCGCCACTCTGACCAGGGCCTCCGAGGAATTGATGAGACTCATCCTCGTCATACATAATCGGGCCCATTTCATTTGACAGCCCCCACTTAGCGACCATGTTATGGGCGAGCTCGGTGGCACGCTTGATATCGTTTGAAGCACCAGTGGTCACACCGTTAGCACCCAGCGTCATCTCTTCGGCAATACGGCCACCGAACAGCGAGCAGATTTGGCTGAGAATTTGCTGACGCGACAAACTATAACGATCTTCTTCCGGCAAGAACATCGTGACACCCAGCGCACGACCGCGCGGGATGATCGTCACTTTGTAAACAGGATCATGCTCAGGCGCTACCAAGCCAATAATGGCATGACCTGATTCATGATATGCCGTGTTGAGCTTCTCTTTATCGGTCATGACCATCGATTTGCGCTCAGCGCCCATCATGATCTTGTCTTTAGCGAGTTCCAGCTCTTCCATGGCAACCAGGCGTTTGTTACGACGGGCTGCAAACAGTGCGGCCTCGTTGACCAAGTTCGCAAGGTCCGCACCAGAGAAGCCTGGCGTACCGCGCGCAATCAGCTGCGGCTTAACATCATCAGCCAGCGGCACTTTGCGAAGGTGAACACCCAAAATGTGTTCACGACCACGAATGTCCGGCAGGCCAACCGTTACTTGACGGTCGAAACGACCTGGACGCAGCAGCGCAGGATCAAGAACATCGGGGCGGTTAGTGGCCGCGATGACGATGACACCTTCATTAGCTTCGAAGCCATCCATCTCTACCAGCAACTGGTTGAGTGTCTGCTCACGCTCATCGTTGCCGCCGCCCATACCAGCACCACGTGAACGGCCAACCGCATCAATTTCATCAATAAAGATAATGCAAGGCGCTTGCTTCTTGGCTTGCTCAAACATGTCACGAACACGAGAAGCACCAACGCCCACAAACATTTCGACGAAGTCGGAACCTGAGATAGAGAAAAACGGCACTTTAGCTTCGCCCGCGATGGACTTAGCCAGCAGCGTTTTACCCGTTCCTGGCGGGCCTACCATCAATACACCACGGGGGATTGTGCCACCCAGGCGCTGGAATTTAGTAGGGTCGCGCAAGAAGTCTACAAGTTCTTCAACTTCTTCTTTTGCCTCATCGCAACCTGCCACATCGGCAAATGTTGTCTTAATCTGATCCTGGGAAAGCAGCTTAGCTTTCGACTTACCGAAGCTCATCGGGCCGCCTTTGCCGCCACCAGCACCACCCTGCATCTGGCGCATGAAAAACATAAAAATGGCCAGGATAAGCAAAATCGGGAAGCTCGCAATCAGCAAACGCGTCCAGATGCTTTGCTGCTCAGGCTCTTTACCGACAACGGTCACATTGTTACTTAGCAGATCATCCATCAGTTTAGGATCTTCCGCCGATGGGCGAATGGTCTGGAACTGAGAACCGTCCGTACGCTCACCAGTGATGGTATAGCCATCAATCGTGACACTACGTACCTGCTGATTTTGCACCTGCTGCACAAACTGAGAGTAGTTGGTGGTTTGCGGTGCGCTTTCCGTACTGAAATTGTTGAACACTGTCAGTAGAACGGCCGCGATGACCAACCACAGAATCAGGTTCTTCGCCATATCGTTCAAGGGGCTACCCTCATTACAAGAATCCGTCAGTTAACCGCTAATACTCAGACCTTACACTAGAGCTTAACGTTCAACCATTGCCAAAGCACATTTCGCTTTGGGCCATCTGTGTCACGTTCGTCCAATGTGCATAATGTGACACAATTTACGCCTGCCTGTCTGGCAATCGTGGTGATAAATCTTTGCTATTACCCGCTAGCACGCCTATTGGCTAGCACAGGGCCACGTCTCTTAGCCACGAAACCCTTCCGCCAAAAAATAGACTTCCCGCGAGCGCGCCCTCGAAGCATCCGGCTTGCGAGTCACAACACGATCAAAGCTACTTCGGAGCTCTTTCAAATAGGTATCAAATCCTTCGCCTTGGAATACCTTAGCCAGAAAACGCCCACCAGGCGGTAGCGTTTCTCGCGCAAGCTCCAAAGCGAGTTCGACAAGGTACATTGCCTGTGGCTGATCAATCGCCGCCATACCACTCATATTGGGGGCCATGTCGGACATCACAAGGTCTACCTGACGATTTCCTAGACGCTCAAGAATCGCGTTAAGCACGCTCTCTTCAGTAAAATCGCCCTGGATAAAGTCAACGCCGGCTAGAGCATCCATCTCTAATATGTCTGACGCTATCACGACACCGTCAGGCCCCACCTTTTCTGCGGCAATTTGACTCCACCCGCCGGGTGCAGCACCGAGATCAATCACCGTCATGCCTGGGCGAAACAGCTTATCCTTATCATCAAGTTCAAGCAGCTTGTAGCTTGCGCGGGAGCGATAGCCATCTTGCCAGCGCTGCTTTACATACTGATCGTCGAAATGTTCTTTCTTCCAGTTGTTGCTGGTCTTGCTCACTGAATGTTTACGGCTTGGGGGCTTTTGCTGCATGTGGGAATCTAACACTGGAATAAGAGATGGGCGCATTCAAGCGATTGCTTTCACTTAACGGCATTTCACCGTAAGATGGAGCGTTAAGCGCTAACCGGGATACCGCAAGATACCATGAGCTTGTCACAGGCACAAAAGAAAGCATTTCGTAGCATTGGCCACCACCTTAATCCAGTGGTCACCGTTTCTGAGAACGGCGTCTCCGAAAATTTGCTCGCAGAACTCAGCCGCGCGCTCAACGATCACGAGCTCATCAAAGTGAAGCTCGCTATTCCAGAGCGTGAAGACCGCGTCGCAATGCTCAATGAGCTGGTCGCCGACAGTAACGCTGAGCTAGTACAAACCATTGGCAAAATGGCGCTACTCTATCGCCGCAACCCAAAGGTAAATCCAAAGCTTTCCAACATCACGCGTTTTGAAAACCACCACGGGCGGCATTAATCCAAGCGTGGCATGTTAAATATACGTGAATCTAAAAGGCCCGCGATGCAACCCATCGCGGGTCTTTTAGTGTGCTGGATAGCAGGTTTCGGGCGCCATAAAGACGCCCACCCGCTTCACAGCGATAAATCAGAGATGCTCAACACTCTCAATTTCGTACTCAACATCACCGCCAGGTGTTTTCACCACCACCACATCGCCCTCTTCTTTCCCAATCATCGCGCGAGCGATAGGCGAGGTCACGGAAATGCGCCCCTCTTTAATATTGGCTTCATCTTCACCAACAATGCGATAGGTAACGCTGGCGTCGCTATCCAGGTTCAGCAAAGACACGGTAACCCCAAAGATCACCTTGCCGGTTTTCGGTAGCTTAGTAACGTCAATTACCTGCGCACCTGAAAGCTTGCTTTCAATTTCCTGGATACGGCCTTCAATAAAACCCTGCTGCTCGCGAGCGGCGTGGTATTCGGCGTTCTCTTTGAGATCGCCATGCTCACGCGCTTCAGCGATAGCAGCAATCACCTGGGGACGGGCTTCGCCCTTCAAATGATTAAGCTCTTCGCGAAGACTTTTTTCTCCCGCTACCGTCATCGGGACCTTGTTCATTGACTTGCTCCTGCATGCAGATCCTGAAGGCGCCGCACCGTAATCTCCCTACCGTACTCAAGCGCCATGCAAACAGCATTAGCGCCCGCCAAGGTGGTCGCATAGGGCACCTTGCGCGCGAGAGCAGTACGGCGAATAATTGAAGAGTCGTTAATAGCCTGACGACCTTCAGTCGTGTTCACGATGTAGGCGATTTCGTCGTTCTTCAACAGATCGACGATATGGGGACGGCCTTCGTAGACTTTATTGACGTGCTCCACTTCCAGTCCAGCAGCTTCAAGTGCCTCTGCCGTACCGCGCGTTGCACATAGTGTGAAGCCCAATGTTAGCAGAGAACGTGCCACTTCGATAATCCCCTGCTTGTCTGGCTCACGCACCGAAAGGAACGCTTTGCGGTCGCCACTCAACGCAGGGATGGCTTCGCCAGCGCCTAACTGCGCTTTAAAGAAGGCTTCTGCAAAGGTCTCGCCAGAGCCCATCACTTCACCCGTCGACTTCATCTCGGGCGACAGAATCGGGTCAACGCCCTGGAACTTGTTGAACGGGAAGACCGCCTCTTTCACGCTATAGAAGTGCGGGATAATTTCGCGCTCAAAGCCCTGCTCGGCCAGTGTTTTACCCGCCATGCAGCGCGCCGCAATCTGCGCCAGCGAGGTGCCAATGCACTTAGACACAAACGGTACGGTACGCGATGCACGAGGGTTAACCTCGATGACATAAATTTCGCCATCCTGCCACGCTAGCTGCACGTTCATCAGACCTTTAACGCCCAGCTCAACGGCCATTTTCTTGACCTGCTCGCGCATTTCATCCTGCACATCGGCAGGCAACGAGTAAGGCGGCAATGCACAGGCGGAATCACCAGAGTGAACCCCCGCTTGCTCAACGTGCTGCATAATGCCGCCAATCACCACCTGCTGACCATCAGATACGGCGTCGATATCAATCTCGATTGCTGCACTCAAGAAGTGATCAAGCAGGACAGGGGAGTCGTTAGATACCTTCACCGCATTGGTCATGTAGTTTTCAAGCTCGGAGGCGTCATAAACGATCTCCATCGCCCGTCCACCTAGCACGTAACTAGGACGCACCACCAGCGGGTAGCCAATGGCCTCCGCCTTGGAAAACGCCTCTTCAAAGCTGCGGGCGGTGGCGTTGGGCGGCTGCTTCAAGCCTAGCTTGTCGATCATCACCTGGAAGCGCTCGCGGTCTTCAGCGCGGTCAATGGCATCCGGCGTGGTGCCGATAATCGGCACGCCTGCTGCCTCTAGCTCACGAGCAAGCTTCAACGGCGTTTGACCACCGAACTGAACAATCACGCCTACCGGCTTCTCTTTGTCGGCAATTTCCAACACATCTTCAAGCGTCACCGGCTCGAAGTAGAGGCGATCAGAGGTGTCGTAGTCGGTAGAAACGGTTTCCGGGTTGCAGTTGACCATGATGGTTTCATAGCCGTCATCGCGCATGGCGAAGGCAGCGTGAACACAGCAGTAATCGAATTCGATACCTTGACCGATACGGTTAGGACCGCCACCCAATACCATAATTTTCTGGCGATCCGAGACATCCGCTTCGCACTCCTCTTCATAGGTGGAGTACATATAAGCGGTATCTGAGGCAAATTCCGCAGCACAGGTGTCGACACGTTTATAAACCGGACGAATGCCCGCCGCCTGACGCGTTTTACGGAACTCTTTTTCAGACACGCCCAGCAGCTTAGCCAAACGCGCATCACCAAAGCCTTTGCGTTTAAGTTGGTAAAGCTCGCGAGCAGAGAAATCGGCCAGGGCGCGCTTGGCGACGGCATTTTCAGTCAGCACCAGATCTTCCAACTGCACCAGGAACCAAGGATCAATATTAGTGAGCGCAAATACCTCATCAACACTCATTCCTGAGCGCATGGCGTCAGCCACATAGAAAATACGCTCGGCACCGGCGGCCTGCAGCTCACCCTGAATGATCGCCATGTTGTCTGGCGTGAAATCGGTGATGATCGGATCAAGGCCATCGTTACCGGTTTCCAGACCGCGCAGCGCTTTCTGCAGCGACTCTTGGAACGTACGGCCAATCGCCATCACTTCGCCAACCGACTTCATCTGGGTAGTCAGGCGGTCGTTTGCCTGGGGGAATTTCTCGAAGGTAAAGCGCGGAATCTTAGTGACGACATAATCGATTGATGGCTCAAACGACGCGGGCGTGCGGCCACCGGTAATATCGTTTTGCAGCTCATCCAGGGTATAACCTACTGCCAGCTTGGCAGCGATTTTAGCAATCGGGAAGCCAGTGGCCTTAGATGCCAGCGCCGACGAGCGCGATACCCGCGGGTTCATCTCGATAACCACTAGGCGACCAGTTTTTGGGTCCATACCAAACTGTACGTTGGAGCCGCCGGTTTCTACACCAATCTCGCGCAGTACCGCCAGGCTAGCGTCACGCATGATCTGGTACTCTTTGTCGGTCAGCGTTTGCGCTGGCGCGACGGTAATCGAGTCACCGGTGTGGACGCCCATCGGATCGAAGTTTTCAATCGCACAGACAATGATGCAGTTGTCATTCTTATCCCGCACCACTTCCATCTCGTACTCTTTCCAACCCAGCAGCGACTCATCAATCAACAGCTCGTGGTTGTTGGAAAGCTCGAAACCGCGGGTGCAGATCTCTTCGAACTCTTCTTTGTTATACGCCACACCGCCGCCGGAGCCGCCCATGGTGTAAGAAGGACGAATAATGGTCGGGAAGCCGAGTTCCGCCTGAATCTCCCAGGCTTCATCCATGGTGTGCGCCACCTTGGCTTTCGGGCACTCCAAACCAATACGCTTCATGGCTTGATCGAACAGATCGCGATCTTCAGCCATGTTAATCGCATCGGCGTTGGCACCAATCATCTCGACGCCGTACTTTTCCAGCACGCCATGCTTTTCAAGGTCAAGCGCGCAATTCAGCGCCGTCTGACCGCCCATGGTGGGTAAAATCGCGTCGGGACGCTCGACTTCAATAATCTTCTCAACCGCTTGCCAAGTAATCGGCTCGATGTAGGTGGCATCGGCCATGGCCGGATCGGTCATGATAGTAGCCGGGTTGGAGTTCACCAAAATAACCCGGAAGCCTTCTTCACGCAGCGCTTTACACGCCTGGGCGCCAGAGTAGTCAAATTCGCAGGCCTGGCCGATGACAATCGGGCCAGCGCCAATGATAAGAATGCTGTTGATATCGGTACGCTTAGGCATAACGGTTCCCGCAAAATAAGTGACGATGAGCGACAAAAAACGGCGTTACATAGCTGCCATCAAGGGCAGCGTTAGCGACGCGCCTGCATCATGGCAATAAAGCGATCAAACAGCGGTGCCACATCACGCGGGCCAGGGCTAGCTTCCGGGTGCCCCTGGAAGCTAAACGCCGGTCGGTCGGTGCGCTCAATCCCTTGCAGTGTGCCATCGAACAACGAACGATGCGTAGCGCGCACGTTAGCCGGCAAGGTCGCTTCATCGGCAGCAAAGCCATGGTTTTGGCTGGTGATCATTACCGTGCCGGACGCTAAATCTTGCACCGGATGGTTGGCACCGTGGTGGCCGTGGCCCATTTTGACGGTTTTGGCACCCGAGGCCAGCGCCAGCAACTGGTGGCCAAGACAAATGCCAAATATCGGCGTATTGGTTTCCAGTACTTCTTGAATCGCCTTGATGGCGTAGTCACAAGGCTCGGGGTCACCTGGGCCGTTAGCCAAAAAGACGCCATCCGGATTCATTGCCAATACCTCAGCAGCAGGCGTTTGTGCCGGCACAACCGTCAACCGGCAGCCGCGCGCGGCCAGCATACGCAGGATGTTAAATTTCACACCGAAGTCATACGCCACCACGTGGTAAGGACGCTCATTTTTGGTAGTATCAGCGTAGCCCTCGCCCAACGTCCACTCGCCTTGGGTCCATTCGTAAGCCTCTTTGCACGAGACTTCCTTGGCCAGATCCATGCCCTTCAACCCAGGAAATGCCTTCGCTGCCGCCAATGCCCGCTCTACCGCATCATCGCCTTCTGCTTCTGCACCCGCCAGAATCGCGCCGTTTTGCGCGCCTTTATCACGCAGAATGCGCGTTAAACGGCGAGTATCGATATCCGCAATGCCCAGCACATTTTGGCTTTTCAGATAATCAGAAAGGCTTTGCTCAGAACGGAAACTGCTGGCTAACAGGGGTAGATCACGAATTACCAAGCCCGCTGCGGCAATTGATGCGGATTCCACATCTTCGGAATTAATGCCGGTATTGCCGATATGAGGATAAGTCAGCGTGACGATTTGGCGGGTGTAAGAAGGGTCAGTGAGGATTTCCTGGTAGCCGGTCATGGCTGTATTGAACACCACCTCACCGCTTGTGGCTCCTTCCGCGCCAATGGCAATTCCATGAAACACACTGCCATCTTCCAGGGCCAATATCGCGGGTTTGCTCAATGCGGGGTTATTCAAGACAAGTTCTCCCATGCTGGTGGGAGCCTGTGGGCGCAGGCTCGGCGATCCGGTTTGTCGGCGTTTGCGTGCAAACGTCGGGTCGTAAAAAAGCGGGACGAAGCCGATAGTAAAAAATCGGTTTCATCCCGCTTGTTGTTCTCTTCCGTGGCTAATGGCCATGGCGCAGCATTTTAGCTGACTATTTTCTCTAACCTAAGGCCAGTGCAACAAGCGCGGTGCTTTCTCTACATCCACATATTCCACACCTACAGGCGTGTGTTTAATGCAGATATGTTGCTGCTTTTTGCAGCCACTGGGCCAAAATTTTTGGAATGTTACAGGATTTATCGACCTTAGGCTAGCCCTAAAACTACCGATGACCTTATACATAACATTTTACTTGCGCAGCCAGCATGCCACTCCCTCCAGCCCATCGATAAGCGCAGACGACGACTGTCGCCCGACAACTTTTCTGTATACATAATTAATATATTTGGTTGCCTTTTTGGTGTTTTTTTGTCTACGCTTGTTCGAGTTGACCAAATGGTCAACTCTGTTTTTTCGATAGCTCACCCAATAAATACAAAGAGAATATCGTCATGCCACAAAGCCCAACGCCGTATTCCGGCTCTCCTCCCACCCAGGCAACAAACGCCTTGGATCATTACTTCAATGTCAGTCGCCGCGGCTCCTCGGTGAAAACCGAAGTTCTCGCAGGCATCGCTACTTTTCTTGCCGGGATGTATATCATCGTGGTCAACCCAGCCATTCTATCCGATGCTGGCATTCCCTTCTCTGCGGCACTCTCCGCCACTGTGGTCATCAGCTTTTTTAGCAGCTTGGCCATGGGCCTGTATGCTCGCAACCCGATTTTAGTTGCCCCCGGCATGGGCATGAATGCGCTTTTCACCTACACCCTGGTGCTTGGTGCAGGGTTGTCGTGGGAAGTTGCTCTGGGATGTGTATTCTGGTCAGGAGTACTGTTCGCCGTTCTTGCGCTGTTCAACGTTCGCGAAGCCATCATCGAGGCCATTCCAGCCTCATTGCGCTATGCCATCACCTGTGGGATAGGCCTATTTATCACTTTTATTGGGCTCAAGAATGCTGGGTTTATCGTTGCCAACCCCGCAACCCTTATTAGCCTCGGTGATCTAGATGCCAGTCTAATAACCTTCTTTATCGGCCTGATGGTCACAGCGATATTGGTCATTCGCGGTTTTAATGGCGCCCTAATCTTAGGCATCGCCCTAACCACTCTGCTGGCAGCTCCTATGGGACGGCTGTGGAGCGACGAAGTATTAGTAGCCTGGCAAGGCCTAGCCGCATGGCCAGATTTCTCGGCAGTGATGAAGGTGGACATTCTAGGTGCCCTCAAGGTGGCTTACCTACCGTTCATTTTCGTGATGCTGTTCACTAACTTCTTCGACTCACTGTCTTGCTTTATGGCCCTGTCCGAGTCTGCTGACCTCAAAGATGCCAACGGCAATCCACGCAACCTTAAACGCTCAATGACAGTGGATGCTTTCGCATCGATGATTGCCGCTCCACTCGGCACCAGCGCTGCACAAACCTTTATCGAATCCGGTGCCGGTGTCGCCCAGGGTGGCCGCACAGGACTCACGGCAGTCGTTATTGGCGTGTTGTTCCTGCCTTTCTTGTTTCTCTCGCCGTTGCTGTCCCTAGTCCCCAGCATCGCGACCGCCCCAGCTCTTGTTCTGGTGGGGCTGTTCATGATGGCGCCGATTGGAAAGATCGATTGGAGCCGCCTCGAAGAGGCCTTCCCCGCATTCCTGGCCATCATATTAATGCCGCTGACTTACTCCATCACCCTGGGCATCGCCTTTGGTTTTATCAGCTTTGTGCTGATCCGGCTTGCCACCGGCAAGTTGGACGAGATTAAGCCTGCCATGTGGGTCTCAGCCCTGCTAGCGGTAGTTATGTTGCTGACAGCACAGTAGCCAGCTTTCGCGACCACTAGCACCTTAGCCGCAAATCCATTGCTCCCGAATGAATTAACCGACTGGTCAATCACCACTAAACAACCAATAACAACATAACGGGTAGGACTATGATTACTTTTCACCTCAATGGGCAACCGCACCGCCTTACGGCGGATGCTCACCTTAGCGTTCTGGAACTGCTAAGAGAACAGCTACACCTAACCGGCACCAAGGAAGGTTGCGCGTCAGGTGATTGCGGTGCCTGCACCGTGGCTATCGGCGCACCCGATGCCAATGGCGAACTATGCTACCACAGCGCCAACGCGTGCATCATGCCAGCTCACCAGCTCCAAGGCCGTCACTTAGTCACCGTCGAAGGTCTTGCTGATGACCAGCAATACTTGCATCCCGCCCAGGCAGCCATGGTCGAATGCCATGGTAGCCAATGCGGCTTCTGCACTCCGGGCATTGTGATGTCATTGTTCACACTGCACGAAGAACAACGCACTACCCCGCCAGCCGCTCCCTTTATCCCCGAACGCCTTGAAGCCGCACTTGGCGGCAACCTGTGTCGCTGCACCGGCTATCGCCCCATTCGTGATGCAGCGCTGGCAATGAACAATATCGATGGTCACCGCCCTACATGGTTAGACGCAACGCTGGATGATGCGCAAGATAACCAACACGGGGCCAGCCTGGACGAAGCTAGCAGCCGCTTCCACCAGCCCCGTCAGTTGAATGACCTAGTGCGCCTACGCGCTGCCCACCCAGAAGCACGCTTGGTTGCAGGTGCCACTGACCTTTGGCTTGAAGTCACCCAGCAACTCAAGGACTTACCACGGCTTATCGATACCACTCGCGTAAGTGAGCTTCAGCAAATTGAGCAAGGCCAGGATGTGAGCGGGCGTCCTGGCTGGTGGATCGGTGCAGCCGTCACCTATGCACGCTTGGAGCCTTTGCTCGAGAGTGAATACCCAGCCTTTGCCCATCTTCTACACCGCCTCGGCTCGGCTCAGGTACGCAACCGCGGCACCTTAGGCGGTAACGTCGCCAACGCATCCCCCATCGGCGACACCCCACCTGTGCTGCTGGCCCTTGATGCACAGCTTCGCCTTGCAGGCCCTAACGGCTTCCGCGAGATTGCCGCCAGCAACTTCTTCATCGACTACAAAAAGACCAACCTGACAGAAGATGAAGTGTTAAGCGCGGTCTTCATCCCGGCCCCGCAAGCAGGCCGCCAGCTGAAAGTATGGAAGCTCTCGAAGCGGCGCGAAGATGATATTTCTGCCGTGCTGGGTGCCTTTGCCTGGCATATGGAGGATGGATGCCTACGCGATGTACGCCTGGCCTTCGGCGGCATGGCCGGCATTCCTGCCCGAGCCCGTGGGGCCGAAGCTGCTCTCGAAGGACTCCCACCATCACCAACCGTATTCGAGGCTGCACGTAAAGCACTCAGGAATGACTTTTCACCGATGAGTGATGTCCGCGGCAGTGCCGATTACCGCACGCGGTCAGCAAGCGCGCTACTTGAACGCCTGCGCCTGGTCATCGAATCATCTACCCACACCCAAACACACACTCAGGAGGTGATGCTCCATGCGTACGCTCACTGATCTGCCAGCAACACAGCCTGAGCAGAAAACATTTCAGCCAGCACAACATGTCGGCAGCATTTTTTCTGGTTCGTCAGCTAACCACGAGAGCGCTATCAAGCATGTCACCGGGCGCGCGGCTTATATCGATGACCTAGCCCTTCCGGCCAATGCCCTCCACCTAGCGGCAGGACTTTCATCTGTCGCCCATGGTCGCATCACTCGCATGGACCTGGACGCGGTAAGGTCTGCTCCTGGTGTGGTCGATGTTATTAGCGTGGCAGACGTGCCAGGCCATACCGATATTGGCCCCGTTTTCCCAGGGGATCCCATCATGGCTGATGGCGAAGTGCTCTACGCGGGACAAGTGCTGTTCGCCGTGGCAGCCGACAGCCACCGTGCTGCTCGCCAAGCAGTCGAAAAGGCAATCATCGAGATCGAAGAGCGCCCTGCTAACCTCGACCCCGTTGCCGCCGCCAACGCGGGCGACTTGGTACGCCCCACCCATCAACAGATCAGTGGAGACTGGGAAAAAGCCTTTGCCGACGCCGCCATTGTTGTTGCTGGAAAACAGTTTGTCGGTGGCCAGGAACACTTCTACTTGGAAGGGCAAGCCTGCGTCGCCCATCCCAGCGAAGACGAAGGCGTCATGATTCACACCTCCAACCAGCATCCCAGCGAGACGCAGAAACTGGTTGCCGAGGTACTCGGCATTCCCTTTCATGCCGTCACCGTCGAGACACGCCGCATGGGAGGTGGATTCGGAGGCAAGGAAACACAGGCTTCTCCCTGGGCCTGCCTGGCCGCCTTAATTGCTAGGCGAACCGGGCGCAGCTGTCGCTTTCGCTTACCACGGGTCGATGACATGCGGGCAACCGGAAAGCGCCACCCTTTTCATAACGACTATCGCCTTGGCGTCGATACCCATGGCGTGATTCTGGGTGGCGATATCAATGTGATCGGCGACTGTGGCTATTCACCAGACCTTTCCGACGCCATTGTTGACCGCGCTATGTTTCACTCGGATAACGCCTATTCGCTTGGCGACGTCCGCGTTACAGGATATCGAGCGCGCACCCATACGGCCTCTAACACAGCCTTCCGCGGCTTCGGCGGCCCCCAAGGCATGATGGTGATTGAGGCGGCAATGGAGGATATCGCTCGCCGTATAGGCGAAGATCCGCTGACGATACGTAAGCGCAACTTTTATCGCGATGGACGCAACACGACACATTACGGCCAGACGGTGGATCAGACCGTTCTCCTGCATGAACTGGTTGAGCAACTCGAAACCTCTAGCGACTACTGGCAGCGGCGCCGAGCAATCCGAGAGTTCAACACCAAGAGCCCCGTCATTCGCAAAGGCTTGGCGTTGACTCCGGTAAAATTCGGCATTTCCTTCACCGCCCAGCACCTCAACCAAGCAGGCGCGCTACTGCACGTCTATACCGACGGCAGCGTAATGATCAATCACGGCGGCACCGAGATGGGCCAGGGGCTGCACACGAAGATTTGCCAAGTGGTCGCGCGTGAGTTGGGCCTGGATCTTGATAGCGTGCGCATCACCGCCACGCGTACCGACAAGGTGCCCAATACCTCTCCCACTGCCGCCTCCAGCGGCGCCGACCTCAATGGCCAGGCAGCTCGCGATGCCGCGCTCAAACTAAAAACACGGCTTTATGACTTTGCTGCCGAGCACTACCATCTCGATCGAGAAACCATCCACATCAAAGAGGGTTATCTAATAGCAGGCTTTGGCGAAAGTGAACGCCGCATCGCTTGGGGAGAGCTGGTTCAGGCCGCCTATCTATCGCGCATCTCGCTATCGGAAAAAGGCTTCTACGCCACACCATTGATCCATTATGACCGTGCCAGCGGCAATGGCCGCCCCTTCTACTACTATGCCTTTGGTGCGGCGGTGGCCGAAGTTTCAATAGATACCCTGAGCGGCGAATACTTGGTAGATCGTGTCGACATCCTCCACGACGTGGGTGACTCCCTGAATCCGGCTATCGATATCGGCCAGGTCGAAGGTGGCTTCATCCAAGGCATGGGCTGGTTAACCAGTGAAGAGCTGAAATGGAATGGTAAAGGCCAACTGATCTCGAATGGCCCCGCGACCTACAAAATCCCCACTTATGGTGACCTACCGGCTACTTTCAACACCTCCTTAATGGAAGGCCACCCCAATTCCATGGCCAGCATCTATCGTTCTAAGGCCGTGGGTGAACCCCCTTTTATGCTTGGTATGTCGGTATGGGCAGCCCTGCGCGACGGCTTGGCCAGCCTAAACGGATACACCCAGGCGGTGCCTCTGGACACGCCAGCCACACCGGAGCGAGTCATGGCTGCCGCCGAAGCCGCACGCGCCAAACTTGACCCTACCACTGACAAACGACACAGCAATGGCCGTTAAGCCTTCTCCCTCTAATTATCTTCAGGAGCAACATCATGAATGAAGAGCAAGGACAATGCCTGAAAAAAGAGCAGGGGCAAGCTTGGTTAATACGTGCACGGGTCTTGAGTTTCGATGCCGACCCCGGCGATGGCGACACACCACGAGAGGGTAGCATTGTCTATCACCAAGACGGTGCCCTGTGGTGGGCCGACGGTCGCATTCAGGGCGTCAGCGACTATCACGCCCTGGCCCCTCAACTGCCCGCCGATATTAGCGTCATCGACCAGCGTGACAAGCTGGTCATGCCAGGCTTTATTGACAGCCATGTTCACTACGTTCAGCTCGATATCATGGCCTCTTATGGCCGCCAATTGCTGGATTGGTTGAATGACTATACCTTTCCTGAAGAGTGCCGTTTCGCCCAGCGGGCGCATGCCGACAACATGGCCGACGCTTTTCTCAAAGAGTTGATGCGAGTCGGGACCACCACAGCCCAAGTGTTCTGCTCAAGCCATCCCAACTCGGTAGATGCTTTCTTCAGCGCCGCCCAACGCCGTGGCCTATGTATGCTCGCTGGCAAGGTGCTGATGGATCGCCACGCCCCCGAAGCACTTACCGATAAGACCCTCGGCGGCATTCGTGATACCGAGCGCCTGATCAGCGATTGGCATGGTACCGACCGCCTTGGCTACAGTGTTACGCCGCGCTTTGCTCCCACATCCACTCGCGCCCAGCTTGATGCCGCCGGCGGCCTGCTGCGCAACGATGAAAGCCTATGGCTGCAAACTCACTTATCGGAAAACCTCGGCGAGCTGGACTGGGTAGCCGAGCTGTTTCCAGAAAGCCGTGACTATCTTGAGGTTTACGAGCAGTCCGGCCTGGTTGGGCCACGCAGCACCTTTGCCCATGGCATTCATCTGGACAATGGCATGCGCAAGCGGCTTGCTGAACGCAGTGCCAATATTGCTTTTTGCCCCAGCTCTAACCTCTTCCTTGGTAGCGGCTTGTTCGACCGCCACGCCGCCCATGAAAGCGGGTTAAATCTAACCCTGGCCAGCGATATTGGTGCTGGCACCGATCTTTCCGGGTTAGCGACTCTCAAGGCAGGCTATCAAGTAGGACAACTGCTCGGCCAGCCGCTGACGGCTTGGGCAGGCTTTCACGCCCTGACCAGAGGCAATGCCGTATCCCTATCGCTAGATGACCGTATCGGCCGTTTCGCACCAGGCATGGATGCCGATTTTGTAGTTATCGACCTGTCCGCCTCACCGCTGATGGCACGACGTATGGCACGATGCGAAAGTTTGGCAGAGGAGTTATTCACTTTAATGATGCTAGGCGACGACCGCGCTATCTTCGAAACCTGGGCTGGAGGACGTCTACAGCACCGACGTCAAAATTGAGGAGAAAATCAACTAGGAGGGGGCTAAAAAGCAGCGAAGCCCCCTCACCCTGCTAGCAGGTTCGGAGGCCATCCAAAAAGCCATGTTCAGCGGCCAACAGAATGCATATTGAGAGGTGCTCTGTTGTACTAAAACATTACTCTAAACCTAATACATCCTGCATATCGTAACGGCCATGCGCTTTATCAGCGACCCAGCGTGCAGCGCGAACCGCGCCTTTAGCAAAGGTCATACGGCTGGAGGCTTTATGGGTAATTTCGATACGCTCGCCTTCAGTAGCAAACATCACCGTGTGTTCGCCAACAATGTCGCCAGCGCGCACGGTGGCAAAACCGATCTCTTTGTCGGTGCGCGGGCCACACTGACCTACCCGTTCATAGACCCCGTGCTCTTTTAACGTGCGGCCAATACTCTCCGCGACCACTTCACCCATCTTAATCGCCGTGCCAGAAGGTGCATCCACTTTATGACGATGGTGCGCTTCAATGACTTCAATATCGTAGCCTTCATCACCGAGGGCTTTTGCAGCAGTCTCAAGCAGCTTGAGGGTCAGGTTAACGCCGACACTCATATTAGGCGCGAACACCATGGCCACTTTATCGCGATAGCTGTCCAGCTCGGCCAGTTCGTCATCGCTCATGCCAGTAGTGCCAATCACAATGCCCTTGCCGTGCTCGGCGCAGAATGCCAAATTTGCCAGGGTTACCTGCGGCGCGGTGAAATCGATTAGAACATCGAAGTCGTCCACAATCGCATCGAGAGAATCGACTGCTACCACGCCGCGTTTGCCAACGCCTGCCAGCTCACCAATGTCCGCACCCGCTAAGGAACTACCTGGCTCAACAATGCCGCCTGCTAGCGAGGTATCTGCCTGCTGTTCTACCGCATTTACTAACGTGCGGCCCATACGGCCAGCGACGCCTACAATGGCAATTCGGGTCATGAGAACTCCTGCGCGAGCGCCGTTCGGCACCAAGCTTGATATGAGAAAAACAAGGATAAAAAAGTGGTCGAAATTATAACAGACCCCTCTTAATGATGCGGCGCTTGCTTAAGGCAGTGCACACGCTGCTTCAAGCCGACTAGTTCTCCCAAACAATTTCCAGCGGCTCGTCTTTTGCCATGCGCATGAGGTGACTTTCCACCACCCCCTCTAGCTGATCAAGATGCTCTTCTTCCAAGGTTTCAAGGGAAACAATCAAGCGATCTGCCTCGACATGCATTAGGCAGGTGCCGCTGGCAAATATGATTTTGGCATCTTGCTCGTTATGTTCGACCTCAAGCTTATGCGCCCAATGCTTGCACAAGCGGTTTATCAAGCGCTCGCCAGAAGGCGTTACGATTTCGGCACGGGATAAAGGCATCGTGTTTTCTCCACAAAGATAGTGAGTTAGCTCTTACTAGCGTAATCCTCACAATAGAAATCGCAAAGCAAGAAATGAGAATCCCTTGCAACAGCATGTTTCTGTTCAGGGAAACGCTTATTGTCGAACAAGCCGTTTAATCCGGCGACCTTCTAGCGTAGCTAGCCCCACCCCACTCAGCAGCAGCGGCAGTGCCAACAAAAAGCCACTTGAAACCGGCAGGCCAAACAACAGCCAATCTGCCAACACAGGCCACACCAGCGCGATGTATTCGAATGGCGCTAGGCGTGACGCTTCGGCGTAACGTAGCGCCAGCGTCATCGCTATATGGGCCGAGCCGCCAAACAAACCAGAAAGCACTAACAACCACACCACATCCCCCTTAAGCGGTGCCCAGCCCAAGGGCAGCGTTGCCAACCCTGCTAACGCAGAGACCAGAATAAAATAGAAGGCAATGGAACCCGCCGTTTCAGTGCGTGAAATGCGCCGAACGGTCAGCAGTGCCCCAGCGGTTAATAACGCACTTAGTGCCCCTAGCACATAGCCAGCCAGCTGCCCTTGCTCGCGACTGGCTTCAAGCCCAGGCAGCACCAGCACCGCCACCCCAGCTAACGCCAACGCAATAGCACCCGCCCGATAAAGCGAGAAGCGCTCCCCCAGCAACAAGACACCACCCAACGCCATAAACACGGGCGTTAGCTGGGCTAGCAGCGTTGTTTCAGCAACAGGTAACAACGCCACCGCCGCGAACGACGCGAACATTGCCGCCGCCCCAAGCCCAGAGCGCAACGCATGACCCAGTGGACGGCGCGTCGCCAATCCCTGCGGAAACTCGCGACGAAGCATCAAAAAAACAACAATCGGCAACAGCGCAAATAGCGAGCGGAAAAACACCGACTGCCCTACCGGCACCTCATCACTCACCGCTTTAATACACACCAACATACCGGTAAACAGCACGCCGGAAAGCACCCGCAGCCCAATGCCCAACCCAGGGCGAGACTCTTGATCCGCCAGCATTTGCCCTCGTCCTTATGTGCAAATAATCCACGCTTTAAAAGGGTACCGGTTAACAATCAAACGATAAGCCCATCAGGCAGGCTATTTTACACTAAGCAACACAATGGCTGAGGAGTAGCAACCAACAAAAAACGCCCCGGCACTTTGGGGTGCCGGGGCGCTGATCATGCGGTGAAGTGAATCGCCGTTACGGCTTCATCTCTTCAAAAAACTTCTTCACGCTGTCGAAGAAACCTGTTTTCTTCGGCGAGTGGCTGTGGCTATTGCTGCCGTCAAAGCTCTCTTGCAACTGACGAAGCAGGTCTTTCTGCTCGTCATTGAGATTGACCGGCGTCTCCAGCACCACTTTGCAAAGCAAGTCGCCAGGAGCGCCACCACGTACCGGTTTCACACCTTTACCGCGCAGCCTGAAGAGTTTGCCGGTTTGAGTTTCCGGTGGAATCTTCAGCTTCACACGGCCGTCTAGCGTGGGTACTTCTAGCTCCCCACCTAATGCAGCGTCAACAAAGTTGATCGGCACGTCACATTGTAGGTGTTTGCCATCGCGCTGGAAGATGTGGTGTGGCTTGATCGACACCTGAACATACAGGTCACCAGGCGGGCCACCGTTGATACCACTTTCACCTTCGCCATTTAGACGAATGCGATCTCCAGTATCTACACCCGGCGGAATCTTCACTGACAACGTGCGTGTTTCCCGCACACGGCCTTCGCCGTTACATTTGTGGCACGGCACTTTGATGTGCTGGCCACTGCCGTGACAGGTTGGGCAGGTTTGCTGAACCGCGAAGAAACCTTGCTGCATACGCACTTGGCCGTGGCCATGGCACGTGGGGCAGGTCTCTTTACTAGAACCTGGCTCGGCGCCTTCACCATCGCAGCGGTCACATTCGATATGGCGTGGCACACGGATATCAACGGTCGTGCCGGAAACGGCGTTTTCCAGATCCAGCTCTAAGTTGTAGCGCAGATCACTGCCACGCGCGGGGGCGTTAGGGCCACGACGACGGCCACCACCGCCACCAAAGATATCGCCAAACACATCGCCGAAGATGTCGCTGAAGTCGCCAGCACCACCACCGCCGAACCCGCCACCGCCAAAGCCGCCACCTTGGCCGTCAACACCAGCGTGACCAAACTGGTCATACGCCGCGCGCTTTTCGCCATCGCTTAAGACTTCGTACGCTTCTGACACCTCACGGAATTTTTCCGCTGCAGTGTTATCGTCCGGGTTTCGATCAGGGTGGAATTTTTGCGCCAAGCGGCGGTAGGCCTTTTTGATCTCTTTCTGATCGGCCCCTTTTTCGACACCCAGGACTTCGTAATAATCGCGTTTGGACATGGGTCCTACGCCTCCTGGTTAGCTACGCACTTAATTAGGCGTCTGCTGCGGAAACAGCAACGCGGGAGTTGTCTCCCGCGTCACCGCATTCCTTAGCAGATAGAGGTGATTTACTGCTTCTTCTTGTCGTCGTTGACTTCTTCGTACTCAGCGTCAACCACGTCATCCTCTGGCTTGGTGCTAGCATTTTCAGCACTTTCGCCATCCGCCTGCTGAGCAGCTTCTGCCTGCTCGGCGTACATTTTCTGCGCTAACTGGCCAGACACTTCGGTCAGCGCGTCCAGTTTCTGCTGGATGTTATCCTGCTCGTCAGTCTTCACCGCTTCTTCCAGCTCGCTGATCGCAGTCTCGATGGCTTGTTTCTCGTCATCGGTCGCTTTATCGCCCGCTTCCTGCACGGTTTTGCGAGTAGCGTGAATCATGCCATCTGCTTGGTTACGCAGTTGCACAAGCGCTTCGAACTTTTTGTCTTCGTCGGCGTGAGCTTCCGCATCGCGAACCATTTGCTCGATCTCTTCATCCGTGAGACCGCTGGACGCTTTAATGACGATAGACTGCTCTTTACCGGTTGCCTTATCTTTGGCCGATACGTTCAGAATGCCGTTAGCATCCAGATCGAAGGCCACTTCAATTTGCGGCACACCGCGCGGCGCTGTCGGAATATCTGCAAGGTCAAAACGACCCAGCGATTTATTCTGCGCAACTTGCTTACGCTCACCCTGAACGACGTGAATCGTCACTGCCGTTTGGTTGTCATCCGCCGTGGAGAAGGTTTGCGTCTTCTTCGTGGGGATGGTGGTGTTTTTGTCGATCAGCGGCGTCATTACGCCACCCAGAGTTTCAATACCCAGGGTCAGCGGCGTCACGTCTAGCAGTAGGACGTCTTTAACGTCGCCACCAAGAACACCGCCCTGAATCGCCGCACCAACAGCAACCGCTTCATCTGGGTTTACATCTTTACGTGCTTCTTTGCCAAAGAAATCAGCTGCTTTCTTCTGCACCATCGGCATGCGTGTCTGACCACCGACCAGAATCACTTCGTCGATTTCAGACGCAGACAAGCCAGCATCTTTCAGCGCCATTTTGCACGGGTCGAGCGAACGCTGTACCAGATCTTCAACCAGCGATTCCAGCTTGGCACGCGTCACCTTCACATTAAGGTGTTTCGGGCCAGTGTTGTCAGCGGTGATGTACGGCAGATTAACGTCTGTCTGCTGGGCACTGGAAAGCTCAATTTTGGCTTTCTCGGCCGCTTCTTTCAGGCGCTGCATAGCGAGGTTGTCGCCAGACAGATCCATACCGCTATCCGCTTTAAACTGGTCAACTAGGTAGTTGATCAGCGCTAAGTCGAAGTCTTCGCCGCCCAGGAAGGTGTCACCATTGGTGGCCAACACTTCAAACTGGGTTTCGCCGTCAACGTCTGCCACTTCGATAATAGAAATATCGAAAGTACCGCCACCCAGGTCGTATACCGCGATGGTTTTATCACCACGGGATTTGTCCATACCGTAGGCCAATGCTGCTGCGGTTGGCTCGTTAATGATGCGTTTAACATCTAGACCGGCGATACGGCCCGCATCTTTAGTGGCTTGGCGCTGGCTGTCATTAAAATAAGCCGGTACGGTGATGACGGCTTCTGTGACCGCTTCACCGAGATAGTCTTCGGCGGTTTTCTTCATTTTCTTCAGCACTTCCGCGCTTACCTGCGGCGGCGCCATTTTCTTGCCTTTTACTTCAACCCAAGCATCACCGTTGTCTGCTTCAGTGATTTTGTAAGGCACCATTTTGATGTCTTTTTGTACGACATCATCTTTGAAGCGACGGCCAATCAGGCGCTTGATCGCGTAAAGGGTGTTCTCAGGGTTGGTGACAGCCTGACGTTTTGCCGCCTGACCTACCAGCGTCTCACCATCGTCGGTGTAAGCAATAATGGAAGGCGTAGTACGACCACCTTCGGCATTTTCAATGACTTTAGCGCTGTCACCATCGAGCACTGCCACACAAGAGTTGGTGGTGCCCAGATCGATACCAATAATGCGTCCCATAGCAAAAACCTCGAATTCGGTTGTTACAAAACTGATGTTTGAAAGCTGATGTCAAAAAATCTGCTTTTTTGAAACTTAAAGCGTCTGCGGGTTTTCCCGCGGGTTGCCCTTTATTTGGGGGCCGCTTGCAGCATTTCAAGGGGCTTTTTTTTGCTTTGCGTCAGCCAGTGCTTAATTGGCTTTTTGGCTGACCACCACCATCGCCGGGCGAACAAGGCGTCCGTTAAGCAAATAACCCTTCTGCATCACTTCCATGACGGTATTGGGTTCAAGCTCGGGATTCGGCACCATCGCCATCGCTTCGTGAACCTGCGGGTCGAAGGGTTCACCCTGAGGTTCAACGCTTTCCACGCCAAATTTATTCAATACGCCTAACTGCATTTTGAGGGTCATGGAAACGCCCTCACGATGTACGTCAGAGGCTCCGTCTTCCATGCTCTCTAAGGCTTTTTCCAGACTATCAACAACGGGCAATAGCTCTTTAACAAATTTTTCTAAAGCAAATTTGCGCGCTTTTTCAGCTTCTTGCTCAGCCCGGCGACGCACGTTTTGAGCTTCAGCAGCGGCACGTAGCGCTTGGTCTTTAGCTTCCGCCAAGCTCTGCTCAAGCTCCTCCACCTGAGCGGCCAGCATATCGGCTTCTGGGTTTCCCACTTCGCCTTCTAGCGCGGCATCTTCCTCGATTAACCCTTCCAGTTCGCCCTCGACCAGGCGCTCTTCAGCCGCTTGCTCGGTGACTTCTGCCTCTTGCTCTTGGCGGGCCAGCTCATCTTCTAATGGGGTTTGCGGTTCTTTTGCCATGCCTAGCTCCTGAAAAATATGCAGCGGTGGCATTGACGGCCACCTCGGTTAAGTAACGAGTATTAACCACGTATGAACGCTATATGGGGGCCATAAAAGCCATCTCAAGAGGGGCATTGAAGTGAGTTATAGACTACTGTATAAAACAACAATTATTGGATAAGTATCCAGCTTCTGTGCCGCACTGCCTCAGGAGGCCTTAATGCTTACGCAGCTAGCAATCCAAGATTACGCTATTGTCGACCGCCTTGAACTCGACCTAACCCGCGGTATGACGGCGATCACCGGGGAAACTGGGGCAGGCAAATCGATTCTACTCGGTGCTCTTGGCCTATGTTTAGGTGAGCGTGCCGACGCCGGCAGTGTACGTCACGGACGTGAACGCACCGACCTTTCCGCTCGTTTTGATATTCAACACCTGCCCGCTGCCACTGAGTGGTTGACTGCTCGTGAGCTGCCTGCTGAAGAGTGCTTGCTGCGTCGTGTGGTCACAGCCAGCGGTCGCTCTAAAGCATGGATCAATGGCCACCCTGCCACCATCGCTGACCTAAAATCGCTGGGCGAACAGCTGATTCAAATCCACGGCCAGCATGCTCATCAGGCACTAATGCGTGAAGAAACTCACCTTGCCTTGCTAGATGATTATGCCGGGCTACGCGAGCGCAGCCAGCAATTGGCTGAAACGTTCCGCGAGTGGCGCAGCGCCCGTCGGCGATTAAAAAAGCTCAGCGAAGAAGGTAGCGAAGTTGAGGCAAAACGCCAGCTGTTGCGCTATCAAGTAGAGGAGCTAGATCAACTGGGATTAGCAGAGGGAGAGCTGCAAACGCTAGAAGAAGAGCAGCACACTCTGGCCCATGCGGAAGAGACACTGCGTGAAACCCAGTTTGCAGCCGACTGCTGCGCTAGCGATGAGGGCGGCGCCCTTTTGTTACTGAACCAAGCTTATACTCATTTAAGCGCCCTACCCGGTAGTGACAAAGGCACACTGGCCAATACTTTGGCCATGCTCAGCGATGCGCGCATTCAAGTGGAGGAAGCCTCCAGCGAACTTAGTCGTCTCGCCAGCACTACCGAGCTTGATCCAGAGCGCTTGGCCTGGGTAGAGGAACGTTTGGGCGACGTCCATCGTATTGCCCGCAAACACCACGTTGCTCCAGAAGAGATTTGCGCACTGCATGCCCAGCTCAGCCAGGAAGTCGAACTTCTAGAGGCCAGCGACGACGACTTGGAGTCGCTAAGCAACCAAGTCGCCGAATACCGCGAGCGCTATCGCAGTGATGCCAAACAACTAAGCGAAGCGCGACAAAAGGCTGCCGTTCGCTTAGGCAAAGAAGTGCAACAACAGCTGGGTTTCCTGGCCATGGGTAAAGCACGCTTTGAAGTCGACGTTACTCCGCGTGAAACGCCTACACCGGAAGGCCTGGACCACGTCCACTTCCTGATTAGCGCGAACCCAGGTCAGCCCGCCAGGCCGTTAACCAAAGTGGCGTCGGGCGGTGAGTTATCGCGCATCAGTCTTGCCATTCAGGTGGTGGCCGCCTCCCACTCCACTATTCCCAGCCTAGTCTTCGATGAAGTGGACGTGGGTATCTCGGGAGCGACGGCCGAAATTGTTGGTCAATTGCTACGTAAGCTCGGCGAAAACGGTCAAGTAATGACCGTCACCCACCTGCCCCAGGTGGCTGCACAGGCGCATCAGCACCTGCATATTGAAAAACGCGCCAAACGGGATAGCACGCTGACTCATATGGCGCTGCTGGATGAGCACGGTCGGATTAGTGAACTCGCCCGCATGCTAGGCGGTGTAACCCTGTCTGATCAAACACTCGCCCACGCCAGAGAAATGCTTCACGCTAGCCAGCGACCTCCGCACTAAGCACTTTTTCAATCGCCAAACGTTAGCAAACACCAAAACCATAAAAAACGCCCCCAGGGCGCGAATGAATCATCACTCGCACCCTGGGGACGTTTTATTTAGCGCGACTATTTTTTGTTTGTGGGGCCGCTGTCCTGTCGCGTTACGTCCGACCCACGGGGGCGTACGTAAAGCACCAGGGCATGGTCCACAAGTTCATAGCCGTGCTCTTCGGCGATCTCTTGCTGACGACGCTCGATGATTTCATCGACGAACTCAATGATTTCACCACTTTCTAAACACACCATATGGTCGTGGTGGTCTTCTTGAGTCATCTCGAACACCGCATGGCCACCATCAAAATTATGACGGATCACCAATCCTGCTGACTCAAACTGAGTCAGCACGCGGTACACGGTAGCCAAGCCAACATCCTCACCCGCATCAATCAGTGTTTTGTACACTTCTTCTGCGCTAAGGTGGTGTTGACCCGAAGCATTTTCGAGAATCTGCAGGATCTTGACGCGCGGCAGGGTCACTTTCAGCCCGGCTTTGCGCAGTTCATGGTTCTGATCGGCCATGGTTGCTCTTCGCAGTAACAGGTTAGGTCGGGTATGATCGACCGAAACCACGATAGTGAAGAATAGGCTCAAATGCAAAAATTGACTCGTATCATTACTCTTTCCGTTGCCCTAACCGTTGTTAGCGGCTGCAGCTACGTTGGCGTTTACAAGCGTGACATCCCCCAGGGCAACTTGGTGACCGAAGAAATGGTCAGCCAATTACAGCCAGGAATGACCCAAGAACAAGTTACTTATGTAATGGGTCGCCCGCTGCTGGAAGCCCCCTTTGACACACGGGAGTGGGATTACGTTTATCGTCTTGATAAAGCATACGCGGGTGTCGAACAGCGACGTGTGACCCTCACGTTCGACAACGCAGGGCGTTTAGTAAACGTTGAACAACAAGGTGATTTCTCTGGTGATCTGCCGATCAGCAGAGATACCGGTGCAGGCCCTGCAACAGAAACAGCAGACCCAATCACCGGCATCGCTACTCCTAGTCAGCGAGCACCGACGCCAGCAAATGCGCCAGCGCCTCAGCCAGTGATGTCTTCCGAGTAATTTACTCGCCTTTGGCTTGACGCTTTGCCCGCTCCAGGCGGGCAGCTTTGGGGTCTATCTCTAATGGGCGATATACCTCAACGCGGTCGCCTGGACGCAGTACCTCTTTTTCAGGCTGGCGTAGCGCTTTACCAAAAATCCCTAGCGGTGCCTGCTCAAAGGTGTCACTGGGGATCTCGGGAAACAGACTTGGAAGGTCTGCCATCATGACGGCTTGACGCGCAGTCGTACCTTGATGCGCCTCTAAGGCCACTAGGCGCTGTTTGTGCGGCAAAGCAAAGGCTACCTCCACCGCAAACGTATCAGCGGCCATAACGCTCGTCAGCGCGTTTAGTGAAGGCATCGACAAGCTGCCCTGCAATTTGCTGGAATAATTTGCCAAACGCCATGCTAAGCAAGCGATTGGCAAACACAAACTCCATTTCCAAGCTGACTTTGCAGGCGTCCTCCCCCATGGGGATAAACAGCCAACGCCCTTTAAGCTGCTTGAACGGCCCTTTTACTAACGACAGCTCAATCCGCTCAGGTGCATATAAATCATTTCGAGTAGTGATTGTTTGTTCCACACCCGCACGTCCAAGGGTCATCTCGCCGATCAGATGTTCCTCGTCATGCTCTAGCAGGCGCGCACGGCGACACCCCGGCAGGAACTCGGGATAGCGTTCGAAGTCATTAACCAGATCGAACATTTGTTGGGGGGTGTGCCGCACCAAGGCGGTACGATTAACGGTTGGCATTGACCTCTCCGCTGACTTCACAGTGCCCAAAGCGTATCATGGGAAACATTTTTGTAGACCTAGAATGGTATCACGCCTCCCCACATAACGAAGGGGGTGCTACTGACAGATCAACGATGAGGTTCCATGGCCACTAAGAAAGGTAACAGTAAGGGCCCTAGCAGCAGCGTTATTGCCCAAAACAAGAAAGCTCGGTTTGAGTACCATATCAACGAAACCTTAGAAGCAGGTTTGGTACTCGCGGGCTGGGAAGTTAAAAGCCTTCGCGCTGGTAAAGCACAGCTTACCGACACCTATATTTTGGTTCGTAACGGCGAGGCTTTTTTACTAGGTAGCCATATCATGCCGCTTAATACGGCAAGCACTCACGAAATTGCTGACCCGACGCGCACGCGTAAGTTGCTTCTGCACCGTAAGGAAATTGCCAAAATTTTCTCGGTGACTCAGGACAAAGGCCACACTTGCGTTCCGCTCAAACTCTATTGGAAACGCAATAAGGTGAAGTGTGAGCTTGCGCTGGTGACCGGCAAACAGCTACATGACAAGCGCGCCACCGAAAAGGATCGCGACTGGAGCCGTCAGAAAGGTCGGATAATGCGGGAACATAACAAGGCATAACTGGTCAATTGGCTGTGAGCACGTTAGAATGCTCACCTGTAGTTAGGGGGCGACATGGTTTCGACGCCGGTGACAACCCTTGCGGTGCATGCCGAGAGCGTGATGTATCTCGTAAATCCCACATCACGAAAAATAGTCGCAAATGACGAAAACTACGCTCAAGGCGCGCTAGCAGCTTAAACACTGTTAGCTTCTTGTCTGGCCCAAAGGTGATGTGCCTATTCATCACTGATGGGATACGAGCTAAAGCTGATAGGACCGCGGTTGGTGGTGTCTTCTCATCAATCGTTAAACTTAGAAGGCTCGCGTGGCTGAATCCTGATCGTCGGAGTCAGTTGCGTTAAAGCAAATGACGAAATCTAAGCATGTAGAGCCAATAGGCGCGTGCTGGCGGACGCGGGTTCAATTCCCGCCGCCTCCACCAGACACCCCTACAAATCAAGCACCTACGGGTGCTTTTTTTGTTTCTGTAAGTTGGTTAGCCCCGCTCTCCAAACGCCGCACTTTCCCCGGAGCTAACCACGTTGTAGCGCTAGGTTCTTGAGCAATTGATTTATTGTTATAATATAACATATCATTAACTGCGATTAATTCTAACGCTTAAGGGAATACACCTGTGTCACGCTCCTTATTTCTGCTTACACCGCTTGCCACTGCTCTGTTTATTAGCTCCTCTGCCTATGCAGATGATCATCATCATGGGCACGACCACGGCCATGATCATTCTGGTCATGCTCATGAGCACGACGCCTATGAACATAGCAATTATGAACATAGCGACGCTGAAAACAGCATCAACGTTTCCTTAGTTGTGGAAGGCATCTACCACAATCGTTTTTCAGGAGATGCAAACTCGCCTGCAGGTTTTAGCCATGGGCACGAAAGCGGTCACGATCATGAAGAAGAACACGACCACAGCAGCCATAGCCATGATCTCGACAATGGATTTAACCTGGGACACTCTGAAGTTGCCATCGAAGGGCAAACCGCCCACATTGAGGGCAAGGCCGTTGTTTCGCTAACAGAAGACGATATCACGCTGGAAGAGGCTTTTATTGCGACGCGTACGCTGCCTAACGGGCTGCGCTTACAAGCCGGTAAATTTCTTTCTGATATAGGCTACATCAACAGCCGACACCCTCACGCTTGGGATTTTGTTGAGCGCCCACTGGTCAATGAGTATTTGTTTGGAGAGCATGGTCTGCTCGATACAGGCCTACAACTAACCTGGTCACCCAACAGCACCTGGACGTTGGGTAGCGAGCTGTTTCAAGGCGAGGGAGAAGGCTTCAGCCGCTTTGATGAAGGGGGCTATGAAGATCGCACCAGTGGCCCTCGCGTGGGCACGCTCTTCGCTAAATACCGCCCAGATCTCGGTGCGAATAAACAGCTAACGCTGGGAACGTCTGCGGGCATGAACCGTCAGTATGTGCGTGTCGATGATCATGGCCACCACGCCCATACTGCTGAAGGCGACAACTGGTTTGCAGGCTTAGATGCACGGTTTAACTACGATGCG
Organism: Halomonas sp. TD01; assembly: GCF_923868895.1. Lineage (GTDB taxonomy): Bacteria > Pseudomonadota > Gammaproteobacteria > Pseudomonadales > Halomonadaceae > Vreelandella. Next base: position 874,367 of record NZ_OV350343.1, read on the forward strand.
GAGCAGCCCGGCTACCAGGGCAACTGGCAACTAGGTGCGGAATACTTCTATAGCGAACGTGACTTGCAGGAGCATGTGCAACACCATGATCACTTCCATGCACACGATCACTACACTGAGCAACAAGATGGTGCTTACATCGACGCTATTTACGGTCTTGCTCCACGCTGGGAAGTCGGTCTTCGCGCAGAGGCATTAGGGTTAACCAATAAGGTGATGGGCACTCATCCTACCGCGATCGTTTCAGAGGAAACTTCGTGGCGACAAAGCGCGCAGCTTACTTGGCATGTGCGCGATAACATGTTCGTGCGCACGCAACTGACTCGCGAAGACTTTGCAGGGCATGATGAACAGTGGGTAGGAATGGTTCAGTTCAACGCAACGTTTGGCAGTCATGCAGGACATAATCACTAGCTAAATGGCGATGATAAAGAGCCCGTCTCATATTTATGAGACGGGCGCCCCCTTGCTTGCACCACTGCATGACGTCAATTAACCACCAGCCAACGTGAACCGCGATGCGCTGAAAGGACTAATATTCAACTGACTATCACGACCTTGCAGCATGTCGGCTACCAAGCGCCCCGTCGTGGCGCCTATTGTTAGCCCCAATTGCCCATGACCAAAAGCCATCGCCACGTTTTCAAGCAATGGCGACTTATCAATCACAGGCTTGGTGTCTGGCAAGAAAGGACGCCAGCCAGCGCCAAACTCCATACCTGCCGTATTCAGCGATGGCAGTATCGTCTTGGCTTTTTCAAGAATGATCTCCGCGCGTTTGAAGTTCGGTTCAGCATGATTGCCAGCGAATTCAATCGTGCCGCCGATCTGTAGTCCTCGCTCCATAGGAATCAGACCAAAGCCGCCGTCAGCATAAAAAGTGGCGTGGGTTAAGTCGACACCAGGGTTGGGTAGCAATACCTGATAGCCGCCGACCTTAATCAACGGCACCTTAATGCCCAGTGTTTCAAAAAACGCCGAACTTCCGTTGCCAGCGGCGACCACCACCTGCTCAGCTGGCTGCATCTCACCGCTAGCCAATGTCACACCAACGGCACGACTCCCCTGGCTCTCGATGCGCGCCACACTCCCCTGAACAAGTGTGCCACCCTGCTCTACAAAGCTATGGGTGAGTTCGGTGAGGAAGGTTTCGGTATCGCACACCGTACGCCAATCCGACAGCAACAAACCGTGAGAAAAACGTCCCGCTAACGCCGGCTCCATGGCGGCAATCTGTTCGGCATTTAGCGTTTCGGAAACAAACCCTAGCGCGCGGCGTAGCTCTACATAAGTTTGCTCATGGGCCAGCCCAGCCGCATCGTCAAACAGTTCAAGGGTTGGATGGTGGCCAATCAGATCGTCACGGCGGCACTTCGCTAATAAGGGTTCATAATCCTGAAAGGCGCAGCGCGTTAAGGACGCTAACTCATGGGCAATAGTGTCGATACGCGAACGCCGCGCATGGGTCATAAAACGCAGCATCCAAGGCAGCAGTCCTGGTAATGCCGATGGCCGCAGTGCCAGCGGCCCCTTTTGATCCAGCAACCACCCTGGCACTTTTTTAATAATACCTGGCTTGGATTGGGGAATAATTTCGCTAACCGCTATCTGCCCGCAGCTCCATTTAGCGGTACTATCACCAGCCATAGCAGGCTCTATGAGCATTACGTTAAGCCCTTCTTTTTGCAGATATAGGGCACAGCAAATACCAACGATTCCGCCACCGATTACCACGGTTGGATGCGTTGTCGTCATTATTATCCTCCTGGTTCTATTCAGGCATGCCTGCAAGCAAACCCAAGGCGCTAGTGATTCAGCTGCCGGCAGCAAAGCTTTAAAAAATACCTAGCTCAATAAAGACAAACACCCCGCCTTTAGCAGGTCGGGGTGCTGTCTCATCGGGAAAGCACGTAACGGATAGTGACGATCAGCTCGAGCTGGAAGCAGGCGTCGGGCTAGTGACGGCTGCATCAGCAGCAGCACCCAATGCTTCCGAAGATGCAATCGCTTCTCCCTGCTTGTCCCACAGCGCGCGCTCTTCATCGGTTGCTTTGGGCGAGAACAAGCCCGTCTGCGCATAAATAATACCGATCAAAGGCGACAACCAGCAGGCAAAGGCCAGCGGAATATACAGAAGGTTCTCAACGTTACCTTCACCAATACCAAGCCCTAATACGCTAATGACAAAGGCCCCCCCTGCGTTCCAGGGAATGAGTGGCGACATCAACGTTCCACCTTCCTCAACACCACGCGACAGGTTCAGTGTCGAGTAGCCCAGACCACGGTAAGTCGGCGCATACATACGGCCCGGTAGCGCAACGGATAGGTAGGGGTCGCCTGCCACCAAGTTAGTTGCAAAGGAGGTAGCAATTGCCGAGGTTTGAACACCTTTGAAAGAGCGCACCTTGGCCATAATGGCCTTGATGATGGTCTCCAGGCAGCCCGTTTTCTCCAACGCACCGCCAAAGGCCAAGGCAATTAGGATCAATGAGATAGTCCACATCATTGACTGGATACCGCCACGGTTTAACAGGCTGTCCATAGCTTCCACGCCCGTTTCAATGGAGTAACCATAGTTAGCGTAAGTAACGATATCGTGCAGGCCTACCCCCTGAACCGCCATGGCGGTTACCGCACCCGCCATTACGCCAGCAAACAGGGAGGGAATCGGCGGCATTTTCTTGACGGCTAGACCAATAACCAGCACCGCTGGCAACAACAGCCAGATAGAAATCGTAAAGTGTTCATCTAGTGACGCAGTGATGGCATCAATGCGCTCAAAGGATGCCGCTTGATCATCAATCATGGTGAAGCCCACCACCAGATAGATAGCTAACGCGATCAACATGGCCGGTATCGTCGTTGGCATCATATTTTTGATATGCGAGAACACATCGTTGCCGGTAACCGCCGCCGCCAAGTTAGTGGTATCAGAAAGCGGTGAAACTTTGTCGCCAAAGAAGGCACCGGAAACAACCGCACCAGCGGTCCAGTAAATCGGAATTTCAAACCCAGCACCGATACCAACAAGCGCCAAACCTACCGTACCAACGGTACCCCAGGAAGTCCCCAAAGAAACGGAGACCACCGCACAGATCAGCATCGCCGCGGCAAGGAAAAAGGCAGGGGACAATAGAAGCAGGCCGTAATAGATCAGACTGGGCACGGTACCGCTGGCAATCCAAACGCCAATAATCATGCCCACTAAGATCAACACCGAAACCGATGGCAGAGACACGTTGATAACGTGAAACGCCCCATCTTCAATACGCTTCCAACGGAAGCCGAGTTTGACCCCTACTAGCGAGGTTATCGCCAAGCCAATGGCCAGCGGGATATGTGGTGTAAAGTCGCCAAAATAGAAAATCTGCACCCCGATGGCGATTAGTGTCAGCACAACGGGCACAAGGGCAAGCCCGAGACTGGGTTTTTGACGAACCCTTTTTGGTTTTTCTTCCATCTTATAGACCTCGTTATTATTGAGCTTTTGATAGGGTTATCAGCAGCGATTATTTTCGTTCAACAAGAGTTTCTTAGATTTATCATCTAAGGCATTGGCAATAGGCATACGTTCTAGAGGTATACTGCCCTGCCCTTTTATCTATATCAGCTAATTAATCACAATGCGTCATCGTGTTTTCAACACTTCGACGGTATTGCGATCACGTCCGTGTAACAAAAGAATACGAGGGTAACGATGACTTAACGTGTCTATTCCACGGCTTTTCGTGCTGCATCCAGGGGAAATAAGCATGGGCAAGCGAATAATCCTTTTGGACTAATACGTTAAAAACCCATTCTTGCTTATCTATAAAACCGCCTAAACAGCTATCTTTTTTAACTATATCGTTACGAAAAGCAGTTCAAATAACACGAAAATCATTATATAAACCACAATATAAACTAAAAAACGCCAGCCTCATGAGCGAGCAACTGGCGTTAAATTCCAATTAATTAACAAATTATTCCAAAACGAGCGAATCCAATTGGTGCGATAACATAATTAATTTATTAGCTAATTAAGCGCTCAATCAGCATATGGTAAAGCGGAATCCCAAGCATTACATTGAGAGGGAAAGTAATCCCAAGTGATGCGAGCATGGCGAGGCCAATGTTCGCTTGCGGGATAGCGGCACGCATCGCAGCGGGCGCCGCAATATAGGAGGCACTAGCGGCCAACGCGGCAAGAATTACCACAGAGCCCACCGGCAATCCAACTAGCGTGCCTACTAAAATCCCCAGCAGCGACAACAACAATGGCGTCACCAGAGCAAAGGTCACTAAGCGCCAATGATGCCACGGCATTGGGCGCAGCGTTTGCGCGGCGGTTAACCCCATTTCTAGCAGGAACAACGCCAGCACACCTTTGAAGGCCCCAGTAAACAGTGCGGTGACTTCCTCCCCTTGAAACGGCCCGTATAGCGTACCAATCACGACCCCTCCAGCTAACAGGATAACGCCTCGATTGGTCAGGGTTTCATGCCATAGCTTGCTGGTGCTCTCTTTAACAGCAGCCCCTTGATAGCGTCTAAACAGGGCAATCGCCACCATAATCGCGGGCAGCTCCATAGCGACCAAGTAGAGCGTTACTTCACTACCCACCACTAACTGGCGTGCTTCTACATACGCCAGCGCAACCGCAAATGTACCAGCACTGACCGAGCCATAGTGGGCAGCAATGCTAGCGCTGTCGGCGGCGGAAAGGCGCACCCAGCGGCGCAACACTGGCATCAGCATCAGCGGTATAAACGCTGACAGCAGCGCTACACCGGTAAGTTCTGGCACCAACCCCCAATGAATATTGCCATGCAGCGCCATCCCTCCCTTTAAGCCAATGGTGAGCATTAATAACAGGCTTAGGGTGTCGTAAGTGGCTTTAGGAACCTGAAGATCCGACTTCACCGCCCCAGCGACTAGCCCCAATAAAAAAAACATCACCACAATATCTGGCATCACCATTGCTCCTTAGGGTCAAAAGAGGCTGCATTTTGCGAGCGATGAGACTAGATAACTAATAATATATTGAAAGAAAACCATAGATAATTACCTATATCACTATCGTCCCCCTACCGGTATTGACTGATTAGCAGTAATGGCAGTTACAACTAGGACATTAAAGGGTAGCTAAGCGCGAACCCCGCCCTGTGAGATCAGGGCGGAGTAGAAGGAGACTAACGAAACATTAAAGGCCAATAGCAGATGAGGTAGAACGGCGCGGGTCGGCGCCACCGAAGAACATACCTTCTTTAATCATGATTGATTGAGCTGCGCCCATGGCGGGCTGCTGACTGATTGTATGGCCTCGCTCTTCAAGCAGATTAAGCGTATCTGGACTAAAGCCTGCCTCAACGCGAATTTCATCAGGCACCCACTGGTGGTGCATGCGCGGTGCGCTAACCGCTGACTGTATATTCATATCGTGATCAATGACGTTCATTAACACTTGCAGGGTCGTGGTGATGATGCGTGAACCACCGGGGCTGCCGGTGACCAGGAAGTTTTTGCCGTCTTGCTTGACGATAGTGGGCGTCATAGATGAAAGCATCCGTTTGCCTGGCTCTACTTTATTGGCTTCGCCTCCAATCAAACCATAGGCGTTGGGCACACCGGGCTTGGCGGAGAAGTCATCCATCTCGTTGTTGAGCAAGAAGCCTGCGCCATCTACTACGATTCCAGAACCATAACTGAAGTTGATGGTGTACGTGTTTGAAACTGCCAGACCACCGTCATCTACGATGGAAAAGTGAGTGGTTTCATTAGATTCGTAGTCGTGCGGATTGCCAGGAGCAATGTCAGCACTAGGTGTGGCTTGGTCACCAATCTGGCCACGTAGTTCGGCTGCGTACTCTTTCGACGTAATCCCGGCCAAAGGCACATCGACAAAGTCAGTATCGCCCAGGAACTCCGAGCGGTCAGCGTACGCACGCTTCATGGCTTCAGCCATTAAATGCATGCTTTCAGCAGCGCCGAAGCCCATTTCACCAATAGGATATTCTTCGAGAATGTTCAGCATCTGAACAATATGGGCACCGCCGGAAGAAGGAGGGCTCATGGCATAAATATCGTAACCGCGATAAGTACCGTGGCTGGGCTCACGGATGATGGGGGTGTAGTTGGCCATGTCTTCCATGGTAATCAACCCATCGTGACGTTCCATTTCAGCAACGATCAGTTCTGCCGTTTCTCCTTCGTAAAACTCACGGGCCCCTTGCTCAGAAATGCGCCTAAGTGTCGCGGCTAGATCAGGTTGCTTGAAAATATCGCCAACCTCATAGGCACTACCGTCCTCCTTAAAGAACTTAGCCATGCTCGCCTCCCAGGGCTCAAAACGTTCCCTGGTCTCTTGTAGCCCTTGAACAAAGCGTGGAGGCACGGCGAAGCCATCTTCAGCAAGACGAATGGCGGGTTCCAACGCTTCAGCAAGGCTCAACGTACCGTACTCTTCCAGAGCCAAAGCCAGCCCCGCAACGGTGCCGGGTACGCCCGCGGCCAAATGAGTGAAACGGGAACGCTCAGTCACTGCATCGCCGTTTTCATCTTGGAACATAGCTTCAAAGGCGGCTGAAGGGGCCATCTCGCGGTAGTCGATGGCAATGACTTCATCGCTTTCTTCATCCGAGATGAGCATAAAGCCGCCGCCACCGATATTGCCGGAACGTGGCTGGGTCACCGCTAGCGCAAAGCCGGCCACTACGGCAGCATCAACGGCGTTGCCTCCTTTAGCAAGAACATCGCGGGCAACTTCCGAGGCAAGAAAATGGCTGGTAGCGACCATGCCACGGCTACTCTCTTGAGGATGAAAGCGTTCACCTTCCAAGATAGCTTCTTGAGTGAATGCCTGTGGAGAGACCAACAACCCTCCAATACATAGACTGGCCGTCAGCGTTTTAAGCGGACGCGAAGTTAAAAAGGGGATCATCATGAGTGGAATTCCTTATAGTTATTAGCTTACAAATATCGAGAATACCAAAGAATACTTTGCTGTCAAGCCATGCTCTTGGTCTTGAGGAGCAGCCCAACGTTCGCCACCTTAGTGAAACGTGGTTTAAACTCACTTACCTTCGCCTGCCCGTTAACGGTAAGGGATAAGTCTAGCTTTTCGATGGTGGCTTGCCAGGTATTCATTGATAAAGCTGATCTCCGCAACTACCCAATACTGACGCATTAAGTAATGCCCCAGGAGTTTCGGTTGCTATGAATATTCGCCATCTGACCTTTAGGCTGCTGCAGGTATACGTAACCGTCGTTAGGTGTGGTTCCATCAGCGAAGCCGCAAGGCAGCTTCACCTTACCCAGCCAACCGTGTCACAGCAGTTGAAACGTCTCAGAGAAGCAGTAGGCAGCCCGTTGTTAGAACAGCATTCCCAGCGACTAACGATGACCGCCACAGGGCAAGCCCTTTATCAGGCAAGTCGTGATGTTTTGGGACGCTTTGATGACTTTGCTGACCAGCTAAGTGATTTACAGCATGGCAGTAAGGGCCGCTTTAGTATTGCCCTCGTGAATACCGCTCAGTACGTCTTGCCACGCCTACTCGGGCCTTTTAGCCAAGCGTTCCCTGATGTCGATGTCACCGTTCATATCGGCAATCGTCGACAGGTATTGGCACGCTTTGAGCGCCAAGAAGACGACCTTTATGTCTTTAGCCATCCTCCAGCGCTTGCTCACGCAGTCGCGTCACGCTTTATGCGTAACCCCTTAGTTGCCATTGCCGCCGCCGACCACTCACTTGCCCAACAGGCAACCGTTACGATGGAGCAACTACTAAGTGAGCGCTTACTGCTGCGTGAGCCGGGCTCTGCCACACGCATGCTATTAGACAGTTGGCTGCAAGAGCACGGCCTGACAATGCAAAAAACATTACAGATGGCCAGTAACGAGGCCATACGAGTAAGTGTTGCGGCCAATATGGGCGTTGCTGTGTTATCCGAGCATGTTTTGCCTAATGAGCATCCTGATCTAGTGGTTTTACCCGTTCAGGGACTGCCTATTGAAAGCCACTGGCAATTTATTGTGCGCAATGACCAGCGCCTCCCGCAGTCGGCTCAGCGCTTTCTTCACTACGTTCACGACCACCTAACACAGTGGATTGAGCCGCGCTTTGCATGCAATGAATTAGATACTCTATTGAACGCTTACCCAACATTTCCCTTACGTGGATAGCGCTTCAATAAATTGACTTGCAGACACGGCATTCACAACTAATGTTTGTAGCTTACGGTTGGGATAACGCCCAAGTGAACACAAGAAGAGAGTAGATAGCATGCTGTATGGAATAAGTTTACTCGTTGGTATCGTACTATTAACGCTGGGGGGCGAAGCTCTCATCCGTGGCGCTGTCGCCGGTGCTAAACGAATGGGGATATCTCCGCTGTTAACAGGCCTCGTGGTCGTTGGCTTTGGTACATCTTCCCCCGAACTGGTGGTTTCCATTGATGCGGCCATTCACCAGCAGCCAGATATAGCCATTGGCAATATTGTGGGTAGCAACATTGGCAACATACTGCTAATTCTTGGCCTTTGCGCGGTCATTTGCCCCATGTCCGTACAGCCTCTAGCGCTAAGACGAGACGGTGTTGTGGTCGTCAGTGCTAGTCTGCTATTTATTGTTCTGGCCTGGAGTGGCGCCCTAGGCCGCTGGGATGCGGCAATATTGCTAGCCGCGTTGACGGCTTATCTTATTTGGGCGTATCGCACTGAACGCAGCCAACCTCTTCCCGCGACGGAAATGCACAGTGCAGAAGCAGAGGAGCTCACTGCCATCCCAAGCTCAACAGCCATCACAGTTATGGCGCTTGTTGGGGGGCTTGCCATGTTGATCGGTGGCTCACAGCTGTTACTTTATGGCGCCATTGGCTTAGCCCAAGCCATGGGTATTTCCGAAGCAGTGATTGGCCTAACGATTGTCGCGGTGGGCACTTCGTTACCCGAAATGGCGGTTTCAGTGATTGCGGCGCTTCGCCGCCACGCCGATGTTGCTGTCGGAAATATTCTGGGCAGCAACATTTTCAACCTTTTAGGCATTCTGGGCATATCAGCTTTTCTACAGCCCCTGCCTATTGCCGAGCGAGTAAGTCAGTTTGACCAATGGGTAATGCTGGGTGCAGCAGGCGTATTACTACTGTTTCTCTACACGGGCATGCGACTTTCTCGCTGGGAAGGGGCGGCCTTACTAAGTGGCTATGCAGCCTACCTTGCGTTAAGTTTTACAATCTTCTGAGGAATTAGCTGTGCAGATTGCCACCCTCGGTCCTAGCGGCAACAATCATGAATTAATCACCCTGCGCTATTTAGCGAAGCATGGTCATCCATCCACGAACCTTCAGCTTTTCGAACAGTTTGAAGAGGCGTTTGAAGCGCTGATTGAGGGCCAAGTGAGCCACGTGCTCCAGTGCACCGCCCACTTTTCCCACAGCGATTGCGTAGGCCGCTATATGCACCGAGCCTATCCGGTCGATGTCTTTATTGCAGGCAGTAAGCCTCTTGCGTTAATTGCCCAGCGCAGTATTGCCACTCCCCGCCATGTGGCTATTCAGCCAGCTACCCGCTACTACACAGACTTAAACAGCTTTGGCGATATTATTGAGGCACCCACGACGGTTGCCGTGGCAGAAGGCTTGCTAGCGGGTACCTTTGAGGCAGGTATCTGTGCTGAAGAAATCGTGAAACAAGCACCGGAGCAGCTTAAGCTGATGCAGCCACTGGGGCCTGCGCTAGATACCTGGGTGGTGTATGCCACCACCCCGTTACCGGCCACGTCGACGTTGTTTTTAAACCATGCGCCATTAAACGAGAAAGATAACAGCCGCGCCCGCCACCACTAATATTACGCGAAGCCAAATAGCTTTACGGGCGATGACGCCAAACGAAATAGCCGTTAATCCAGCGGCTATTTTTAATCCATCGAGCAGAGCGCCGGTTGGATTAAAAGCAAGCCGGATAACCTCTGGGTTTGCGACCATCGCCAGCGGTATAATGTACAGTCCTATCCCCAGGGCCATGGCTTTAAGCGCTACCTTCAGCCAATTTTCCCCCACCATTCCAGCCGCGATAAACACCCCGCCACAGACAGGCGGCGTAATCGTTGAAAGCAGCGCGTACCAAAACACAAACAGATGCGCCAGCAACGGCTCTAGCCCGAGTGATATTAGCGCAGGTCCCGCCACCGACACACAAATCACATAGGCTGCTGTCGTCGGTACTTCCATTCCCAAAATCAGGCAGGCAAGTGCCGTTAACAGCAGCGCTGGCCATAGCAGATCATTTGAGAGAGATAAGATACCCGACGTGATCTTTACGCCAAGGCCCGTTAACGAGAGCACACCAATCACCAGTGAGGCACAAAGAATAATCGCCCCAATAGTGCCAATTTGACGCCCTGCCGTAACCACCGCATCTGCTAAGCGTGTTGCAAACCCCGGTAATGAGAAGCGCAGCGTGACGTCAAACAGCAGCAGCGCCGCCCCAGCAAATATCGCAATACTGGCGGCATATTGGGGTGTATATCCGCCGTTAAAAATACGCTCTAACAGCAGTACAAACGGCACCGCAAAAAACAGTGATGTGATGAGCACTTCTTTGGCGGCTGGCTGCTCGCTGGCATCAATCGGCTGTAGATCATGACGGGTCGCATAAGCGTTAATCCCCACCCATACCGTTAAAAAATAGAGCACGGCGGGCAGCGTCGCTGCTGCCATGATCTGGGTGTAGGGCGTACCAGTCAGCTCAACCATGACAAACGCCCCGGCCCCCATCAGCGGCGGCATTATTTGCCCGCCTGAAGACGCCACCGCTTCTACCGCGCCCGCAAAGGAGCGTGGGTAGCGCAAACGCACCATAGAGGGAATCGTAATTGCCCCGGTAGAGGCAACGTTCGCCGAGGCGGAACCTGAAATGGATCCCATCAGCGCCGACGAAATCACCGACACTTTAGCCGCACCACCGGTTAAACGCCCGGCAACCGCGCTGGCCAAATTCATGAAACCTTGGCCAGCTTCGCCAGCATTGAGCACCGCACCAAAGATAACAAAGATAGCCACGACACCAACGCTGACCCCGGTCAGCGAGCCCCATAGCCCCCCTTCCGCAATCGTCAATGACCCCACCATGCTTTGCAGCGGCAAACCTGGGTGACCAAACGCGCCCGGCACATACTGCCCGAAAGCCCCATAAAGAAGCGCCAGTAGCGCAACCAATGGCAGTGGCCAACCTATCGCACGTCTTGCTGCCTCCAGGGCAAGCATGATTAGGAAAAGCCCAATCGCCATCTGTAGATGGGTATCAATAAAGCCATACTGATTCGCAAGTGCTGCTTCGTTAAGCGCGATGTAGGCGCAAGCCGCGACCCCCAGCAGCGTTAGCCCCCAACCGCTAATACGCTGAAAAGGGGTTTTGGCTATATAAATCAACACCCAAGGCAGCAGTAGCGCCATATGCAATGGCCTGCTCACCAGAGCGGGCGTTAAACCATAAAAAATAAGCCCTAAATGAAACCCAACGCTAACGACACCTAACGCAATCCAACCAGGAGATACTGCCGCATTAGGTGTCGCATTATCAGCCGTCTGAGACGAAGAAAGAGCATGCATGCCGAGTGCCTATCCCTATAAAACAGCACAACGGCCTGCAGGCCGTTGCGTATCATCAATGCCAAAAAATCGCAGCTAAGGCAGCCTTTATCGAAGGTCGTCGGGCACATCGACTCCCGTTTCGTCATAATAACGCAGCGCACCAGGGTGTAGCGTACCCGTCATATTACTCAGCATGTCGGGCGAGATGCTGCTCCACCAAGCCGTTTCTGCCGCCATGGTATCGCGGCGCTCCCAGAAGGTTTTGGTTAAGGTATACGCGGTATCTTCAGCCATTTGTGTGGTTGTGTAAGCGATAACAGGCAGTGACGTAGTCTGTACATCCTGATCCACGCCTGGGTACGTGCCGCCAGGAATCGTCTGGCGAGCAGCGCCTGTTTGCGCTATCTGCTCATCGCTAAAGCTGACCAGGGTAATTGGCATGCTGGCAGCCGTTTCAATAACGTTAGGTGTTGGGAAAGAGCTAGCCGTCACGAAGGCATCAATTTGGCCGTTTTTTAGCGCATCCGGCCCACTCCCAATGGAAGCATCGGCAATACGCACTTTCTCTTCCAGCCCAAACAGTTCCAGATACCGAGTGGCTTCCCGAGCACCAAAGGTGCCGCGACCGATTAAGATGTGCTTATCTTCCAACCCAGTCATATCAGTCACGCCGCCATCGCCTGCGATCACAAAATGCATGGTGATTGAGGGAATAGGGAATAGGCCGCGAATTTCTTGGAAGCGAGGATGCTGACGCTCGGCAAAAGGCCCTTCCCCTGCCATTGCTTGCTCGACTAAGGCAGGCGGCGTAGTGAATACATAATTACCTTGCCGGGCCATTACCTCCATAACATTCTGCACCGAGCCCTGACTCTCTTCTAACGTCAGGATAATGGCATCGTTAGTGCCCTGGCGTACTGCCTCAGAGAGCTCAACACCCATTTGGTAATAGGCGGTTCCCGCCGATGCTGATTTATAGGTCACCCGTGTTTCTGCTTGTGCTGTCATTGCAGCAGCGGCAAGGGCGAGCGCAGTGGCCGTTACGCCTAACGTGCGATGAAGAGAGCGAATTGAGCAATGCATATAAGTTCCTTTACGTGTCCAGTGGCCAACTGCGCGGCCTCATTTTTATTGGTAAAAAATATTAATCTAACGATAAATATCAACCACTGACATCGTTGATGTAAGTCAACGACCAATTTATCACTATTTCTCTTTACACTGATTTCAGAACATTGCTATTAGCTAAACGAATAATTTACAAAAAAAGTCTCTCTTACCTTCTTATATGGCTGTTTCATTCGCTTTTATTACATATTGCGTTGCAATACAGGCTGCTACAATATCGCGGCTTTTACATCACTTTCATTCATTTGACCATGGGGAATAACGTCGCATGCATACCTTGCATCATGACTCTAGCCAGCCACGATCTTATCGTCGCTGGCTTTTTTTATTAGCAGCCTTACTACCTTTGCTGTGCACGCCTGCATATGCCGTCGTGGGTGATATTGACCTCACCACTTCTGCCATTGGTTTCTTCGCGGTTGCCGTGTTCGTACTGGCCTATGCACTGGTCATGGCAGAAGAAAAAATCCATATGCGCAAGTCTAAGCCGGTATTGGTTGCCGCCGGTATTATTTGGGGACTCATTGGCTGGGTGTACGTCCAAAACGGCATGTCCGAAACGTCAGAGTATGCGTTTCGTGTGACGCTTTTGGAGTTCACCGAGCTAATGCTGTTCCTGTTGGTTGCCATGACGTATATCAACGCCATGGAGGAGCGCCGTGTATTTGATGCTCTGCGCTCATGGATGCTACGTAAAGGCTTCAGCTACCGCCAACTGTTCTGGTTAACCGGTGGCCTCGCTTTTGTGCTATCTCCGATTGCCGATAACTTAACCACGGCGTTGCTAATGTGCGCTGTCATCACCAAGGTTGCTGAAGGTGATAAGCGCTTTATTAACCTTGCCTGTATCAACGTTGTGGTGGCCGCTAACGCCGGCGGTGCCTTTAGCCCCTTCGGCGACATCACCACGCTGATGGTCTGGCAAGCGGGTATTATCCAGTTTCAGGAGTTTTTCATCCTGTTCCTGCCCTCCTTGGTTAACTTCCTGATTCCTGCTGTCATCATGAGCATATTTATTAAGGATCAGAAGCCAAGCAGTGTTTATGAAGATGTATGGCTCAAACGCGGTGCACGGCGAATTATTGCGCTGTTTTTGATCACTATCGCCACCGCTGTTATGTGCCATACGCTACTGCACTTGCCGCCTGTACTCGGCATGATGACTGGCCTTGGCTACCTACAGTTTTTCGGCTATTACCTGCGTCGCAGCCTACCTCGCTCGCTGGAGCGCAAACGTGAACGCTACAGCCGCCGAGGCGACAATAAGAAGCTTGAGCAGTTAGGTGGCGTGGTACCGTTTGATGTTTTCAACCGTGTCGCCCGTGCCGAGTGGGACACACTGCTGTTCTTCTACGGGGTTGTTATGTGCGTGGGCGGCCTTGGCTTTATGGGCTACCTAGGACTGCTTTCCGAAGCGCTTTACACCGGTTGGAACGCCACCTGGGCCAATATAGTCTTGGGGGTAGTTTCAGCGGTAGTTGATAACATTCCGGTAATGTTCGCGGTACTGACCATGGAACCAGATATGTCCCACGGGCATTGGCTTCTGATTACGTTGACTGCCGGTGTGGGGGGTAGCTTGCTCTCAATCGGCTCGGCAGCGGGGGTTGCGGTGATGGGCCAAGCACGTGGCGCTTATACCTTTATGGGTCACCTGCGTTGGGCTCCCGTTATTTTTCTCGGCTACGTCGCCAGTATCATTGTGCATCTGTGGCTTAACGCCGACAGTTTTGCCATCTTTGGTTAACGAACAGCTGTAATCAGCTCAAGCCCGCGTCAAGTGCTAACAAGTGCTGCGCGGGCTTTTAGTACGCCTCAAATAAATATTCAAGTGGCGTCGGACGGCCAAATAAATAGCCCTGATAGCGGTAGCAGCCATGACCTTTTAGCCAATCAAGCTGCTCTTTTCTCTCGACGCCTTCAGCGATCACCGTTAAGCCAAGGCTAACCGCTAACAGAATAGTGGTATCCACAATCGCTGCATCAGTTTTATCCGTTAACAATTCACGAATAAACGACTGATCAATCTTTAACTCGTCCAACGGTAAGCGTTTTAGGTAGCTCAACGACGAATAGCCTGTACCAAAATCATCCAGCGCGAATCGAACTCCTTGGGAACGAAGCTTTAACATGGTGTTGCGAACTCGCGTGGGCTCATTCATCAGCAAACTCTCCGTCACCTCCAACACCAAACGGCTTGGCGGCGCTTGGGTCTGAGCTAACAAGCCTTCTACATCACGCACGAATTCAGGCTGCTGGAACTGCACCGAACTCACGTTAACTGAGATGGTGAGTGCTGCGTAGGAAGGTTGCTGCGCCCATTTTGCTAATTGCTCACAGGCTGATTTCAATACCCAGTAACCAATAGGCAGGATCAACCCGTTCTCTTCCGCAAGGGGAATAAAGGTAGCTGGAGATACCCAACCACGTTGTGGGTGATACCAGCGCAACAAAACCTCAACACCAGTAGTGACGCCTTGATGGTCGACCTGCACTTGGTAATGTAGCGAAAGCTCATTACGCCCTAAAGCTTGGTGCAGATCACCCTCGAGCCTAGCCCGCTCCAGCACGCTGGTTTGCATCTCCATATTAAAAAAGCGCAACGTATTGCCGCCAGCCGCTTTAGCTTGTTGTAACGCCATATCTGCTTGTTGCAAGACACTGTTCACACTTAACCCTGAACATTTAAACAGCGAAATACCAATACTGGCAGTGATAGGCAAAGCCCGATCGTTACGCAGCTGAGTAATCGTCTCTAAAAACTGTCGTGCAAGACGTTCAGCCTTGTGTGTTGCTTGGCCTTGCTCCTCGCCTAATGTATTTAAGAGCACCACAAACTCATCGCTACTGAAGCGGGCAACGGTTGCTTCCTGGGGCAAGTGTCTTTGTAATCTGTCAGCGACATTGATCAGTAATTGATCACCACTCTCATGGCCCTGTATATCATTCACCAACCTAAAATTATCTAAATCAACGATAAAGATAGCGCTAAACGTTGCAGTGCAACTGTCTTGATTGGTAACGTCGGCTAATGATTCCATGAGAAGTCGACGATTTGGAAGACCTGTTAATGCATCATAAAACGCTAGGCGATGCGTTTTAGATTGCATTTCCAGGTACTCAGTAAGCTCCGTAGAAATACCACATAAACAGGGTGCTTCACCTGACGCCATGGTTAGCGGCATCTTAATTGAAAGAAAAGTGCGCACATGCTCCTCACCTTGCAGCATATTATGCTCTTCAATCGTCACTTTCTTGCCAGAGTCTAAAACATGTTGATCGACTTTTTTCGTTGCTTCGGCGCTTGCAGCATCAAAAAAATCACCGTCGCGCTTTCCAATAATATCTTCTGTAGGTCGATTAAAAAGTTCACTTATTCGACGATTTACGTAACGGTACTTTAGTGAGGGTGA
Source organism: Halomonas sp. TD01 (assembly GCF_923868895.1). Lineage (GTDB taxonomy): Bacteria > Pseudomonadota > Gammaproteobacteria > Pseudomonadales > Halomonadaceae > Vreelandella. The sequence goes on from NZ_OV350343.1 coordinate 890,478, forward strand.
TTTAATATAGATATACGTATCTACGCTATCTAAAATAGTTGCTAATAGTTTTTCATGAGCATTTAACTGCTCTCGATTAAGTTTCATACGGCGCTTAAGCAGTATGTTGCCTAAAAGTGCTGAAGCAAGCAGTAAAATAAGTAGGCTAGCCCCCCACCATACCCACGTGGGAATTAATTGAGATGGGCCTGGCTTAGCTCGCCATGCACCTAAGGTTTCATAATAAACGGAACCGTTATCCTGCTTCCAACGACGTAGAACATCATCGATACGATTAAGTATTTCATCAGAAAGTTGGGGGGATGCCGCATAGAACAGCCTTGCTGGTTGAAAAATAACAGGCGTATCACTCAACCCATAATCGTGAGCCCGCCAGTCGCCGAATAGGTGATTGGCAGCCACTAAATCTGCCTCACCATCGGCAACTGCCTGAAATCCTCTAGCGAAACTATTCACGGGCAGCCAAGTGACGTTGATATCAAAACGCTCGGTTACCGCCGCCAGATAGCTTTGCTGAACAGACCCTGAAACCACGGCAACACGTTGCTGCTCAAGATCAAAAATAGCGTCGATCTCAGTACCTTCACCCTGGTAAAGCTGTGACCAACTATACATCACCGGCTCTTCATGAAACGTCATGCGCTGAGCACGCTCTTCACTCCAGGCAACATCAGGAAGTAAGTCGATGTCTCCTTGCTCTAACAGCGTAAGACAGTGCTGAAAGTCGCACTGCAGGCTTTCTAGCTGCCACTTTTCTTCTTTGGCAATCGCTTGCAAAAGGTCACCTAGTACGCCTCGCGGACGACCTTCGTCGTCGGCGAAAAGCTTTGGCGGATTGTGATATACCCCAACGGTCAGGGTCTCAGCCGATGAGGGAGTTGCTACTAAACACCCACCTAGCAGTAATGTTCCTGACATAAATTGGGCTAGAACGCACCACGCTCCCTTTTGAGAAGTAGATGAGTGAGGTCCGAAACAGTTCAACGTCTGGAACATAGATAAACCTACTTACCAGGCATAGTAAGAGGGCCTGCACGCTCAACAACCCGTTGCCAAGCAGGATCATTTTCGATACGCGCCACAAACGCCGCGATAGCGGGATAAGATTCCAACGACTGTGACGCGGCAATAGCCTGTAGCGGAAAACTCATTTGTATATCGGCACCACTCGGCCAGTCACCCGCAAAATTACTTCTTTTGTCTAAGTGTGATTCGATAATCGTGAGATGTTGTTTTAATTGGGGATGGATAAACCGCTGCTGCACCGTTGAGCTAATGCCTTTTGCCAACGGCTTAATCAACCATGGAGATTGTTTAGGTATTTGGCTAAATACCAGCCCCATCACTAAGAGCGGCATTAACGAGCCTTCTGCATAGTGAAGCCAGTAGCGATAGTTTACCCACTCACTACGACTCTCTTCAGAGGCTTGCTCTTTACTTTTACCATAGCAGCTAATCAGGTAATCAATAATTGCCCCTGATTCGGCGACGGTCAGCTCACCGTCGGTGATAACCGGTGACTTACCCAGCGGATGGATTTTTTTAAGTGATTCCGGGGCTAGCTGAGTCTTAGGATCACGCTGGTAAACCTCAATGTCATAATCAAGGCCAAGTGTTTCCAGAAGCCACAAAATACGGTGCGAGCGGGATTTTTCGAGATGGTGAACGCGGATCATAACTACTCCATGGGGCGACTTGGTACGCTAGCATTGCGCCAACGTCAGCTATCCTTTTACTGCAAGCATACTTAGCTTAGCACTATTGCAGCGTTGAACCCCACGAAGCTTAGCAATTATTTGTCTTATTAAAGAAGCCCTAAGAACACGACTTAAAACCCTGCCAGATAAAAATTAAACTCATGTTTTAAATGAATTTTAACCATATAGTCGTGTACTTACCCCTTTTTTTATTACGTTCTATGTTCATGACGCCAACGTGACAATAGATCTAATGGCGACCATTTTCCTTCTAACCATGGGGCAAGTAAGCGCGTTGAAAGCGGAATAAACAAAAACACCATGACAGGCGTCAGCATCATCGTACTTGCGAGCACTCGGGGCACCATCGACCAGTCAGCTAAGGCACTGCCAAATATCCAGTTAAACAACAGTGAAACTGGGAAAAAAGCTAGCCAGACGGCGACAGCTTGTTTCCAACGCGGGGGCGTTGTGCCCGAACTAGACTGAAACCAAGCATCTAAACCGGTGGCGCGGTGCTCATGGGGCGCGTTATATAGCCCCTTTCCCCGCTGTAACCATGCATTCCTTGAGGCCGAATGCTCCCAGGCGCTTAACGTATCACTGCTACTAAAGCGGAAAATGATCTGATATTCGTCATCGCTGTTGGGTGGTGCCAAAACACCGGAACCCAAATAACCAGGAAAGTCAGCCGCCAAGTCGCGGCCTTCGTTTAACCAACGGTTAAAATCATGATAACGGCCGCTCGCCACTCGACGGGCTACCATTAGCGTGACAGGTGAAGCAGACATGATATATCTCCTAATGTGGTCACAGCGAATTGCCGGGTAGGCAAGCTGTTTGCTTTTAGGTGGGTAAACCCAAAAGCGGCGTTCACATTATACAAGCAATGATGATGCCATGTGGTGATAAGGAATGTGACAAGGTGATCACTAGCGGCTTGGCATTGGCTGGCGACGTTCGCCGCGCTGAAAAGACCTAACGTGCAAGTAAATATCAATGGCGCTGCGAATCGCATCGGCCTCTTGAGCATCGGGCACAACGATAGGCCCTTTCACTTCCCCACTTGCGCGTAAAACACTATCTACATCAGCACGATAGCGCTCTAAAAGGTGTTCGAGATTGATGCGTACACGATGCACTTCTAGTGAGAAAGCGTTTTTTTGCTCGTTACGTTTAAATACATCCAACGGGGTTTCTGCCGCTTCAATCAGACTTTCCAGAGTATTGAGTACTAATTTTTCTGCTCTATTTAAATTGGGTATAACGGAATAAATGAGTTCATGGAGCGTTATATTTGCGTCACTATGGTGCATATGCCAGATCAACTCCTTGGCAGAGGCTGAATGTTGATAAAGCGGCCCTGGTCAGAAAACTCCAATCGATAAACACCATGAACCCCCTCTTGTCCTACTACGCGGCGCAGCGCTTCAGCAGGAAAAATGACCCAGCGACCATCCACGCTGCGCGTGCGCACGTTCGTGTAGCGCCCTTCGTAATGCGCCAGGCACTCATTTTTCGAAAGATGGATGACAACATCGATAGTGGGCATGGTAATGATTAACCAAAAGATAGCTAAGCGGTCGTTTATGCACGACTATTGCGTGCTGCGATTCACCCATAGATGATCTATGCTAACGTAAATAGCTTATCCTTCGGTAACTGCTTATGGATCTCTCCAAACTAAATCTTTTTTCTGCTTCTTCATCACCTTGGCAACAACCCATCGTAAGTAAAGCAGATGCGACTCAGGCGGGCACAGCGGGGCAAAAAGCTCGTTCCTCTGAGGCTACTGCACAAGCAAGTGAAGAGACGGATACATCAGCCAGTAGCGAAACGGCTGGGCCCACCCGCCCTGACGGTACGCCGCTAGCCCCTGAAGAGATTCAGCACTTAGAGCAGCTTAAGCAAACTGACCGGGAAGTTCGCCAACATGAAATGGCCCACCAAACGGCAGGCGGCCCTTACACCGGCGGCGCTAGCTACGAGTACGAAGTTGGACCAGACGGCAAACGTTATGCGGTCGCCGGTGAAGTGCCTATCGATTACGGCCCTGTGCCGGGCGACCCCACGGCTACCATCGAAAAAATGCAAACGGTCATTGCGGCAGCTTTAGCACCTGCAGAACCCTCGTCTAAAGATTTACAGGTAGCCGCTCAAGCTAGGCAGTATTTATTGGAAGCTAAGTTGGAAGCTGCTCTGGAGCAGAGCAAGATGAATACTGCTCGTCGCGCTGGGGAAACCACTACGGGAGAAGTGACCACAACGCCTGATGGGCAGGCAGCCTGATTCATTGGCACCCATTACTCGTCCTATTGATGACGCTTAGGGTGCTGGCGAAGCAGCACCTAAAAAGCGCTGGTTCCAGTAATCGATATCCAGCGGCACACTGACAACGGCTCGACCGCTGCCAGGTGCATGAATCATCTGCCGGTTACCGCCATAAATACCTACATGTGTGGCTTTGGCACCATCACCAAAGAACAGTAAATCACCTGGGCGAGGTGCATCTATCTGTGGCAGCGCGCGGAACTGAGCATCAGCGGTGCGCGGTACGCGTATACCTGCAGCGCGATAGGTCATTTCAACAAGCCCCGAACAATCCAACCCCTTCGGTGAATTACCGCCAAAACGATACGGTGTGCCGATCGCCTGCTGCGCATGGGAGAGAATCAGCGCGCGCTCCATCGAAATACCCGCTTGAGCGTTCGATGCAGGGACGGTAGTTGTCTCTTTGCTGGCACACCCTGCTAATAGCAGAAGCATGAATAACGTTAACAGTGGGGACAGGCGGATAAACGGCATAAATCGCTCCGGCTCAGCACGTTAGCAATGCTTTTATCATGGCCTATGCCTGGCTTACCCGCTACTAATTCGTCTGTTGTTATTACCAAAGAACTATCCCAAAGAACTATTCCAACGGACTATTGCTATTACAGTCGATTATGACTGACACCCTATCCACTCAACAAAGGTGGTTTCTCCCAGCGCATGGCGCTCATGGCGCAGGCGGCTCATCGCAGCGTAGGGCAAGTCCATCACTAAGCCGTTACTAAGCGGCTGCTCCAACACTTGGCGCAGCAGCGCATTGCAGACAAATAGATGCGCCACCACCAACACGTGCTTACCGGGCGGATTGGCCAGTAGCCGCTGCCAGGATTCGCTAACCCGCGCATCCAGCGCTGACAGCGTTTCTCCTTCTGGAGGCGCGGCTTGGCAGGGGTTGAACCAAAACGCACTCATTTGCTCACTGCCCTCATCAGCAAATACCTGGGCATGGGTTTTGCCTTCCCAACGCCCCAGATGAAGTTCAGCCAAGTCGTCATCAATTTCAACAGGCACATCAAACTCCTCGCCTAGCCACAGCGCAAATTCGCGGCATCGAAGCAGAGGTGAACTGACAATAGCATCGTAGGGTGGTCTTCCATCCATAGTGTGACGCATGACAGCGTCACTCACTTGTTTCCAGCCCGTTTCACTAAGCGGATGGTCGGTGCTGCCACGTAACATGCGCCCGCCTACTGGCTCACCATGGCGCATAATATCGATAGTGGTGATATCTGCATTTGGAAAACGCATGTTTTCTGTTCCTCGACAGGCTGACTAGATGATCGCATGGCGCACGCGAGCAGAAACCCACTCGGATACCAGCACCGTGGCAAAAATCATCAAAAAGATAACACTAACCTGGTTCCAAGCGAGGCTGTTAATTGAAGCATTGAGCTGCAAGCCAATACCACCAGCGCCCACTAAGCCCAGCACCGTCGATTCACGAATGTTGATGTCCCAGCGATATACGCTGATACCCGCAAAAGCAGGCATGACCTGAGGCAGCACACCATAGTTCATCACCTGCAGGCGGCTGGCGCCGGTGGCACTAATCGCTTCAACGGGCGTTGGATGAATCTCTTCAATGGCTTCATAAAGCAGCTTGCCCACAAAGCCAATGGAACGCAGCGCAATGGCAATAATGCCTGCCAAGACGCCAGGGCCAAGAATGGTGACCAGCAGCATGGCCCAAATCAGCGAGTTGATAGAGCGCGATGAGACGATAATGGTGAGAGCCAGGCTACGTATCAGCGGGTGTGGCGTTGTGTTACGCGCTGCTAAAAACGCCACAGGGAACGCCATAACAATGCCCAGTGCCGTGCCTAATGTGGCAATGTTCAGGGTGTCCCACATAGGTTTCCACAGCACGTTAGCGTACTCCCAACGTGGCGGCATCATACGGCTAATTAAGTCACTGCCCTGGCGGCCAGCATCTTCAACAAACACCCACATGGTGTTGTCAGAAATCGCTTTCCAGCACAGCAGAAACAGGCTGACACCTAACAGCCAGGCAGCGAACTGCAGCCACTGGGCTCGGGTGGTGCGCCGCTGCCAAAGTGGCGCCCCTTGGGGAGATGTTGAAACAGGCATAACGTTTCCTCTTATGACAAGCAGCGCGCCGTTACTGTGTCCAGCGGCGAACGTAGCTGGAGGCATACTCACTCATCAGTACAATAGCGATGATAATCAGAAGGATGGCAGCAGATGTGCCGTACTCGTAGCGGCTCAATGAGGTGTTCAGGGTGGCACCGATACCCCCCGCTCCAACAATGCCAATCACCGACGACTCACGGAAATTGATATCCAGCCGGTACATCGAAAGGCCAATTAAGCGCGGCATCACCTGAGGCTGAATGGCATGGTTCATGGTTTGCCACCAGCTCGCCCCAGTGGCGCGTACGGCCTCCACCTGTCGCCAGTCGAGATCTTCAATATCTTCTGCCAGCAGTTTGGCCATAAAGCCAATGGTGGCAAACGCCAGGGTCAGCATGCCAGCAAACGGTCCAAAGCCGAACATCACTACAAACAGAATGGCGATGATAATTTCCTGGAAGGTACGCGAAACGGCAATAATCGCGCGGCAAACGGCATAAATCGGTAATGGCGAGATATTGCGCGCCGCCCCCAGCCCCACCGGAATTGCCAGCAACACGCCAATCACTGTAGAGGTTAACGTCATGGTCAGACTTTCCAGCAGACCCGCGACAATATCGCTCTGGCGGCTAACGAAGTCCGGCTGTAGAAACGCGCCAAGAAAATTGAGTGCACGTCCGGCACCTTCAGCGACGCGAGCCCAGTTCACTTCCACAGAAGCGAGTGCAAGTACCAGATAAACAATCGCGCCTACCACCAACCCCCAGCGCACTCGCGGGTTATCAATCAATGGTAAGCGCCGCCAGTGGCCTTCACGCGCAGCCTGTTGGCGCGCCAGCGAATTGGTACTGCTCATCGCGCGCCCCCACTCGCCAGGCTTGCTAACGGACGCAGGTCACGGCCAGCATGAGAGCGATGTACTTCGCTCTCTTTCGCTTTCATTTGCGCTTTATCTTCAGTTTCATCATCTTCGGCGGGTTCTGGGGTGGTATCCCAATCCTCTTCACCATAGATGGTGGTGAGAATCTCACCGGTTAGCTCGCTAGGCTGTCCGTCAAATACGATTTCACCAGCTCGCAACCCGACAATACGGTCAGCAAACTGCTTCGCCAACGCGACATCGTGAATGTTGATAATCGCGGCCAGCTCACGCTCGGCACATAGCTCACGAATCAGCCGCATGATCTGCCGCGATGTTTTCGGGTCGAGGCTGGCAGTGGGTTCGTCGACCAGCAGTAGCTTAGGGCTTTGCAACAACGCACGGGCAATACCAACCCGCTGGCGCTGCCCACCGGAAAGCGCATCGGCACGCTTATCAATGGCATGGGGCAAGCCAACCCGTTCCAGCAAGCGAAAGGCTTCAGCCACGGCTTCTTGTGGGTAACGGCGCAAGAAACTACGCCAAAACCCCACATAACCCAGCTGGCCAGAAAGCACGTTCTCCATCACAGTTAATCGATCAACTAGCGCATACTCCTGAAAAATCATACCCATGGAGCGGCGTGCATGGCGCAGACGATTGCCCGAAAGTTTGGTCAGTTCTACATCTTCCAGGCGAATGCTGCCTTGGGTGGGTTCTACCAAACGGTTCACGCAACGAATCAGCGTGCTTTTCCCTGCACCGGATGGCCCGATCAGCGCCATCACTTGTCCTTTGGGTAGCGTCAGTTGAATATCGGTTAGCGCACGATCCCCAGTTGGGTAACGTTTGCCAACACCGGTAAGAGTCAACATGAGAGTGCCTCATTTACGAATATTCGGGTACATAGCAATACGGCCAGAAAGTTGCCTTCCTGGCCGATAGGATTTCAAAACTGCCAGCGTATTAATCGCAGTCGTAGGTCACACCATTGGCATCGGCGATGGTGCGAATGACCGACCAGTTTTCCTGGTAGGTAATCGGGATAAACTGCGCTTCGCCGGAATTAGTAAACTCGGCTTCAAGAGCGGTGCCTTCCCAGTCATAGCTGAAGAAAGCATCTTGAATTTTCTCGGCTAGCTCAGGATTCAAATTATTGGCCAGCCCATAGGCGGTGGTGGGAAACGTTTCTGAGGTGTAGATAATCTCGTAATCACCTTCGTTAACAACGCCACGAGAAATCATCCGCGTACCAACAGAGTTGGCAATGGCAGCGGCTTCGTAGTCTTTGTTCACCACCCCTAAAATGGAGTTGTCGTGGGAACCGGAGAACGCGGTTTCGAAATCCTCGCCTGCTTCTAGCCCGTATTCGGAACGCAGCAGCGCTGAGGGGGCACGGAAGCCAGAGTTAGACGTTTCAGAGGTAAACGCCATCTGGCGCCCTTCCAAATCTTCAACCGATTCAATGCCGCTGCCAGGATAAGTGATGATCTCCATCTCATAGCCAAAGCTGCCATCTTCAGCGGCCATCATGGCAAAGGGGCGGAAACCACCACAGTTAACGGCAACCGGTACGCCGCCCGTATTAAAGCCAGCCACATGCAGGCGACCTGCACGCAGTGCTTCCTGCTGGGCCGCGTTTGACTGAACTGGGAAGAACTGCACCCGCTTGCCGGTGGCATCGCTTAGGTGTTCGAGAAAATCAGCCCAAACATCGGCGTATACGGCGGGGTCTTCAACCGGCGTGTAAGCAAAGACCAAGGTGTCCGGGTCGACCCATTGGGACTCGTCGCTGGGCACGTCGGCAACCATGTCGCCGTCATTATCAACATAGCGCGAAGAGAGATCAGCAGAGGCGCTAACAGCTGCCAGCGCAAACGTGCTAACCACAGCAGCGCTAATCAACGTACGTGTAAGAGTCAGTGGTTGCATACATCACCTAAGCGGGTTGTTTAACAATGCCGCTATGGTGATGCCCAACCATGACAGCGAAGGGACACTAAAATGACAAGGCGATGACCTCTCGGTGACAGCTCAGTGACAGCCCTGTGGTTGAAGACTGAACGATTGAAGACTTAGCGATTGAAGATTCAGTGTCGTTTATTCCCTGCCGGCTCCACACAGCATCCTCGGCGCTCTACGAATAAACTGTTACCCGCTATTTTTTTTGCTTGGTGCTTTAACTCGGAAAGTTGGGCGGCAATGTCCAGTGCTTTGCAGCTGGCGGTATCTGTGACAGGCTTAACGGCAATAGACACGCTCACAAAGGGAATAAACGTGACCGCACCCTGGCGGTTTTCTATATGAATCCCCCCCTGCTTACGATCCGCATTTTCATAAAATCCAGGCGCCATCACTCCAAAAGAGTGCAATATTTGCTGGCAAACACTCTCCCACTGTTCAAGGGGAAGCAGCATCATAAAGTCATCACCGCCAATATGGCCGATAAACCCGCCAGCGCTTTCTACCTGTGCCTGAAGCAGCCGTGACAAGGAAATAATCACGTGGTCGCCGCGTGCATAGCCATAAGCATCGTTAAACGCTTTGAAATTATCTAAATCGACGTAGGCGGCCGCGAACCCTTCGCGCTGATCAAGATAAGTGACCAGCGTTTCGTTTATCAGAATATTACCCGGCAAACCGGTGAGAGGATTGGCATGACGGGCCTGACGCACCTGAATGGCAGTAATTTCGCGCAACAGATCCACAATAGTCCCCATTCCCAGATAGCGACCGTGACTATCCACAATCACGAAATCTTCTTGCTCGATATCGCGGCTATCGGTTAACTGCTGGCTCAGCGCTTCAAGAGACAAATCTGCTTCGGCCACTAGCATTTTAGGGTCCGCTATCTCCAACACGCGACGCTTTGCATATAACGCGTGGCTGTAGGGGTTAGTAAATAGAGTTAAAAACGCATTGCGGCGAACCACGGCTATTGGCACGCCATCTTCTACCACCGCGACGCAACGTAGATTTGTCACTTCACGAAATCGTTCAGCAAGCTCTGGAACAGAGCACGCCGGTGTGATGGCGCTGATGGGACGTAAAATAGAGTGGGCAGTGCGCCCCGCTGGGCTTTTCAGCTGTGTCGTGGCAGGCAACAGCATATGTAGCTGCAAGGGTGGGTGAAGGCTTGGTCGTGCAAAGTAAAACCCCTGTAGCAGCGCCAGCCCTCGGTCTAGCTCCCACAGGCAAAGATGCTCAGCGGCGGTCTCAACCCCCTCAGCAATCAGTTGGCAGTCTAAGCTGCGCGCCACATCTAAAATCGAGCGTAAGAACTCACGTTTAGCCGGCTCTTGATCAATGCCCGAAATAAAGTGGCGATCTAGTTTGACGAAATCAGGACGTAGTTCAGACCAATGCCGCAAGCTGGAATGGCCAGCTCCTAAATCATCCAACGCTACTTGAAAGCCCATGTCTCGATAGTGGGCCACTGCCTGACGCATCAGGTCATAATCGTGAATTGGCACATGTTCAGTGAGCTCAATCACCACCCGTTCAGCAGGCAGGCCGCTCTCTTGAATAAAACTCAGCGTTAAGCCTTCACGGAAGTCACGTTCAACAATCGTCAGCGGCATTACGTTCAGAAACAGCAACCCAGGCAATTCCAGTTCTGCAAAACGACGAATCGCTAATCGTCGACACAGTAAATCCAGTTCGACTAACAACCCCGCCTGAGTGGCCACATCAAACAGGCGTAATGGCGAGTGCAGCGGCGATGTTTTCGGGCCACGAATAAGAGCTTCATAGCCATAAATAGCCTGCTGATTAGCGTCCACAATGGGCTGAAACAACACATGTAGCTCTTCTGTTGCGATAATCTGGTTCAACCACTGCGCTTCTTGTGCGGTCATATAACTGCTGCCCTATCAAACATCGCCTGTGCCTTTGATTTTAAAGCTCTATCTGATTTTAAAGCCCCATCAGAAAAGTACTCGGGCAGCAATCGTGCGACATTTTCATGTCGCTTGTATGACAGTACAACCGAAACAACCTACTAAGAACGCGGGAGATCTGGTGGTGGAAACACCACATCGCCTCCATCGACATCTAGCTGGCGAATGTCCGTTGGGCGGCCCTGCTCATCCAGGCTTACTAGCCCAATCCCACTTGCATTCCATAGCCGCTCACCGGCGCTAGCCCGATCTGGGTCGCGCGGGTGAATGCTCAGCTTACGGCGCTTGGTGAACCAGTTAAGTGGTGATAACGGCGCATAGAGCCAACGGTTTAAGCGGTCAAAGGTATTCAGCAGCTGTTTGGGAAACGTATTTTTGATCCCACTGGAGGTAATTTGCCAAAGGTGCGGCGACTCTTTTTGACGGCGAACAACAATATCGTAGGCAAACGAGTAGTGAACATCGCCTGATAAAATCACGAAGTTACCCGGCGTTTTCGAGTGCCGCCAAATATGCAGCAGCACGTTAGCGGCTCCCCGGTGCGCCATCCAGTTTTCAGCGTCCACCACCAACGGCTTACCCGCCAGGGTAAATAGCTTTTGAATGATCTCTATCAGCTTGACCCCGAACATCGGGGCTGGGGAAACGATAACCGCGCTTTTGGTACCCAGTAGCGCCTGCTGCATTTCCATCAGCGCTTCCCAGTCCATTAAGCCCGAAGGGCGGTTGGGGCTACGTTCGCTACGCCAACGGCGGGTGCGTGTATCCAGCACGATTAAAGCAGGCGTACCTGGCACTTGGTACTCCCAGCCCTGAAAACGCAGTAGTTGTTCGATAAAACTATCCTGGGCGCTAGCGTTAAGCGGGCTATCTCTTTCAAATAGCGTCGAGGCTTGAAGCAGCAACGGATTGAGCTTATCCGGGGCGTTGCCCCATCCCTGGCATAGTAAATAGGCCACTAACGCATTACCGATAATTCGCTTTGAAAACGGATGGCCGTAGGCACAGCGCTCCCAGTCTGCGGTCAAGTTCCAGTCGTCGGTGACATCGTGGTCATCAAAGATCATCAGGCTGGGAACGTGAGCCATTAGCCGTGCGCACTGGGGCAGCCCAGCAACAAAGTCATCAATCACCGCCTGCTCTTGCTGGTAAGCATCGGTTTCTTTATTACCCTGAACAGGTGGTTCAACGGCAATGAGTTGCCAGGGCGTTGGAGACCATACCAAGCAGTACATGGCGAGCATTTCCGACAGCGTCACTAAGTGGTTCTGCGCATTTGCAGAGGTAAACACAGGTTTTTTAACGCCGCCAAAAAAACGTTCACGCAGCGCAGCATTGCTGGTCACATCCGGTAGCAGCGCTTCACGGTGATAATAGCTTTCAGGGGCGGCGTAAAGCGCTTGACTGTCATCTACCGTGGCACCTTCCAACTTTTCATCCACCAATCCCAAACGCTCAATCAGTGCGTGTACGGCGCGCAGCATCGGGCCGGCAACGTCATCAACGTAGACCTGGTCTCCAGTCATCAGCAGCCAGGCTGGCCACTCTTCGGGGGTTGATTGGCGCTCGGCTAACCACATATCTGCCCGCACCAAGCCATCGGCACTGTCATGATGGGGCTTACGGCACGAACCGTGCATTAGCCGGTGATGCCGAGAGGCCAGCACAAAACCTGGGTACATCTCGTCTTCATGGCATAACCAGGGCGCCCAATCCGGCAGGCGTTGCCATTCGCCCCAGGTACACTGAACCCGCAAATCGTAGGCAATTCGCACATCGGTGGGCAGCGCGGTCGGTAAGCTAAGGTCAATAAAATGGATATAGGCGTGTTGGCCAATCGCCACACATTGATGCGACTTATCCAGTGGATGCGTCTGGACTTCCATTTGCTCAGGGTGAAGCACCAGTTGCATTGTTAGCGGCCGGGTCGCGACTAGCCACAGAACTAGGCGCGAAGGCGAAAGGCGGCGCAGCAGAGGCCCCACCAGTACGTCCGGCAATGTCTTGGCGATTTGCGTCATGTCACCGTCTCTTTGTTGGGTCATGCATTGTGACTATCCAGCAACCACAGGCAGCTCAACAATCACTTCTAATCCACCCGCCTGGGCACGCTGCAGGTGCATATGGCCCTGATAAAGCGCGACAAGATCCGTCACGATGGCTAAACCAAGCCCACTCCCAGAACGCTGTTCATCTAGACGCTTTCCTCGCTGCACGGCGGCTTGGCACTCCTGTGCAGACATACCTGGGCCATCATCGCTCACTCGCAGCAACAGCCTTTGGCCATCGGCTTGCAAGCTAATGTTTACTTCGGCTGTCGCCCAGCGAAGTGCGTTATCCAACAGGTTGCCGACGATTTCTTGAAGATCCTGCCCATCCATATGGACTCGCGCTCGGCTGTCTACGTTTTGCTGGAGGCTAATATGACGACGCTGCGCCAGACGCGTAAGCCCAGCAATCAGCGCCGCCAGCGTATCCTGCACGGCAATGGGGGCGAAGCGAGCACCTTCGCCAGCAGCAGACGCACGCGCTAAGTGGTGGCGCACCGCGTTGTCGATGCGCGAAAGCTCAACCTCCCAATGAGCACGGCTTTCGTCGGGCAATTGCTTAACCAGTAGCCGCATAACACTCAGCGGAGTTTTTAACGCATGGGCAAGATTGCCTGCGGTATGGCGACTTCGCTCAATTAATCGCTGGTCACGGGCAAGCACGGCATTCATTGACTCTGCTAGCATGGCCAGTTCATCTGGCAGACGGGTGTCGAGCTGCTCAGCCTGTCCTTGCTCAACGTCCCGGAGATTGGCATTCATGCGTCGCAGTGGTGCCAGCCCCCAGCGCACTTGCAGTGCTAGCACCCCTAACAGCAGCGCACCCAAGCCCACCAGCCCCAGCCATAATGCTTGTTGAAACTGCTGGATATCTTCTCGCAGCGCATCATCTCGGGCAGCCACGCTAACATGCAGCGGTGTTTCCAACGGGGCAAGGTAAATATCTCGCTCAACAATGCGCAACTGCTGGCCTCGCGGGCCGCTCATCGTGCGAGCCGATACGTTTTTGTTATCGATAACCGGTAGGCGCTGATCCCACAGCGAGCGCGACGTTGTCGTAAGGTGATCATGGTCGGTAATTTGCCAATACCAACCGGAATAAACCTGATCGAAACGCGGGTCACCCAGTGATCGATCATAACTTATCTGCTGGCCGATAGGGTCAAAGGTAACACCCGCAATGATCACATTAAGCGTTGTCTCCAAGCGTTCATCAAAGGCATGAATTGCTGACGTACGATAATGGTGGGTGAGCAGCCAACCCGCTATTGGCAACGCTAGCAACACCATTAACAGTGCTGCCAGTAGAAGACGCAACGTAATCGAACGGGTCGACCAACGCTGCGCCCAGCGGGTAATCGCTGGCCTCATGCGTCGGAGGGCTCTTCAGCAAGTAAGCGATATCCCTGGCCACGCAGCGTGGCAATCCGCCACGCGCCTAATTTACGCCGCAACCGGCTCACTTGAACGTCAATCACGTTAGAGTCGGGTTCATGGTCACGGTCATAAACATGCTCAGAAAGTTCACTGCGGCTAACCACGCGGGGGGCAGCATGCATTAAGTAGCTGAGCAGACGCGTTTCCTGGGCAGTTATGCTAACCGGCCTGCCCGCCAACGTGACATGCTGGGTATGGGTATCCAGGCTTAACTCACCTACCTTCAGGACGGGATGAGCATGACCATGACTACGGCGCACCAGAGCACGCAGCCGAAACATTACTTCGGCGGGTTCAAAGGGTTTCGTCACATAGTCATCGGCCCCTGCGGTAAAGCCCGCCGCTTTATCGGCCCAGCGCTCGCGTGCCGTTAAAATCAGTACCGGTAGATCAATACCGTCTTCTCGCCACGCAGAGAGCCAGCGGGTGCCTTCACCATCGGGTAGGCCCACATCGAGGATGACCGTGTCATAGGCTTCTGTGCGCACCAGGAAATCTGCTTCCTGGCCATTTTCAGCATGCTCTACCAGCCAGTCGCCCTCCCGTAGCGCTTGAATAAGCTCGCGGGCGAGCGCCTGGTCATCCTCTACCAGTAAACACTTCATGAATAGCTACCTTATTGGCGGCGCATCTCATTAATGCGCACACCTTCTATTTTCATTAACTGCCCGCTATGGCCATCAAACTCAAACTCAACCACTTGATTCTGAGCACCCAGCAGCTTGATCTCATACTCCACGTGGCCATCCTCACGCTCTATCTCTACTTCTATTACCTCGCCGATATAATTAGCTTCCAGCCAGTCAAGAATGGACTCTAAAGGCACGACGTCGCCCCGCCGCACTTCACTGTGCAACGCTTCCCAGTGCTGGTCGCCAATGGCACTACCGGCCAGCGCAATGGCAAACACCGCTGCAACGACGTTTACGGGCAACGCCTTGCGCAAGCGCATACATAGCAGACGCTGCCAATAACGTAAAAGGGTTAGCATGAGGGGCATCTTATTCATCGTACTAGAATGCCAAAAGCAACATGAACGTTAGATGAATGGCTTTGTCAGCTTACGGAAAGAACCGCGGTGTTATAACTGTTTTGCCTTATGACGAATGCTGTCTCATTCAACAGACCAAGTCATTTAACAAACCAAGTCATTCAAGAAACCAAGAAGGAATTTGACATGAACGCTATGAAAAAAATGCTGCTGATCCCGACCTCCGCTTTGCTGCTCACTGCGGCTGCAGGCAGCGTGCAAGCTGATACATTGCCCGTTGATCAGATTGATAGTGTGCTAACCCATGCCACTGACTATGGGTTTACCCATTACGAAGAAATCAGCATTAAAAGCCGCGGCCGTGCCGAGGTGGAAGGCTGGCTTGACGACGAATGGTACGCTGACATTGAATTCTCCATCGATAGTGGCGAAACATTGCAAGAACAGCGTGAGCGACTTATTACCGGAGCCTGGGGCATGAGCGAAGATGATATTCGCCAGGCACTAGAAGTAGCAAGCCAAGAAGGCATGGTCGAATTTGAAGATATCGACATTGATAAAAGCGGCATGATCGATGTTGAAGGCCGTGACGAAAATGGTCGTGAACTAGAAATCAGTCTACGCCAAGGCTCCTTCCAAGTAAGCGAAATTGACCGCGATTAACTGGCTAGCACAATCCAGCATTAACTAACGCAAAACATCATGCGGGCCACTTAGGCCCGCTTTTTGTGTTGTCGCTCAACGAACTCAGCGCTACAAAGGATTTCTTGTAAAGGTCGCTGTTAACGTCGCATTGTAATGTGCTTAACATAGCCATTAACCACCCAATGCGTACTCTCAGCAGGGACGCATGTAACCAAGGGAGTTGCCTTTGACGCTAACTACCACCGCCGAAGGCGTAAGCAACCGTTTAGAACACGCGGTACTCCGCGATCTTGCATGGTTGCTGGTCACGCCTGATTTGATTGAACTACCGGGCCCTAATGCCTATCCAGGCAGACCAACACGCCAGGAACTCGGCTTAGTAGATTCAGTCGACGACTGGTTGGCAAATCTTTCGTCACTGGTAAATGCGCTTGATGGCAAGCTGGCGACGCGCATGGGACACTACCATGAACGGCTGTGGCACCTGATGTTAGATAACGCGCCCAACACACGACTGCTCGCCAAGAACCTGCGTATTACCCAGCGGCGCAATACCCTGGGCGAGTTGGATATGCTCTATCGAACGCGAGACAACCCCGCCCCCATCCACCTGGAAGTGGCGATAAAGTTCTATCTTGGCCTACCAGAAGGGCCTGGTGATGCCACCTGCCAAAGCCGCTGGATTGGCCCTGGCGGGCTAGACAGCCTAGCGCTGAAATGTAGCCACCTGCGCCATCATCAGTTGCCTATTTCGAGCACTGCCATCGCGCAAGCGATCATCGCCCAATGGCTATCCCCTAGAGATCTCGGCCATGCACCACCCTGTTATCCGCTGACACAGCGCCTAGCGATGCCCGGTGTACTGTTTTATCCCTGGCACACAACATTACCGCCGCCCAGCGGTGCGACGGTCGATCATCGACGTGGTAAATGGTGTTATTTAGGGGATTGGCCGCGGTTCGCAGCCCAGCGAAGTGAAACACTGAAAATGGCATGGCTAGAGAAGCCTCACTGGCTAGCCCCGCCGCCATTAGATACATTTTCCTCTGCCAAGGATTATATGGCAGACGTAACGCCACTTATCCATCGCTACGGGCCCCAGCAAGTGATGCTTTATGACCCGCAGGAAAGAGAATTAGCTGAGGAAAAGCCGCTTGAGCGGCTAGTCATCGTACCCGATGACTGGCCGCGCCAAGTACCGCTACCGCCTCGCGCTCGCGATTAAACAACGACCAAGTTATCGCGATGGATCAGCTCGTGAGCCTCCACGTAACCCAGGATTGCTTCAATCTGGTGGCTTGGCTGGCCCGCTAACTGACGGGCTTCATCCGCGCCGTAGTTGACTAACCCTTTGGCCACGCGTGCGCCCTGCTCATCCACGCACAGCACCATATCACCGCGCTTAAAGCTGCCCTGCACTTCGCGCACGCCCACCGCCAACAGGCTAGAGCCTTTGCCACGCAGTACGTTCACAGCCCCAGCATCCAGTACTAAGGTGCCACGCACCTGCAATTGGCCTGCCAGCCAGCGCTTGCGAGCAGCAATGGGCGCTTGATCTGGGCGCAGTAGGGTGCCCAGTGCCTCACCTGCCATGACGCGGGAAATAACGTCCGGCTGGCGGCCACTCGCAATCACCGTGACCGCGCCGGAACGAGCAGCCAACTGTGCAGCACGAATTTTGGTGCTCATACCACCGCGCCCCAAAGCACCTCCACTGCCAGCGACAGCGGCTAAGCGCGGATCGTCGGCACGGCCTTCAGCAATCATCTGAGCATTGGGGTCGTGGCGTGGATCGGCGTCAAACAGCCCTTCCTGATCAGTAAGCAGCAGCAATGCATCGGCTTCTAACAGGTTAGCCACCAGCGCGCCAAGCGTATCGTTATCGCCAAAACGAATCTCGTCGGTGACCACGGTATCGTTTTCGTTGATGACCGGCACCACGCGCATCTCAACCAAGGTACGCAGCGCTGACAGCGCGTTGAGATAGCGCTTGCGGTTGGAAAGGTCATCGTGGGTGAGCAGAATCTGAGCCGTTAACATGCCGTGGCGAGCGAAATGCTGCTCGTAGCACTGGGTAAGGCCGTTCTGGCCTACCGCTGCGGCCGCCTGCAGCTCATGAACGGCACTGGGGCGCGCTTGCCACCCCAGACGCACCATGCCAGCCGCTACGGCACCCGAGGATACCAGCACAACTTCTTTGCCCTGCTGATGCAGCATGGCAATCTGGTCGACCCAGCCACCAATGGCCGGCTCATCTAAGCCTCGACCATCATTGGTGAGCAGCGCGCTACCAATTTTAACCACCACCCGACGGGCGCTGCTTAACGCCTCACGGCCAGGCAACTGCTCATTGCTTTCCACGTCGCGACTCTCCCAAGCCATTCCGCTCACGCGATTAATTCCGCTAACCCTGCTGACGCTTCCCACTCGACCGACGGGTCGGTTACGGGGCGTACTCTACCTCGACATCGTAATCATCATCGTCAAAGTCGTCGTCGTCACCTTCATCGTCGTCGCGTTTACGGCGACGGCCAAGACGCGCTTCCGTTCGGGCCACTGATTCTTCTTCCATGCGGCGACGCATTTCCTGCTCGCGGGCATGAGCTTCTTCATCTTCATTTTCCAGGCGCTGCTGCTCCGTTAGCCAGCGATACGCCGCCTGTACCAACTTGTCAGTGCCGTCGCTGCTGATGGCCGAGATGCGGAATACCGGGCCATCCCAGTTCAGCGCTTGGATAATCGCCTGGGCGCGGGCTTCGCGCTCATCTTCCGGCAACAGATCAAACTTATTCAGCACTAGCCAACGCGGCCGCTCAGAAAGCGCCGGCGAGAACTGGCCTAGCTCGTGAATAATCGCCTGGGCCGCTTCCACGGGGTCAGACTCGTCAAACGGTGCTACATCCACCACGTGGAACAGCAGACGTGTACGGGTCAGGTGCTTCAAGAAACGTAACCCCAGGCCCGCGCCATCAGAGGCACCTTCAATCAGCCCTGGCACATCGGCCATCACAAAGTGCTCGTGCATACCCAGCTTCACAACACCCAGGTTAGGCACCAGGGTAGTGAACGGATAGTTTGCCACTTTGGGTTTGGCCGCAGATACCGAACGGATCAGTGTAGACTTACCCGCATTCGGCATGCCCAGCAGGCCGACATCAGCCATTACCTTCATTTCCAGGCGCAGGTTGCGTCGGTCGCCTTCGGTGCCCGGCGTGGTACGGCGTGGCGCACGGTTGGTCGAGGATTTAAAGTGAATATTCCCCAACCCACGACGACCACCTTCGCCCACCAGTACCACCTGACCGATATCGGTGACATCGGCGATGACCTCAAGGGTATCTTCATCGATCACCGTGGTGCCCACCGGCACTTTTACGTGCAGGTCTTCACCGGCTTTACCGCTCATCTGGCGGCCCATACCGCCCTGGCCGTTTTCCGCTTTGTAAAAACGCTGAAACTTGAAATCGATCAAGGTGTTCAGCGAGTCGTCACCAATCAGGTAGACGCTGCCACCATGGCCACCATCGCCACCATCAGGGCCACCTTTGGGCACATATTTTTCGCGGCGAAAGCTCAGACAGCCATTGCCGCCTTTACCTGCCTCAACAATAATCGAGGCTTCATCGACGAACTGCATTGGATTCTCCCGGCCGCTTCCGCCGCCCTAACTGCAATATCCCGCCCGTTAACAACGAGCAAAAGGGATCGAAAAGACAAAAAAGCCCCGCCATGGCGGGGCTTTTATTTCGTCATCTTCGTTCTGCGCAACAGCTGTTGCTTAGGCAGAAACGATGCTAACGAATTTACGGTTGTTCGGACCTTTAGTCTCGAACTTCACGAAGCCGTCGTTCAGAGCGAACAGCGTGTGATCACGACCCAGGCCAACGCCAGTGCCTGCGTGGAAACGAGTACCACGCTGACGAACAATGATGCTACCCGCGCTGGCTGCTTGGCCACCGAAGAGTTTCACACCTAAGCGTTTGGACTCGGAATCGCGACCGTTACGCGTGGAGCCGGCTGCCTTTTTATGTGCCATTGCAAAATCCTCCTTAAGGGAATCGACTGCTTACGCAGAAATTCCGGTAATTTTGACTTCAGTGAACCACTGACGGTGGCCCTGACGCTTCATGCTGTGCTTCCGGCGACGGAACTTGATGATCGTTACTTTATCGCCACGGCCGTGGGAAACGATTTCAGCAGACACTTTGGCACCGCTTACTAAAGGCGCGCCAACGTTGACGTCATCGCCGTCTGCAACCAACAGCACTTCATCAAACTCAATCGTTTCGCCGGTAGCGACTTCGATTTTTTCGAGCTTGAGGGTTTGACCTTCTTGAACGCGGTACTGTTTGCCACCGCTTTTAATAACTGCGTACATGTCGCTCTCCGGACTTGTCGTTAATGCCGATTACGCCCCGCGTAACCAACGCTCATCGCCTTCCGCTCTTATCGACCTGCTGCGAGTGGCGCCCCTTTTGGCAGCCATCTGACAGGGAGCATGATGAGTGGGTCGCGAATTATAGCGACTATCGCGGTTTACCACAAGACTACGGGGCATTGTCAATCACGTACCGTACCACGAACGTCTATCGCTACCTTGACGCCTCACAGACAGCCCCATAGCATGGCTCCAATTATCTCACCCCCGCGATGAACGGAACCCATGACAGCCAACGTCTCTCAAACCCCGCCTGCCAGCCCAACGCCTTCACCGCTGCACGCCGTGGTGGCCGATGACTTTGACGCCGTAAACCGCACCATTGTCGCGCAGCTGAATTCCAAGGTGCCGCTGGTAGAAACCATCGGCCAATATATTATTGAAAGCGGCGGCAAGCGCCTGCGCCCTTTACTCGTACTGCTGGCTGCCCGAGCACTGGGCTATGAGGGCGACAAACACATCACCCTGGCCACGCTGATCGAATTTATGCACACCTCCACGTTGCTGCATGACGATGTGGTCGATGAATCGCACATGCGGCGTGGCAAAAAAACCGCCAACGATGCCTGGGGCAACGCACCATCCGTGCTGGTGGGAGACTTCCTCTATTCGCGCTCGTTTCAAATGATGGTGGACGTAGGATCGATGCGCATTATGGCGATTCTATCCGGCGCGACCTGCGTCATTGCCGAAGGCGAAGTACTGCAGCTCACCAATATCGGTAACCCCAGCATTTCTGAAGCGGATTACTTTGAAACCATTCAAGGTAAAACAGCGATGCTGTTTGAAGCCGCCTCCCACAGCGGTGCCGTGCTTGGCGACGCCACCGCTGAGCAAGAGCGCGCCCTGCAGTACTACGGCCGCTACTTAGGCCTCGCTTTCCAGCTCATCGACGACCTGCTGGATTACCAAGGCGACGCCGAGGCCATGGGTAAAAATGTTGGCGACGACTTGGCAGAAGGTAAACCGACCCTGCCACTGATTCACGCCATGGAACGCGGCACACCTGAACAAGCCAAGCTAATCCGCCAAGTAATTCGCAAAGGCGGGCTAGAACAGCTCGACGACGTGCTTGAGATCATCAACGCCACTGGCGCGCTAGAATACACCCGCGCGCGCGCCGTTGAGATGGCCGATAAAGCCCTGGCCGAACTTGATACCCTGCCACCCAGCCCCTACCGCGATAGCATGGCTAACATCGCTCGGTTAGCGGTTGATCGCAAAGCATAAAGTCTGCGCAACAAAGCAGCCCAACGCGTAAAAAGGGACTTGAAAAAAACCCTTCGCCTGCGTATGATTCGCTCCGTTGTTAAGCACTGCTCAGCACGCTTTCAGCAACATTGTTGCAACAACGTTCGGAATATAGCTCAGCTTGGTAGAGCGCTGCCTTCGGGAGGCAGAGGTCGTAGGTTCGAATCCTGCTATTCCGACCAAAGAATTCAGTAAAAACGGCCACTTAGCTAATACAGCTAGTGGCCGTTTTTGGTTGGGTGGCTGCTAGGTTCCATATAGGTTCCAAGTGTCATAATTTACGGTTTCATCAGATTTTTGCTGAGCTCTCCCAGCATATAAGTTCCCGTTGGCCATAGCACTAAACTAATCTATCTATGCGACCATTATTTGGTGTAATTAAATCTTATCTAATTTTGAGTGTGTAAGCTCGCGCTAGAATTGGCACAGAAAAAGCCTCATGGGACATTTCACATTTGGCTTGATGATTGGTACTGGCTCATCCAAGAAGCGATCGCAACGAATCTTGAACGGGCCCAGGATGTTTGTGCTGAACTCTCGCCCAGTCTGTTACTCCCTTAGCAATGCCCTCATACCCTGGGAAGAGAACAGACCCTGTGACGCCTAATAGAGCGCATCCTGATAGTAGCTGTGGTGCTTCTGATTTAGGTAGCCTCAGGCGCTGTAGATGAAATGGAGCGTCAGGCCCGGTTAACCGATCTGCACTTCCATCCAGGGTACTTGCCATGAACACGTCATTCCCCGTACCCGAACCGGTAATACGCGAAACTGTGAATAGGCCTGACTGTGCCGCTAGGTAAGGGCTCACGCCCCCAGGTGTCTTGATCACTTCCACTTCTCTACAGCGGGAACTAAGCGCCCATACCGCGAGGTAGCCCTCGAGTTCTTCCTTAAGGTTGGATAACGCTGATGAGGCAGCGAAGTAAGCTGCTACATAAGGGCTCCGTGTCCAGTCCAGAAGGCAGGTAGGCACTCCGTGATGCTGCGCAAAAGCAAGGACTTGATACACTTCTGTAGGCGGCCAATCTCGAGTTGCAGCAAGAGTTTGCTGGCTTAGGAGTCTACGCACGGAAACAGAATCGCCTGGCACTTGCAGCCCAGCCTTATCACAGGATTCAAGAAAAGCTAGGAGAACCGTCCTCTCGAAAGTCAGCTGTTGGTCAGGATTAATATCATGATCGCCATAAAAATTTGATGCGGTGATATCTCCCTCAAGCCGATGCGCAGAAGGCACAAGATTAAAATTTACGTCGGGCTGGCCACGGAAGATGTGTATATCTGGATTCCAACGATCTGTCTCGAGAGGGTTGAGATAATCCAAAAACTTTCGTGCAGTCGTGAAGGTATATTCTTGAAAGCCGGAAGTATAATCGCGGGACACTCTGTTACTCCTACATGTCAGGGCCAGGACAACCCAGTTGACTTCGCTGCCACGCCCTAGCTGAACCTGGACACTGAATCGCCCCGGATATTTTAGACACCCGTTAGGCTCTTAAAGTAACGCCTTTCATAATCAACCGGTGACAAGTTATCACTTGTGCCGTGTCGGCGCTTTGGGTTGTAAAACATTTCAATGTAATTGAACACGTCACGTCTAGCCGCTTCGCGTGTTGAATAAATCTGTCGCTTGATTCGCTCCCGCTTGAGAAGTTGAAAGAAGCTTTCAGCAACGGCGTTGTCATGACAGTTACCACGTCGGCTCATACTGCCTACCAAGCAATTCGCTTTCAGAAAGCTTTGCCAGTCTCCACTGCTAAACTGGCTCCCTTGATCCGAATGCACCATCACCGTTCCTTGTGGCTTGCGTCGCCAGACTGCTGATAACAAAGCATCCAGTGCCAACTCCGTAGTCATGCGAGACTTCATCGACCAGCCAATCACTTGACGGGAAAACAGGTCGATAACTACCGATAGGTAAAGCCAGCCTTCGTAAGTGCGGATGTACGTGATGTCCGTCACCCAAGCAATATTTGGCGCTGTTACTTCAAACTGACGGTCTAAATGGTTAGGGGATACGGCAGTCGGTTTCCCATCGCCATAGCCGCCAGGGCGTCGTCGATAGCCCGTCTGAGAGCGTAAACCTTCCCTATTCATAAGACGCGCCACACGGTGCTTCCCACAAGCTTCGCCAGCTTCACGCAAGTCCTGGTAGACCTTGCGATAGCCATATACACCGCCGCTTTCAAGCCAGGAGTGCTTGATCAATCCCAGCAAGCGCTCATCTTCCCGCGCTCGATTAGAGAGCGCTTTTTTACACCATGCGTAGTAACCGCTGGGGTGCACTGCCATCATCTGACACAAGCGACGTACCGAATATTGGCTCGAATAATTTTGAATAAACGCGTACCTCAGTCGGACTCCCTGGCGAAGTACGCGGTGGCCTTTTTTAATATGTCTCGCTCTTCTAATACGCGTTTGAGTTCGGCCTTCAAACGACGGTTTTCAGCTTGGAGATCATCATCCTCTTGCCGTTGTTCTACCGGCTTATCGTATCGCTTAATCCAGTTGTACAGGCTGTGACCTGACACGCCTAGCCGCTCAGCGACCTCGGCCACGCGATGGCCGCGCTCTACCACTTGTTTGACGGCTTCGATTTTGAATTCTTCAGTGTAGCGGGGATGGCTCATGGTTCCTCCTAGATACCTTTAGTATAGGGCCTGGAGGTGTCTATGAAACCTGGGGCGATTCACCCATCACTTTTAAGCGCTCCCCTGTCCGGTGTGCTATCCCCCATAACTCTGTTACCGGCAACTGCGTTAGGATTGCTTTGGTCATGGGGCTATTGGCTTCAAGCTTGCAGACACCTTTGAAAGCAGCGTTTTTCTTAGCAGCATGGTTCGCTATTTTGGCCAGCACTCGTGTGGGGGCAAAACCAACCGACACGGGTATCCCTGTCCACTGCCGCACAGTCTTGCGTAGACGTTGCCCTCTTTCTTCTAGAGTGTCTAGTTCAAAGCCCTGGAAACCGACAAAACACTCATCGATTGAGTACACCTCTACATGAAGTGAGAACTCAGCCAATACCTCTGTGATGCGTCGGGACATATCGCCGTAAAGGGCATAGTTACTAGAGAGCAGAACTGTTTGCCGACGTACATGGGGAGGCAACAGGTGCATAGGCGTGCCCATTTTAACTCCCAGGGCTTTTAGCTCATTAGAGCGAGCGACAACACATCCATCATTATTCGATAGCACACCGACTGGCTGGCCTTCTAATCGAGGATTGAAAGCCCTTTCACAGCTAACGTAGAAGTTATTGCAGTCCACCAGCGCTATCACGGTAATGACCTCAACACGTTATGAATTACATCTGTAACGACGCCCCATACATGAGATTCACGACCATCCAAGGGAATAGGCTTGTAGGCAGGATTACTGGCTTTGAGGTAGGTGCGTTGGCCAATTCGATCTAGCTTTTTGACGGTGAGTTCACCATCTACAGCGATGACGATAATACGACCTGGCAGGGCTTCCAGACTTCTATCCACGACAAGCAAATCACCATGATGAATACCGTCACCAATCATAGAGTCGCCCTCGGCACGCACGAAGTAAGTAGCTGCTGGGCGCTTCACTACATAGCTGTGCAGGTCTAGCTCTGTATCGAGGTGATCATCAGCAGGTGAAGGAAAGCCAGCCCTAACAGCGCTCGTGAACATAGGAAGTGGCTGGAATCCAGCCAGAGGATCGGCTTTTCCGACAAATGAAGCAGTAAGTGACATGAGTATGGCCCTCCATAATTACTGTATAGAAAAACAGTATCTTTATAGAGAGCCAAATGTGCAAGGCTTGTCGTTAGAAGTCTTCTATCGGCGCTTGGCCTGCTTTATCTTTAAGCCGATTAAGATGCTGACCTGGAAGGAAAAAAGAGGCTGACAGGGTAGGCCCCCAATATTCATCCTCGTACACATATACATCAACTGCACGTGCATCTGATGGCATGCCTACTAAAAACTCTTCGGCATCAGAGTAGTCCCGCATACTATCAAGATATTCTTGCTCGACTAATGACGCACCAAAGTATCCCGACCTCAGCTGCTCCCTTTCGAAAGCCGCAATATCTGATAATAAGCTGGCTTCATCCTGGTAAGTACCATTCCTAGCATGTGCCACCATGTCGAACGTACCGGTGTTACCCTCAGCGAATACCAACCCAAAACTACGTACAAGCGCACCTATAAGTGTGGCATACAAGTCATCGCTATAATCTGCCACAACGCTGGTGTACATCAGCGTGTCGTCGTCATTAAACATGAGCTGCCCCTGAAAGGAGCGCTGCAGAAAGGTAATGTCATCGTGGCATAACGCATACTCCCCTAGATCAGACGTACAGTCGTAGTACCCCTGGCTCCGAGGAAACTCATCGATATGCTGGCCGTAATGCCAGTCCTGGAATAGACGAGTATCATCATTGGCCACCGCTATCGGCACGGCAATAAGCGAAGCACTTGCTAACGCTGCAGTGGTGATCCAGCACTTCATTCCCTTGCTCCTTTCTTTTAGGGGCAAACCAGCCCGCTGTTTTTAATAGTTTCTACGCTAGCCACACCTAGCCCACTTACCTGCGAAAGCTCATCTGCATTTGTCCAAGGCCGCATTTCAATAATCTGTTCGGCTCTAACCGGGCCAACATTCGGTAGCTCGGTTAGTTGTTCAGCAGTGGCTTCGTTAAGGTCAATGCAATAGATAGGGTCATTAGCTGCTTCATAAGCCCCACCAACGAAAGAGGATAGCAGTAATTCAGCTGTGCCCAATGCCAACCAGACAGGAGCGTGATCCGACACAATGCTTCGGGCCGTCACATGATCTGCTTCTAGCAACTCAGGAAACTGAACAATTCCACGACTCGTAATATTTAACTGTCCTGGGGATTTCCAAAAGTTGTCATAGAGGTTGCTCCACACACCTTCGGATGTACCCAGTGTTGTGGCTCCGGCAGTAATCGCAGGTATAGCACCAAGTGTCTTCAGCGGCTCCCAGCCATTGTGGGAAGGCCTGAGATTGAAATCACCAACAAGTAAGCGCGGCGTATCTGGGTATACCTCTTCCAACCACTGCCAATAGCTTGCAAGTGCTTCAATTTCCGGTAAACGGTCACCAATGCTTCGACCGTAGGTAATATGTACGTTAGCAAGGGCAAACTGCTGGCCTGTTCTATCACTGCGGAATTTGGCAGAAAACGGCTCCCGAGCAAACACATCTCGACTGTCGATATACACTACTGCACCGGAGTCATAGGATACGGCAGAGTCACGCCACACAAACCCATAGTGTTCTCTATAAGTGGAGCGACCAAGCGCGTGGCTGGCCATGCTCGACCAGCTTTCATCACTAGCAGCTTCTAATTCAGCCTCAAGACGCTCCAAAGCTTCCTCGTTCATTAATTCCTGGATCGCTAGTACGTCAAAGTGATTGGCTATATGAGCGACCTTGTCATAGCGTTTGTTGTTGTCCCAGCCAAGGTTCTGGATATTCCAACTACCAATAATTATGTTTGCGAATGCTGCTGAAGGAAGCATCAGGGCTACGGCGAGGGCACAGAATAAAAATCTCACAAGCTATCCCTAAATTTATAAATGCTTGGTTCATCACTTGATTTGATGAATAGTAGAGCTATGAAGCCTGGAAGCAGTGCTGCATATGCCAATCCAGCTTTTCACGATCTGGCTTCAGTTCAGCCTCATGTGGAAGTACGGTCAGCTCTTTACCATCCAGTCGATAGTAGGCTTTGCCGTTAAAATACAGCTCGTGGATTTTAGGGCTGATGCGAATTTTGTAGTCAGGATCTATGCCTACTAACCCCGTATCAAAGAGGCGATGAAAATCGGCTCGGAGTAGTAGACCATTCCGCACGTCGTGCTTTTTTTCTTGGGCAAATGGCTTAATGTGCGCTGCCTCTAGTGTCACTAAGGTATTTTCACCCGTCATCGCGCAACGCCGTCGGTAGGCATCGGTGACCATTACACGAAAAGAAGACTGGCCGATGCGTGGTTGATATGTCTTTTCTTCTCCATAGCCACCAAGAATTTCAGCATCCCCCTGGGGGCTATCCTCTTTGGCCTGGGTCTCCATAACTTCACGAAAGTGTCGCCAAATGAAAGCGCCGCTAAATTCACCTGTATCGTAGTGCTTACCACGCACGATATTAGGTGACCACTCTGGCGGCTTCTCCAGCCATTGATTTTGAGGAAAGAAAAAGGGATTGGCGAGCACGGTACATCCAACATCCCTAGACAGGTCATGTCCTCTTAACGCCCCAACCATCTTGCTGAACTCAGCTAGTGAACTGGCTCCGTTCTTCTCACCAAACACCTCCCACGCTAGGTGCAGAGGAAGGACTGATGTTGTGACATAAAAGCCTCCACCCGCGATATGGTTATAGGGCCGCTTCAATTTAAACAGAAACGGCATTCCGGCTGGGGGCCGTTTAAATAATGGCGTTGCACTTGGCTGCCAAAAATTAACTTCATCAAGTCCTTTATCCTGAAGGTTAGAAAACCATCGATTGTCAGTGACTCCAACCCAATATTTCACAGGATCATCTCCATAGGCACCAGCACAACATGGGTTAATGATGCAGCTAATCAGCTGGCCAATAGACATGCATCAGCGGCAACAAAGCACGACCTTCAGTATCAAAATTTTGGTAGTTGTCGACTGCCAAGTTGGCTAAGTCATCAAGGTCTACCAGTGTGATCGGGTTAGGCGCTCTCTCAGCTTCATACCTGGCTTCGCGGGTAAAGCCACCCGTACTTACAAAGATACCGTTCTGACCGCTTCTGACCACAGTGATAAAGCTGCGAAGCAATGTTGAACCCATGCTTCCACTACGGTGCTTGATCTCAACTTTAATATGCGGCTTTGTAAGTCCTAGCCCATCAGGAGATGCTTCCACATCTACACCTCTATCAGGGCCACGAGGTGATACCTTGGTGCGATAACCCATCGCTCGCAGGATAGCAGCAACAAAGTGCTCCATATCTTCAGGAGTAAGCTGCAAGATCCGGTCTTTGATTAGCTCATGGCTTTGGGCACGGATATGTTCACTAAGCTGAACAAAGTCTGCCTCTACTTCTTCTGGTTCCTGAGAAAGTGCAGGTTGCTTGCCCTCTAGGGCAGCACGCATTTCATTGATAATCGCATCTGATAAGCTGAATAAGGCAAGGGTAGAACCAAGCGAGTTGCGTGTGGACTGGGTCAGAACATCACGAGATACCTTCCCTTCCCACTTCACCCAACGAACATGGGCATAGTCTTCTACCTGATAATCGCTGCTTAGGAACTCATACTGCCCTTGGTCTATACCGACCAAGTACTCTCTTAGCTCTGGACTGTAAGTGACGACTATGTCACCTGGTTTGATTGCATCAAAGAACTTACGAATCATGGCCACAGCATTAGCTGTTCTACCTGGCTTAGCATTTCCATGATGTTCAATATAGGCGTGACGTAACTCTTGATTCGAATGGTATTGGCTTAGGTGGCCAAGGGCATTCCACCCAACGGCAACACAGCTGCGTGACTCAAATAAATCAAACAGCCGACCACCTTCACCTGCACGAATCATCCAACCCTGGGGCATAGTTAGAACCTTAAATTTTGGGAGTATACGTAACGATCACAAGCCTGCCCAAGAAGGTTAAGGCTTATTCAGAGACTGCCGCTCTATATTTTTGATTTTTGGCCTAGAAAGGGTCAATTTTGCGTATCGCAGCATAAAACCATTCTGACCAGCTATTCAGCTTGACTTGCTCTTTGATCAATTTAAAGCATTCTTAAAAAGCTAGCTAGTTAGCTCCCTACACAACTGTGCTAGCTCCCTACACAACCACACTAACTCCCTACACTTGAAACCAAGCTCCCTACACATGGCCACCGTTATGCGCGCTAAAATAAATAGGGGCTTTTAAAGCCGTATCAGAGGCAATATTATTCAGGGTTCTATGTTGCGAAGTACCTAGTGGCAAACGCTTCTACAATGTTACGGGTATGGTCTGGCCTGAGGTGTGCATAGTGCTTAATCGTGGTCTGAATATCACTGTGAGCCATCAGCTTAGAGACTGCTAGCAGGTCAGCACCTGCCATCACCAACTGAGACGCAAAGTTGTGACGCAAGGTGTAGAGCACCAAGCCGCTGGGTAGCTTGGCAAATGCCCTGACCTTAGCCCATGGTTTTTGCATCGCCGTTCTATCAAACCGCTTACCCGTAATCGGGTTAGGGAATACCCACCCTGTTTTGGGCTTGCCTTGTTGTTGGTGCCATGTTGCAAGCACCTCAATAACTGGCGTAGAGAGCGGGAAAGTCTGTGGCTCTGGACGTTGGTGCGCTGTTTTCTCTATCGTTTTTCTAACTGTCTTGAAAGGCAGGTTGACGTGCTCCCAACGTAAGCCCGCTATGTCACCTGGTCGAAAGCCTGTGTAATACATGAAGAGTATCCAGGGCTTCACATGATCTGCGTACGCTACCTTATCCAGGTCAGGCAGGTAGGCTTTGCCATGTGCCCGGCTGCTACGCCTCTGCTTACGCTTTTCTTCCTGATAACGCTCTAGCCCCAGAAAGAGTGCTTCTACTTCTTCTGGCTCCAGATAGCGCCGCTCAACACCGGCATCTGCTAGCTCTTGCTCTGTTAGCGCGGGCTTCTGCAGCTTTATGCCCGCTACTGGATTGAAAGGAATGACTTTCCGGTCAGCGGCGTGAGCCAGCAATGTATGGAGCGCCCCGAAGTCACGCTTCATGGTAGAGAAGGCGCGTGGTTTGGTAGGTGCTTTGCTAGTGGAGTTCACTGGTTTAATGGCCTCTTGGTCAGCCTGCCACCGCTCAATATCCGCACGTGTAATGCTACCCATAGGCCTATCAAGCCAGTCTGCAAAAGCCTTATGAAGTCGGTTTAAGGTAGCTTGGCCACCCTTCTTTCGGCCTTGATAAGCGGCATAGGGGCCTTTTAGGTAGGAACGCAACGTTTGCTGTTCTTGGAGCTGATGATCAAGCCTCGTTTGTTCAGCAATAGCACGAGGATCTTTACCCTGTGCAATGTCAGCCAATGCTTCCTTTGCCAGCTGTCGTGCTTCTTCAGCGGTTATCTCACCATAACGGCCAAGTGTCAGTACACGACGCTGACCAAGGGTGTTGTAATAAGATAGTCGACAGGTAAGGCCACGTTTACCTGAGCGGATGTGGTAGCCCCCTAAGGCGGTATCCCACACCTCGTTACCATCAGGCAGCTGCTTGGCCAAACGATCTAAGGTGCGGGTGGTTAGGCTGGCGGTTGTTTTAGCCATTGCAGTCACCTTTTTCTAGGTTCCAAATAGGTTCCAGACGTTGGAAAATACCCACATTGCTCAGCAAAAAGGTGATGAAGCGGTATATGAATAAGCCTATGAAATATTTAAACTATCCAACTATTTAGGCGATATGGCCTGTCGCCAAAATAGGCCCAAAGTATCCTTCGGGAGGCAGAGGTCGTAGGTTCGAATCCTGCTATTCCGACCAAAAATTCTATGAAAAACGGCCACTTAGCTAATACAGCAAGTGGCCGTTTTTTGTTTGCTTCTCTCCCTACCCTGGCGGGTGAATCAGCCCCACCACGCTGACCAAAATCAGCACGGCTCCCAGCACGCGGAAGAACAGCCCGGTGTCTGCTTTTAGCATGTAGCGGTGGGCTTTTTCGCCTAGCAAATGGCCGATAAATGCGCAGGGCAGTAGCCATAGTTGATGAATCAGCTGGAGGTCGACGCCGGCGATGATGAACGACGCCATTTTGATCACCACCAGGATAAACCACAGCACAAACATGGTGTCGCGCAACTGCTCTTTAGCAACGTGGGTGGCGAACACCGCGACAATCAGCGGCGCGCCAATCAATGAGGTGCCACTGACATAGCCACCGAGGGCAAGCAGCACGATATCGACGTATTTGTTGTTACTTCTAAACGGTTTATTCAGCACATAGCCAATGGCATAAATGATCACAATGCCGAAAATGATGTTGGTCATGATCTGTGTGGGCAGCGTTAACAGCCCCACCACCCCGATCAACTTAGGCACAATCATGATTTTCAGGGCTTTGGTTAAATAGCCCCAATCGATATTACTTTCCGGCGACGTACTTCCCACGCCCGCTTTCTGCACTTGGCGATGGCCGTTCCAGGCAATCTAGCTGGAAAAAATCAGCAGATGAATGGCTACAATCGGCAGGAAGACCAGCGGCTCGTTTACCACCAGCAGCAGAAAAGGCAGCGCCAGCACGGCGCCGCCAAAACCAAGGCTAGTGCGAACAAAACCGCTCCAAGCAAAAATAAGTCCGATGAGAAGGTACTGGTACCAGAGTAAATCTGTCATTGCTCGTGCAGGGCCTTTAAGAAGATGCGTGGTTGGTTAGCCCCCACCAGCGTGGCAGCAATGCGCGCACCTTGGCCTGGGCAAAACGGTCGTCCATTAATATCACAACCCCTTCATCCTCGGGGCTGCGAATCACCCTTCCAGCGGCTTGTACCACTTTGATCATACCGGGTATGCGGTAGGTATAATCGTCGCCCTGGCCGAAACGGGTGTTCATGCGCGCTTTCAGCGCTTCGTTAAAGTCGTTAAACGGCGGCAGGCCTAAGGTGGCAATAAACGCGCCAATTAAACGCTTGCCAGGAAGGTCGATCCCTTCAGCGAAAGCACCGCCTAGCACTGCAAAGCCGACTCCCTTACCACCTGGGGTAAAGCGCGCCAGAAAGGCGTCGCGCTCGGCTTCCTGCATTCCACGGGTTTGGGCAAACATCGGCACGGCGGGGTGTGCGTGCTGAAACTGCGTTATCACCTGCTCCAAATAAGCGAAGCTACTAAAAAACGCCAGATAGTGGCCAGGTTGACGCTGATACTGATCGGCCAGGGCTTCCACAATAGGCGCTACAGAGGCCTCACGGTGATGATAGCGAGTAGAAATATCGGCTCGAATACGTACTTCCAGCTGGCGTGCGGCAAACGGTGAGGCCACTTCCCGCCACACGCTGTTTTCCGGTAACCCTAGTAAATCGCGGTAGTAGTTAAAAGGGGTCAGCGTGGCCGAAAACAACACTGCGCTGCTGGCAGCCTTGAAGCGTGCCGCCAGAAAATCCGCCGGAATAACATTGCGCAGCCCAAGTACCGCATCGCCTCGGCCATAACTGGCAAGGTCGCACAGCGAGTGGTCACCAAACCGCTCCGCCAAACGACAGAAGGCTAGCGCTTCAAACAGTAGCTCTTGAAGCTCAACGCTTGCGGCGTCGGGGTGTTCAACCAAATAATCGGTGATCGCGCCAGCCAAGGTTTGCATCGCGGCCACCAGCTTGTTGGGCAGCGCATCAAGTAAATGGTAACGCTGTGACGCCGCTGCATCGGTGGTCACAGCCTTCGTTAGCGCCTGCCACTGCCTACCGACACGGGCTAGCGGTTTAGCAAGCGAGGGAGGTGAGTGGCGACGCAGACGACTCAAGCGCTGCTGGGAAAGCTCGGCACTGTACATGCCCCGCGCTCGTTCAACTAAGTTGTGCGCTTCATCTACTAATAAACCAACTCGCCAGTCGTTGGCATGAGCCAATCCATGCAGCAGCGCATGACTATCAAACCAGTGATTCACATCGCCCACCACCACGTCGGCCCAGCGGGCTAGCTCCTGGCCTAGATAATACGGGCACACACTGTGGGCAAGCGCCACCTCTCGCAGTCCGTCACGATCTAGCCAGCGACGTGCCACCGCGGCTTGACGAGCGGCAGGCAAGCGGTCATAAAAACCCGCTGCCAACGGGCAAGCATCGCCTTGGCAAGCGGTACCTGGGTATTCGCAGGCTTTTTGCCTAGCCACCAGCTCCAACACGCGCAGCGGCGAAGCAAACGCAGACGATGTGGGGGAAGATGAAGTAGGCGGTGATGAACTGGGGGCAGAGAGACGCGCCAGCGCATCCAGTGCCACACGGCGGCCCGGGGTTTTCATAGTCAGAAAGGCCACCCTATCCAACTGCTGACGGGGCATTGCAGTCAGCATCGGAAATAGCGTGCCAAGGGTTTTGCCAATGCCAGTAGGGGCTTGGGCCAGTAGGCAGCGCCCGGTGCTGGCGGCCTTATAGACATCTTCCGCCAGCGGGCGCTGCCCAGGGCGAAAGTCAGGGTAGGGAAACGTCAGCGTCGCCAGCCACTCATCGCGGCGCTGCCGATGAGCAGACTCCTGCTCTGCCCAGGCCAAAAAGCGCTGGCATTGATCGGTAAAGAACGCCAGCAGCTCGGTGGCGCTAGCTTCGTGGGTAAGCAACGTTTCCTGACCGCTGGCAATCTCCAGATACACTAACACCAGCGTGACCCGTTCAAGGCGGCGCTCGGCGCAAAGCAGCGCGCCGTATATCTTCACCTGGGCCCAGTGCAACGCACGCTGATTGGCCGCCATGCGATCTAGATTGCCACGATAGGTTTTGACCTCTTCCAAACGGTTAGCGCTGGGGTCAAAGCCGTCAGCGCGGCCCGCCACGCGAAGCCCCTGATACTCGCCGGAAAGCGGCAGTTCGGCCAGGTAATCCTCGCCCCGGCGGCTAGCCACTAGCACATGCCCTTCAATGCCTTCCTGAGCGCTGGGTGCTGGCGTAAAGCGGTGGTCAAGATCGCCCACCCGTGCAGTGAAATCACACAGCGTGCGCACCGCTACCCGGTAACGGCTCATTCGGCATCTTCTCGCTCAGACCCTTCTGGTTCAGGCCCTTGTGCTTCAGATGCTGGCTGCCAGCGTACATGGCACACCTCAATGGGCATGCCATGGCGGCAAAAAAAGTCGATCCAACGGCACTGGTTATCTTGCAGACGGTCACCCGGCCCTTTCACTTCTATCATTTTATAGCGTGGTTCGCCGGGCGGTGCATCCGGCATCAACTGAATCAGGTCAGGTAGACCTGCACGGTTATGTTTAAGATCATCTAATAGCCGCATAAAACAGGCACGCAAATGGGCAGGTGGCAAACACCTGAGAGCAAGCGTTAGCAGCTCTTCACTGACAATTCCCCAGTGAACAAAGGGCGATGCGATGCCCTGTTTGGCGTGCCACGTGCGAAGGATCGTGTCCTGATAGCGGCCGTCATCCAGCTGGGCCAGGCAGGCGTCGATATCGGCCTGGCGCTGAGGGACAAAATCCTCGCGGTATAAATCCGCAGGCCCGCTGTGAAACGGGTGAAAAAACGCCCCTGGCAGCGGTTTAAAAATGGCCGGCCAGAGCAGTAAGCCAAATAGCCCCGTCAGCAGGCCATTTTCAACGTAATACACCGGCGCGTTAGGGGTCGCCATGTAGTCAGCAACGGCACGCTCAACTGGCTGAGGGCCAGGTAAATGAAGCACATAGGTAGGCGCTTGGGCAACTTGTTGATCAGACCGTGCCAAGCCCTCAACCTGTTGGGATAATTTGCGTGCCAAGCGTGGTAACAGCCGCATGAGCGCTTGGATTTCGGCTTCGTTTGGCTGCGCGTCCAGCGCGCTGATTGTGAGTTCATAAGCATCTGAATAACGGCCCAAACGCTCTAACACGCGCAACCTGCGAATACGCGCATCGCTGTTATTGGCGTCGGCGTAAAGTGTTAACGCTAACTCTGCGTCACCGCCACGCTCGGCCACGCGGCCAATGGCAAGCAATAGCCGCGCCCGCCGAGAGGCTAACCAACGGTTGCTGGAAGCAGGTGGCACCTGTGTGGAAAGCGCTTGCGGCAGCTCGCCGTCGTCCAAGCGTTCGCGCAAGCGGTGAAGCGTTAAGTAAGTAGTCACGTCAGAGCGGCTTTGGAACGCGCGCGACTCCACAGTAAGCGGTACCTGCTCAAAGCGCTGCAGGCCCAGCTCCGTCAGCACAAACTCTGCCCAGTCCTGACGTAGGTTGCCGAAAAACATCAGCCGTAGGCGGTCGCAAAGCGCCATTACCGTGAGCCGCACAATTTGTGTCGTCGCCGTTGGCCACCACTGCTGAAGGGGGGCGGACGCCTGTAGCGACGCTTCCAATGCCGTTTGAAGCGCACCTTTAGTGCTGTTGCGCGCTAGGCCTGCATTGGTGATTTCACCTACCAATGCCTGACGCAGCTCACTCAGCCGCAAGAGGCGGAATAGTTCGCGGCTGTTTAACTGCGGTGCGTTATCTACCCAACCAAGCGCAACCAATGGTTCCAAGGCCTGCTCGGCATCACCGATTTCCGCATAGGTCAGTTTGTCCAGGCGAAACAACTCCCCTTTGCGCATCACCATGCGCACCAATAGCGCCTGGGAGGCTTGGGGTAACGTTTCAAAATGACTAATAGCGTCGCGTTCGGAAGCACTTAATAGGTCGTAGTGGCGGGCTTCTACCCACGCCAGTACATAACGAAAATTCGTCAGGTAATAGAAAGGGTCATCTAAGGAGGCGGTCGCTGACGCGACAGGAGCACTGTTCATTTATCCATTGTAACAGTGCTTGATGGAGCAGGTTAACCCACCCGGTGTTGATAAAGTACGTCCAGCGCATCGTCATCGGCAGCAGGAGATGACGCCTTTGATTGGGCAACGGGCTTGCGGCCCCCCACCAGCACATACCATTCCGCTTCTGTCAGATAATGCTGGCACCAGCGACTTAAGCCCGCGGCCACATCATCGCGAATACGTTCGCCGCTACGAAAAGCGTGGGCGAGATGCAGCAAGTCCTGGCGAGCAGTGCGGGCACGGGCGTTGCCGCCGTGCACTTTGGAAAGTGGGCAGCGTCGATCATAGGCTGCGTTGGTTAATGCATTTAACCAACGCTCCAATTCATGCGCCTGAATACCGCCGTAAACTGCCACACTGCACTCCATGCTGAATGGTGATTGAAATTTAATGGGCTTTGCCCATTAGAACTTGCTAAAAAGGGCCGTTAGATTGCCCGATTTTGAGATAACTGTCATCTTACTGCTATCGTCGCCGTTTACTGGCTAATCCAAAACGTAACGTCCTATGCCTCTACTATACCTGCTAATCGATCGAAATGATTTTTTAACGTTAGTAATTCATTAGCGTCTTTTTCGCTTTGTGTTTAAGCGACGCCAGCACTTTAGACTCATGCCATTCTGGGCGATAAACAATGCCAAAACCAAACGATAACGCAGGCATAAAAGGCAGCACCTTGACATGGTCGTGGCGCGACAGTTGATCTTTCGCGGTAATCGGGTTCATCACCGTGACACCCACCTCGTTAGCCACCAACGCACTAATGGTACCGATATTAGCTTCCGTTTTACCTGAAATTTTAACCCCGTGCTCAGCGACAAGTTCCAGTAGCGGGTTCGTACTCACACTTGGCTGGTTGCTGATCACTAAATGTTGACCACGTAAATCACTGACTTCAACCACCTCACGCGTAGCTAGTTCAAGCTTGTCAGGCACCAGCGCCACGGCTTCTGTCACCAACAGTGTTTCTGTTAAGAGCTGAGGAGACGTCGCTGGCAATGTGATAAAGCCGATATCCGCATGGCTTGATTCCACCGCCGTTTGTACATCGTGGCTCGACATCATATCCAGACTAATACTGATCCGGCTGTTTTCAGCCAGTAACGCAGCCACTACCTGAGGCACAAAGCCAAAACATAGCCCGGGAATAGCGGCAATTCTCAAGCGTGATGTACCAAACTCCTTTAGCGCCAGCACGCTATGACGCAGCTCTTCAATATTGCCCATCAGCCTGAGAATTTCATCGTACAGCTCTCGTGCTTCAGGCGTTGCTAGCAAGCGGTTTTTTTCACGTAGAAAGAGCTGAATCCCCAGGTTCTCTTCCAGCTGCGCCAGCGAACGACTCACTCCCGATTGCGTCATGCCAAGAAGGCGTGCCGTCCCTGAAGCGCTACCTACTTCATACAGCGTCTTGAAAGTTGCTAATGCTTTCAACGAGTTAATGGTGACTTCAGGCATGACTTTTACTCATCGATATTCGAAAAACGATCATATATTGAAATATAGTAACAAGCCTACCTAGACTGCAAGGGAGATTTTTCACCACACCATAAAAAACGGAAAACGTGATGACCGACTCTCCGCTGTTCTACCAGGCAGGCCCTGCCCTGCCGGAAGTCAGCCACGCTGATGGCGTTATGCTTTGGGATACCCAGGGCAAGGATTATCTGGATGGCTGCTCTGGGGCTATCTCCTGCAACCTTGGTCATGGTCGACAGGATATTCGTGACGCCATGCTCGCCCAGATGGATAAGGTGGCCTTCACCTACCGCACCCAGTTTGAAAGCGCCCCCGCCGTTGCGCTTGGTCATCGGCTGGTCGAGCTATTTGAGGGTGAACTCGGCAAGGTGTTTTTCATCTCCAGCGGCTCCGAGGCGGTGGAGTCGGCTCTCAAGCTGGCGAGGCAATACTTTTTCGCCCTTGGCCAGCCTCAGCGCCAGCGCTTTGTATCGCTGCGTCCGTCTTATCATGGCAGCACCATGGGGGCACTGGGCATGACCGGCTATCAGCCGCTGGAAGCGCCGTTCACCAGCATGACCCATGCGTCTATCAAAGTGCCGGGGCCGGATTTCTATCGCCATCAAGAGTGTGATGATGACACCCACGTTGAACGCATCCTGGCAGAGACCCGCGCCGCCATGGAAGCCGCTGGTCCTGAATCACTGATTGGTTTTGTACTGGAGCCCATCGGCGGTGCCAGCACCGGTGCACGGCTGTTAGGCAAACGCTACCTACAAGGCATTCGCGCCCTGTGCGATGAGTTCGGTTGCCTGCTGATTGCCGATGAAGTGCTCACCGGCGTGGGCCGAACTGGC
Organism: Halomonas sp. TD01; assembly: GCF_923868895.1. Classification (GTDB taxonomy): domain Bacteria; phylum Pseudomonadota; class Gammaproteobacteria; order Pseudomonadales; family Halomonadaceae; genus Vreelandella. The sequence continues at coordinate 928,917 of NZ_OV350343.1, forward strand.
ACTTGGTTTGCCTGCCAGCATTACGATGTGGTGCCGGACATTCTGGTCACCGCCAAGGGGCTGGGCGCGGGCTACTACCCGATTGGCGCGATGCTCGCCCGCAGCGCTATCGTCGAAACGGTCATGGCCAGCGGAGGGTTCCAACACGGTCACACCTATGCTGGCAACCCGTTAGCCTGTGCCACCGGCCTAGCCGTGCTTGAGGCCATTGTGCGCGAAGATTTACTGAACAACACCCGCCAGCGCGGCGCTCAGCTGGAAGCTGGGCTTCGCAGGCTTGCCGAGCGCTACGACTGGATCGGCCATGTGCGCGGCGCTGGCCTGTTATGGGGCATCGAGCTCGTCGCCGATGGCGCGTCGCGCCAGCCTTTCCCTGCTGAGCAAAACCGCTTTGCCCAGATCACCGCATTGGCCAAACAGGAAGGTCTTCTGATCTATCCCCGCCGCACTCTGGATGGTATCGCGGGTGATCACTTCCTGGTTTGCCCGCCGTTAACCATTCAGGCCCAAGAAGTCGACGTTCTGCTGGAACGTTTAGCACGCGCCATGGCGCGTTTTGATCAAGCGCTTACCACGCCGCCTTCTGCACTACATACACACCCCATCAGTGAGAGCTAAACGCCATGACGCTGCTGAACCACAAAGTCTGTGATATTGACGTGGCCATCGCCGATATTCCTGATGGCGCGACCATCATGGTCGGCGGCTTTGGCTCGCCAGGCACGCCGTTTGCGTTGCTTGACGCCCTTCTCGCCAGCGGCCAACGCAACCTGACGCTGATCAAAAACGATGCCAATGAACCCGGTATCGGTATCGGCAAGCTAATTGAGGCAGGCCGTGTAAAGCGCTTGATCACCTCTCACTTAGGCCTCAACCGAACAGCCATTGACGCCATGAATGCTGGCGAGATGGAGGTCATTTTTCATCCTCAGGGGCTGTTGGCTGAAAAAATCCGCTGTGCAGGCGTTGGCCACGGCGGCTTTCTTACCGATATCGGCATCGGTACGGAAATCGCCGAAGGCCGTCAGGAAATCAATATCGAAGGTTGTACCTGGGCCATTGAACCTGCTTTACAGGCTGATGTTGCTCTCATTCACGCTGAGCGAGCCGACCGCTACGGCAACCTGATCTATCGCGCCACGGCCAGCAATTTCAATCCCTTAATGGCCATGGCTGCCGAGCGGGTGATTGCCCAAACCTACCGTATCGACCAACCCGGCGACCTGCCTATCGACACCATTCATACGCCCTGTGCTTTTGTCGGTCATGTGGTGCAGGTCGACCGCTCGTCCAGCCAGCAAGGAGTTCGCCCCCATGATCTCTGATCAGCAGCGCATGCTGACCCGCGCCGCCCGTGAAGTCATCGACGGCCAGATCGTTAATCTGGGCATCGGTCTGCCAACGCGGTTGTTCCACTATCTGCCCGACGACATCAATGTGCTGATGCATTCCGAAAATGGCGTGCTGGGCTGTCGCCCCCGCCAAGAAGGCGAAGCACCCGATATCGACATGATTGATTCCGGCGGCGCCTATATCACCACCCGCCCAGGGGCCAGCGTGTTCGATAGCGCCACCTCGTTCGCCATGATCCGCCGCAGCCGCGTGGACGTGACCTTCATGGGCGCTTTTGAGGTGGACCAGGAGGGCAACCTGGCCAACTGGAAAATTCCCGGCAAGTTCTCACCCGGCATTGGCGGTGCCATGGAGCTGGCCCAGAAAGTGGCCCGGCTGGTAGTGCTGTGTTCGCATAACGACAAGCACGGCAACCCCAAGGTGCTGACCCGCTGCCAACTCCCCCTGACCGCCAGCCGCTGTATTTCCCGCATTATCACCGAGAAAGCGGTGATGGATGTGACGCCAGAAGGGCTTGAAGTCGTGGAAATCGCCGAAGGGCTGAGCGTTGAAGCGCTGCGTGAGGCGACTGACGCCACCCTGCTGATCGATGAATCACGTTTAGGGAGATTCTGATGCTCAACGCCACCGAACAACGCATTATCGCCTGCTGCAATGCCTTGATGGACGACACGATAGAGCTCACCAGTGATCTGGTGCGGGGCTACAGCGTCATCGGCCAGGAACGGAGCGCGCTGGACACCATGGAGCGCCACCTTGAACGCCTGGGCCTGCCAGTGACCCGCGTGCCATTGGATGCCCCGGGCTTTGAGGAGCACCCCCATCGTGCTCCCACCGAATGGCCCAGTACTGGCCGCTACAATGTCATTTCAGACCTTAACCCCGGCGCGCCAGGACCACATTTAGTGTTCAACGGTCACCTCGATGTAGTACCTGCCGAGCCTGTCGATATGTGGACCCGCCCCCCCTGGGAGCCTTGGCAAAAAGATGGCTGGCTGTATGGCCGTGGCGCGGGCGACATGAAAGCCGGTATTGCTGCCATGGTAATGGCAGTTGAGGCCGTGCGTCAGGCGGGGGTAGAGATCAACTTTCCGCTCACCCTACAAACCGTGATTGAAGAAGAGTGCACCGGCAACGGTGCGCTGGCCTGCCTGCATCAAGGTTTTAGCGGTGATTTCGTACTGATACCGGAACCTTTCGGCGCTCAGATCTACGCTGGCCAAGTGGGTGTGCTGTGGTTCCGGATGCGCCTGGATGGCGTACCCGCCCATGTGCTTGACCCCAGCGCCGGGCGCAATGCGATTGAATCCCTGCAGGAATACCTGCCCGCGCTGAAGGCGCTGGAAGCGGAAATGAATGAGCTTCCCCGGCCTGCGCTGTACGTCGACCACCCTCACCCGTTCAACCTGAGCGTTGGCCGCGTGGATGCGGGCAACTGGGCCTCCAGCGTACCGGCCCACGCCATTCTGGAAGGCCGCGTTGGCTTCCCGCCCGGCATGTCACCAGAGGAGGCCATGCAACGGGTCAGCGACACCCTGATGACCCGCCACGCCGAGCTTGACGACGCCACACCGCCACCCACGATCAGCTTCCACGGCTTTCGTTCCGAAGGGCATGTGGTCGATCTCGATACCCCGGGCATCCGGCTTCTCTCGGAGTGCCACGAAGCACTGCTCGGCGAACCACCTGCCCACTATCTATCCACCTGCACCACTGACCTGAGGGCCTTCCACGTTTCCGGTGAGATCAACGGCACCTGCTATGGCCCGATTGCCCAGCGCATTCACGGCGTAGATGAGTGCGTCAACATCGACTCGATCCGCCACGTGCTGACCACCTATGCCCTGTTCATCCATCGCTGGGCGCGCATGGCAGACAACCAGGAGACTCCTTCATGAGAGACGTGTATCTCGCCGACTATGCGCGCAGCGCCTTCAGCCGCGCACACCCCCGCAAACCCGAGGTCGATGCCTGGGCCGATACCCGCAGCGATGCCCTGTTGGCCAGCGTGCTCGATGGCTTATTAGCACGTAGCGGCGTTGACGGCGCGGTGGTGGAAGACCTGAGCATTGGCTGCGCCCTGCCAGTAAAAGAGCAGTGGAGCTTTGGTGGGCGTTACCCCCTGTGGCTTGCCCAGCGGCTGGGAGCACATGGCCAGGGCTGCGCAACCCGCCAAATTGATCAGCAATGTGGCTCTGGCCTTGCCGCTCTGCGCAGCACCGCACGGGAGATTCAGTCGGGCGCGGTTGAGGTTGGCATGGCCGGTGGCGTGGAAAACATGACCCGTGTGCCCATGGGCCCGGCACTGTTTAAGGAAGGCGTGCTGACCAGCCCTCAAGCACTGCAAAAAGCCGACTGGCTGGCGCTGGATGTGGTGCTCAATATGGGGCTGACCGCCGAACGGCTGGCCAAAGCAGCCGGCATTTCGCGCGAGGCGATGGATACCCTCGCCCTCAGTTCCCACCAGCGTGCCGCCAAGGCCAACGCAGCAGGTCACTTCGACGCTGAGCGTTTGACCCTGAACAACGCGGCGGGCGAACCGATCAGCGCGGACAGCAATATCCGCGCGGATACCAGCGCTGAGCGCTTGGCAGGGCTGGACCCGGTATTTATGCAAGGCGGCGTAGTGACCGCAGGCAACAGCTCGCCGCTAACCTCGGGTGCTGCTGCCACGCTACTGATGTCTGAATCTGCCCTACGCCAACACGGCATTAGTCCCTTGGCGCGTGTTGTGGCCATCGCCGACTGCGGCGTCAAGCCAGAGGAGATGGGGGCCGGAGCCGCCGCCGCTATTCGACGCGCACTGAAACAGGCCCAGCTGACACCACAGGATATCGGCGTATGGGAAATCAATGAAGCCTTCGCCGCAGTGCCGCTGCATGCCATGGGTGAGCTTTCGATTGATCCTGAAAACGTCAATATCTGGGGCGGCGCTATGGCGCTGGGGCACCCGTTAGGCGCAACCGGCATTCGCCTCGCAGGCACCCTTGGCCGACTTCTTCAATCCCGCCAGCAGCGCTACGGCTGCGCGGCGGCCTGTATTGGCGGCGGACAAGGCATCGCCATCATTTTAGAACGCTAAGACAACTGGACGCCGTTTAACCAAACGGCAAATAACACTAACTCCTTATAAGGAGAACAATAATGTCGACGACAACGTCAACAACAACGAACGACGAAAACAAACGACCCTCGTTTTGGGGCGCCATCATTGGCATCGGTTTCTTATGCTTCATGATGTTTGCGCAGATATTTATCCTCGGCGAAGATTGGGTCACCCATATCTCGCTGATCTTTGCCATTGTGGTCTGCGCCATCATCGCGCTGTATTCCGGCTTCAGCTGGCAGGATGTTCAGAAAGGCATCTTGTATGGCTGCGAAATCGCCATGCTACCCATGCTGATCTTGATGATGGTCGGTGTGCTAGTTGCCAGCTGGATTGCCTCCGGCACGATACCCTCTCTGATTTATTATGGTCTTCAACTGATCAACCCCTCCTATTTTCTGGTCACGGCCGTCATCGTGTGTGCTGTTGCATCACTGGTCACCGGCAGCTCATGGACCACTGCCGCCACCTTCGGCGTTGCCTTTATCGGCATCGGCAGCGGGCTAGGCATTTCACCAGCAATGACCGCAGGCGCAGTTATTTCCGGTGCTATCTTTGGTGACAAGATTTCACCGGTATCAGACTCCACCAACCTCGCTGCAGGGGTTGCCGAGGCCAACCTGTTCGACCACATCCGTTCGATGTTCTACACCACCGGCCCTGCACTAATCATTACCATTATTCTGTTCTTTTTTATTGGTATGCGCTTTGACGGCGAAGGGGCTGATATTTCCCGCACCGCTGAACTGCTAGCAGGCATCAGCGATAATTTCTCAGTGGGGCTGCTCGCCTTCTTGCCGCCACTGGTGGTGGTTGTTTTGGCCTACCGGCGCATCAATGCCCTTGCGGTGATGGTGATTGGTAGCCTGTTAGGGGCGGGACTCGCCGTTGCCACTCAAGGCGTCGGGCTGGGCAGCATGATGAATTACATGAACTACGGCTATGTCTCGGAAACCGGTGTTGAAGCCGTCGATAGCTTACTCAGCCGTGGCGGCCTGCAAGGCATGATGTGGACAATCTCGCTGGGCTTTATCGGGCTTAGCCTGGGTGGCCTACTAGAGAAAACCCGCATGCTCGAAGTGTTATTGGAAAAGATGGGCAAACTGGTCAGTAATTCACGCGGGCTAATCGTTACTCACGTTGTCTCATCATTAGCCACCAACCTGTTCTCGGCCAGCCAGTATATTGCCATCATTATTCCAGGGCGCATGTTCGTGCCCGCCTACCGCAAACTCAAAATCCTGCCATCAGTATGCTCACGCACCTGCGAGGACTCGGCCACGGTCACGTCGCCACTGGTTCCTTGGGGGCTGGGCGGTGCTTACTACATGGGCGTGCTCGGTGTGTCCGCGTGGGATTACATGGGTTGGACCTTCCTCGCCATTATCACCCCCGTGATTGCCATTCTGTATGGCCTGTTCAATATCTGCATTTGGCGTGAAGGCGAGCGTAACGACGTCAACACCTATAACCAGTCGCCCACTGACAGTCAGCCGCAAGCCGAGCTAGCGAAGTAGATCGCCACCTATCAGACCAACACGTGGCCAGAGGCGGCCGCTTTGTCGCCTCGCACCACCGCCTATCAACCTGAGGGCACGCAATATGTATAAGAATATTCTAATCACCACGGCGGCAGACAATAACTCCAATGTGCTGCAAAAAATCGACGTGGCACGCAAGCTGGCAGACGCGGACAGCACCATACAGATCATTTCGGTGATGGAGCGTATTCCCCCTTATATCGCTCCATCACTGCCTAGTGATTACCGCGAAACCACTGCGCAGCGCATTAAGGACGGTATTCGTAAGAAAATTGGCGACGAAAGCTACGAGATTCATGTTGTGGAAGGCAACGCCGCCCATCAGGTGGTCAAGTTTGCCAAACGCAACGGCGTCGACTGCATCATTATTTCCTCTAACCGCCCCGGCTTCCCTGACCACTTTATGGGCTCCACCGCCTTAAATGTTGTGCGCCAGGCAGCGTGTACTGTCACGGTAGTTCGGTAAACATCCCCTAAAGTAAAGCCAAAAGCGCGGTGCGTTGCATCGCGCTTTATTACCAAACATAAAGAATATTTAAGCCAGGCAATTAATTGCCTTTTTTTTATGCTTTTGAAACTTAACTACTATTTATTATGGATAATTAATCACACGCTAAGAGTATCAATATTACACATTTTTTAGTATTTACCAGCCAATGCTAGCTTGATAATTTAGCCAGCTCAAATCACTCTAACCATTTAAAAACTTCAGACGAGCAGTCACTTTAAGCATTCTTTAGTGGCTTTATCAGGAAGATAATACTGCCATGGAACAAGCGAAGCTTGGCGACCAAGTTGCCTGCCCCTGCAAGGGAGGCCCTCACCGCATTGTCAGTGCGGCCTCGACCACCTTTGTTGACGGCGTTCCCGCCGCCCGCGTTGGCGACCGCAGCTCTTGTGGTGCCAGTATCGTTACCGGCTTGGACTGGTACACCATTGAAGGTGCTGCGGCCGCCATTCACGGCAGTCAAACTTCATGTGGCGGAACGGTAATCGCAGCCTCCAGTGCTGTCACTGGCCAACCTTCAGGCGGGGCAAGCGCCTCGTCACTCCCCGGCATTCAACCACCTCGCTACAACCGACGCGTTGTTTTGCGTGATGAATACGGCTCCCCGCTTGCTAATCAACTCTATCGGTTAGTTCTGAAAAGTGGAGAAACAAACGAGGGGAAAACCAACGCCGAAGGGGAAGCAGACCTGATGGATTCAGAGCTTGCTGCCAAGGTCGTCGACGTTTTGATCAGGAGCAGTTGAAATGGCCCAGTGGCAGCATATAGCACAAACCACCACCACCCCCGCCACGCTGGATGACCCTTTTATCGTCACGGTTCCCTGCCCACATAGAGATCAGGCGCTGGAAGTTGCTGCCTGGATCGTTGAGGAAATTCAGACCAACGTTGAATCCGACGACGCCCAGCGTATAAAGCAGCAGAACGCCTATAGCGGGCTTGAAGCCATAGAGCGCTGGCAGCGAGAAGGCGAGTCACTCAATATCGTTCAGCGCCTTGCTCGTGAAGTCACAAGGCCTAATTTTATGCAGATCGAAATGCAACTAAAAGCAGCGGCACTTGGCCGCTGGGCTTTACTGGTGAGGCCAGGCGGCGTATGGGATCACAAACAATACTTTGACCCAAGGGTGAATCCTGAGAGGGGAAGGCAGTTTGCAACCTTAGGTATCACGACTGAACCGTATCACCATAAATACCAAGGCTACGAATATTATTACGATATCTGGTCCAACATTCACTACGGTTATGTTGGCCGCTACATCGGCTTTTCTGAAGACAGCCTATTAGACGGCGCCGGTCTGGCGCAGTATCTCGATGATTTTAGAAAATTTGGTAGATCGCCAACTGACCGCAGTGATATTAACGGTGAGGGGTTTCGTCGCTTTGATGATGTAACCGACTACCTTTCAGTCCACTTAGGCATATCGTTGTATGAGCGTTTTACCCCTCAGCAGTTAACGGGCTCTCTACTAATGAATGAAATCACTCAAGTAGAGTATCCAGAGGAAAAGGGCTCCAAAATACCCCATACTTGCCAAGGGGTCAGACGGCGGCTGGAAGAAGTTAAATTGAAAAACAGCCAGGGAGCAGCACAATAATGTCATTCTATAGACGTAAGATTTTTATAATACCCCTAATTGTTGGCGTTGCTTTTTTTGCCTGGCAGCGTTACATCTATGGTGTTATGACCTACCACCCTGATCCCAAACTTACTAAGAGCGCCGAAAAAATCTTCGACTTTATAGATAAAAACGATATATTAAAAATCATCATAGAGAATGGAAATGCCGAGGCGTATATACGTGATGGTAGATTTCGTGCTAAACCGACAATACTAGAAAATCAAATCCCAAGCTCTGCAATAAAAAGTATAGAAGACTCAACCCTTAATATCAAAAACGCAAGCTTTACGAAAGTTTGCGGTCATTTTCAAGACTGCTACTTCGAGGCTTTCTTTAGAATTAAAAGACCTTTTGAAGTAAGCGGCTTTCCATTATACGCACCTTGGTGGTATTTAAGATACTCTCCTAGTGGGGCATATTTTGAGGAGGGGGTAATTCCATCGTTAGTAGATGCCCTCGAAAACACCGAAGAAGCCAGCCCCTTAAAAAATGGTTATTTATTCTGCGAGACTACAGAGTTGGCACATTGGTATCTCTGCACAGGTAAGCATCTCTAGCAATTGGCTATGCTGTGCTCAACCTTATTAAAAATCATCAACCAATACAGAGTATAATAATTTAAAAATGCATTTCTATCGCCGTAAAGCCATCATCATCTCGTTGGTGATCATCAGCATTTTTCTTGCCTGGCTAAGTTATTTACTGGCAGTTGAGCGCTATCGGCCTGGAATAAAGCAAACACAGGCTCTAACTACTATTGCTGATCAAGTTCACGCCTTTATGCAACAAAAAAACTTAAGAGGCATTGGAGTAACAAATGAGATTTTATTGCCAGAGTCACTACGAGGTGATTCTTTCATCGACAAACTTCCCTCCGACATAACGGACGTGAATAGCAAGATCGAGCATGTATCATTTTCTTACCGATGCGAACCTAAATGTTCTTTTACTGCTTATTTTTATTTTGACATAGTAAAAGAGTTTGTTCCCATCACTTACCGATACATTCAGTATAATCCCAACGGCTTTCAAGAATACACGCCAAGTCATACAGCAAAATCTCGACTTACTGAGTTCAGGCAGTATAACTGGGCTGACTGGAGTGAGGAGTTCGTTCCTTCTATCGCTGAAGCTCTAAAAGAAGACGTGGGGTATGTTTATACATTTTGTGAGCCTTTAGAGCAAGAGCACTGGCATTTTTGCCGCGGTGAGTATGACTAACATTTATCATAAAGCTTCAAAACTAAATTTTATTTATACAATACGAGAGGCGTTAATAGGCTTTGGATTTAAACTGTCTAGCCACTTATACATATTATTTAAAACTGGACCAGCGTGGAATATTCGCGTAGAGCAACTACTTGCATACCCGACTGATAGCTTGGGATTTAGTTTGGGGTGTTTTTTATCACAGCACGAATTTGAACCTCAACCGCATTGCGAAAATCATGATATTTTTCATATTTTGACGGGTTACTCTACCAATACGGCCCAAGAGATAGCTATGCAATATTGGTTATGGGGGAATGGAAAGCGTAGCATTTACTCGGCTCTGGCAATGTTTGTCGGGATAATGTTTTACCCTGATCACTATGGACTGTTTGTAAGCTCCTATCGCAAAGGCACTTGGCATATTGCTATACATAACATTGATTATAAAAATAAATTATCATTACCTATTTCAAATTTTAAGATTAAATTAAAATCATGAATTAATAGAAGGACACTCTCAGTCATGGTAAATCTGAGACGAGAGAACACTTTAACTTTCGTGACCAGCGCTGGCAAAGAGTTGTGATAATATAACGAGGTTGCTCAGCCTGAAACCCAACGTCTGTGAAAAATAGCCTAACCTCACAGCCTCTTAATTACATATTTATTTGTCAGATAGGCAATACTCACCGCCAGTGCTATACCGACAAAATTTGCGGCCAAGTCAAGAAGGTCAAATGTGCGAGACGGAATAAATAGTTGGCTGAACTCTTCACCAATGGTGAACAATGCGACAAGTACCGCACCATAATAAATGTTCAACTTTCCACACTGAAACGCTCGAAACTTCGAACCAACCACGGCTGCTAGTGTAAGAAAGCCAAACAATCCCATATGCCCCAGCTTATCGCCATACGGGATGCTCCGAATAAAATCGAAAAATAGGCTATTTCCGCCAGTGTTAGCTAAATAGAGGATCCATAATATAAAAACAAAAAAGCACACAGCGCTTGCTGATATTAATTTATACACACATCACGCCTTAAACTTAACTATTGGTTCTTATTCCCGAATGCTCCGACACTGGTTGGCGCACGCGGATGGAGTTTTCTTGATGCTTGGCAGTGATATTACCACTACCCGCCTGCCGCAGGCGGTTACCTCCTGAGAAAAGCGTCCGCACTATGGTTACTAACTTATAACGTGTAAGGCCACTGAGTGGCCCATTCACGTTTTCGACTTGGCGTTTGACGCTTGAGCGCATATTCAGCGCGGCTGGCCGCTGCGCGATCTGTAAACGGCTGCGCGCCGAGCAGTGCCAGCGGAGGGTTGGCGCGGGTATAGCGGGCGCCTTTACCATCGCAGTGCGCTTGGTAACGTTTCGCTAGGTTATTGGTAATCCCCACATAGGTGCCACGCTTGCACTCAAGTAAGTAGAGGTACCATTGGGAATTAGTCGTTGTGGAATTAGCGGTTTGGCTATTCACCGCAACAACTCTTTATTTTTCGACCGCTGCCACATAGGCAGCGTTCGTTTCGCCGTGGTTTAAGGCGCTCGATGGTCGGCACGCCATCCACATACCACCAGCGCCCATCTTCAAACACAAAGCGTGAGCTTTCTTCCAGCACATGCCAGCGGTTTTGTTCACGAAAATAGGCTAAAAAATGTACCGTGCCCTGCCCATCTTTTGCTGGCGGTGCCGCAACAATCGTGAGCGCTTTCCACTGAGTGTCTGGGTCGGACGCTAGCTGCCCTGGCCGCGTTGATGCATGCCAAGTGGCAAGTAGGTAATCACGGCTATTCAACGCAAATGCTGTATAACGCGAACGCATTAGCGCTTCCGGCGTAGGTACCGTTGCACCTTGATGATAAGGCTGGCAACACGCCGTGAATGCAGCACCACTGCCACACGGGCAGTTGCCTGACGTTGAGACTGGCGTTGAAAGCGTCATATTGAAAGCTCTGTATTCTTTGGTTTATTGATTTGGTATACGTTTTGTTTCGGTATTGGCACAGAGTTAGGTATAGTACCAGAGCTACATCATCAGACAGACGGAGTACGACACACGATCGATCATTCTTTCCAAACGCAGTGGAGGTTCTCCTATGAAGGTTTACAAACCCGAATGGCAGTGCACGTTTAGCGTAAACGAAGGCGCGGTAGAATCAGCAACCTGGAAAGAGCGAATCGCGTGGCGGCTTAGACAAATCGCCGATCGACTAGAAGGCGGTGGCCGTACGGTAAAAATCGACTACAACGTCTCTCCGCACGTTAGCCGAGACGAAGTCGATACCTGTTTGGAAAAAGGGTTTGAAGTGACTCAGCGGCTGCTGACTCAGCTTGCCCGCCAACAGGCCTGCGAAGATGTGATGCGCCATGCGAAAGCAGAGCTTTATGAAGAGCAACATCAGCACTAGTTGTAATAAGCATCATAGAAATGTTTCAGAAAAACACCCGCCCGTTTAACCATTGGCGGGTGTTTTTTATTGTGCGCTATTTATATTACGGACTCATTAGCAGCCATCATCCCGAATAGGATGTTTCTAACGCCTGCCCTAATCGCTGCATAAACGCCGTGCATTCATACAACTGGGCCGTCTCAATATACTCATCGGGTTGATGCGCCTGGGCGATGCTGCCCGGCCCTAAAATAATGGTTTGCAATCCCTGACCCTGGAACTGCCCAGCCTCGGTGGCGTATGCCACCGCATGCTGACAGCAACTGCTAGGCAAATGGTCTTTAGCCAAGCGTAGTACCTGATCGTTATCTCGGTCGGCCAGCCCCGGCACTGTCACGTTTAACGGCTCTGTGGTCATCTCTACCGTTTTACCTTTTGCAGTTAGCTCCTCGCTAAGCTGTTCGCAATATGCCTCAAAGCGTGCATATATTTCGTCGAAGGTGTCCGTGGGTAGGTGGCGAATTTCCCACTCGAATTGGCACTCCCGCGCCATAATATTGATTGCCGTGCCACCCTTTATTTTGCCCACATGCAGACTGGTGTGCGGCACGTTAAAGGCCTCGTCGACGCGCCCCTCTTCCACCAATGCCGCCATCGTGTCTTCAATAAACGTGACGAGCCTTGCCGCAACATGGATAGCTGACGTGCCTTGATTCACTTGGCTACTGTGGGCCTCCCGACCAATCACGGTGGTGCGCAGATTAGTTGCGCCTTTTTGAGCGACCACAGGCTGCATGCTGGTAGGTTCACCAACAATTACGTGGGCGGTGGTGGAGTAGTGCTCGTAAAAGCGTTGAATAAGACTAGGTGCGCCCACACAGCCGATTTCTTCGTCATAAGAAAACCCGAAAAAGATAGGCTGCTTCAGCGACGCATTGACCCAGGTAGGCACCATGGCTAACGCACAGGCAATAAAGCCTTTCATATCACAGGTGCCACGCCCGTAAAGACGGCCATCGCCGCCATCACGTAAAGTAAACGGGTCGCTAGACCATGGCTGACCTGCCACCGGCACCACGTCGGTATGCCCAGAAAGCATCACGCCGCCAGGGACGTCCGGACCTACGCGGGCAATCAGGTTGGCTTTGGTTCCACACGGGCTCATCACCCGCTCTGAAGCAACACCATAATCTGCTAAATAGTGCTCAACGAATTCAATTAAGGCTAAATTTGATCCACTTGAGGTGGTATCGAATGATACCAGCTTCGCTAGTAATGTGGTCGCGTCAGTCATGCTGCTCTCGTTAGTTAGGCTCTTCATATCACTTTGTCTCACATCACCCTATCTCAAATCACCCTATCTCAAATCACCCTATCACCGCCATTCACCTTTTCCTATTCAGCAGGTCGGCGGCCAGCTAAACGTTGACTGTCACGTCGAGTTCATCGTGCATTCATGAAAACGTCATCTACACTTTCTACTGTTCAGTGCACCCAAAAACTTAATAAACGTACTGCGAACGACCCACAAGGAGCCGTTATGTCTCGTTTCACACTGCACGCGCTTGCCCTAGGGGTGGCTACCGCCACGTTTAGCCTTTCTGCCCATTCCGCGACCGAAGTCACTTGGTGGCACGCCATGGGAGGCCAGCTTGGTGAAATCCTTGAAGAAATGACGGAGGAGTTTAACGCCTCTCAGGATGATTACCGTGTAACGCCTAGCTATCGCGGCAATTATACCGAAACGATGACCGGTGCCATTGCGGCGTTCCGTGCAGGCGAACAGCCCCATATTCTCCAAGTATTCGAAGTCGGCACAGGCACTATGATGAATGCTGATGGCGCCATTTATCCGGTGTATCAGCTAATGGAAGATCATGGCCGGGCGTTTGATCGCGACGCTTTCCTTCCTGCGGTAGTCGGTTACTACACCGACACAAACGGCAACATGCTGTCGTTCCCGTTCAACTCCTCTACGCCGATTATGTATTACAACCGTGACGTGTTTGAGGAGGCAGGTTTAGACCCTGAGCAGCCGCCGCAAACCTGGAACGAAGTGGCGGAGTACGCAACTCAAATTACCGAATCGGGTGCTGCCAACTGTGGTTTCACCACCTCATGGCCGAGCTGGGTGATGCTGGAAAACTTCTCTGCCATGCATAACTCGCCGCTAGGGACGTTAGAAAACGGTTTTGGCGGGATAGAAACAGAGTTCAACTTCAACAATGAACTGGTGGCCCGCCACTGGGATAATTTGAAGACGTGGCAAGATGCAAACGCCTTTAACTGGGGCGGCCCTGGTTCCGGGCCAGACTCTGAACCGCTGTTTTACTCACAAGAGTGTGCGATTTTCTTTGGCTCTTCTGCATCCCGCGCAGATGTCGCTGCTAATTCCGACTTTGAAGTCGGTTTCGGTATGCAGCCCTACTATGACGACGTTGATGGTGCGCCACAGAACTCCATCATTGGCGGTGCCACCCTGTGGGCACTGCAAGGCCACACCGATGACGAATATGAAGCCGTTGCTGCCTTCTTTGAGTACCTCTCACAACCTGAAGTACAAGCCGAGTGGCACCAGCAAACCGGTTACTTGCCAATCACCCAAGCGGCGTGGGACTTGAGCGAAGAGCAGGGCTACTACGATGAGAACCCGGGCGCCGATATCTCTCTGAAGCAGATGACGCTAAACGAGCCGACTGAAAACTCGAAGGGCCTGCGATTTGGTAACTTTGTACAGATCCGCGACATCATCTCCGAAGAGATGGAGGCCGTGATGACCGGTGCTAAATCTGGCCAAGAAGCTGCCGATTCTGCGGTTGAACGTGGTAATCGATTGCTGCGCGACTTTCAATCAGCCAACCAGTAAGTAAGCACCCGCTCCGCCGCCTGCCCCTGGCAGGCGGCGAGCCTTTTTTTAAGTGCCCCACTTATTGGTGCCGTTTATAGACGCAGGATACGTCGCCTATGCAAACCAAACGCATGACCTTTCCTGGGCGCTTTTTGCCCTACGCCCTGCTGGCTCCTCAGGTCATTGTCACGCTGATTTTCTTTATTTGGCCTGCCGGTCAAGCGCTTTACCAGTCACTGCTGCGGGAAGATGCCTTTGGGCTACGCACCACCTTTGTGGGCTTAGAAAACTTTGCGCGACTCTTTCGCGATGGCGCTTATCTCAACTCGCTCTCTGTCACGGTGGTGTTTGCGGTAGGTACCACGCTGCTTTCCATGTCCGTTGCACTGCTGTTAGCTAGCACGGTTAATCGCATGATCCGATCACGCAGCACCTACACCACGCTGCTGGTGTGGCCCTACGCGATTGCCCCCGCCATTGCCGGTGTGCTGTGGTGGTTTATCTTCAACCCTTCAATTGGCATTGTGCCTTACATACTGGACATGGTCGGCTACCAGTGGAACCACCGCACCTCTGGCGCAGATGCCATGATGCTGGTGATTTTTGCCGCCGCCTGGAAGCAGATTTCTTATAACTTTCTGTTCTTCCTCGCAGGCTTACAGTCGATACCCCAGTCGCTCATTGAAGCGGCAGCTATTGATGGCGCAAGCCCCATAAAACGGTTCTGGACCATCGTTTTCCCACTGCTAACACCCACCACCTTCTTTTTGATGGTGGTCAACGTGGTTTACGCCATGTTCGATACGTTCGGCATTATCCACGCCACCACTCAGGGCGGCCCTGCCCAAGCGACCAACACGCTGGTCTATAAGGTCTACGCCGATGGCTTCGTAGGCTTGAACTTAGGCTCATCGGCCGCTCAGTCGGTGACTTTAATGGCCATTGTAGTCGCCCTTACGGTGGTGCAGTTCCGCTTTATTGAACGACGGGTGAATTACTAATGCCGTTTGTCTACCAACTACTTACTAACAAAAGAGCCTTGTGATGGTTGAGAACCGACCCTGGGCGAATTTTTTTGCCCACCTCACATTAATGCTTGGCGTCGCAGTGGTGGTGTTCCCCGTGTACGTTGCGCTAGTGGCATCTACCCAGGCACCAGGCGATTTGCTACGCGGCACGCTGCCGATGCTGCCCGGCGCCCATGGCATCGAAAACTTTACCCGTATGTGGCAGTCCGGCGTTTCCAACGCAGGTGCCCCACCAGCAGGCATGATGTTGTGGAACAGTTTTGTTATGGCCATGGCAATTACCGTAGGAAAACTGTCGATCTCGCTACTGTCGGCGTTTGCGATTGTTTACTTCCGCTTTCGTTTTCGGATGTTCTTCTTCTGGCTAATTTTCATCACGCTGATGCTGCCCGTCGAAGTACGCATTATTCCGACGTTTCAGGTCGTCGCAGATCTCAATATGTTGAACAGCTTCGCGGGTCTCTCAATCCCACTGATTGCCTCGGCAACGGCGACGTTCCTATTTCGTCAGTTCTTTATGACGATTCCGGAAGAGATGCTGGAAGCGGCCCGAGTCGATGGTGCTGGTCCACTCAAGTTCTTTAAAGACATCCTTATGCCGCTATCCGTTACTAATATCGCGGCGCTGTTTGTGATCATGTTCATCTATGGCTGGAACCAATACCTGTGGCCACTGCTGATCACCACCGACCCTGACTATTACACCATTGTGATGGGCATTCAGCGCATGACCTCAGAAGAAAATCCCCAGTGGCACTTGATTATGGCTGCCGTAGTAATGGCCGCCCTGCCCCCGGTACTGGTGATTCTGTTTATGCAACGCCTCTTTGTAAAAGGCCTGACCGAGACGGAGAAATAACGATGGCCAGCATTACCCTGGAAGGGCTAAAAAAAACCTATGCGGGCAACGTCGCTGCGGTCAAAGGGATCGACCTACAGATTGAAGACGGTGAATTTGTCGTACTTGTCGGACCATCCGGTTGCGGTAAGTCGACCTTGCTGCGGATGGTCGCCGGGCTTGAAACCATCACCGAAGGCACGCTAAAAATTGGCGATCGAGTAGTGAATAAGCTAGAGCCCGCCGAGCGCGATATTGCCATGGTGTTCCAAAACTACGCGCTTTATCCGCACATGACTGTCTACAACAACCTCGCTTATGGCTTAAAGAACCGAGGTTTCAAAAAAGACGACATTGATAAACGCGTACGTTTAGCGGCCAAGATGCTGGAAATTGAAGACTTCCTGGAGCGCAAACCCCGCAAGCTTTCCGGCGGCCAGCGCCAGCGGGTAGCGATGGGCCGAGCACTGGTCCGCGAGCCTTCAGCGTTCTTATTCGATGAACCGCTTTCCAACCTGGACGCCAAGCTGCGCGTACAAATGCGAGTAGAGATTAAACAGCTGCAACGTCGCCTAAAAACCACCAGCTTGTACGTAACCCATGATCAACTGGAAGCAATGACCCTGGGCGACCGTTTGGTGGTGCTGAATGCCGGGCAAATTGAGCAGGTAGGCACACCGATGGAGATCTACGCCCGTCCGGCCACGATGTTCGTTGCGGAATTTATTGGCTCCCCGGCAATGAACATGTTGCCGTTGGATTATCTGCGTACTCAAAGCAGCAGCGTGCTTGAACACCTTCCCGAAGGCACCGACACCCTCGGCATTCGCCCAGACGACATGCACCTCACCGCACCCGAGGCACCCCATCTAGCGATCGACGCGACACTAATGCTCTTTGAAGCGGCAGGCGCGGAAAGCCATCTTTACGTTAATCTCGTCGACAGCGAACAACCCACGGTGATTCGCACCACGGGCCAGCCAGCCGTTCGTGAAGGGGAAACATTGCGCTTCTATGTAACCCGCGATGCACTTCATCCTTTTAACAGCACCACCCGAAAGCGCACCGGTAGTTAACATCGTTTCTTAAGAAAAGTACGTCATCGGAGACTTCATGCGCTACGTTTGAGCTAATAACAACGACTCGCTGCCCAACTCGTTTTTTGTGCAGGTAGCGTATGGATCTCTGCGATGAATACTGGTCTATGAAGACAGCATGTTATTGCCTCGACACCCTATACCGTGATCACTCCCGGCGCGTAAAGGCGACACTGATTCGCTTACTAGGGGATTTCGAGCTTGCCGAAGAAGCAACGCAGGATGCGTTTGTGGCAGCGGTTCAGCAATGGCCGTTGAACGGAACGCCCGACAATCCTCAAGCCTGGTTAATTCGTACCGGCTACCACTGTGGGATCAATCAGGTTCGCCAGCGTAGCGCAGCACGACGACGAGCTCATTTGCTGTTACCCCCCGAAGAGACACTGGATCTCGAACCCGCGACGATCCAAGACGATGCACTGCGACTGCTATTCACGTGTTGTCACCCAAGCCTGAACATGGAAGCACGCGTTGCACTAACCCTGCGGGAAATGTGTGGCCTCACCACCGAGCAGGTGGCGAGTGTGTTACTCATGAAACCCGCCACGCTGGCGCAACGCATCGTGCGCGCTAAACGCAAAATTCGCGATGCACGCATCCCCTACGCTGTGCCTGACAGCGAAGCGCTTCCCGAGCGCTTGCCGGATGTACTCCAGGTTATCTATTTAGTGTTCAACGAAGGCTACTCACGCAGCATGGGCAGCCATGTCGTCGATGTCAGTTTGACGAAGGAAGCCATGCGCCTAGGTGAGGCGTTAGCAAGGCTGCTACCCAGTGGCGAGGTGTTTGGATTAATGGCACTGATGCGGCTTAATGATGCGCGCCGCGATGCACGCCAAGACAAGGCTGGTGATTTAGTCACCCTGGACGAACAAAACAGAGATTTGTGGCACCAAGAGGACATTCGTAGCGGCATTGAGTGGCTTGAGCAGGCGCTGGCCCTCACACCAACAGGCTACTACACCCTTCAAGCATCAATTGCCGCCGAACACTCCCAGGCTAGCAGCGCCGAGCAAACCGACTGGGGCAGAATCGTGAGGCTCTACGATGCCCTATGCCACCGCAACGCTTCACCAATTCTGGCACTGAATCGCGCAGTGGCCATTGCCATGAATGGTGCGCTGGCAATCGGCTTGCAGCATCTTGATGAATTGGCCCATCACCCGCAAATGAGCCGCTACCATCTATTTTATGCAGCACAAGCGGATTTACTGCGCCGCCTGGGTAGACAAGATGCTGCTTGCAGCGCCTACCAACAGGCGCTGCTATTAGCCACGCTGGATCCCGAAAAACGCTTTCTGCTAAAGCGATTAAACGAACTAGAGCAATCTGCATAAAAAAATAAACAAGCCGTGTCGATTTGAAGACCCGCCAAACGACTAGTGAGAGTAACACCCCTGATCACCCAGGAGTCTCTCAATGAAATTCATGCTAATTCGCCGTGCCGATACCACTACCGAAAATGGCACCTTACCCTCTCAGGACATGCTAGCGGCCATGGCCGCCTATAACGAACGCATGATTAAGGCCGGGGTACTGGTCAGCGGCAACGGCCTACGCCCAACCAGTGATGGCTGCCTAATCCGTTTCGAGAATGGCTCGCCTACCATCATCCCCGGCCCGTTATCGCCGCCAAGTGAACGAATGGCAGGCTACAGCGTACTAGAAGCGCCAACACTTGAAGAGGCCATTCATTGGGCTCAGCAGTGGCCCACTCAGGATGCCGATGGCAACGTGACTCTAGAGTTACGGCGTTACTTTTCGCTGGAAGATTTCGAGCCGGGCGGTGGCCTGGAACAACACCGCCACCACGCCCGCATTCCGGACGAAATGAACGTGTATGTTGCCTTTCCCGGCACCTGCCGTGAAGCCATGCAGTTTTATGCCGACGTCACTGGTGGTCATTTGGAATGCCTAATGACTTACGCTGAAACGCCTGCCGCTGAACACACCCCGCCTGCTCTCCATGACCACATTATCCATGCCTCTTTAAATCTGCGTGGCCGACGCTTAATGGGCGCCGACATGGACCCAGAGAAATACATGGCTCCCCAAGGGGTTCATGTACAGCTGGAGTATCAAGATAAGGAACAGGCCTCGAATACGTTCGCACGCCTAGCGGACGGTGGCGAGATCACTATGCCCTTCGAAGCCACCTTCTGGTCGCCTGGGTTCGGCATGGCAACCGACCGCTTTGGCATTCACTGGATGGTTAACGTTTCGTCAGAAAACTGTCCTTTAGCCACCGAAGGAGACGTCCCATGAAGTACGTTGCGCTAGTGTATTACCAAGAGCAAATCATCAATTCCATGAGTGAACAGGAGTGGCACGACCTCAACCAGGAGTGTATCGCGGGGGTCGAGCGCCTGAACGCCAGCGGCAATTATCTCGCTGGGCAGCCATTACAACCAACGGAGACTGCAACCACCGTGCGGGTACGTGATGGCGAGACACTGGTATCCGACGGCCCCTTTGCCGAAACCAAAGAGCAGTTGGCTGGCTTCTACCTGCTGGAAGCCCACGACTTGAATGAGGCACTGCAGCTAGCTAGCCGCATCCCGCCTGCCCGATTCGGCAGTATCGAAATACGCCCCGCTCGAGAACTCCCACCGAAATCAAACGCTGGAGAAACAGCATGAACACTTCCGCCACGCCCTATGTCGATGGCTTCATCGCTGCCGTGCCAACCAATAATAAATCTGAATTTATTGAGCATGCCCGGGCTGCCGCCGTCGTGTTCAAAGAGTACGGCGCACTGCGAGTGGTGGAGTGCTGGGAAGACGATGTTCCCGAAGGAGAGGTCACCTCGTTCACCATGGCGGTTAAACGCCAAAACGACGAAAGCGTTATTTTTTCATGGATAGAATGGCCTTCCAAAGCGGTACGCGATGTCGCTATGCCAAAAGTCATGGAAGATTCACGTTTACAAATGGACGTTAATCCCATGCCCTTTGATGGTAAGCGTCTTATTTATGGGGGCTTTAAAAGCATCATTACTGTGTGAGAACGCTGGGCCGTTTCATTCAATAGAAACGGCCCGAAAGCCCTTCTTTGCAGAGACTTCTTTGCAGGGACTTGTTTTCACCTAATCCCTTTCAGCAATATCTACTATCCGCCCTTCCACTCGGTAAGTTACTTCCCCAAGCGACACTAGGTAATCACGCAGCATTTGCCAATCAGTGTTACCAACAATAGTGTTGCGGCCATCCTCGTAAGCAGCCCCTAATACTGCGTGGCTATCGCCGCCAGCGGCAGTAAAGTTGTTCGTCGCGATGGTGTAAGTGCGTTCTGGGTCAATAGCCTGCTGCGTTATTGTCAGGCTAACCACACGCTCGCCTACCGGCTCTCGGCTGTCGTACACCAGCTCAACACCTGCCGACACTTGTAAAAATCCGCCATTCTCATCGGGCACATTGGTTAGGGCAATTTCGAACGTTTCGAGTAGCTCAGCGCCAGTAACATCCAGTAGCGTCAAACGGTTACCAAACGGCTGTACGGCGATCAAATCGCCCACAGAGACATCGCCGGTCTCGACCGGTTCACGGATACCGCCGCTGTTTTGGATGGCCAGCATCGTATCCGGCGCTACTTTGCGTGCGGCATACAGCTGGGCATCGGTGATCAAATTGCCCAGCGCGGTTTCGTTAGCACGCACGCTTCGCGAGTCGCCGCTGCCATGACGTGGATTGGGCAGCGCTGCGGTCACGGTGGCACCAACCTGAGTATCGCGTAACTCTTCGATCGCTGCCGTGTAAGGCTCCAGACGCTCAGCAGCATCAGGGTCTGCTGCGCGTTCATCGGCAGCTAATAGCTCACCATTTACCTCCACCACCACACCATCGGCATCAAACGTCACCTGCATCACACCTAAATACTGGCCATACTCACCCGCCTGCCCGATCACCGTAGGCGTTTGTGGTTTTCCCGCGTGGTTTTCAGAAACAAGCATAGGGGGAGACACGCGGGTATGGCTGTGGCCGCCAATAATAATATCGATACCCGCCACGTGCTGAGCCAGCAGAAGGTCGTTACCCACGCTGGGGTCACTGTCGTACCCCAGGTGGGTAAGTGCGATCACCTTATTCACCCCCTGCGCTTCAAAGCGCGCCACCATGTCTTCGGCTGCTTCACGGTAATCACTGATAGTGATTGGGCCGGGGCTTGAGATCGTCTCGCTATCCTGGGTACTTAACCCAAAGATACCGATAGGCTCGCCATTGTGCTCAACAATAATACCGTCATAGAGCACCCCTGACTGCGGGTCTACGCTGATAGACCCATCGAGCATGCCAGCAAATTCAGGCGCGGCCGAAAAATCCAGATTGGCGCCTAAAATAGGAAACGCTGCATCCGCAAAAAACGCGGCTAGCGCTTGGTGCCCCGCTTCAGGATCACCCAAATCAAATTCGTGATTGCCAGGGACAAAAGCGTCATAGCCCATTAAGTTCATAAATTCGAGGGCATCCTGGCCAGCAAACTCAGTGAAGTAGAGCGTGCCAGAAAAAATATCGCCCGCGTCCAACAGTAACCCTTCGCCATACGCCTCACGCGCTTCGTTTAGCGTGGTGATCAGCTGTGGGTACTGATCGGTGCGACCATGTAAGTCGTTGGTGTGAAACAGCGTGAGGGTGTAATTGTCGGCAAGGGCGGGCGTAATGGTGGCCAATAACGCTGTCCCTAGCGCAATCCTATAGCGGCTAAAACGCATCTTAGTGGCTCCTTTCATATTGATGTCATCGTTCATCGTTAGCGTGCCATAAAGGCCTGACAAAGTGGTGACATCAATGGCAAACCAACCGCACAAACCACTTAGCGATGAAGAAATCGCCTACTTAGTGGAACTAGCCAACGGCAACGCGTTAGCCAAACAGCGTCGTCGCGAGAAAAAGCGCCAAGCGCCAGCGGCAAAAAAACCCTTAGACTGACCACACCTTACCAAGACTGATGTCACATCATGACCCCTAAAACTATTTAGCCATTATGATAGCCAGCATAACGCAAAAAGCCGATGCACTTTTAGCACATCGGCAAAACGATCTTAATAAGTCAATTAAACGCTAAGGAAGCTATCTATCATTTAAAAGTGATAGCGTGCACCTACTGCGTAATACAGATCATCTTCGAAGTCATTAATAGCATCTTGATTGGCATCATTTAGCTCGACAAACACATCAAGATTATTAGAAATATCGTAATGCGCCGCAGCGGCCCAAGCGTCACGATCATTATCCGCATTATCGGGATCAATGTTGTAATAATCGAGATAGAAGGTCCAAGCGCCGGTGGCAAAAGTACCACCTAAACCTACCGTGTCAAAACCGCCGCCTCGCGTATCGTTGTCGCCACGGGTTTCGTAACCTAAACGCGCAGAGAAAGCGTCATTGATGTCGTACGTGGCCGTAGTACCAAAACGTGTTTCACCGTTGCCACCGCCACGAACGGTATCCTCTACATAACCAAGCGCTAAACGTACGGGGCCAGTCGCGTAAACAACACCCCCTTGTGTGGCGATGACGCTGCCTTCACTAGACTGCTGCGCTTCAGTAAGCCCACGCTCAGAAAAGTGTTTCGCTGAGAAAACGGCCTGAAAACCATTGATTTCAGGTGTTTTATAGCCAATCGAGTCGCCACGCGCCTGCAGACCACCACCGGCGAATTCATAACCACGCTCTACGTAAACATCGAACGGTGTCATGACGTAGTTATCGTAGTAACTATTATAGTTACCGGCCATAAACGTACCGTACTGCTTACTTTCGAGGCCAAGGTAGCTATTACGTACTTCGTCAAAGCCTGGACGACTGCGCTCATCCCCGGTAAAGCGCCATTCTACTCGAGCAAACGCACGCAGATCAGCGTTGATTTGATGGCCTGCCGTAAAGCGCAAACGAGAACCGAAATTACGGAATTCTTCACCGTTATCAACGCCATCTTTTTCACCGCCCCCTTCAAACCCCATAGCGATGCGGCCGTAAATATCTAGCGTCGTGCCGTCTTGATCATATACCACTGCCGCTTGGGCTGCCGAAGCACCCAACAAACCACTAACAGCCAGAGCAAGTGTCGTCTTTTTAAACATGATTGATCCCATAAAAGTAGTTAGCGCTTGTTATCAGCACTTTTAGTTTCAATAGACTTTCAGTTACGAAGAACTCTAACTTAATTTTATTAATCTTTAGCTCTTTAGAAAAATCCAAAAAACCTTATTATTAAATATTTATACTTAGCATTTTATTGCGCATTGCGAAGGCACAATCGAGGATATGTTTACCTCGTCGTTGGCTACCTTAAAGGCGATATATTTCATTCTTCTTAAAGTTTTATTTTTTAGCGCTTTTTTTGATAACTATGAAAATGCAACCTGCCCGACATCTTGATCTGCTAATCCATCATCATTCGCTAACGGTATCACCATTAAAAATGGCGGACTGTCATCCCATGTTCACTAGGCTGTCTTGGCAGTGTCACTGTCGCTGCGCATAGTGAATTAAGTAGTGAGTAAAAACGTGATAAAGGGATGAATCGCCCATGCGGCTCTGTATCGTTAGCGAAACATGGTCACCAGAAATAAACGGTGTTGCGCATACCTTGAATAGGCTATGTCGTGAACTTACTCGGTTAGGGGTAACAGTGGATGTTATTCGCCCTAAACCCAAGATGGCTGATAGCACCACCAATACCAATGTTGCTCAAGGGCCTTATCAAGAACCGTCTCAAGGGCCTTCTCAAGAGCTTCTGGTACGGCGGTTAGCCTTACCCGGTTATAACGAAGTACAGATTGGTCTTGCCAGCCCCGGCAAACTGCGCCGTTTCTGGCAGAAGCAGCGTCCCGATGTGGTTTACTTGGCCACCCAAGGCCCGCTGGGCTGGGCAGCTCGTCAGGCGGCGCGCCAACTGAACATACCACTGGTGGCTGGCTGGCATACTAATTTCGATCACTACTGCCATGATTACGGGTTTTCCTGGCTAGCTGCCGCCACGCGGCGTTATTTACGCTACTTCCATAACGGTTGCGACCTTACGCTTGTGCCCACTCAACAACAGGCCGAAGCACTGCGTGCTCAAGATATCCACGATGTAAAGGTGCTCTCGCGCGGCATCGATGGCGATAACTTTTCCCCGGCCCACCGCGACGACACACTCCGCGAGCAGTGGGGGGTTAGCGAACATCAACCGGTTGCGTTGTACGTGGGCCGCTTAGCCCCAGAAAAGAACCTAGCGTTGTTGCAAGAAACGCTGCAGGCCATGAGTGACGTGCGTCCCGATATGGCACACGTCATTGTCGGCGATGGCCCAGGCCGCGCTCAGTTACAAAAAGCGCTACCAGACGCCCATTTCACCGGATTTGTGAATAAACAGGCATTAGCGCGCCACTATGCCAGTGCCGATATATTTATTTTCCCTTCTCAGTCGGAAACATGGGGAAATGTGGTGACCGAAGCCATGGCCAGCGGGCTGGCAGTCGTGGCTTATCACCATGCCGCCAGCGCTGAACTGATTCAAAGTGGATACAACGGCACCACCGTTTCCCCTGGCGATACGCTTGCCTTTCAACAGGCTGCCGTCGATCTATGCCAGCACCCTGCTGACTATGCCCGCCTAGGTAGAATTGCCCGCCTACGCGCACTAGAGCAAAGCTGGTCGGGAATCGCAGAGCAGTTTTTACGCTATTTACAAAACGCCCAGGAGACCCACCATGCGTCCGCGTCCGCTTGTCGTATTCGATCGTCTTGATGTGCTGGAATGGCAGCTTTGCCAGCGGGTAACACACCTAACGCTTTATCGCCCCTGGCGGCTAACGCTACAAACGGCGAGTAAGCTGGGAGACTGGCCTGTCTGGGTATTATTAATCGCCGCACAGCCCTGGTTACAGCCTAACGGGGCTTGGCGCATCATGCAGTACAGCACTATCGCACTGTTCGCGGTCGCTATTTATAAGTTGGTAAAAACGCGACTCTGTCGCGAACGCCCGTTTATCACCTACTTAGGTGGCGTCCACTGTGGCGAGCCTGCCCGTGACAAATACAGCTTCCCCAGTGGTCACACCATGCATGCGGTAATGTTTAGCGTGTTGGTAGCCGCTCATACCCCCTGGCTGCTACCTATTGTGATTCCCCTTAGCTTACTGATCGCCGTTTCACGGGTGGGGCTCGGGCTTCACTATGTCAGTGATGTCATTGCCGGTGCAGCCATGGGCTATGGTTTTGCGCTACTGAGTCTTTATTGGATGGGGTAATGCTGTTTCAAGGGGAAAGAAACCATCGGCATAATCAAATTTTCCCAGCGCATTCCATGAGCATGGGCAATCGCTAACGCAACCATCGCCTCGCGTAAACCAGCGTCTCCCAAGGCATCATGTAAGTAGCTTAAGACATTGACTGACAACAGTGGCTTCTCGTCGTTACCTTGGCATGCCACTATCCAGCGCGCTCCCTGGTGAAACGCAATGGTGAGCCCTTCTCCACCCTGTGTACGATGAGCGACTAGGTCAGGGTTATCCGCGGTGATAGAAACCAACACTGATTGACAGCCTGCCGATATCTCTTTACGCAGTGCCCGCACACTCTCTGAGTCGGCATTAATCACCACTGAATGGCCAACACGGGCCAAACAATCAGACACGTTATTGCTAAGCGATTCATCCGCCTCGTACAGCGCCAGCACCTCATAGCGATCACAGAAGTGGCCGTATGCCTCCAATAGAGTAGGCCATAGCTCGAAGAAAGCAGCATCAACGCTGGCATCACACAACGCCGCAGGCACTGTTCCGGAAGAGACAGAGCTTTGAGTGCTGATTTGCTCACTGTTGATGAAAACACCTTGTGATGTAGTAGTCCCTGGGCTGCCATCGTTAGCAACAAGTAAATGATGCAACATTCGACAAATTCGCGCGGCGGGATTTTCGCAACCATTGCGGGCCAAGCCCAGCACTGCGGCAGTAGGAATTCTCAGCTGATGTTTGCCGAGACTTTGATCAAGAATTTCGCCGTTAAGGTCCCGCGTCGGGTTACCCAGCCAATGCAAACGAAGCCCTGGGCCACCGTTGACTTCAATAATATGCCCGTTCACCTCGCGCCATGAACGCTCAATGTCAGAAATTAGTAGATCCACGCCCGCGATACTTAAGCCAATGGCACGAGCAGCACGAACGGCCAGCAGAGCATTATCAGGGTGCACTCGGTCGGTCACATCTTCTACCGTGCCACCGGTAGAAAAATTAGCTATTTGGCGCAAGAGAACTTTCTCACCGCTTGCAGGAATGGTATCTGCCTCGATACCTTGCTGTGCTAACACCTCAAGAGAGATATCGTCCAACGCCAACTTAATCAGATAGCTGCGAGTTGAATCACCTCGTCGAGGATCCTGGTTGGCGATATCTACCAGTTCTTTAATAGTATGCTTTCCATCCCCGACCACCGCTGCCGGGTCACGACGTGTAACAACCAAGCATTTTCCGTTGACGACGAGCAGACGGTAATCTTCACCCTGCACATGGCGCTGAACAATAATATTCGAACTAAACTCTGCCGCCTTTTTAAAAGCACTAATCAGTTCAGCCTGGCTATGCAGGTTGGAAAAGACGCCCTCGCCACGATCATTATTCAGGGGCTTAACCACAACCGGGTATCCCAAGATTTCAGCGGCTTGTGCGGCAGCCTCTTGCGTAGTGACCACATGGGTTTTCGGCACAGGAATACTGACCTGTTCAAGCCGCCGGGTTGATAAGTGTTTATAATTGGCCATTCGTCCGGCCACCATTGAATCCCGGAAGCAAGAGCTCTCCCAGTGCACCTGAGCACTCCCCCAGCCTAGCTGAAAAGCATCGGGCGACAATCGAGTGACCGGCAGCTCGCGCTGCCGCGCCGCCATGATAAAACCTTGGGTAATGATATTATTGCCACTTTGTTGGGCGTTTCTTAACCACTTTTGAAAGTCATCGTGCCATGGCTCGCTATCCGCAGATTCACCATTGGCTGACCAAGCAATCAAGTGCTGTGCCGCCCAACGCAAAGCCCCTTTAGCCGTTGCCAAACGCGTCCACGGCAACCCAATCAAAACCGTATTTTTTTCAACGGCCAGTACCTGCCCCTGATAGGTAGACTCGTAAGCAGTACGCTGCAGAGCAACCGTCAAGGCGACTAGCCACTCACCCAGTGCTCGAAGGGTGTCATACATGACTACGTCACTTGGTGATGCCTGAACCAACCCGGCCCGCTGGCCAGCAACGATGAAGTGCTGCGGCCAAACCTCAGGCGGCGCTTCCAGAATCGGCTGGCTGGGCCAAAGTGACGGCACCAAAA
This sequence comes from Halomonas sp. TD01, assembly GCF_923868895.1. Classification (GTDB taxonomy): domain Bacteria; phylum Pseudomonadota; class Gammaproteobacteria; order Pseudomonadales; family Halomonadaceae; genus Vreelandella. The sequence goes on from NZ_OV350343.1 coordinate 956,772, forward strand.
GACGTAACCGTTGATGCAGTACCTTAGCGCGCACCATGTTACCGCTTATTTTGACCCTACAGGTAAGCGTAGGCTCCACCAACCGCCCTCTTGCTCCCATCGTGGCGCGCAACTCGCTAAGATCCAAACGCAAATTACAGAACGAAGCCTTGGGTGCTGAGGAAGGATTGGCAGATAGATTCTGAGACATAAATGCTTACCTAAAGATCAACGAGCGAACACAGCAGCGTAGTGATGTGGGCCACTCTTATAACATAGCGTCTTGAGGTATACAGCGAAGCAAAGCCAAGTTTACTTTGTTTAATTTTTGACGTTGTATGAGAGGTTAAAAAACAAAGAAACACCGCCATCATCAAACAAAAATGCCCGCGATAGCGGGCTTTTTAGAAAGAAATTGATACCAATGGTCGATGGTTCACATATCCGGAGGCATGTCGTCACGATCCTCTACTGTGGTCATAAATGATGTCTTGAACATCATATAAAGGCCGACCCCCGAAAACCCTAGAAACAGCACAAACATGCATAACATCAATACCATCGCCATAGCGCTTGTCCCTGGAAGTATGCGGCTGCTACGTTGACGTCTTCTAACCGCTGAGTTTTGGTTTACACCAGAGGATAGACCAAAATGTCACGACCATTGATACAAAAGCTGTTCAGGAAGTCAGGTAAAGTTAAATATTCCAATAAATCAAAACGTTATAGAAAATAAATTAACGCAAAAAAACCACCTCGCTTTCACGAGATGGTGATTTTGCATCGCTGCCGCTCCATGGCGGTGATGATCAGCGTTTCCTTACACTGATAAGGGTGAGCAGGCTAAGTGTCCTTTCACGTCCTTCTGCTAATATGGCTCCGTGCCTTCCCTAATTACCTATTAGCCTGCTCACGCTGTTTACTGGGCTGCTAAACGTTGATGGTATCAATGTCACTTAAAATTTAAGGTTTACAACATTACGCATGTACCTAAGTCATTGCAGACAACAGGCCAAATACCGCCAAAAACAAAAAAAAACATTAAAAACAATATCTTAAAAAACAACATTAATGCCAACTATAGCCATAAAAGCAGTTATTTCATGGCTAAAACTGACACATGCGACAAAATCGCACGGTCAGCTAGCGTTCAATCGGTAGAAAATCGATGGCACCAACCGCCTGCAACGATTATTTTTAATGACAGCGCACCTAGAACCTATCTACGGGCACTCAGCTGATGAGGGATCATTCGATGAAACGTGTAATGGCTATCAGTTTATTGATGATGGTGACACTTCTAGTAATAAGCGGCTGCAATACTATCCGCGGCGCAGGCGAAGACATTGAGCGCGGTGGCGAAGCTATTCAGCGCTCCGCAGGTAGTTAATGGCTATGATGACCGTATACCTTTCACACGGCCTGGAAAGCGGACCTGGCGCTTTGAAAGTACAAGCGTTAAAAGGGGTTGCTGAGCAGCTAGATAACTGCGAACCCGTGGTCATGGATTACCGTGGTATGAAGGAGCCCCAGGAGCGTTTAGAGCATTTGCTTGCCGTGATTGCCGAGCGAAACGACACGCTTGCTAACTGCGTTATGGCGGGCTCCAGCCTCGGCGGATGGTTAAGTGCAGCGGTGAGTGCTCATGAACCCGTGCTAGGCTGCTTTTTATTAGCCCCTGCCCTTGGCCTACCAGATTACCCGCAAACCTCTATCACACTGCAAGCGCAACACACGCATATCATTCATGGATGGCGAGACGATGTCGTGCCACCCGGTCCAGTGATTGAACATGCCCGCCGTCAACGGCTTTCGCTACGCATGATTGACGATGACCATCGCCTTCACAACAGCCTCGATACAATACTTTCCGATTTCGAGCAATTTTTAGAGCGGTGTCTTTAAAAGCGGTGTCTTTAAAAGTTACATCTTTTAGAACTGTATTTTTAAAACCGCATTTTTAGAACAACGTGAATCGCACACGCCCTCCAGCTAACAAAGTGTTACAACAAATAGTCGACATCCGCCAAACAAAGCTATACAAATAGTGTACAAAACACAGGAGAGCGCTCATGTTTGGACTATTTAAACGAGATCCCAAGAAAAAGCTCCAGCAGGATTACGAACGTAAATTACAGGCAGCAATGGAAGCTTCACGCAATGGTGACATGAGGGCCAATGCCACGCTGACGGAAGAAGCAGAAGCTATTCTTGCTGAGATCAACCGCCTTAAAGCAGAAGAAGGCTAGGACACAACGCCCATGCGCCATCACTTCATCGCTGCTGTGGCACTTAGCTGGCTCCCCTTGGCAGCCCACGCTAGTTGCCCCCTCCCCGGCCAGTGGTGGCAGTCGCAACATGCTGTTTCTAACAGCGCTATTTTAGCCCAAGCAACGCAGCATCAGGTTGTCCTCCTGGGCGAACAGCATGATGCCGTTGATCACCACCGCTGGCAGCTGCACACCCTGGCGGGGCTTTACGCGCTGCGTGACGATATGGTCATCGGGTTAGAAATGCTGCCCCGGGAAGCGCAATCAGTACTCGATGATTGGGTTGCGGGTTTGCTATCCGAAGAAGAGCTGTTGGAACAATCCCGCTGGGAAGAGACCTGGGGATTTGATGCTGACCTTTATTTACCCATTTTCCATTTTGCTCGTGTTCAACAGATTCCTCTGATCGCCCTGAACATTACTCCCGAACTGCGTCAGCGCTTAGCGCGTGAAGACTTCACCAGCGTGCCTGCCGAACAGCGGCATCATATACCTGCACCGTTACCACCAAGCGCTGGCTATGAAATGCGTTTAAAAGAAATCTTTGACCAGCATGCAATGGGTGACGACGACCCCGCCATGCTGAGACGCTTTCTACAGGCTCAACTTAGCTGGGATGTTGCCATGGCCGAAGGGCTTGCTAACGCCGCCGCACAGGGCTCATTGGCCGTTGGCTTAATGGGCTTGGGCCATGTGATTTACCACGACGGTGTGCCACATCAACTTGATGGGCTGGGGGTGGAACACACTTTTAGCTTACTTCCCTGGTCAGCAGAAGCCTGTGAACCACCCGATCCCGCACTAGCCGATGCCGTCTTTGTGCTGCCAGCAGAGTGACCACTAACAGATTGGTCGCTACCAAGCTGTTTGCTCAAAGAATGACCGGTTAGGCATCATCTGCCAGCGCAGGCAGCAGCGTTTTTAATTTACGGGTCAGCGTATTACGCCCCCAACCGAGTAATTCTGCGGCTTCCCCTTTGCGGCCACCGGTATGTTTCAGCGCAGTTTCAATCAAAATACGCTCAAAATCCGGCACGGCTTCCTCCAATAAGTGGGTATGGCCTTCCGCCAGGGCGTGGTCCGCCCAATCCCTGAAAGCGGAACGCCAGTCGCCATGAACGCTGCTTTCAGAAGCATCTACAGAGCGCAGTTCCGGGGGTAAGTCCTCAATGAGAATTTCGCGACCGGAGGCCATTACCGTTAACCAACGGCAAATATTTTCTAATTGGCGAACATTACCCGGCCAGGGCAAACGAGTAAGGTGCGCTTCTGCCTCGGGCGTTAACACTTTGATATCTGTGGTCAACTCTTTGGCTGCTTCCGCTAAGAAATGACGCGTTAAACGCGGAATATCTTCCCGGCGCTCGGACAGGCGCGGCAAATGAACGCGAATTACGTTTAAACGGTGGAACAAATCCTCCCGAAATCGCCCATCATCGACTAACGATTCAAGGTTCTGGTGGGTAGCGGCAATAATACGCACATCGACTTTTACCGGAGTATGGCCGCCCACACGATAGAACTCACCGTCGGCTAACACGCGTAGCAAGCGCGTTTGCGTTTCGGCGGGCATATCACCAATTTCATCTAGAAACAGCGTCCCGCCGTTAGCCTGCTCAAAGCGCCCTTGGCGCTGTTGTGCCGCCCCAGTAAACGCGCCTTTCTCATGGCCGAACAGCTCGGACTCAATCAAGTCTCGGGGAATAGCCGCCATATTCAGCGCAATAAACGGCTTACCTGCCCGCGGGCTATGCTGATGCAGCGCCTGAGCAACACGCTCTTTACCGGTCCCAGACTCACCGTTAATCAACACGGTGATGTGGGAGTGGGAAAGCCGCCCGATGGCGCGAAACACTTCCTGCATGGCAGGCGCTTCACCAATAATCTCTGCGCTCAACCCTTCCGGCACGCTGACAGGGCGTTGACGCTCCCTGGCATGTGCTACCGCACGGCGTACCAACGCCAACGCTTCGTCCACATCAAAGGGTTTAGGCAAGTATTCAAATGCACCGCCTTGATAGGATGCCACGGCGCTGTCGAGGTCCGAATGCGCGGTCATCACAATCACAGGCAGGTCAGGGTGCGCGTCACGTACCCGCGACATTAAATCCAGCCCATCAATACCGGGCATACGAATGTCAGTCACCAGTACATCCGGTGGATTTTCTAATAATCGCTCCAGCGCAGTATCGGCACGTTCAATACACTCTACATCCAGGTCTGGCTGCGCTAAAGCCCGCTCTAATACCCAACGGATGGCGCGGTCATCATCGACAATAACCACTCGTGCTACATCGGTTTGTGTCGCCTCAGTCATGACGCTTCTCCGGTGAAATTAACAACCAATGGAATCAGTAAACGAAATTCGGTATGTCCAGGGCGTGAGTCGCATTCGATCAATCCTTGATGTTGGTGCAAAATCGATTGAGCAATCGATAGCCCTAGGCCGCTACCTTCAGCGCGCCCAGAAACCATGGGATAGAAAAGCGTTTCACGTAACGTTTCAGGTATGCCAGGGCCGTTATCAATCACCCCCACCTCGCTAACTAATCGGTGACGTTCAGCACCCAGCGTAAATTGGCGGCGCGCGCGGGTGCGAAGTGTCAGCTCCGGCGAGGGTGTACCTGCATCACTCATGGCCTGCACCGCGTTTCGTGCCACGTTCAACAACGCTTGGATCATTTGAGATTCATCGCCAGAAAGGTCCGGCAAACTCGGGTCATAATCACGACGAATCTCAACATGCGGATGCTCGGCAATCAGCAGCGCTCGCACCCGCTCCAACACCTTATGAATATTGACTGGCTCATGTTTGACAATGCGATTAGGGCCTAACATGGAGTCAACCAAATCTCTGAGCCGATCCACCTCTTCCACAATAATATGGGTGAACTCACGCAGTGCCGGGTCATCCAGGTCGCGCTCCAATAACTGGGCGGCGCCACGAATTCCCCCCAGAGGATTTTTAACTTCATGGGCCAACCCCCGTGCCAGCACTTTGATGGTCTCTTGCCGGGTGGTTAGCGCTTCTTCGCGGGAAATCTGCATCAGCCGATCACGGGGCTCTACTTCTAACAACAGCTCATCGGCTGAGAGCGGCGTTACGGTGTAGTCCACCGTTAATGCCTCGCTGTTCAGCGGCGTAATGCGTGCTTCGCGCTGGGTATAGGGATGAAAGGCATCTCGCGCTTTGGCGAGGACATCATCAATACTCTCATCACCGCCTAACAGCGTATCTAAACTAATGCCCTGCACACGGCTAAAACTCACTGCCAGCAACGCTTCCGCTGCTGGGTTCATCCAGCGAACACGGAGTTCACCGTCTAGCAGCAAGACTGCGGTGGTGAGATGTTCAAGTAAGCGCTGGTACATGGCGTGTCCTGAAACGATGCTCTAAAAAGATAGTGTTGTTAACATTCAGAAGAGAAACTGCAAAAAGCGCGCCAATTAAGCATAAACGGCCATATGCACGGCTAATGAGCAGTGGGCGGGGGCGTAGCGAGCCGTTATAGCGCAGCCCGCGCGATCATCTCATCACTTAACGCACCATTATAGTGCACGCAGTTAATCAACAATAAAAATACTCACCGGATCAGTGCGGTGCTGAACACGCCCTCCACTGTCTAGCAGCTCGGCTTGCAGCTGATGCTGGCCAGTCGTTAGGCCAGCAAGCCAAAAAGCGTCGCTGTGCAGCGCCGACTGGCTTATCTCACCGTTCACCAACAATTGAATTCGATGATCTTCTCGAAGCGGTGGAACAACGTCTACGACCACCGCGGTGTGGTCTTTTCGAAGCGATGCCTCTGCCTGAGGAACCTCTATTGCAAAATGGTCATAGGGCATAAACGGCTGCCCTGGATGACCCTGGCGACGCGGTGACGCCGCGACTGGAGACGTGGAAACGCTAGGCAACGGTGCCAGCGTCATCGTTTCACCGCCGCGATCAGGGTTATCGGTAAAGGTCACGTTACCCTGCTCATCCACCACACGGTACACCGTTTGTGACTGCGCAGCGCTTACCCACAGGCACAGCAGTAGCGCAGCCCCTGTGGATAAACACATTTTGTGTTGCAAACGTAGACCACTCATCATTACTGGTACACCTTCTCAGTTTGCTACCATAAAAAAACCCCGCCGGAAGCGGGGTTTTCAGGCTAATCACACCGCAAAGGTGATTTTAGCAGCGGTTCTTAACAACCGTTCTTAGCAGCTGTAGTACATATCGAACTCAATGGGGTGAGTAGTCATGCGAATGCGCTCTACTTCTTCCATCTTGAGGTCGATGTATGCATCGATCATTTCATCAGTGAACACGCCACCTTCTGTCAAGAACGCGCGGTCTGCATCGAGTGCTTCCAGCGCTTGGTCTAGGCTGTTAGCAACGGTTGGTACTGACTTACCTTCTTCTGGCGGCAAATCGTACAAGTTTTTATCCATGGCATCGCCAGGATGAATCTTGTTTTTAATACCGTCGATACCGGCCATCAACAAGGCAGAGAACGCCAGGTACGGGTTGGCCGTCGGATCAGGGAAGCGCGTTTCTACACGCTTGCCTTTCGGGCTAGCCGTGTACGGAATACGGATAGAAGCAGAACGGTTACGAGCGCTGTAGGCCAGCATTACCGGCGCTTCAAAGCCTGGTACCAAACGCTTATACGAGTTAGTAGACGCGTTAGTGAAGGCGTTCAGAGCACGGGCGTGCTTGATAACACCGCCAATGTAGTAAAGCGCCATTTCAGAAAGACCCGCGTACTCGTCACCCGCGAACTGGTTCTGGCCATCTTTCCAGAACGACTGGTGTACGTGCATACCAGAACCGTTATCGCCTACTAGCGGCTTCGGCATGAAGGTAGCGGTTTTGCCGTAAGCGTGGGCCACGTTGTGGATCACGTATTTCATTTCCTGAACTTCGTCAGCCTTCTTCACCAGCGTGTTGAATTTAACGCCGATTTCGTTCTGACCCGCGTTAGCAACCTCGTGGTGGTGAACCTCAACGGTCTGGCCAATCGCTTCCAGGGTGTTACACATTGCACCACGGATATCGTGGAAACTATCAACCGGGGGAACCGGGAAGTAGCCGCCTTTAACGCGCGGACGGTGTCCCAAGTTGCCGCCTTCTACCTGATTATTGGTCGCCCAGGCGCCTTCGTCAGATGTGATTTTGTACATAGAACCCTGAATGTCAGATTTCCAATGTACTTCGTCAAAAATGAAGAACTCAGGCTCAGGGCCAAAGAAAGCGGTATCGCCCAGGCCAGTGGACTGCAGATAAGCTTCTGCGCGCTTAGCAATGGAACGCGGGTCGCGGTCATAGCCCTGCATGGTGGCAGGCTCGATGATGTCACAACGCAGGATCAGGGTAGCGTCTTCAGTGAAGGGGTCGAGGAAACCGGTACCATCTTCAGGGCGAAGAATCATGTCGGATTCGTTAATGCCTTTCCAGCCCTCAATAGAGGAACCATCGAACATTTGACCGTTCTCGAAAAACTCTTCGTCCACGTCCCGTGCCGGTACGGTGACGTGCTGCTCTTTACCGCGCGTGTCGGTGAAACGCAGGTCTACCCATTTAACATCATGTTCTTCGATTAGCGCGAGAGTCTTGGCTGACATAGTGTCCTCCGGTATGAACGTGGCTTAAAGCTTATGACAGTAAGCTACCGATAAAAGAGTTATTAAACAAACCGGCTATTGTTGTAGCACGCCGAAAGGCATCTGCCTACGACCCGCTAGCCGCTGCCTAATACTAAGCACAGAGCATGCCAACACTGCACCAATATGGCATAAAAAAATAACAAGCTATTGTTTTATAAATACTAAAAAATAAAATGCCATGCTTCTTCATGTGGCATAACGCTGTGCACTAAAACGGATTCAGCTCAAAATAGCCACACAACCTAGAAAATCGCACCAATAACGATCAACCTAAAACCCATCAGCACTAAAATGGTGCATGAATAACATCTACTATTTTTACACATTCCCGCAAACTTTAGCTTGATACTAAAAGAAACTCACACCTACAATTACTTACAAATGGATAGATTTCATAACAAACAGGTTTCATAACACAGGAAGCCACTCACATGGGCACGGTCTGCTTTATTGTTGATGCGTCAGTCACAGGTGTCCTTTTACCACGTCACCTGCGCGCTATTCGCCAAACAGGCTTAGCAGACCACATCTTTCCCATTATCGTGACAGGCCCCACCGCTGATCCGCGCATTTCACACTTTGAGCAGCGCTACCGTGTTCATTTTCTTATTACGCCTTCCCAGCCATTAGGCGAAAGGATCAACCAAGCAGCGTATCTCAGCCAAGCGGATTGGCTGCTGATTGCGATGCAGCAACAGACGCTAGAAGCCAAACTGTGGTGTTTACTTTATCCCCAGTTAGACACGTACACGCTGGATGCATTTCTGATAGGCAGCGAACCCCCCCGTCTATCTGAGCGGCTATTCCAACGTTTCTTAGGCACAGGCGTTGCCGTTCCTCCTTACATAGCCATCAAGCGCACGTGGTTAGAACGGTTAGGAGGCCTAGACCCAGAACTAGATGAAACAGCGCTTACCGATTTACTACAGCGCCTTTATGCATGCTCTACCCGTTTACAAACGTTCAGCCTGGAAGCATCAGGTCTTAACCGCGACTCACCATCAATAAGTAGCAAGCCCTACCGACCTCCTCCCTCCTCGCACACAGACACTTAATGCCATCTTTATGCATGAGTGGCACGCTGGTTAGACGTTCAAACGCTTGCCAAATAGCATTGCCCCCGTCGTCGTGGTATTAACCATGTTATTCAATACGATAGAGCCAATACCGCCGACAAGAATTAACAGCACAGCATAGGCTAGGAGCGGCAATGTAAAAGGCCCCACGACGGTATCGGTTAACGCGAAAAACATAGGGTGGGCCAAATAAATACCAAACGAGTACGCATTGATATAACGCACCCAGCATGGCGCTTTGCGACCTTTTAAATAATGCATTAACCAAAGTGTAAACAGCACAAAGAAAGGTATTACCCACACCTCTTTTGAAGAGAAAGCTATCCAACCTGCGAACGTGAGTGCAATGATCAGCGCCACAAACCCAAGTAACCAAAAGGGACGCGATAGCCTTTGCATCCATTTAGGTTGCTCGAACGGATCGGCCTGAGGGGCCAGCGGGTAATAGCGAACTAACACCAACGCCAGAAAAAACAGATATATCCATCCCAGCGGCGCAATCCATAACAGATATCCAGGCGGCTCAACGTCCAACCAATACGCCACCCCCCAGTATGCCATGCTAACTAAGCACCCACCCCAGAGCCACGGCACAGGATTAAAGCGCCACAACCGAAAGTGGGTATAGCACCAATACGCCGCGTAAAACTGCATGGCAATAATCAAAAAATAGCCATGCCATCCCGCATAAATAAAATACTCTTTAGCATTGTTTATAAAATCGACAGGGTTATCGCTATTCGCTAACCGCACCCACTCTGCCGTCGAGTAAATAAAGCCGTACACAAAATATGGCAGCATGACGTATTTAACGCGCTGAAGAAGAAAACCAGGAGGTACCTGTTTATCGTATCGAACGGCAAAAACAAACACCGAGATAAACAAAAATATGGGCGTACCCAGCACCAGAGGAAGTCGCATTAGGTCGGTGACTACATTATCAACGCGCTGATTCAAGTGATCCAACCAATGAAACAGGAATACCGCGATACACCCGTAAGCACGCAGCCAATAAATCTCCTCGATTTTTTGCATCCGCTCCCTCTCTGATTCCTTGGCATCAGTCCGTTGGCTGCTACCTTCAGTAAATTGAACAGGGACTCACTCTGCGTTGTCCGACTTCGATAACGCCATTAAATTCCGGGAGGCTTCGTGTTTGGAACATCGAAAAAAAGACCCGTTACCCTGCTAGCACGACATATTACGGGCCTAGTGAGTTGGCTTTTATTAAGCACTCACGCCTTAGCAGGCGATGTTTCCTACCAACAGTTCTTCTCGCCTACCTTAGGCCATGACTACCCTTATACCGTGTATTTACCTGATAACTATGACACGGAAGCGTCTACGCCTTACCCAGTGGTTTATTTACTTCATGGATCGTTTGGAAACGAGAGAGACTGGGTGGCACGGGGCAAACTCCCCCAAACAGCTGACCGCTTAATCGCAGCTGGCCACCTGCCACCGGCGGTATTTATCATGCCCGGCAGCCGCAGTTGGTGGGTAGATGGATACAACGAGGCAGCACGCAGCGCTTTCTTTGACGACTTACTGCCGCATATTGAAAGCACCTATCATGTCGGGAGTGAACGCCACTTGCGAGGCGTTGCGGGATTATCTGCCGGAGGTTACGGCGCGCTTAATTTTGCCCTAGAGCGACCCGATCTGTTCGCAGCTGTTGCCGCCCTAAGCCCGGCCAGTTACGCGCCAACGCCGCCTGCTAATTCATCGGCACGCCGCCACCCAGCATTTTTAAACGAACAAGGCCAATTTGACCGCGAACGCTGGGAAGCTCTTAATTACACGGCTCACCTAGAGGATTACCGGCTACAAGTCACACCACGAACAACCGGAGCGCGCGACATATCACCAGTGCCGCTTTATATCAGTGCGGGGCGGAGCGATGTTTACGATGCAGAATTTCACGCCCGCCTGTTACGCCAAACGATGGAACGCATTCAGCCGGGCGACGTGAGACTTGATCTTTACCCCGGTGGCCACACCTGGCGCGTATGGCGAGCCAGCCTTCCTGCCGCCTTAAACTTTATGTTTCAGCATATCGATCAACCTGCCGTTGATTCCACTGAATAAAGCACCGCTTGGTTAAATGAAAAACAGCGGCCCAGCGCCGCTTCGCTCTCTTCCGACAACCAATCAACGACACGCCGAAAGGCCGCATTGCCCTGCACACCAGACGAGCGGGGTATTAAACGCTCAACGACAAAACGGCGTCACCGACGGTTCAAATAGCGCATGACAAGGGGTCGTCCAAGATCCCCTGACGGTCACTTTAAGCGCTCACCCCACCAGTGTCCGTGCGCATTGGCTCAATTGCATCAACGCACACTACACTTAAACCTCACGCTACGTGATACCGCTCAGCAAAAGGACACTGACAATGCATCAGCATATCGAATGGGATGAACCAGGCAGCGCAAGCGTCGCAGAGTTTTTTAAAAATGACCCAGACCATAAACCACCCTACCCAGGCGCCATGCTCTCTGCCCGTTACCAAGGCCGCATTGTGCGAGTAAAAGTAGAAGTCTATCGCGATGAAGATGCCGTCAGCATTGGCAGCGTCGCCGCCATACTTGACCGTCAAGGGCACCACCACGACACACACCACAAGCTGAAGGTAGGCGATATCGTCCGACTTCCCGATGACAAGCGCGCCATGGAACGCTGGGAAGACGACGAGGACGACAAAGAGTAACTATCCACAAAGGAAATGCCCCACCACTGTGCGCGGCACGCCTAAAGCACGCCCACTACCACGTTTCGAGTAGCGCGTGGTAAGCCTCAGGCGCACCCGCGAAAGCACCGCGCAACGGTGCATCTTCAAAACTGCCTGGGCGCAGCGCACTGTGGCGGCTCTATCCGTTGGAGCGTTTAATATAGCTTAGTCGCCTGTGCGGGGGTCGGGCGTCGGTGGCCCGACTTTACAACTATCAGCGGTTCATCCCCGCGGGTGCGGGGATGAACCGCTCAAGGCTTAGTTGGGCAGCAAGACGTTGCGTCAGCGGCCTATCGGGAGAAAGCAATAACCAACCCACGGCAGCTACATCTAGGCTGTGATATGGCAGAAGATGGCACTCGACAGCGCCTCCCTTAGCTTGCGCTTTGCCCCAGTAGTGATAGTAAGCCACCGCTTCCCCTCCACCGTTTTTCTAAGAACTCCATCTAACCACCCTTCCCTCTGCAACTCCATTGATCTTCGTCATACTTAGGCCACCCCTATTCCACACTAACCTTCACTGATAGCGTGCTACGCTTAGCGCTATTTCTCCTACGATCAGGTGTTTTCTCATGCGGTGTATTCGTCTTTCACGCTCTGCGCTGGTGGCTTTCGCACTGGCGCTGTTTGCCTTGTCAACACAGGCTCAGGCACAAGCCCCAACGTCTACTGACTGGGCGGCTTACGATGACGTGTTTGAGCGTGGGGCGAACCATGCAGCGTTGTGGGGGGCAGGCTGGACGGGGATTTATGCGGCAAGTTTTGCGCTGAATGCTTACCAATCGAGCGAAGCAAGTAACCGCGATGACCGCTTTGATGCGCGCGTGGGTGTAGTGAAGTCGGCGTTGGCATTGGGTGGCATGCTGATCGATCGACAGCCGCATCAGGCGGCATTGGTTGAGTACGAGCGGTTGAAGGCACGTGGTGAGTTAAGTGGCGTACAGGCACTCGGCTTGGAACTTGCCCAGGCGGAGCAAGAGCGCCGTGGGCTTGAGACGCGCATTAGTTCACTGGTGGTCAATAGCCTAGCCGGGGCCGTGATTGCCGCCGACGGCCGTGCACGGGATGGCGCAGTGAACTTTGCCACCGGCATGTTGGTAAGTGAGCTGCAAATTTGGACGCAACCTAACCAAGCTTCCAGTGCCATTAACCGTTTTCAGCCTGCTCGCCTATCGGTTGGGCCTGTTACCTTGCACGGCGAATATGCGTTGCTAGTCTCTCCCCAGCAAATTGGCGCTGCTTGGCGCTATTAGCCGCTTATTGCTAGCCGCATATCATGGCCATGTAAGAGGCACGTTTATTCGCCCGCTTGGTACTGTCAGCACGATTTAACATTGTCAGTGCAATAGGATTGTCAGCACACCAGGAGCGCGTAAAATATCGGCCTCTTTTTTGGTTTCACCAATTGTTATGTTATAACTTATTTATTGGTTAGCGAGGACACTCAATGAGTGAGCATATGCATCGCCATAACAAGGAAGGTCCTTGTCATTTTTCGCTGATGTCGTTATCCGCCACGAAGCGGTTGGGCTTGGTGGCACTGCCGCTGTTGGCGTTGTGGGGTTTAGTGGTATGGGCAAGTGGGTGGCCGCTATGAGTGAGCGTTCACTTTCACGCCTGCAGCTGCATGACCTGCACCTTGCCCAAGGCGGGCGCACGGTGCTTGAGCATGTAGATGGTGACATAAAGCCCGGTGCTATTACGGCGCTTATCGGCGCCAACGGGGCGGGCAAGAGCACGTTGATTCAGGCGGTTATGGGAGAATTGCGGCCTATTAGCGGCAACGTGATTTGCACCGTTGATAAAGCACGCCGTGCATGGTTGCCACAGCAGCTAGCTCTGGACCTTACCTTTCCAATGAGCGTGGAAGAGTTGGTGATGACCGGCAGTTGGCCAAGCCACGGGGCGTTGAAGGGCTACTGTGCGGCGCATTATCGCAAGGGTCGCGACATCATGGCGCGCTTGGGTATTTCTCATTTGGCCCACCGCCCTTTGGGTGAGCTTTCCGGTGGCCAGCGCCAGCGGGCACTGATTGGCCGCACGTTGATGCAGGAAGCGGAGCTTTTGTTACTGGATGAGCCGTTTGCCAACGTGGATAGCGATACGGTGGATATCTTGATCCGTATTTTGCGCCAAATGGCCGATGAAGGCGTGACAATCATTATTGTGCTGCACGATATGGATCATCTGAGCCGCCTAGCCGATGAAGTTTTGATGCTGAATGGTGGCCATGGTCGCTGGGTCGCGCCTAGCGCGCTTAATCACCAACATGCATCGGCCAAAGTCGTGCCGTTTGCTTTGGGAGGGCGTCATGCTGGCACTGCTTGATGCATGGTTTGTTGCCCCTTTCGATTATGGCTTTATGCGTCGTGCGGTCGTGGGTGGCTTGGCACTTTCGCTGGCTGCCCCGCCGCTGGGCGTGTTTCTGGTGTTAAGGGGTATGAGCCTGATTGGCGATGCAATGGCCCACGCTATTTTGCCTGGGGTGGCACTAGGCTTTTTGCTAGCCGGGTTCTCTCTGCCGGTGATGAGCGCTGGCGGCGTTCTGTTCGGCGTGATGGTGGCGTTACTTGCCGGGGCCGTGTCGAAAATGGGCGGTCAGCGGGAAGATGCAGCTATGGCGAGTTTTTTTATTATCTCGCTGGCGGCCGGGGTATTACTCATATCCATGGGCGGCAGTAGCGTGGACTTAACCCATGTGCTGTTCGGCTCGATTTTGGCGATTAACTCCACAGCGTTACTGCTCATTGCCTCTATCAGCACGCTGATAGTGATTATTCTGGCGATTATTTTCCGCGCGCTGGTCGTGGAGTGCTTAGACCCACTGTTTTTACGCGGGCAAAGCCGCCGTAGCAGCTGGGTACATAGCGTTTTTCTAGGGCTATTGGTGCTGAATTTAACCGCGGGTTTCCAAACCTTGGGCACGTTAATGGCCGTGGGCTTAATGATGCTGCCTGCCACTGCGGCGCGGTTTTGGAGTAAGCGGCTGGAAGGTTTGATAGGTATTGCCGTGGTATTAGCCATGATCGCTAGTACCGGCGGGTTATTGATTTCGTTTCATCTTGATACCCCGTCAGGGCCGAGCATTATTTTGCTGGCTGGGGTGGGCTATCTACTGTCGGCACTGTTCGGCCGCTATCACAGCTTAGCCGCTAAGCTGCGGCGTAAGACAACGCCGTTAGCACTTGAACAGTCGTCATAACTCTTTGTTATCTTTAAAGGAGCATTGTATGTCGCTTTTCTCTTCGTCGCGCTGGTGGGTGGGTGTTTCTGCCATGTTGGCACTGCCTGCAGCAATGGCTAACGACCGCGTTCAGGTGGTTACCAGCTTCTCTATTTTGGCCGATATGGTCGAAAACGTGGGCGGCGAGCATGTTGAGGTGACATCGCTTGTCGGCCCTGACGGCGATGCTCATGTCTATTCGCCAAGCCCAGGCGACGCCCGTGCGTTGGCCGGCGCTGATGTGGTGGTCTTTAACGGATTGCTGTTTGAGGGCTGGATGGAGCGCTTGATTGAGTCGAGCGACTATACGGGCGCACTGGTCACCGCAACGAACGGCATTCAGCCCCGCGCCTTTGCCGAGCACGACCATGACGACCATGGGCATGACGACCATGGGCATGACGACCATGGGCATGACGACCACGGGCATGACGACCACGGGCATGACGACCACGGGCATGATGATCTCAGCCACGACGAGCATGACCACGGCGATGATGATCCGCACGCTTGGCAAGATATGCAGCAAGCAAAGGTCTACGTTACCAATATTCGCGATGGTTTAATCGAAGCCGACAGCGCCAATGCTGAAAGCTACCAGGCCAACGCCGAGCGTTATTTAGCGGAGATTGACGAGGCTGATCGTGAAATTCGTGACGTGTTGAGTGACATTCCCGCTTCCGCCAGTGTGATTACTGGCCATGACTCGTTTGGTTACTTCTCTAACGCTTATGGGGTCAACTTCCTTTCACCGGTCGGCCTTTCTACCGAAGCTGACCCCAGCGGCGCCAGCATGGCCGCACTTGTGGATGTCATCGAACAGGAAAACGTGCAGGCCCTGTTCCATGAAAACATGACCAACCAGGCGATCATCAATCAGCTCGCCGAAGAAACCGGCCTACCGATTGCTGGCACGCTGTATGCCGATGCACTGGCCAGTGAAGGCGATGCCGGCACTTACCTAGGCATGATGCGTCATAATGCGAACGTGCTGCACTCAGCATTGGCTCAGCCGGGTCATGACGATCATGCTCATGAACACGACCATCATGGTCATGATCATTAAGCGAAAAAGTTAACTATTGAATACCGCCGCTTGGCGGTATTTTTTTGCGTTGCATTTTTCCCCGAGGATGGGGAGACTTGCACCACTGCTGCGAATTCACCCCTGCAAAGAGCCAACACCATGCGCCTGAACGCCGATTTTAGCCACTTTGCCTGTGTCACGCCGGATCAGTATCGTTGGGTGGACTCCCCCAGTGCTGGTGTGGAGCGCATGATGCTAGACCGCATTGGCGACGAAGTAGCCAGAGCCACTAGCCTGGTACGCTACGCGCCGAATAGCCAGTTCAGCCGCCATACTCACGGCGGTGGTGAAGAGATTTTGGTGCTGGATGGGGTCTTTGCCGATGAACACGGCCGCTATCCGGCAGGCAGTTATTTGCGCAACCCGATTGGCACTGGCCATACCCCGCAAATAGGCGAAGAGGGGGCACTAATTTTGGTGAAGCTGCACCAGTTTGATGAAAATGACATTCTTCAGTTGGCAGTGCCTGCCCACCGCTTACCCTGGCAGCCCGACCGGCGGCCCGGCATTACTTACAAAATGCTGCACACTTATAGTTCAGAACAGTATGGTCCAGAGCGGGTCAGCCTAGAGCGTTGGGAAGCCAATACACTGGTGTCTTATCCGCCGCTTGCCGGTGGTTTAGAGCTTTTTGTGCTGGAGGGCTCGCTACTCAGTGACGGGCAGGAGTACTCTACCGGCAGTTGGTGCCGCTACCCAGTAGGTGCGGCACCTCAGTTACGCGCGGGTAGCGAAGGCGTGCAGCTTTATTTAAAACGCGGGCACTTAGCCGCTGTTAAGCTACCCAGCTAATCTACAAAACTGTTTACAAATCTAGCCTACCAAGCCAATAAACGGCAGCAGCGTTAATAGGGCGATCAGCACCACGGCAACTATTACCAGTACGACTTGCACGGGGTGGGCGAGGAAGCGCCGCCATAATGTTGGTGCATTGCCACTGGCAACCGCTTCTTCGTGCTCTCGCCGTGCTTTGGCTTGGCGGTTTTCCTGATACGCCGCCAGAGCCGCTTCAGCAGCCTCGCGCTGAGCGGTGTCACGCAGCCAAATTGCATCGACACCCAGGCGAAAAAAACCCGCTTGGGTTTCATACACATCAAAGCCTTGCTCGTCTAGCAGCTGGCGTACTTCCAGCGCCTCTTCATCCGTTACGTGGCGCAGCCGAAACAGCAAGTGGGCCATATTTAGTCGCCCATGGCCGCCATACGGTCTGCCTGAATCACTTCGATCCAGTAGCCATCTGCATCTTTGACAAAGATAACGTCTTTCATCTTGCCCTGATCCGCACGCTTGATGAACGTCGCTTCGTGCTTATCAAACCATGCTTGAGCAGCTTCTAAGTCAGGTACGCAGAAGCATATATGACCAAACCCTTGGGGTTCAGCGTTACCGTCGTGATAGGCAAAATCCTGCTGATCTTCTGTACCCCAATTATGCGTCAACTCCAGCAAGCCTTTCTGACTGAAAGTCCAGGCAGTGCGTGTTTGAGTATCTTCCGGCACGTTATCGCTGTCTTCCACATTGGCTAGGAAGTAGAGCGAAAACTGCATCTCTTCAAAATCCAACCGGCGTAGTACCTGCATTCCAAATACCTTGGAGTAGAACGCTAGTGCGCGTTCGGGATCTTTCACCCGCAGCATGGTGTGATTTAAGCGAAACCCTTGGGTTTGCGGCGCAGCGGATGCGACACCGGGATGCTGCTCGCCTTGAAACGACATAAGCTCTCCTATTTCTTTCTAAAAAACTGTTTGCACACAAATACGTTGACGAACCTTAAAACCTGTACAAAACTTTAACCACCTGTAATATTCAATCAGCTTTGCAGTATGCAGCTTATCAATTCCTGATTCGAACACCTTACATCAACATGCGGTATTAATACCGTAACTGTGGGCACTATTTAGATATTTCTAGCCCACCCCATGAGAGCCTATGAGCGTCTATGAGAGAGGAGCCAACATGTCTCGTGACCGCAACGTGCTGGGTGAACCGTTAACCCCATGCTGCCATGACCCTAAGACCGGTTTCTATCGTGACGGCTTTTGCCGCACGGGGCCTGATGATGCTGGCAGACACTCAGTATGCGCGATGGTAACCGCAGAATTTCTAACGTTTTCAAGAGCCCAAGGCAACGACCTAGTGACTCCACGCCCAGAGTATGGATTTCCAGGCCTGCAACCCGGTGACCGTTGGTGCATCTGTGCCAGTCGCTGGCAAGAAGCTGCCCAGGTTGGCTTGGCCCCACCGATTGTACTGTCTGGTACCCATGAGAAAACGCTAGAGATCATCCCACTCATTACGCTGCGACAGCATGCATTAGACGCCGTGCATTAAGCGCATCCGTTATGAACCTCTGGAATTTCTATGCAAACCTTCTACACTGATATTTCATCATCTTTACAACACTAGATCATAGCCACTTTCGTCATCTGTAGCATTTCTATAAAAAACAATGTGATGCCCCACTGAAGGCAGCCACCCGGAGTTTGTCATGACCGCAATTGATATGACCCTCGGCGACCACCTAACGTTAAAGCAGTTAGCCCATGCCATAAACAATGGCTTTTCACCGATTGTGGAAGTTGAATCAATGGACGGTATCTATAAGGTTCGCTTCCATCACGCTAATGGTGTTTCTGATTTAACCAATGCCCAGGGCCATGTCAGCACGTTTTTGGGCACCGGTGAAATTCGCGACACCCTTGGCCAGCTGGGTCTTACCCACGGGGTGCTTACTTTCGCCGACCAGTGTGGCGATGAAATGATTGGTGTCGAGGGTAAAGCAATTACGCCCGATGAAATGCTCACCTACGGAACGCGCATTTCGTTTCGCTGATATTTGCGAGTAGAGTTTCCCAGGCTTTACAGATTGACCTAAGCCAAGGATAGTACCATCACGACAGGGGCGCCTGCGCTTAGTGGGCTGAGAAGCACCCTTTGAACCTGAACCGGATAACACCGGCGTAGGGAGTCGTGGTGCCGCAGCACCACCTCCCGGCCGGGAGGACATTATGCCTTCACGCCCGCTCGGCGATTACCTCAGCGCTCTACGCGCTACCACACCGTTGGTACATTGCATTACTAACTATGTGGCGATGAATAGCACCGCTAACCTGCTCTTGGCGACAGGTGCGTCCCCCGCTATGCTGCATGCTCAGGAAGAAGTAGCGGAGTTCACAGCTATTTCTGGCGCGCTTTCTATCAATATTGGCACCCTCTCTTCCCCTTGGGCTGACGCCATGGTCATTGCCGCGCGCACTGCCCAGGAAAACCATATTCCATGGGTGCTTGATCCAGTCGCTGTTGGCGCCACGGCATTTCGCCAGCGCCTTTGCGAGACATTGCTGGCCTATCAACCCTGCGTTATTCGTGGCAACGCCTCAGAAATTCAAACACTCAACGGATTGACCAGCCAAGGTCGCGGAGTTGATGCGACTGCTAGCACCCAAGAAGCCACAACGACAGCGATTGCACTAGCCCAGCAACATCGCTGCGTGGTGGCGGTAACTGGCGAGACCGATTTCATCACTGACGGCACTAACCATTATCAGCTTAAAGGCGGGCACCCGCTAATGCCCCGCGTGACGACCTTGGGCTGTGGCCTGAGTGCACTGGTGGCAAGCTTTGTAGCCGCAAACCGCGAGCAGCCGCTGGAGGCCAGCCTAGCTGCCTTGGCGTGTTTTAGCATCGCTGGAAGCCTTGCAGGAGAGCAGGCTCAAGGCCCTGGTAGTTTCCAGGTGGCGCTATTGGACGCATTGTATCAGTTGACGCCCGACGACCTCTCTACCCTTGCTCAATTGGAGGCGGTACATGCCGTTTGATCTCTCCCTCTATTTAGTCACCGATGCTGGGCTGTGTGCCGACATTGGCCTTGAAAAAACGGTTGAAGCCGCTGTGCAAGGCGGCGTTACCATGGTGCAGCTACGTGATAAATACGCTAGCGACGAGCAAATGATCGTCCAGGCAAAACGTCTCAAAGCGATGCTGGCAGGTAGTGGCGTGCCGCTGATGATTAACGATCGTCTGAACGTGGCAGTAGCCAGTCAGGCCGATGGCTTACATGTTGGCCAAAGCGACATGGCCGTTCAAGAAGCTCGAAACACGCTTGGCCAACACGCCATTATCGGGCTTTCGATTAACACTCTAGCCCAACTCCAGGGCGCCCCCATCGAGCTGCTTGATTACGTCGGTTTAGGGCCCGTGTTTGCCACCGTCAGCAAGCAAGACCATGCCCAGCCAATTGGTTTTGACGGGTTGGCACAGCTTGCCAATGCTTGCCAACTTCCCAGCGTCGCGATCGGCGGACTAAAGGCTGAACACATTGCCAAGGTGAAAGCCGCTGGGGCTAACGGTATCGCGGTTATTTCTGCCATCTGCGGCCAGCCAGACCCGCGCCTGGCAGCACAGGCTTTCCTCGCGCAATGAACCAGCTCGATCATATCGCTGCGTTTGTGAAAGTCGCGGAGCTGGGTAGTTATACCCGCGCGGCCGAGGCGCTAGACCTTTCCCGCACACGGGTGTCTCGCCAAGTGATGGCGCTTGAAGAGGCATTAGGGGCTCGGCTTATTCAGCGCACTACTCGGCGGCTGCACCTCACTGAAGCAGGCGAACGCTATCTCGTTCGTGCGCAAAGCATTTTGCTCGCTTTAGACGAGGCAGCGGCAGAAATAGGCAGTGGCACCAGTACGGTGAGCGGGCGGCTACGCATCAACGGCCCGATGAGCTTCGGCACACGTTATCTTTCGCCACTGGTTGCGCAGTTTATGCAAACGCACCCAGAGCTTGAGGTGCGTTTGGATCTCAATGATCGCCGCGTTGATTTGCTGGAAGAGGGCTACGACGTCGCCATTCGCATTGGCAACTTGCCAGATTCTAGCCTGGTGGCGCGACGACTCACCCGGTGTCAGATGCTGTTCTGCGCCTCGCCTGACTACCTCGCTCAGCATGGCACGCCTATGGATATTGAAGAGCTGTCCTCTCACCGCTGCCTGCGCTACCGAAGCGGCCAAAACAATGGTGACTGGCGGATTGGCCATCAACTCCTTAGTGTTTCTGGGCCACTAGAAAGCAATAACGGCGATATGCTGACGCATGCGGCGGAAGCAGGCTTAGGGATAGCACAGCAGCCCAGCTTTTTAGTCACCGATAGCCTTGTTAGTGGGCGTCTAGTACCCATTTTGCAGAATTTACCGCCTGCTTTGCTGGAAATTAATGCCCTCTACCCGGCCCGCCGCTACTTACCTGCCAAGGTAGAGCGCTTTATTGAGCTATTGGCAGCGGCGTGGGGGGATCCACCGGTATGGGAAATCGAGCTCGGATTGTCGCCTATTCCGCAACAGTGAAGTGCAGTAATAGTGGATTATCTCAGTGTCTTTCATCCGTAAAGTAGCGTTATCGCATCCAGCGTGATGCCCGCAACTAAGAGAGATGACTATGACCACGGCTAACACTACACCACTCACCCTCCACGCCACCGCCTTGCTGCGCATCAGCTTGGGCGTGATGGCCTTAGCTCACGGCTTGCTTAAGGTATTTGTCTTCACCCTGCCAGGCACCGTCGGCTATTTTGAGTCCTTGGGATTACCGGGCGTTCTGGCGTACTTAACCATTACTGCCGAAATAGGCGGAGGCTTAGCGCTTTTACTGGGCATCTATACTCGCTGGGTGAGTCTTGCCCTCGTGCCGGTGCTGCTAGGCGCTGCTTCGGTCCACCTGGGTAATGGCTGGCTGTTCTCTAACGCTGGCGGCGGCTGGGAATTCCCTATTTTTTGGACGATTGCCCTTCTGGTACAGGCAGGCCTGGGCGGCGGTAGCGCTGTTGTCAGCCGCAAATTCGCTTAACCGCTCCGCCCGCATTGGCTTCGGCTTGTGCGGGCATCATTAGCCCCCTATAGGCTAACGGAGGTACTAAGATGCTACCCAGTCTGTTTATTTCCCATGGCTCACCCATGCTGGCGCTGAATACAACGCCAGCCCACACCTTTTTACGCGAACTGGGGAAGCGCCTTTCCCCTCGCGCGGTGGTCGTCGTATCAGCCCACTGGGAGAGCCTTACGCTTAATGTCAGCACTAGCGCACACCCAGAGACAATTCATGATTTTGGCGGGTTCCCACAAGCCCTCTTCGAGTGCCAGTATCCGGCTCCTGGCGACCCAGAACTGGCTAAACGAATTGCGATGATGCTGGGAGCCGAATGCGTAGAGCGAGGCTTTGATCACGGCGTCTGGGTGCCGCTTTCATTGATGTTTCCAGAAGCGAATGTGCCGGTCGTTTCCCTGTCGCTACCTGTGCGCTGGGGAAATGACGCACTAGTGACGCTAGGCGAGCGCCTATCCACCCTGCGAGAAGAAGGAGTTCTGATCATTGGCTCGGGCAGCCTGACCCATAATTTATATGAAATCCTGCCCCAGGGCAGCCTCGCCCCCGCATGGGTACATGAGTTTTCCCATTGGGTTAGCGAACATATTGAAGTCAATGATCGCCAAGCGCTACTCAGTTGGGAGCACGCTCCAAAAGCGCTTGAAAACCACCCGACCCCTGAACACTTCCAACCCTTGCTGGTGGCCATGGGGTCAGGTGGCGCTGCGACTCAGCTACACCACAGCGTAGAGCATGGCGTGCTGGCGATGGATGTTTACGCGTTTAGCTAACAGCAATACCTAAAGATACAGGTTGGGCTTTTCGGGCAGAGCTAAGATCACGCATTAAAAGCGCAAACTCAATCTGCTCAGGGCTAATGCTGACACCTGGCACGGGGAGGCGTACCCGATGCCCCGAGCCAGGTGCAGCGTGTTGGGCTTCGCCGCGCACGTTTTCCATGCGTTCAAGCACAAAGCGGTGATTGCCACTTGGCAGCATGAGCTCCATGCTATCGCCCACTTCAAAGCGATTTTTAACCTCAATGTCCAACCAGCCACGAATGGGGTCGTAGCCCAGCACTTCACCGACAAACTGTTGGTGCACACCGATGGAGCTACCCTGCTCATAACTTTGAAACTCATCGTGCACATGACGGCGATAGAAGCCTTCGGTATACCCTCTGTTCGCTAAGTTCTCTAGCTCGTCCATTAACCCCATATTAAAGGGGCGGCCTGCAACGGCGTCATCGATTGCGCGGCGGTAAACCTGCGTGGTCCGTGCGACGTAGTAATGGGATTTTGTCCGCCCTTCGATCTTGAGCGATGCTACCCCCATTTTTGTCAGGCGAGCCACGTGCTGTACTGCACGCAAATCCTTGGAGTTCATAATGTAGGTGCCGTGTTCATCTTCATACACAGGCATCAGCTTGCCGGGGCGAGTGACGTCTTCAATCAGCGCCGAAAGTTCGCTCTGATCAGCCCCCACCATTCTACCGCCATGCTGAGCTGGCATCAGGTCGCCCGTATCATCCTGGGTAGCTGCTATGGTGTTGTATTTCCAACGGCATGCATTGGTGCAGGTGCCTTGGTTGGGGTCGCGGTGGTTGAAATAGCCCGATAACAAGCAGCGCCCAGAGTAGGCAATACATAGCGCACCATGAACGAAGGTTTCGATCTCTAAACTGGGGCACTCGGCACGTATTTCGCCAATCTCATCAAGGGATAGCTCTCGAGACAAAATGATACGGCTGATGCCCTGGCGCTGCCAGAACTGCGCGGCGGCCCAATTCACTACATTGGACTGCACCGACAGATGGATCTCTTGATCTGGCCATCGATCACGAATCATCATAATCAAACCGGGGTCTGACATAATCAGCGCATCAGGCCCGGCCTCAATCACCGGTTCCATATCCCGAAGATAGGTTTTCAACTTGCTGTTGTGCGGGGCAATGTTGGAAGCAACATAGAACTTCTTACCTCGCGCATGAGCGTACTCAATACCACGGTGCAAATTATCGATTTTAAAATCGTTGTTACGCACTCGAAGTGAATAGCGAGGCTGACCCGCGTAAACCGCGTCTGCCCCATAGGCAAACGCGTAACGCATATTTTTAAAGGTACCCGCAGGCGAGAGTAATTCGGGAGCTTGCATAGACAGTCACCGTTATCAGGACGATGGCGCAAGTGCGCAGTGTTGAAAGTGCCGGATTATAACCAGCTCACACAGCCTGTCTTGCTCAGCTATCTACTTTGCTGATCCAGATCAAAAAGTAATGGTCACAAGCCTCTTTTGACACTTACGACGATTAATAACAGCGGTGTTTTATGCCGTTGGGCGGGGTTTTAGCGTCGTGCGGCGGTCATGGTAGGCAATCGCTAATCCGCTACCCATAATCAGCACACTGCCCACCCATACCCACAAATCGGGCAGCTCTCCCCAGAACCACCAGCCGAGCAGCACCGCCCAGAGCATCGCCGTGTAATCAAACGGTGCGGCAATTGCGGCAGGGGCAAAGCGGAATGCCAGGGTAATAAACGCGGTCGCTCCAATACCTAAAACACCCGCGGCCAAAAAACCAAGCCAGTGCCAAGGCTCTGGAGTTTGCCAAACCCAGGGCAAACTCAGAGTAGTGACAACAAATGGCACTAACGTCATATAGAACACCATTGCCCATAGGTGCTCCCGAGCACCATAGCGCCGCGCGGTAATCATCATCAGGGCATAAAAAAAGGCCGCTCCTAAAAGCGTTAGCGTGCCAAGCTGGAATGCATCTCCACCGGGGCGAACCACAATCAGCACGCCGGCAAAGCCAACTAGCGACGCGATTAATACGGGTGGATCGATCCGCTCACCGAGCAACGGCACCGACAGCAGCGTCACAAACAAAGGCGCCACAAAAGCGATAGCCGTGGCTTCTGCAAGCGGCAGTAGGGTAAGCCCCCAGACAAAACACACCATCGTGGCGGTATAAATCAGCCCCCTTAAAAGGTGTACACGGGGGCGCTTGGTACGCAACTTGCGCAATCCTCCCGCAAAATGCGCCAACAGCGCAATTAGCGGCAATGACACCAGCGTACGAAAAAAAATAATCTGCAGTGGCGAGTGTACTTCACCCAGCCACTTCGATACCGCGTCACCAAGCGCTAAGAACAGAACCCCTAAGCACATACAGAGGATACCTTTTAACGACGTAGTCACGACGCTCTCCTTTGCCCTCCGGACACTTTATCAGCCGGGATTAAACAACTAATAAAAAACCCCGCCAATGTGTCACTGGCGGGGTCGTGGGTCTAACGTGGATTTACAAACTTGCGTTGACCACCATGCATTCCATCCCCTGCGCCTGGAGCGTCCTACAAGCGCGCCTGGCGCGAGCTTCGTCCAGGGCTACAACACGGGCTCGGAACACCGGCGTTTGTCCACCTAACGTATCAATAGCAACCCGACCGCCTACTTCATGGGGGAGTCGCTGGGCTGCCTGACGTGCCAACTGCTCAGCTCGTGCCGCTTGGCTAAAAGCGCCTACCTGTATCCCCCAGCTGCCTGCAGAAACAGCTCCCCGGGGCGTAGCCGCCAACTGACGCTCACGCTCAAGAAAAGCATTCAGCGGGTCTGGAGCGTTTGCGACGGGAGCCTCTGAGGATGCCTCCATGGAGCGCGCAAGACGATCTTCAATTTCAACAGCTGGCGCAGCAGCAGATGAAGGAGAAAGCGTTGTCGCCATTACATTGTTTGCGGCCGCTGCGTTACTCGCCATGACAGGACGATTAGAGGCTGACGGTGCCGGCACGGGACGTTGGCTAGGCGTGCCAGAAAAAGCCATAAACTCGCTAGAAAAATTAGTATTCGCCAGCCATGTCTGCTGGTCACGCAGTGCCGCACGAGCAAAGCTGCGATCCAACAGATTCGCCATATGAGTATCACGAGACGCCCCACTGAAGCCGCCCATTACAATCCCTACCAAACGACGATCGCCATGAACAGCCGTTGTCGCCACATTGAAACCAGATGCGCGAATAAAACCTGTTTTAAGACCATCCGCACCGGGGTAGTTTTTCACTAAACGGTTATGGCTGGTGTGCCGCGTACCGCGATAGGTGAATTCTTGTAGCCCAAAGTAATGGTAGTACTGGGGGAAGTCCTGCATCACTCTCACAGAGAGCGTCACCATATCCCGTGCCGTCGTAATCTGCTGGTTATCAGGCAAACCAGAAGCATTACGGAATGTGGTGGCATTCATCCCTAGCTCGCGAGCCTTAGCGGTCATTAGCTGTGCAAAACGTTGCTCACTGCCACCTAAAGCTTCAGCAACCACGACGGCAACATCATTAGCAGAGCGCACTGCCAATGCACGAATAGCGGAATCAACAGGAATAGTACTGCCCGCAGAGAGCCATAGTTTTACAGCAGGCATAGCCGCAGCTTGAGCAGACACAGGAAGTGGCTGGTTAAGGCTAAGCCGGCCATTTTCCAATGCTTCAAACGTAAGGTAAAGCGTCATCATCTTGGTTAACGATGCGGGGTAGCGACGCTCATCGGCATTTTCGGCGTACAGCACCTCTCCATTTTCCAAATCCACAACAATGCCTGCATAACGCGGATTTGCATGAGCACTCGATATTGCACCCAGCAGCAATACCATTAAAGACAGCGGAAGCCACCAACGCACAACTATCGTTGCGCACATTCCCCTTGTTGCCATACATGCCCCTTTCTTGTTTTGCGGTGGTATCACACTACCAAAAATTAACCTACATACCGTATTAAGAAATCTAAGACTAGCACGGTAATCCAGCAAGTGAATTAATAAAGCAGTATATATAGACTGAAAATACTATGAATAGACCAAAAAAAACCGACCCTAAGGGGTCGGCTTTCATTTTTGTTGAGCAACAGTACAGAAACTTACTCTTCTGCAGCTGCTTCTTCAACAACCGGACGGTCAACTAGCTCAACGAACGCCATGGGCGCGTTGTCGCCTGTGCGGTAACCGCACTTGAGAATACGGATGTAACCACCCGGACGCTCGGCATAACGCGGACCTAGCTCGTTGAACAGTTTGCCGACGGCTTCTTTGGAGCGCGTGCGGGCAAATGCCAAACGGCGGTTTGCAACGCTATCCTGCTTGGCTAGGGTAATCAGCGGCTCGATAACGCGACGCAGTTCCTTGGCCTTAGGCAGGGTTGTCTTAATGACTTCATGTTCGACCAGCGAGACAGACATGTTCTTAAACATGGCCTGACGATGCGAGCTGGTACGATTCAGATGACGACCACTCTTACGATGACGCATGGTTGTAATTCCTTACCAAACTGGGACTCAAGTCGACACTCACGCGGAGGCCTTGTCGTCCTTCAGGCTAGCGGGTGGCCAATTTTCCAACCGCATGCCGAGGGACAAGCCACGCGCTGCCAATACGTCTTTGATTTCATTCAAAGACTTTTTACCAAGATTCGGTGTCTTCAGCAGCTCAACTTCAGTGCGCTGAATAAGATCACCAATGTAGTAAATATTCTCGGCTTTTAGGCAGTTAGCGCTGCGAACTGTCAACTCAAGATCGTCTACGGGGCGCAATAGGATAGGATCAACAAGATCCTCTTCCTCTTCGACTTCCTGTTCTTTATCAGCTTCCAGGTCGACGAAGGCGGCCAGCTGCTCTTGCAGAATGGTCGCACTGCGACGGATAGCCTCTTCCGGATCCAGTGTACCGTCGGTTTCCAGATCGATAATTAACTTATCGAGGTCGGTGCGCTGCTCAACACGAGCGGCCTCAACCGAGTAGGAAACACGGCGAACAGGGCTGAAGGTGGCATCCAGCTGCAGGCGGCCAATAGCACGTGTCTCTTCATCTGAGCCACGAGCGTCAGCCGGTTCGTAACCACGACCCAGCGCTACCTTAAGCTGAATTTTCAGCTCGGCACCTTCATTGACATGAGCAATGACGTGATCCGGGTTGACGATTTCGACGCTATGATCAAGCGCAATGTCGCCAGCGGTGACGACAGCTGGGCCCTGCTTGTTCAGCGAGAGCACCGCCTCATCGCGGCTGTGCATCTTGATCGCAACATCTTTCAAGTTCAGGAGGATTTCGATGACATCTTCCTGCACCCCTTCGAGTGCACTGTATTCGTGCTCTACACCGGCAATTTCAGCCTCTACCACGGCAGCGCCGGGCATGGACGAAAGCAGAATGCGACGAAGTGCATTCCCCAGGGTGTGGCCAAATCCGCGCTCGAACGGTTCGAGAACGATTTTGGCATGATGTGCGCTGATTTCTTCGACCTTGATGTCGCGAGGGCGAAGAAACTCTGTCACTGAACGCTGCATATGAACACCTTTCAGGCTGCCAAACGGATACTGAGTACTCTAGAGAACAATACTCAAGAGCATCTGGGCGGTTAGCTTTGCTACCCCGCCCAGGTCTCAAGAAGCAGAAATGTAAATCAAACTGCTTACTTGGAGTACAGCTCGACGATCAGGTTTTCGTTGATGTCGGCAGTCAGGTCACCGCGTTCAGGCAGAGCCTTGAAAGTGCCTTCCATCTTCTTGGCGTCGATTTCGATCCAAGCGATGTCGCCACGGTTGGCCGCAATGGTCAACGAGTGTTGAATACGCGCTTGGTTCTTCGCCTTTTCGCGAACAGAAACAACGTCACCGGGCTTCACTTGGTAGGAAGCAACGTTAACGGTGCGGCCGTTCACGGAAATCGCCTTGTGGCTGACCAGCTGACGCGCTTCAGAGCGAGTCGAGCCAAAGCCCATGCGGTAGACGACGTTATCCAGTCGGGATTCAAGCAACTGCAACAATACCTCACCAGTCGCGCCTTTCAGGCGAGCGGCTTCTTTGTAGTAGTTGCGGAACTGCTTTTCGAGTACGCCATACATACGGCGTACTTTTTGCTTCTCGCGAAGCTGCAAGCCGTAGTCGGAAAGACGCTGACGACGCTGGCCGTGTACACCCGGGATTTGCTCGGATTTACACTTTTTCTCGAAGGGAGTAACACCGCTCTTTAAAAAGAGGTCGGTGCCTTCACGACGAGACAGTTTGCACTTCGGTCCAATATAACGAGCCATGAATCTGTCTCCTTAAACGCGGCGTTTCTTAGGCGGACGGCAGCCATTATGGGGAATGGGCGTCGCGTCAGTGATGCTTTGCACGCGGAAGCCGGCGGCATTGAGAGCGCGCACGGCGGATTCACGGCCGGGACCGGGGCCTTTGACCAGCACGTCTACGTTTTTCACACCATACTCGGCTGCAGCAGTTGCTGCACGTTCGCTTGCCACTTGAGCAGCGAACGGGGTGCTCTTACGAGAACCACGAAAACCCGAACCACCGGCTGTTGCCCAAGAAAGAGCATTGCCCTGGCGGTCTGTGATCGTCACGATCGTGTTGTTAAAAGAGGCGTGGATATGCGCTACGGCGTCCACTACCTGCTTTTTAACCTTTTTACGGTTACTACGCGGGTTAGCCATGTTGATGTCTATTCCTGTCTTTACGCCAGAACGTGCGTGTTATTTGCGGATCGGCTTACGCGGGCCCTTACGGGTACGCGCGTTAGTCTTAGTCCGCTGACCACGCAGCGGAAGACTACGACGATGACGCAGACCACGGTAGCAGCCTAAGTCCATGAGACGCTTAATGTTAAGCGTAACATCACGACGAAGGTCGCCTTCTACGGTGTACTTACCAACTTCAGAACGCAGGGTATCCAGCTCATCGCTAGATAGATCCTGGATCTTGGTAGTAGGCGCGATACCGGCAGCAGCACAAACGTGCTGAGCGCGGGTACGGCCAATCCCGAAGATATAGGTCAGCGAGATCGCCGCATGCTTGTTGTCCGGGATATTGACGCCTGCAATACGGGCCATCAGCTTACTCCGAAATTTGAGCGGCTTGCTCGTTTATTCATCTACAAAAGGCGCAACAGCATACCCCTTTATAAGCCTTATGGCAAGGGGTATGCCGGCACCCGCTTAAAAACAACCCAGGAATTAACCCTGGCGCTGCTTGTGCCGTGGTTCGATGCAAATGACGCGGACAGCGCCATTGCGACGAATGATCTTACAGTTACGGCACATCTTCTTTACGGAAGCTCGAACTTTCATCGTTCTCTCCAAATCGCAACGGCGCGCCTCAGCGCATGATGCCGCCGCTACCGTAGCCTTTCAGGTTGGACTTCTTCATCACCGAGTCATATTGATGCGACATGAGATGCGACTGCACCTGGGCCATGAAGTCCATGATGACCACCACCACGATCAGAAGCGAGGTACCACCGAAGAAAAACGGCACGTTCCACGCAACAATCAGGAACTGGGGCATCAAGGAAACCGCAGTGATATACAAGGCACCGAACAAAGTAAGACGAGTCATTACTTTATCGATATAGCGAGCGGTCTGCTCGCCGGGGCGAATGCCCGGCAGGAAGGCGCCTGACTTTTTAAGATTGTCAGCCACATCCTTGGGGTTGAAGACCAGCGCTGTGTAAAAGAAGCAGAAGAATACCACTGCCGCCGCGAAAAGCAAGATGTAAAGCGGTTGGCCAGGGCCTAACGCTTGTGATGCACGCTGTAACCACTCCATTCCTTCGCCAGCACCTACCCACTGACCAATAGAGGCCGGGAAGAGCAAAATACTGGAGGCGAAGATCGCTGGAATAACACCAGCCATATTCACTTTCAAAGGTAGGTAGCTGCTTTGGCCTGCATACATCTTATTGCCGACCTGTCGCCTGGGGTAGTTCACTTTCAAGCGGCGTTGGCCGCGCTCAATGAACACCACAAACGCAACGGTAGCAATACCTAGCACTGACAGCGCTAACAGCGGAAGAACATTCCAGGCACCTTCATTACGAGCAAGCTCGAACGCTTGCCCAACGGCACTGGGCAGCCCAGCGACGATCCCCGCGAAAATCAGCAGCGAAATACCGTTGCCGATACCCTTCTCGGTGATCTGCTCACCTAGCCACATCATAAACACCGCACCTGATACAAACGTAATCACGGCGGTGAAAAAGAAGCTAAAGTCAGCGCTGTATGCGATACCTTGGCTAGCCAGACCGACGGACATACCGGTAGCCTGGACAAAAGCCAGTAGCACCGTGCCGTAGCGGGTGTACTGGCTAATCTTGCGGCGGCCAGCCTCGCCCTCTTTCTTGAGCTGTTCAAGATGAGGGGAGACCGCAGTCATAAGCTGCATGATAATCGACGCCGAGATATAGGGCATTATGCCCAGGGCGAGGACGCTCATGCGCTCCAGGGCGCCACCCGAGAACATGTTGAACATGCCTAGGATGGTACCCTGTTGCTCCCTAAACAAGGCAGCAAGCTGGTCAGGATTGATACCGGGAACGGGAATGTGGGCACCAATACGGTACACCACGATGGCGAGGAGCACGAAGCGCAAACGCGCCCACAGTTCACTCAGACCGCTGCCCATCGCCGGCATATTTCCTGACTTGGCCATTTAGTCCTCTACCTTGCCGCCGGCGGCTTCGATCGCTTCACGGGCACCTTTGGTGACCTTGATACCACGAACGGTAACCGCCTTGTTCAGTTCGCCAGAAAGGATGATCTTCGCGTGAAGCGTCGCATCCTTTAGCACGTTGGCTTGCTTCAGGGTTTCCATAGTGACTTCGTCACCGGTAACCTTAGCAAGTTCAGCCAGACGTAC
The DNA here is from genome assembly GCF_923868895.1 of Halomonas sp. TD01. GTDB lineage: Bacteria > Pseudomonadota > Gammaproteobacteria > Pseudomonadales > Halomonadaceae > Vreelandella. Next base: position 988,321 of record NZ_OV350343.1, read on the forward strand.
TTCTTCAGATACCAGCGACTTAGCAGACGTAAAGCCAAACTTCGGCAAACGACGCTGTAGTGGCATCTGACCGCCTTCGAAACCAGGCTTGACGCTGCCGCCACTGCGAGATTTCTGACCTTTGTGGCCACGGCCGCCGGTCTTACCAAGACCGGAACCGATACCACGTCCAACGCGCTTTTCAGCGTGTTTGGAGCCCGGTGCAGGGCTCAGGGTATTGAGTTTCATGGATTACTCTCCCTCAACGCGCACAAGGTAATTAACCTTGTGGATCATGCCGCGTACGGCAGGGGTGTCTTCCAGCTCAACCGTATGACCGATGCGACGCAGACCCAGGCCCTTCATAGTAGCCTTGTGCTTGGGCAAAACGCCGATGGTGCTGCGGATCTGGGTAACCTTGATCGTTGCTGCCATGGTGCCTTACCCCGTGATCGCTTCGACAGACAGACCGCGCTTAGCGGCAATGTCTTCCGGTGCTTGCATGGAGGAGAGACCTTTAACAGTCGCTCGTACCACGTTAACCGGGTTGGTGGAACCGTAGCACTTGGCCAGTACATCATGGACACCAGCGAGCTCTAGTACAGAGCGCATGGCACCGCCAGCGATGATACCGGTACCTTCAGAGGCCGGCTGCATGTACACCTTAGAAGCACCGTGACGGGCTTTTATCGGGTACTGAAGCGTATGGCCTGCAAGGTTAACCTTGACCATGTTGCGACGAGCTTGATCCATCGCTTTCTGAATCGCAACCGGCACTTCACGCGCCTTGCCACGACCAAAACCGACACGACCTTTACCATCACCAACGACGGTCAGCGCGGTGAAGCCGAAAATACGACCACCTTTGACCACCTTGGCGACGCGGTTGACCTGCACTAACTTCTCTTGCAGATCACCGCTTTGCTGTTCGTTCTTCGCCATCGTAAAACCCTTTAGAATTCCAGGCCGCCTTCACGAGCGGCGTCGGCCAGAGCCTTAACGCGACCGTGATACTTAAAGCCAGCACGATCGAAGGCCACCTGGGTGATGCCTGCTTCTTTAGCGCGTTCAGCAATCAGAGCACCAACCTTAGAGGCTGCTTCTGCGTTGCCTGTCGCACCCTCGCGCAGTGCTTTGTCCAGCGTAGAAGCACTGGCTAGCACTTTGCCACCATCCGGCGAGATAATCTGCGCATAGATGTGACGCGGGGTACGATTGACGCACAGGCGATACACGCCCAGCTCGCGGATCTTTGCGCGAGCGCGGCGGGCACGACGGAGACGAGATTCTTTCTTCGCGTTCATAACCCTGCCTTACTTCTTCTTGGCTTCTTTGCGACGCACCTGCTCGTCGGCGTACCGAACACCCTTGCCTTTATACGGCTCAGGGGGACGGAAGGCGCGGATTTCCGCGGCGCACTGGCCGAGCATCTGCTTGTCCGCGCTTTTCAGCACGATCACGGTGTTCTTCGGCGTTTCCGCTGAGACACCCTTAGGCAGTTCATAGTCGACCGGGTGCGAGAAGCCCAGTGAAAGATTGAGCGTCTGGCCCTTAGCTTGGGCACGATAACCGACGCCTACAATTTCGAGAGTTTTTGTGAAACCCTCGGATACGCCCGTTACCAGGTTCTGAACCAAGGCGCGGGTAGTACCGGCCATTGCCCAGCTCTTGGCAGACTCACTCGGGGCGAAGGTCAGCTGGCCATCTTCTTGTCCAATCACCACATCCTGGTGAATGGTCATAGATAGCGTGCCCTGGCCGCCTTTGGCGGTCAGCTGGCCAGCGTCGATTTTAATCTCGACACCAGCAGGCACTTTAACCGGATATTTCGCTATGCGGGACATTCCAGCCTCCTAGAATACGGTGCAGATGACTTCGCCACCGACGCCTGCTTGGCGCGCGGCACGATCGGTCATGACACCATTAGAGGTGGTGACAATCGCGATACCCAGACCATCGGCGACCTTAGGCAGGTTGTCCTTGCCCTTATACTGGCGCAGAGACGGCTTGGAAACCCGCTGAATGTGCTCAATAACCGGCTTACCCTCAAAGTACTTGAGAGTAACGGTCAGCTCGGGTTTAACGCCTTCAGCCACCGTAAAGTCGGTAATGTAGCCTTCTTCCTTTAACACGCGGGCCACTTCCACTTTCAGCTTGGAGGACGGCATGGTAGCCGTCTCCTTGGTGGCCATCTGCGCATTGCGGATACGGGTAAACATATCCGCTAGAGTGTCTTGCATGCTCATTTAATGTGCGCTCCTGATGATTCGACGTGACGTTACCAACTGGACTTCTTCAGACCAGGGACGTCGCCACGCATGGCGGCTTCACGCAGCTTGTTACGGCCAAGGCCGAACTTGTTGTAAAAACCGTGCGGACGGCCAGTCACGCGGCAGCGGTTACGCTGACGCACCGGGCTTGAGTCGCGCGGCAGTTGCTGCAGCTTCAGCGTCGCCTCGAAACGTTCTTCTTCAGAAGCGTTCACGTCCGAGATGATTTTCTTGAGCTCTGCGCGCTTAGCCGCATACTTCTCGACTAGCTGAGTACGCTTGAGCTCGCGCTCTATCATACTTTTCTTAGCCATGATCCAACCCTTATTTCTTAAACGGGAAGTTCAGTGCCGCTAATAGCGCACGACCTTCCTCGTCGGTGTTGGCGGTAGTAGTGATAGTGACGTCCAGCCCCCGGATACGATCGATCTTATCATACTCGATCTCTGGGAAGATGATCTGCTCACGCACACCCATTGAGTAATTGCCGCGACCGTCAAAAGACTTCGGATTGAGACCACGGAAGTCACGCACGCGGGGAATCGCAATGTTCACCAAGCGGTCCAGGAAGTCCCACATACGCGCTGAGCGCAGTGTAACTTTGACACCGATAGGCCAACCTTCGCGCACCTTGAAGCCCGCGATGGACTTGCGTGCCTTGGTCACCAACGGTTTTTGACCGGAGAGTTTCTCCAAGTCGCCGATGGCATTGTCGATCAACTTTTTATCGCTGACCGCTTCGCCGATACCCATGTTCAGAGTCACTTTCGTGATCCGGGGTACCTGCATTACGTTGGCGTAGCTGAACTGCTCTTTGAGCTGTGCCACGACCTCGTTTTGATAACGTTCTTTCAAGTTCGCCATTTTGCTACCCGACTCGCGTTAGGCGTCGATCTGCGTCTGCGTCGACTTGTAGATACGTACCTTGGTACCGTCTTCCTTAACTTGGAAGCCGACGCGATCCGCCTTACCGGTCTCCGAATTGAAGATGGCTACGTTGGACGCGTGAATCGGAGCCTCACGCTCGACGATACCGCCCTGATTTCCCGCCATGGGATTTGGCTTGGTGTGACGTTTAATCATGTTCACACCGGACACCACGAAGCGGTTTTCTAGTACCCGCTTAACGGTGCCACGCTTGCCTTTATCCTTCCCGGCGATGACGATGACTTCATCGTCACGTTTGATCTTTTGCATATCCGCCTCGCTCCTTACAGCACTTCAGGCGCTAGGGAAATGATCTTCATGAACTTCTCATTACGAAGTTCACGAGTTACCGGCCCGAAGATACGCGTGCCGATCGGCTGTTCGTTGGTGTTATTCAACAAAACTGCCGCATTTCCATCGAAACGGATCAGCGAACCGTCACTACGACGGACGCCACTACGGGTGCGAACGACTACCGCTTTCAGCACTTGGCCTTTTTTGACCTTACCGCGCGGAATCGCTTCCTTCACCGTTACCTTAATGACGTCACCAACGCGAGCGTAGCGACGGTGTGAACCGCCTAACACCTTGATGCATTGCACCCGGCGCGCTCCGCTGTTGTCGGCGACATCCAGCATTGTCTGAGTCTGAATCATCGGTTTTCTCCAAACCTAATCTGACTGCACTGATCGGCAGACTTTAGGTATTAACCCTTAGCCTGCTCAACCACCTCGACCAGCGTCCAAGCTTTCTTCTTGGAAAGCGGACGGCACTCCTGAATGGAAACCGTATCGCCTGCCTTAGCCTGGTTCGCCTCATCATGGGCGTGCAGCTTGGTGGAGCGCTTGACGTATTTTCCGTAGATCGGGTGACGCTCACGACGCTCGATCATTACGACGATGGATTTATCCATCTTATCGCTCACCACCTTGCCGGTGAGCGTACGTGTTTTTTTCTCTTCGGCCATCTTATTCACCTGCCTTCTCGTTGAGCATAGTCTTCACACGGGCGATATCCCGGCGGACCTGCTTGAGCAGATGAGTCTGGCTCAGTTGGCCAGTGGCCTTCTGCATGCGCAGGTTAAACTGCTCGCGGAGTAGCTCGAGGAGTTGCTCTTGCAGCTCTCCTACGGACTTTTCACGAATTTCCTGGGCTTTCATCACATCACCGTCCGTTTCGCAAAGGTGGTGGACAAGGGCATCTTCTGTGCGGCCAATTCAAATGCTTCACGGGCCAGCTCTTCGGATACACCTTCAATTTCGTACAGGACCCGACCCGGTTGGATCTGGGCTACCCAGTACTCAACGGAACCTTTACCTTTACCCATACGAACTTCGAGCGGCTTCTTGGAGATCGGCTTATCAGGGAAGACGCGGATCCAAATTTTACCGCCACGTTTAACGTGACGTGTGATCGCACGACGGCCTGCTTCGATCTGGCGCGCAGTGATGCGGCCACGACCAGTTGCTTTGAGACCGTACTCCCCGAAGCTGATCTTGCTTCCGCGATGCGCCAGGCCACGGTTGCGGCCTTTCATCATCTTACGGAATTTCATACGCTTGGGCTGTAACATCGACTCGCTCTCCCCTTACCTGGAACCTTTCTTCTTGGGCGCGTTGCCGGCAGGCTGTTGCTTAGCCTTGGCACGTACTTCCTCGATACCACCGAGGATTTCGCCCTTGAAGATCCACACTTTGACGCCGATGACGCCGTAGGTGGTGTGAGCTTCGTAAGTGGCGTAGTCGATATCCGCACGCAACGTGTGCAACGGAACGCGACCTTCGCGGTACCATTCGGTACGTGCGATTTCGGCACCACCCAGACGACCTGACAGCTGAATCTTAATGCCGCCAGCGCCAAGACGCATTGCGTTCTGTACCGCGCGCTTCATAGCACGACGGAACATGACGCGACGCTCAAGCTGACCCGCTACGTTAGCAGCGACTAGCTTGGCATCCAGCTCCGGCTTGCGAACTTCTTCGATGTTCACATGAACCGGAACACCCATCATCTCGGTCAGATCGCGACGCAAACGGTCGACATCTTCACCTTTTTTGCCAATCACGATACCCGGACGGGCAGTGTGAATGGTGATGCGGGCATTGTTAGCCGGACGCTCGATGTGAATGCGGCTTACGGAAGCGTTCTTTAAACGCTGATCCAGAAAGCTGCGCACTTCGAGATCGTTATTGAGCTTATCGGCATAGGCGCCGCGCTCGGCATACCAGACAGAAGCATGGTCTTTGACGATGCCCAGTCGAATGCCTGTTGGATTGACTTTCTGACCCATCTGGTCGACTCCTACTTCTCGGCTACCTTGACGGTGATGTGGCAGGTGCGCTTCAAGATACGATCCGCACGGCCTTTGGCGCGCGGCTTGATACGCTTGAGCGTCATGCCCTCATCGACGCAGATGGTCGAGACACGCAGCTCGTCGATGTCCATGCCGTTATTTTCTTCCGCATTCGCGATGGCGGACTGAAGCACTTTCTTGACCAGTTTGGCAGCCTTCTTCGGTGAGAAGGTCAGCAGGTCAATAGCTTCGGCGACCGGTTTACCGCGCACCTGGTCAGCCACCAAACGGGCCTTCTGTGCGGATAAAGCAGCGCCACTCAGCTTAGCTGTGACTTCCATCTCTTAATCCTCTCTGGCTTACCGTTTGGCTTTCTTGTCCGCCGCATGCCCGCGATATGTGCGAGTAGCAGCGAATTCGCCAAGTTTATGACCCACCATTTCCTCGGAGACGTGCACCGGGACATGCTGGCGTCCGTTATGGACCGCAATAGTCAGACCTACCATGTTGGGCAGGATCATCGAACGACGCGACCAAGTCTTGATTGGTTTGCGATCGTTCTTCTCCACTGCAGCCTCTACCTTCTTCAAAAGATGAAGGTCAATGAAGGGACCTTTCTTTAGTGAACGTGGCACAGCCGTTACCTCTTAAGTTCTTGGCAATTTCGATTAACGCGTCTTGTTACGACGACGGATAATCAGCTTGTCGGTGCGCTTGTTCTTACGCGTCTTGTGACCCTTAGTCGGCACACCCCATGGGGATACCGGGTGACGACCACCACTGGTGCGGCCTTCACCACCACCGTGCGGGTGATCCACCGGGTTCATCGCGACACCGCGAACAGTCGGACGCACGCCTCTCCAGCGCTTCGCACCGGCCTTGCCAAGTTGACGCAGGCTGTGCTCGGAGTTGCTCACTTCACCCAGAGTTGCGCGGCACTCAGCCAGCACTTTACGCATTTCGCCAGAGCGAAGACGTAAGGTGGCGTAGTTACCTTCACGAGCAACTAGCTGAGCGCTAGTACCGGCACTGCGAGCAATCTGCGCGCCTTTACCCGGCTTCAGTTCGATACCGTGAACGGTAGAACCAAGCGGAATATTGCGCAGCGGCAAAGCATTGCCTTTTTTGATGGGCGCGTTAACACCAGATTCCAGCACGTCACCCGCGCTGACACCTTTCGGTGCAATGATGTAACGACGCTCACCATCTGCATATTTCAATAGTGCAATATGCGCACTACGGTTCGGGTCGTGCTCCAGACGCTCAACAGTGGCAGGAATGCCATCTTTGGTGCGCTTGAAGTCGATCAACCGATAGTGCTGACGGTGACCACCGCCCACGTGGCGGGTGGTGATGCGACCGTAGTTGTTACGGCCACCGGACTTGGACTGTTTCTCCAAAAGCGGTGCATAAGCACGGCCTTTGTACAGTTCCTCACCAACGATCTTAACGACGTGGCGACGACCGGCGGATGTGGGTTTGGTCTTGACGATTGCCATTATCCGTACTCCTGCCCTTATTCGGCGCCAGAGAAGTCTTCGAGCGTTTCACCCGCAGCCAGGGTCACATACGCTTTGCGGTAACCCTTACGCAGGCCAACGCCGTGAGCAGTACGCTTAGTTTTACCCTTCACGTTCAATACTTGAACGCTGCCGACCTTCTTGCCGAATAGTGCTTCAACGGCTTTCTTGATCTCGGGCTTAGTAGCATCAGATGCCACTTTGAAAACGTACTGGTTGCGCTCGGCTGCCATCGCGGCCTTTTCGGTCACGTGCGGTCCAAGCAGAACCTTAAATACGCGCTCCTGGTTCATGCCAGCTTCTCCTCGAATTTACGCAGGGCGGAGACGGTGACCAGAACCTTATCAAAGGCCACTAGGCTCACCGGATCAGCTGCAGCGACATCCACCACGTCAACGTGGGGAAGGTTGCGTGCGGCCAGATAGAGCTTCTCGTCAATTTCTTCAGTGACGATCAACACTTTCTCAAGGTTGAGCTCTTTCAGCTTGGCAGCTACCTGCTTGGTCTTCGGCGCTTCAACGCTGAACTCTTCAACAGCGATAAGACGCTCTTGACGTACGAGTTCAGACAGGATGGAACGCATCGCCGCACGGTACATTTTGCGGTTTACTTTCTGGCTATGGTCCTGAGGACGCGCCGCGAAAGTTACGCCGCCGCTGCGCCATAGCGGAGAGCGGATAGTACCGGCACGTGCACGACCGGTACCCTTCTGACGCCACGGCTTCTTACCACCACCACGTACGTCGGAACGGTTCTTTTGAGCGCGAGTACCTTGACGGCCACCAGCCAAATAGGCGGTTACCACCTGGTGAACCAGCGCTTCGTTGAATTCTTTGCCAAAAGTGGCATCGGCTACTTCAACGGTACCCGTGCCTGCAGCAAGATTCAGATTCATTGGTAATTATCCCCTTCAGCGAGCTTTCACGGCGCTGCGAACGATAACATCGCTACCGGTCGCGCCCGGAACAGCACCTTTGATCAGCAGCAGGTTACGCTCGGCGTCGACACGGACGATTTCAAGGCTCTGTACGGTGCAACGGGCATTACCCATTTGACCGGCCATTTTCTTGCCTTTAAATACGCGACCCGGAGTCTGACACATGCCGATAGAACCCGGCGCGCGGTGCGACAGGGAGTTACCATGCGTGTTGTCTTGGGTACGGAAATTCCAGCGCTTAACAGCACCCTGGAAGCCTTTACCCTTAGAGGTGCCGGTCACGTCAATCATTTGACCAGCTTCGAAGAGGGATACGGTGAGTTCGCCACCCACTTCTGGAGATTCTTCGCCTTCTGCAAGACGAAACTCCATTAGTGAACGACCAGCCTCAACACCCGCCTTGGCAAACTGACCAGCTTGCGCTTTGGTGAGGTGCTTGGCTTTACGAGAACCTGTGGTGACCTGAACCGCTGCGTAACCGTCAGACTCAAGAGTCTTAACGCGCGTTACACGGTTAGGATCAACTTCAATAACGGTCACGGGCACGGAAGCGCCATCTTCGGTAAAGACACGGGTCATCCCGGCCTTTTTACCGACTAAACCGATAGTCATACTCAGTCTCCTATAGTGTACGGGGCTATCACCCGCTATGGCTGCCCTTTCCAGAGCATTCCACTAGCACATTGTGTGGCGCCTCACGGCGCGGCGGCTGCTGCTCATCCTAAAAAATTAATGAGCGCTGGGCCGCGAAGTGTCTAGTGTAATTAGTCGAGCTTGATTTGCACGTCTACGCCAGCGGCGAGATCGAGCTTCATCAGCGCATCAACAGTTTTCTCGGTTGGCTCAACAATATCGAGCACACGCTTGTGCGTACGAATCTCATACTGGTCACGCGCATCTTTGTTGACGTGCGGTGAAATCAGAATGGTGTAACGCTCGCGGTTGGTCGGCAGCGGGATCGGACCACGAACCTGAGCACCAGTACGCTTAGCGGTTTCAACGATCTCCGCTGTGGACTGATCGATCAGGCGATGGTCGAACGCTTTCAACCGAATGCGAATCTTTTGGTTCTGCATTTGCCCTAAACTCCAATGGATGTCGACGGCGCGAGCCGTCTACCCACGCATTCAAAGGATGCGCATTATAGGCACGCCAAAAGCCCATGTCAAACATTTGCTATTGGTGCGCAGAAAAGGGGGCTCGCGAGAGCCCCCTTGATCAATCAATCAAGTAAGCTTACTTGATGATTTTTGCAACAACGCCAGCACCAACGGTACGACCACCTTCGCGAATTGCGAAGCGCAGACCGTCGTCCATAGCGATCGGAGCGATCAGGGTAACAACCATTTTCACGTTGTCGCCCGGCATTACCATTTCAACGCCTTCCGGCAGTTCACAAGTACCAGTTACATCAGTGGTACGGAAGTAGAACTGGGGACGGTAGCCCTTGAAGAAAGGCGTGTGACGACCACCTTCTTCTTTGGACAGCACGTAAACTTCAGCTTCGAAGGTAGTGTGCGGATTGATGGTGCCCGGCTTAGCCAGAACCTGGCCACGCTCGACGTCATCACGCTTAGTACCACGCAGCAGGGCGCCAACGTTCTCACCTGCACGACCTTCGTCGAGCAGCTTACGGAACATTTCAACACCGGTGACGATGGTTTTAGTGGTGTCGCGGATACCCACGATTTCCACTTCTTCGCCCGCTTTAACGATACCGCGCTCTACACGACCGGTAACAACAGTACCGCGGCCAGAGATAGAGAATACGTCTTCGATCGGCATCAGGAACGGCTGGTCGATAGCACGCTCCGGCTCAGGAATGTACTCATCCAGAGCTTTGATCAGATTTGCAACGGCGGTAGTACCCATGCCGTTCTCATCTTCACCGTTCAGCGCCATCAGCGCAGAACCAGTGATGATCGGCGTGTCATCGCCCGGGAAGTCGTACTCGTCGAGGAGTTCGCGAACTTCCATCTCAACTAGCTCAAGTAGCTCTTCGTCATCGACCATGTCCGCTTTGTTCAGGAACACAACGATGTACGGAACGCCAACCTGACGAGACAGCAGGATGTGCTCACGCGTCTGCGGCATCGGGCCGTCAGCGGCAGAACATACCAGGATCGCGCCATCCATCTGCGCAGCACCGGTGATCATGTTCTTGACGTAGTCAGCGTGTCCTGGGCAGTCAACGTGCGCGTAGTGGCGCTCTTCAGACTGATACTCAACGTGAGACGTAGCGATGGTGATACCGCGCTCACGCTCTTCAGGAGCGTTATCGATGGTATCAAACTCACGCCAGTCACCGCCGAAAACCTCAGCAGACACGCGGGTCAGGGCCGCTGTCAGAGTCGTTTTACCGTGGTCGACGTGACCGATGGTGCCGACGTTGACGTGCGGTTTGGAACGTTCAAATTTTTCCTTAGCCACTGCTATAACCTCTTTACGTTAGCTAACGGTTAACCGTTTTGATTGATGACGGCTTCAACGACGCTGGAGGGCGCCTCCTCGTACTTCGCGAACTCCATAGAGTAGCTCGCGCGGCCCTGGGTTTGTGAGCGCAGATCGGTTGCGTAACCGAACATCTCACCCAGTGGCACCGTTGCACGAATGACTTTACCAGAAGAGGAGTCATCCATGCCCTGCACCAGACCGCGACGACGGCTCAGGTCGCCCATGACGTCACCCATAAACTCTTCGGGGGTCACGATTTCGACCTTCATCACCGGCTCCAGCAGCACGGCCTTGGCCTTCCTGGCACCTTCTTTCACTGCCATAGAAGAAGCAATCTTGAACGCAGTCTCGTTAGAGTCCACGTCATGGAAGGAACCATCAAACAGCGTTACTTTAACGTCGATCATCGGGTAACCCGCGATGACACCGTTTTTGAGCTGTTCGTAGGCACCCTTCTCAACCGCAGGCACGTATTCCTTGGGAACCGCACCACCCACGATTTCAGAGTTGAATTTGAAGAAAATTTCTTCTTCGCCTTCACCCTTTTCTGCAGCAGTCAGCGGCTCAATACGCAGCCAAACGTGACCATACTGACCACGACCACCTGACTGACGCACGAACTTGCCTTCTTGCTCAATGTTGCCACGAATGGTTTCGCGATAGGCAACCTGAGGCTTACCGATATTGGCTTCAACCTTGAACTCGCGACGCATACGGTCAACAAGGATATCGAGGTGCAGCTCACCCATACCAGAAATGATCGTCTGGCCGGTTTCTTCGTCGGTTTTCACTTGGAAAGAGGGATCTTCCTGGGCCAGTTTACCCAGAGCAACACCCATCTTTTCCTGATCAGCCTTCGACTTCGGCTCAACGGCTACCGAGATAACCGGATCCGGGAACTCCATGCGCTCGAGAACAATTTTGTTATCGATGTCGCACAGGGTGTCACCCGTAGTGACGTCTTTCAGGCCGATACACGCTGCGATGTCGCCAGCCAATACTTCTTTGATCTCTTCACGCGAATTGGCATGCATCTGAACGATACGACCAACACGCTCTTTCTTCTGCTTAACGGAGTTATAAACACCGTCACCAGACTTCAGAACGCCCGAGTAGACGCGGATAAAGGTCAAAGTACCAACGAAGGGGTCGGTAGCGATTTTAAACGCCAACGCCGCAAACGGTGCACTGTCATCCGCTTCGCGCGTATCGACGGTACCGTCTTTATCGTCTAGCTCACCTTCGATCGCCTTAACTTCAGTCGGCGAAGGCATGTATTCGATAACGCCGTCAAGCACTGCCTGAACACCTTTGTTCTTAAATGCAGAACCACAGGTCACCAGAACAATGTCGTTGGCTAACGTACGCGCACGAAGACCAGCCTTGATCTCTTCAATCGACAGCTCGCCGCCTTCCAAGTACTTATCCATCAGCTCTTCAGAGCCTTCGGCAGCGGCTTCAACCATTTGCTCGCGATACGTTTCGGCAGTCTCTTGCAGCTCAGCCGGAATATCAACAAGCTCGTAATTCATACCCAGGCTTTCCTCGTCCCACAGGATAGCCTTCATCTGAATCAGGTCGATAACGCCTTTGAAATCTTCCTCTGTGCCCCAGTTGATCTGGATCGGCACAGCATTAGCTCCTAAGCGCTCTTTAAGCTGGTCAACGACCATAAAGAAGTCAGCGCCAGTACGGTCCATCTTATTGACGAAAACCATACGCGGAACTTCGTACTTATTAGCCTGACGCCAGACGGTTTCGGTCTGCGGCTGAACGCCGGAAGAACCACACAGTACAACGACAGCACCATCCAGAACACGCAGAGAACGTTCAACTTCGATAGTGAAGTCAACGTGCCCAGGCGTATCAATGATATTGATACGGTGCTCAGGAAACTGCTTGTCCATACCCTGCCAGAAACAGGTAGTTGCAGCTGAGGTGATAGTAATACCACGCTCCTGCTCCTGCTCCATCCAGTCCATGGTCGCCGCACCGTCGTGTACTTCACCCACTTTATGGGAAAGACCGGTGTAGAACAGTACGCGTTCAGTTGTCGTGGTTTTACCCGCGTCAACGTGAGCGACGATACCGATATTGCGATAACGATTAAGTGGAGTCTTGCGTGCCACGGTGAAGCTCCCGTTAGTTGGCGATGCTCGTTAATTCAGCAGTGTTCATTTTGCGTATGCCACTGCCGCCATCGACAACGATAGCGGCGGCGTGTTGCAGCATGGCGAAAAAATTCTTTAACGCAGCACAACCAGCAAAAAGAAACACAAACTTAGAAACGCCGAGTTTAGAAACGATAGTGAGAGAAGGCCTTGTTGGCTTCTGCCATACGGTGCACATCTTCACGCTTCTTAACAGCCGAGCCTTTGCCTTCAGCGGCATCCAGCATTTCACCTGCCAGGCGCTGAACCATCGTTTTCTCACCGCGGCGACGCGCAGCGTCTACCAACCAGCGCATTGCTAGGGCTTGGCGACGCGAAGGACGAACTTCGACCGGCACCTGATAGGTCGCACCACCAACGCGGCGCGACTTTACTTCGACCATCGGCTGGATAGTTTCCAGCGCTTTGTCGAAGATTTCCAGCGGCTCTTCATTACTACGCTCGGCAACCTTGTCCAACGCACCGTAGACGATGCGCTCAGCTATGGACTTCTTGCCGCTGACCATCAAGTGGTTCATGAACTTCGCCAGACGCTCACTTCCGAACTTAGGATCCGGCAGGATTTCGCGTTTAGCTACAACTCTTCTTCTAGGCATGATAAGCCCTCAATTAAGGATCCTTCAGGTAAACCCGGGACCAATTGCGCTAGTAGCGCCGCCCGACCTTACTCTTATCAGACCGTCATATTCGTATTAAGGTAACAACGCAAGCGCCTTAAGACGCTGCAACAAGACGCCTTAGGACTTCGGACGCTTGGTACCGTACTTAGAACGACCCTGCTTACGGTTCTGTACGCCAGAGGTGTCAAGGGCGCCACGAACGGTGTGATAACGCACACCTGGCAAATCCTTTACACGACCGCCGCGAATCAGAACAACAGAGTGCTCTTGCAGGTTGTGACCTTCACCACCGATGTAAGAAGACACTTCGAAGCCGTTGGTAAGGCGCACACGGCAAACCTTACGCAGGGCCGAGTTCGGCTTCTTAGGGGTAGTAGTATAAACGCGCGTACAAACGCCGCGCTTTTGCGGGCATGCCTGAAGCGCAGGTACGTCACTCTTAGTGACGGGGCGCTTGCGCGGCTTGCGCACTAGCTGATTAATCGTTGCCATGGTGTTTAGCTGACTCCAATGGTTGCCTGGCCTTTTAACAAATACGTGCAGCGGATGCGGGCGCACCCACCCCACTGTTAAAGGCTGCGCATTCTAAAGGCTGACCCTAGGTGACGTCAAGTCTTGCTGGCGGTTTAACCAGCAAGACGGCGTCATAAGGGCCAGCGACTCGTTGTTACTCGTTTTCCCTTACCGTTGATTACAGCTCGTCGTCTGAATCAAGGGCGGTTAACTGAGCACCAAGCTCCTGCTCAACTTCAGTAGCTGATGGGTTGAACAGACGCTCAACGTCTTCGCGCTTGCGACGACGCTCTGCGTGGTGAGTCAGACCGGTACCTGCCGGAATCAGACGCCCAACCACCACGTTTTCTTTCAGGCCGCGCAGATAATCGCGCTTGCCGGTTACCGCTGCTTCGGTCAATACGCGTGTCGTTTCCTGGAACGACGCCGCTGAAATGAACGATTCAGTTGCCAAGCTGGCCTTAGTAATACCCAACAGCAAGCGTTGGTACTTGGCTGGGAATTTGTCTTCTTTCTCAAGTCGCGCATTTTGCTCAAGTACGCGCACAAGCTCTGCTTGATCACCGGTGATAAAGTCAGAGTCACCAGAATCTGTGATCTCTACCTTACGCAGCATCTGACGCACAATAACTTCGATGTGCTTATCGTTGATGCCTACACCCTGCAGACGATAAACGTCTTGAACTTCGGCGGTAATGTATTTGGCCAGTTCCGCCACGCCCAATAAGCGCAGGATATCGTGGGGATTGCTCGGACCATCCGAAATCACTTCGCCCTTCTCGACCTTTTCGCCTTCGAAGACAGCGATTTGGCGCCATTTCGGGATCAGCGCTTCAAACGGGTCGCCAGATTCTGGAGTAATCGTCAAACGACGCTTACCCTTGGTCTCTTTACCAAAGCTGATGACACCACTGATTTCGGCCAAGATCGCAGACTCTTTCGGCTTACGCGCTTCAAACAAGTCAGCAACCCGTGGCAGACCACCGGTAATATCTTTGTTACCAGATGCTTCTACCGGGATACGCGCGACGACTTCACCCACGCCAATGGTAGAACCATCATCGACGGAGATAATAGAGTTGCCTGGCAACAGGTACTGTACCGGTGTATTCGAGCCAGACACCGAAACATACTCACCAGCCGCATCTTGCAACATCACCATCGGGCGCTTGTCGCGACCGGCCATCGGACGGGCAGCCGACTCGATAACTTCAATAGACGATAGGCCAGTCATCTCGTCGACACTGCGGTGCATGGTGACACCTTCGTCGAGATCAATAAACTGCGCCTTACCCTCTACTTCGGCAATGATCGGATGAGTGTGCGGATCCCACTTCGCGACAACCGCCCCCCCATCAACCACATCACCGTCACGAACCGACAGTTCTGCACCGTAAGGTAGCTTGTAGTACTCACGCTCACGACCGTGGTCATCAGCGACCGCAAGTGCACTGGAACGAGAAACAACGACCAGCTTACCGTCAGCACGCTCTACGTGCTTGATGTTGTGTAGACGTACCTTACCGCCATGCTTAACCTGAACGCTGTCTACTGCTGATGAACGCGACGCCGCACCACCAATGTGGAACGTACGCATGGTTAGCTGGGTACCCGGCTCACCGATGGACTGCGCGGCGATAACGCCAACAGACTCACCAATATTCACCTGATGACCACGCGCCAAGTCACGGCCGTAACAGGATGCACACACACCGTGTGGCGTGTCACAGGTAATGGTAGAGCGAACAATAATTTCGTCGACACCCATGGTATCTAGCGATGCACACCATTTCTCATCAAGCAACGTGCCGCGAGCGATAAGCACTTCATCGGTGCTCGGATCGATAACATCAATTGCGACCACGCGACCGAGTACACGCTGAGACAGCGGTACAATGATGTCACCGCCTTCGATGATCGGGTGCAGCGTCAGACCTTTATCGGTGCCGCAATCGGTCTCGGTGATGACCAAGTCCTGAGCAACATCCACCAAACGGCGGGTCAGGTAACCGGAGTTGGCTGTTTTCAGGGCCGTATCCGCAAGACCTTTACGTGCACCGTGGGTCGAGATGAAGTACTGCAGTACGTTCAAACCTTCCCGGAAGTTGGCGACGATCGGCGTTTCAATAATCGAGCCATCCGGCTTGGCCATCAGACCACGCATACCCGCCAACTGACGGATCTGGGCGGCAGAACCACGCGCACCAGAGTCAGCCATGATGAAGACGCTGTTGAACGAGTCTTGCTCAACTTCGTTACCTTCACGGTCGATGACGGTCTCTTTAGAGATACCCACCATCATCGCCTTAGCGACTTTATCGTTGGCCTTTGACCAGATATCGATAACCTTGTTGTACTTCTCGCCGGCAGTTACCAGGCCAGAAGAGAACTGGTCTTCGATCTCTTTAACTTCTGCTTCTGCAGCGTCGACAATCTCAGTTTTCGCATCAGGGATAACGAAGTCGTTAACACCGATAGAAGCGCCCGACCACGTTGCCAAACGGAAACCGGTGTACATCAGTTGGTCAGCAAAGATAACCGTCGGCTTCAAGCCCGCACGACGGTATACCTCGTTGATCAAGCTGGAGATCGCTTTCTTCTTCATCGGCTGATCAATCAGCGAGAACGGCACGCCTTCCGGCAAAATGCGGAACAGCAGCGCACGACCAACCGTCGTGTCGTAGATGCGACGGTGGAAACTACGCACACCGGTCTCTTCTTCGACATCTACTTCGTCCAAACGAACTTTTACGCGGGCGTGCAGCGATACCGACTGAGTTCCAAACGCGCGCTCTACCTCATTAAGGTCAGAGAACACCATGCCTTCGCCTTTGGCGTTGATCTTTTCGCGGGTCATGTAATACAGACCCAGAACAACGTCTTGCGAGGGTACGATAATCGGCTCGCCGTTGGCTGGCGACAGCACGTTGTTGGTGGCCATCATCAGCGCGCGCGCTTCAAGCTGGGCTTCCAGGGTCAGCGGTACGTGTACCGCCATCTGGTCACCGTCGAAGTCGGCGTTGTAGGCGGCACAGACCAACGGGTGCAGCTGGATCGCTTTACCTTCGATCAACAGCGGCTCAAACGCTTGGATACCAAGGCGGTGGAGCGTCGGCGCACGGTTAAGCAGTACCGGGTGTTCACGGATAACATCGGCAAGGATGTCCCACACCTCAGGCAATTCGCGCTCAACCATCTTCTTGGCAGCTTTAATCGTTGAGGCGTAGCCCAGTGACTGTAGCTTGGAGTAGATAAACGGCTTGAACAGCTCAAGCGCCATTTTCTTCGGCAGACCACACTGGTGCAGACGCAGGGTCGGACCAACGGTGATAACCGAACGGCCTGAGTAATCAACGCGCTTACCTAGCAAGTTCTGACGGAAACGACCTTGCTTACCCTTGATCATATCGGCAAGGGATTTCAGAGGACGCTTGTTAGAGCCTGTAATTGCACGGCCACGACGACCATTATCTAACAACGCATCAACCGCTTCTTGCAGCATACGCTTCTCGTTGCGCACGATAATATCCGGCGCATTGAGATCCAGCAGACGCTTCAGGCGGTTGTTACGGTTAATGACGCGACGATAAAGGTCGTTTAGATCTGAGGTCGCGAAGCGGCCGCCGTCCAGCGGCACCAGCGGACGAAGATCCGGCGGCAGCACGGGCAGCACTTCCATAACCATCCACGCCGGCGCATTGCCGGAGTGATAGAAGGCTTCGAGCAGCTTCAAGCGTTTAGAAAGCTTCTTAATCTTGGTTTCAGAGTTGGTCTGCGGAATTTCTTCACGCAGATGATTAATTTCTTCTTCCAGATCGATGTCTTTCAGCAGCTCTTGAACGGCTTCGGCACCCATGCGGGCATCGAAGTCATCGCCGAACTCTTCTAGCGCTTCAAAGTACTGCTCATCGTTGAGTAACTGACCACGCTCAAGCGTGGTCATGCCGGGATCGATAACGACAAAGCTTTCGAAGTACAGCACGCGTTCGATATCACGCAGGGTCATATCGAGGAACATGCCGATACGCGACGGCAGCGACTTCAAAAACCAAATGTGAGCAACCGGCGACGCCAGCTCGATATGGCCCATGCGCTCACGGCGCACGGCAGCCTTGGTGACTTCAACGCCACACTTCTCACAAATGATGCCGCGGTGCTTCATGCGCTTATACTTGCCGCACAAGCACTCATAGTCTTTGACCGGGCCAAAAATCTTGGCGCAGAACAGACCATCCCGCTCCGGCTTAAAGGTGCGGTAGTTGATGGTCTCAGGCTTCTTCACCTCGCCGAACGACCAGGAGCGAATCATGTCCGGCGACGCCAGGGTAATCTTGATCGCGTCAAACTCTTCGGACTGAGATTGCGATTTGAGTACTTTCACCAAATCTTTCATGGGACGGCTCCTAGCTCTCTAACTCGATATCGATGCCCAGCGAGCGGATTTCCTTCACGAGTACGTTGAAGGATTCCGGCATGCCTGCCTGCATGGTGTGGTCGCCATCCACGATGTTTTTATACATCTTGGTGCGGCCTTCGACGTCATCCGACTTGACGGTGAGCATCTCTTGCAGCGTATACGCGGCACCGTAAGCTTCCAGCGCCCACACTTCCATCTCACCAAAGCGCTGACCACCGAACTGCGCCTTACCACCCAGCGGCTGCTGAGTCACTAGCGAGTAAGAGCCGGTAGAACGCGCGTGCATCTTGTCGTCTACCAGGTGGTTCAGCTTGAGCATGTACATGTAGCCAACGGTCACCGAGCGGTCAAACGCATCACCAGTACGACCATCGTACAGGGTCATTTGGCCAGACTCAGGAATGTCAGCAAGCTTCAGCAGATGCTTGATCTCATGCTCTTTAGCACCGTCAAACACCGGCGTCGCCATAGGTACACCGCCTTTGAGGTTTTTCGCTAGCGCAATGATTTCTTCATCGCTTAACGAATCGATATCCTCAACACGGGTTCCTGGCGTGTTGTATATTTGGCCTAGGAAGTCACGGATTTCAGCAACTTGCTGACCACGGGCATCACGAAGCATGGCGTCGATCTTGACACCCAAACCGCGGGCAGCCATACCCAAGTGGGTTTCCAGGATCTGACCAACGTTCATCCGCGAAGGTACGCCCAACGGGTTTAGCACCACATCAACCGGCTCGCCTTTCTCATCGAACGGCATATCTTCGATGGGCATGATCGCCGAGATAACACCTTTGTTACCGTGACGGCCTGCCATCTTGTCGCCAGGCTGAATGCGACGTTTAACCGCCATGTAAACCTTGACGATTTTAAGCACGCCCGGTGCGAGATCATCGCCCTGGGTCAGCTTGCGCTTCTTGTCTTCAAAGCGCTCGTCCATCTCTTTACGACGGTTTTCAAGCTGCTCATCGGCCTGGGCTAACAGTTCGTTGTATGCCTCATCCTGCATGCGCAGTTTGAACCACTGCTGACGCGGTAACTCGTCGAGGTAAGCCTCGTCCAGTACATCGCCCTTCTTGAGGTTCGGCCCACCGTTAACTTCTTGGCCTTCCAAGGTACGCTTTAGGCGCTCAAAGGTAGCGTCTTCAGCAATACGATAAGTTTCCTGAAGATCTTTACGCACCTCGTCCAACTGCATCCGCTCGATGGCAAGCGCACGAGTGTCTTTTTCAACGCCGTCACGGGTAAATACCTGGACGTCGATGACGGTACCTTTCATACCGGTCGGCGCACGCAGCGAGGTATCTTTAACGTCAGAAGCTTTTTCACCGAAGATAGCGCGTAGCAGCTTCTCTTCCGGCGTCAGCTGGGTTTCACCCTTGGGTGTTACCTTACCGACCAAGATATCGCCAGGGCCAACTTCGGCACCGATGTAAACAACACCTGCTTCGTCCAGCTTACCTAGCGCAGACTCGCCAACGTTGGGGATATCGGCAGTGATCTCTTCCGGCCCTAACTTGGTATCGCGAGAGACACAGGTCAGTTCCTGAATATGAATCGTGGTAAAGCGGTCTTCTTGTACCACCCGCTCAGACAGCAGGATGGAGTCCTCGAAGTTGTAACCATTCCAGGGCATGAACGCGATGCGCATGTTCTGGCCCAGCGCCAGATCACCCATATCAACAGACGGGCCGTCGGCAAGAATATCGCCACGGGCTACGTTGTCACCAGGCCGCACGATAGGACGCTGGTTCATACAGGTGTTCTGGTTTGAACGGGTATACTTGGTCAGATTGTAGATATCAACACCGGCTTCGCCGCCGATGATCTCATCTTCATTCACCCGCACCACAACACGACGCGCGTCAACAGAATCGATTACGCCACCACGATGTGCAACGGCACAAACGCCGGAGTCACGCGCAACGAATCGCTCCATACCGGTACCAACGAGCGGTTTGTCAGCACGCAAAGTTGGCACGGCCTGACGCTGCATGTTCGCACCCATCAAGGCGCGGTTAGCATCATCGTGCTCTAGGAACGGAATCAATGCAGCCGCTACCGAAACAACCTGACGCGGCGACACATCCATTAGCGTGACCTGCTCAGGGCGCATAAACGTGGTTTCACCACGGTGACGCACCTGAACCAAGTCATCGCTCAGTTTGTTGGTCTCATCCACCGCGGCAGATGCCTGGGCGATAACGAAATCGCCCTCTTCGATCGCTGACAGGTGAACGATATCGTCAGTTACCTGACCGGCGTTGACCTTACGATATGGCGTTTCGAGGAAGCCATAGCTGTTGGTATGGCTATAGGTCGCCAGAGAGTTGATCAGACCGATGTTCGGACCTTCCGGCGTTTCGATCGGACACAGACGTCCGTAGTGCGTGGCGTGTACGTCACGCACTTCGAAGCCGGCACGCTCACGGGTCAACCCACCTGGGCCGAGTGCAGACACACGACGCTTGTGGGTAACCTCGGAAAGCGGGTTATTCTGGTCCATGAACTGGGACAGCTGGCTAGAACCGAAGAACTCTTTCACCGCTGCCGCTACCGGCTTAGCGTTGATCAAATCTTGCGGCATCAGGCCTTCGCTTTCCGCCATGGAAAGACGCTCTTTCACCGCGCGCTCTACGCGCACCAAGCCAACGCGGAACTGGTTTTCAGCCATTTCGCCAACACAACGAATACGGCGGTTACCCAAGTGATCGATATCGTCAACGTCACCGAAGCCGTTACGGATGTTGATCAGCTCACGCAGAACATCGAGGATGTCTTTACGATCCAGCACGCCAGAGCCCGTGTCGGTATCACGACGCAGACGGCGGTTAAACTTCATACGACCAACGCCAGACAGGTCGTAGCGGTCTTCGCTGAAGAACAGGTTATTAAACAGCGTCTCGGCGGCTTCTTTGGTGGGCGGCTCACCAGGACGCATCATGCGGTAAATTTCGACCAACGCTTCGAGCGCAGAGCCTGTGGCATCCAGCTTCAGCGTATCGGAAATGAACGAGCCACAGTCGAGATCGTTCGTGTAGAGCGTCTCAATATGGGTAATGCCACCCTGCGCCATACGCTCAAGTACTTCTGGCGTAATTTCGGTATTACACGGACAGATCAGCTCGCCAGTTTTGGAATCGATCTGATCTTTGGCCAACGTTTTACCAAACAGGTACTCCATCGGCACTTCCAGACGCTCCAGGCCAGCTTTCTCAAGCTGACGGATGTGCTTCTGGGTAATACGACGCCCTTCTTCGACAATGACATTACCTTCGCCATCTTTAATATCGAAGGTAGCGGTTTCACCGCGTAGACGTGAAGGTACCAGCTCCACGAAGAAGCCAGTTTTTTCAATGCTAAACTTGCTGGTTTCGAAAAACTCTTCAAGGATCTCTTCGGTGCTCATTCCCAAGGCACGCATTAATACCGACGCAGGCAGTTTCCGGCGACGGTCAATACGTACGAAGACGTTGTCTTTAGGGTCGAACTCGAAGTCCAGCCAGGAACCACGATAAGGAATCACTCGGGCAGAATAGAGCAGCTTACCAGAGGAGTGACTCTTGCCTTTATCGTGATCGAAGAACACACCGGGCGAACGGTGGAGCTGAGAAACGATAACCCGCTCAGTACCATTGATGACAAAGGTACCATTCTCGGTCATCAGGGGGATTTCCCCCATGTAGACTTCCTGCTCTTTAATATCCTTGATTGCCTTGTTCGAGGAGTCGCGATCATAGATGATCAAGCGAACCTTGACACGCAGCGGGGCGGAATAGGTCACGCCACGCAGCTGACACTCCTTTACATCGAACGCCGGCGTGCCGAAACGGTAGCTGACATACTCCAGCGCCGCATTCCCAGAGAAGCTTTCAATCGGAAACACGGACTTAAACGCCGCGTGCAGACCAATCTCGTGGCGCTCGTCGGGCGAACGATCCTGCTGGAGAAAGTCGTAGTAGGAATCAAGCTGGATGGCCAGCAAGTAAGGCACATCCATCACTTGGGGCAGTTTGCCGAAATCCTTGCGGATGCGTTTTTTCTCAGTATATGAGTAAGCCATCTGTATTCCCCAGCTTGTTCACCATGGGTGACCGATGCGTGGTCATCTGCCCCGCGGGCGTTTCAGACGCAGACAGCAAGCTCCTAAATCGGTAGCTCGCCGTCAAAAATCTTGATAGATAACAGTGTTACAGTAGTGCTGCTAGCGCTTCGCTATCACTCGCGCTTCACAACTTACGCTTCACAACTTACGCTTCACAACAACGGTCTTACTGTTTTGCTGCTTCTTACCGCAGCCTTCCTGCTGTAATGCTGCCGAGCAACATGATACAACAGAAAAAGGCCGGCAGCGGGATAAGCCCGCCGCCAGCCGTGGAAGCTTACGCAGCGCGTAAAGCCGTCAGCACAAGAATTACTTGAGCTCGACGCTTGCGCCCGCTTCTTCCAGCTTGGTCTTAGCTGCTTCAGCGTCTTCTTTAGACATTGCTTCTTTGATGGTAGCCGGCGCGCCATCAACTGCACCTTTGGCTTCTTTCAGGCCAAGACCAGTGATTTCGCGAACTGCTTTGATGACGTTAACTTTCTTGTCACCAGCGGCAGTCAGTACCAGATCAAATTCAGTCTGTTCTTCAGCAGCTGCTTCGCCGCCTGCAGCCGGGCCAGCCATTACGGCTGCTGCTGCAGATACGCCGAACTTCTCTTCCATTGCTTCGATCAGCTCGACAACTTCCATTACGGACATGTCGGCTACAGCATTGATGATATCGTCTTTGGTCAGTGCCATTGTCTCATTCCTAACTTTGCGGGAGCCTCGGTTCACCGAGTGCTCAGGATTCATTGCATGGTTCAAGCAGCGCTCTGCTTATGCAGCGCAGACTGCTTGCAAAAAGGCCTGCTTATGCAGCTTCTTCTTGCTTCTGGTCGCGCAGGGCGGCCAGAGTACGAACCAGCTTGCCAGCGGAGGCTTCTTTCATTACCGACATCAACTTAGCAATTGCTTCGTCGTAAGTCGGTAGGGTTGCCAGACGATCGATGTCAGCAGCCGGAATCAGCTCACCTTCGTAGGCCAGCGCCTTCACTTCGAAGTTCTGATCTTGCTTTGCGAACTCTTTAAACAAACGAGCAGCAGCGCCCGGGTGTTCGGTAGAGAAAGCCAGCAGAGTAGGACCAACAAAGCTCTCGTTCAGGCACTCCCACTGAGTACCTTCGAGGGCGCGGCGTGCCAGAGTGTTGCGAACAACACGCAACTGGACGCCATTCTCACGCGCTTGCTTACGCAGGTCGGTCATTTTACCGACTGTAACGCCGCGAGAATCGGCAACTACGACGGAGAGTGCGCCCTTGGCCGCTTCACTGACCTCGGCAACAATCGCTTTCTTGCCTTCAAGTGCTAGTGGCACAGTGATCACTCCTTCGTGCCGGAACCCACAACAGGCTCCGGTGGTTACCATCTCTTCCAGACGATAAATAAATAACGCTGGAAGCCTTGGGGGATGGTGCTCACCAGAAAGCGGTTTGGCTAAAAACCTCAACCAACTGGCGGCCACACCATCTGCGCAGGCGCTTTTAGGGCGATTAAGCCGCACCTTTAAAAGATGCGGCACCTGCGGTCTTTGACGATGCCCTGTTTGGCTTACGCATTAACAGGGGACCGCAAAGTTCTTGCTCGGTTCTTACTTAAAACTTACGACTACCTGCTTATACAAACGCAGAATGGTCGATAGTCAAACCTGGGCCCATAGTAGTGGACAGGGTGACTTTCTTAAAGTAGATACCTTTAGAAGAGCTCGGCTTGAGCCTCTTAAGGTCAGCAACCAGCGCTTCCAGGTTACCCAGAACAGCGGATGCTTCAAAATCAGCTTTACCCAGAGTTGTGTGGATAATGCCGTTTTTGTCGGTACGAAAGCGTACCTGACCTGCTTTAGCATTTTTAACTGCAGTAGCAACATCAGGTGTAACGGTGCCAACTTTCGGGTTCGGCATCAGGCCACGCGGACCAAGGATCTGACCCAGCTGACCGACAACGCGCATAGCGTCCGGCGAGGCGATCACGACGTCAAAATCCATCACGCCTTTCTTGACCTGCTCAGCCAAATCTTCCATACCCACGATGTCAGCGCCTGCTTCTTTTGCAGCATCGGCGTTAGCACCTTGGGTGAAGACCGCAACGCGTACGTCTTTGCCAGTACCGTTAGGCATAACAGTAGCACCACGTACAACTTGGTCAGATTTACGCGGATCAACACCAAGATTGATCGCCACATCCAAGGACTCTTTGAATTTAACGGTAGACAGCTCAGCGAGCAGCGCAACCGCTTCTTCAAGAGAGTAAGCTTTGTTCGGGTCTACTTTCTCGCGAATAACTTTCGCGCGCTTAGTTAGTTTAGCCATGATCAGAGACCCTCCACGTTTAGGCCCATGCTACGAGCGCTGCCGGCGATGGTGCGCACCGCGGCATCGAGATCAGAAGCCGTCATATCTGGCTCTTTGGTTTTAGCGATCTCTTCGAGCTGCTCACGCGTCACGGTACCAACCTTCTTCTTGTTCGGCTCACCAGAACCGGACTTGATACCGGCTGCTTTTTTCAGCAGAACGGCAGCAGGCGGCGTTTTGGTGACGAACGTGAAGCTACGGTCAGAGTAGACAGTGATCACGACAGGCGTCGGCAGACCAGGCTCAATCTCTTGAGTAGCTGCGTTGAACGCCTTACAGAATTCCATGATGTTCACGCCGTGCTGACCCAGCGCAGGGCCGACGGGCGGACTAGGATTGGCTTTACCTGCAGCAACCTGCAGTTTGATATAAGCCTGTACTTTCTTGGCCATGCTAAATACTCCAATTGGGTGATAGCGCCTTACGGCTCCCCGGTACACATAAAGCAGCGTTTAGCTGCTTCACATAACGCAGGGATGGCATGCTATGCACACCACCCCGCCACTTAATTAAACTTACTCTTTCTCTACCTGGGAGAACTCAAGCTCCACAGGCGTTGCACGCCCGAAAATCAACACACTGACCTGCAAGCGGCTCTTGTCGTAATTTACTTCTTCAACAACACCGTTAAAGTCAGCAAACGGACCATCAACGACGCGAACTGATTGACCCGGCTCAAACATGGTTTTAGGCCGCGGCTTATCAGTACCATCTTTAACGCGACGCAAGATAGCGTCTGCCTCGCGCGATGTAATAGGTGCAGGCTTCTCTTTCGTGCCACCAATGAACCCCATCACACGAGGCGTTTCATTGACGAGATGCCAAGTTTCATCGGCCATTTCCATCTCGACCAGCACGTAGCCTGGGTAGAACTTGCGCTCACTCTTACGGCGCTTACCGTCACGCACTTCAACTACTTCTTCCGTCGGCACTAGAATTTCGCCAAAGCGATCTTCCATGCCATACATCTTCACGCGCTCAATAAGCGAACGCATGACATGCTTTTCAAAGCCGGAATAAGCGTGGACGACATACCAACGTTTGGACATGAAAGCTCCTAACCAATGACGCCGGACATCGCCCAGCCAAGAAGAGTATCGATCAACCACAGCATCAAACCCACCACCACAACTGCCGCCAGCACAATGGCTGTGGTCTGAATGGTTTCGGGGCGAGTCGGCCATACAACGCGCTGTATCTCTTTCTTGGCGCTTACGGCAAGCTCTACTAAATCGCGACCTTTAGCAGTGGTCAGCGCGATCAAACCCGCAATCGCACACAACACCACCACACCTAATACGCGGTAGAGCAGGCCAATATTAGCGAAATAGGTATTACCAACGACTGCAACAACAAGCAGCGCCACAACCGCCGCCCACTTGAGCCCGTCATGGCGCGACTGTTGCACCTCTTCGCCATGTTTTACGGAACTAGGCTTCATAAAAACGAGACTCCCAAGGGTGCAGCGAGCGACAAAGGAATTCTAGAAAAAGACATACCAACCTGGGGAAGGCTGGCAGGCCAGGAGGGAATCGAACCCCCAACCTGCGGTTTTGGAGACCGCTGCTCTGCCAATTGAGCTACTGGCCTGTATCGTCATGCGCACAAACAAATGCCTGCGCAACAGCGGGCGCCATAATAGCGGATAATTTTCCACCTGACAACCCTTAACACTCATCGAAACCGACAAGTGAAAACAAAAAAAGCGAGCTTAGCTCGCTTTTTTTGAAATATGGAGCTCATGGACGGAATTGAACCGTCGACCTCACCCTTACCAAGGGTGTGCTCTACCCCTGAGCTACATGAGCCAAATCACATCAAACTGGAGCGGGCGGCGGGAATCGAACCCGCACCATCAGCTTGGAAGGCTGAGGTTCTACCATTGAACTACGCCCGCCGAACTTGCCTACAGAATGACAATCCGTTGCACGAGATACAGTAGCTAAGCCCGCTTACCGGCCTTTCATTCCCAAGCAATGACCAAGTCACTGCTCAATAAAACTGGTGGAGAGGGAAGGATTCGAACCTTCGAAGCTTTCGCGGCAGATTTACAGTCTGCTCCCTTTGGCCACTCGGGAACCTCTCCAGCTGTGGCGGCACATTATGCCAGCCTCCAAAGCGGTGTCAAGCTTACAAACTCTTTATTTATCAAAGCTTGTGTACTTGTCGACGCTTGCGCTGTGTCACTTAGCGTGACTTACGCCTTGGAACGCGCTGCATTCTGTCAAAGCAGCATTGAGAATGCAAGACCTGCGCGAATTTTTTCTAACGAAACAGGCTCAGGCACTCCAGGTGCGCCTGACATTTTTCCAGCACGCTCGGCAAAGGTTAGCGGAAAACTGGCCTCCAACCCTCCGTATACCATGTCCGGCCATACCGCATGTGGAACTTGAACGCCGCGCGAAATCACCCTGGCATCGCCACCGGTCAACAACACCGGCAACGCGATCCCCTGCTGATCGCATACTTCGCTGTAGATTCGGTTAATCGCACTCACCGCCGCCATATAGATACCGTGATTGACCGCATCTACCGTTCGCCGCCCCGGCTCCAATAAAGCATCAGCTTCACTCTCTGGATCAATCGCTACGTTTCGGGTGCCTAATTTAAGACTCTCTTTCATTAATCGTAACCCTGGTACGATAAATCCTCCGAGATGAACACCTCCAGGCAATACAAAATCAATGGTAATCGCACTACCGCAATCGACCGCGCAGCAGCCGCCTGCCAACTGATAGCCTGCCAGCGCACCCATCCAGCGGTCTACGCCCAATCGCCCAGGCTCTTCATAACCATTAACGACACCTAACGCTTCGACCGTAGAACGCGCCACATAAACATGACGTACTTGGCGGCGCAGTAAGGCAACGGTCTCCTCCAGCACGGCAGCCCTAGCGACACTGGAAATGCGCACCGCCTCTACCACGTCAAGATTCGGAATATCTGCCCCTGGCCGCCACTCCTCCCGTGTCCACACAGCACCTCGTGAACGTATTTCACTACTGTCGGCATCTTTTAACCGCCATTTCGATAGCGTATTGCCGATATCCAAATCCAAAATCATAGGCGCCTGCGTACACTGATCTCACCGCCCGACAGGCGTCGCGAGTGATCATTTTCGGTAACCCAAAGATTACCACTCTCATCTACCTCTCCAGCCACCGCATCACTTGAGCGCTCACCCTGAATAATACGGATCGGCAGCCCGGCGTAGGCATGGCGGTTGTTCCACTCGTCTCGCCAGGGGGTAAACCCCTCGCTTTCGAAGCCCGCCAGCATATCCAGCAAACCAGATACCATATCCGCGGCTAGCTGATTGCGCGAGATACCCGCTTTAGCATCAAACAGCGCTGCCACAGGCTGATCAATAGTGGCACGCAGACTATCGGGTAGCGACAGGTTCATACCAATTCCGACCACCACCTCACAAGGGCCTGCAGCATCCCCAGTGACTTCAATCAGAATACCAGCCAACTTACCAAGCTCACTGCCTTTCTCGGCCAGCAAAATATCGTTCGGCCATTTTAATTTTGGTGAAACCCCATACTGCTCCAGCACTTGAGCCACTACCACGCCTACTGCAAGACTCAGTCCTTCAAGGGCGTTTACACCAGACTCAAAACGCCAGCCAAGCGAAAGCATCAAGCTTTGCCCCCACGGCGTAGACCATACGCGCCCGCGACGGCCACGACCTGCGGTTTGTAGCTCGGCAAAACATACCTCACCGTGCCCTGCCCCTTGAACAAAGCGCTCGCGCACATACTCATTGCTAGAAGGCAACTGGTCTTCGATGAACAGCCTGGTTAAGAGATGGCGAGCACTTGCTGGCAAACACTCAACAATTTTTGCCCCATCAAGAGGCTCTAGCGGATAGGCAAGTCGATAACCTCGACCTTTCACAGCCACCAGTTCAACGCCCAGTGCGTCTAATTTTTTTAGCTGTTTCCATACGGCGGCTCGGGAAACGCCCAGCGCTTCACCTAATTGTTCACCGGAATGAACCTCGCCATCGCTTAACAAACGCATCAGGTTACCGATGGTCATGTGCTTGCCCCAACTGGGAAAACACCTATCTTAACGGAAGCACCGCAGGAGCGAAAACTGCAGCGTTTAGGTTATTGACTTGCACCTTTATTTAAGACAGCACTGGTAGTGAACCGCACCCAGACCCTATAATGCCGCCCTATTTTTCTAGCAGGATCGCGTCGTGATCGAGAATCTTCGCAACATTGCCATCATCGCCCACGTTGACCATGGTAAAACCACCTTGGTAGACAAGCTGTTAAGCCAGTCTGGAACGCTCGACCGCAAGGCCGAAGGCCAAGAGCGCATCATGGACTCCAATGACCAGGAAAAAGAGCGTGGTATTACCATCCTGGCCAAAAACACTGCTATTCAGTGGCAAGATGGCAATGGTAAGGATTACCACATCAACATCGTGGACACCCCTGGACACGCCGATTTCGGTGGTGAAGTCGAGCGGGTTATGTCCATGGTGGACTCGGTACTGCTTCTGGTAGACGCCGTTGATGGCCCTATGCCACAAACGCGCTTCGTTACCCAGAAAGCATTTGCCCAGGGCCTGAAGCCGATTGTCGTCGTCAATAAAATTGACCGTCCTGGCGCTCGCCCGGACTGGGTTATTGATCAGATCTTTGATCTGTTTGACAACCTGGGCGCTTCCGACGACCAGCTTGATTTCCCGATTATCTACTGCTCGGCGCTAAACGGCATTGCCGGTATGGATCCGGAAGAGCTGGCTGACAACATGGACCCCATGTTCCAGGCAATTGTCGATATCGTTGAACCGCCCGCGGTTGAGATCGATGGTCCGTTCCAGATGCAAATTTCCGCACTGGATTACAATAGCTACGTCGGGGTTATCGGCCTTGGCCGCATCAAGCGTGGCTCGGTGAAGCCTAACCAGCAAATCTCGGTCATCAGCGTTGATGGCTCTACCCGTAAAGGTAAGATCGGTCAGGTCATGACTCATATGGGTCTTGAGCGCGTCCAAACGACGGAAGCGACGGCAGGTGATATCGTCTGCGTTACCGGCATTGAAGATCTATCGATCTCTGACACGCTGTGCGACCCGAGCGCCATTGAAGCACTGCCGCCGCTGTCAGTTGACGAACCGACCGTTTCGATGACGTTCCAGGTCAATGACTCCCCATTCGCCGGTAAAGAAGGCAAGTTCGTCACCAGTCGTAATATTAAAGATCGTTTGGAACAAGAACTGATCCACAACGTGGCGCTACGCGTTGAACAGGGCGAAACCCCTGAGAAATTCAAAGTTTCTGGCCGCGGTGAGCTGCACCTGTCGGTATTGATTGAAACCATGCGTCGTGAAGGCTTCGAGCTGGCGGTTGGCCGCCCGGAAGTTATCATTAAAGAGATCGACGGCGTTAAGCAAGAACCCTACGAAGAAGTCATCATCGACTGTGAAGAGCAGCATCAAGGCTCCATCATGGAAGAGCTTGGCTACCGCAAGGGTGAAATGACCAACATGAACCCCGATGGCAAAGGTCGTGTTCGTCTCGACTTTATCATCCCAGCGCGTGGCTTGATTGGTTTCCGTGGTCAATTCTTAACCTTGACCTCCGGCACCGGCATCCTGACCAGCCGCTTTGACCACTACGGCCCGCTAAAGCCCGATGCTTCTATCGAGCGTCGCAATGGCGTATTGGTCTCAATGGTTGGCGGCAAAGCGCTTGCTTATGCGCTCTATGCCCTGCAAGAACGTGGCAAACTGATTATTGATCACGCCACTGAAGTATACGAAGGTATGCTGATTGGTATTAATAATCGTGCCAATGACATGGTCGTTAACCCGACCAAAGGCAAAAAACTCGATAACATGCGTTCAACGGGTAACGATGAAAACATCGTGTTGACGCCGCCGATCAAGTTCACTCTTGAGCAGGCCATCGAATTCTTGGATTCCGATGAGCTGGTAGAAGTTACTCCTAGCCATATTCGCCTGCGCAAGAAGCACCTAACTGAGAACGAGCGCAAGCGTTCTAGCAAGAAGTAACCACTCGCCAGTCAATGCTCGATAGCAAGTCCCCAGAGAAGCCCGCCATTGTGCGGGCTTCTTTTTTACGGCTTTTAACAACGATCTTCCCTAGCTCATTTCCAGCGCCCGCACTCCCCCTCACGCCCCGAGCCCTACGCCAAGTGGCTTCATAAACGCAGCCTTAACGCTAGCAGGCTGGAAAGCGTAGGCGTTCTATCGCAAAGTAGCGCTAACCTCAGTGCGCCCCTGGGCCGCTGGCAGCCTACAATTCATACAGGTGTTTGGATATTTACCCCATCCTTCCACCACTACACGGACACTCCTCCACATGAGCGGTCATAACGTCTGGACTCATAAAGGCACATTTTTGCTGGCGGCGGTTGGCTCAGCCGTCGGCTTGGGCAACCTCTGGCGATTTCCCTATCTCACCGGGGAAAATGGTGGTGGCGCGTTTATTTTAATTTACGCACTGACTATTTTCGCCGTCGGCATTCCCATTTTGATTGCTGAAACAATGCTAGGGCGAACCAGTCGTCAAAGTCCTATTATGGGGATGCGACACTTAACCAAAACGCATAAAACCTCCCGTGCTTGGGAATCCATTGGTTGGCTGGGCGCTGTTTCCGCTTTTTTAATTTTGAGTTTTTATTCGGTCATTGCCGGCTGGGCACTGCACTACACGTGGCTGATGCTAACCGGCTCATTAGTCGGTGCCGATGCAGCAACGATTAGTGCTGGCTTTGATGCGTTGCTGGCGTCTCCGGGCCTGATGACGCTTTATCACACGCTGTTTATCGCCTTCTCCGCACTAATTGTCGGCATGGGGATTCACAAAGGGATCGAGTCAGGGCTGCGCATTATGATGCCAGCGCTGTTTGTTATTCTGATCGTGGTGCTTATCTACGGCATCATTAATGGCGACGTGAGAGCGGCAGCAAGCTTCCTATTTACTTTCAATATTGCCGATCTCAGCCTGGAAGGTTGGTTACAGGCGATGGGGCAATCCTTCTTCACCCTGAGCCTTGGGATGGGTGCCATCATGGCCTACGGCGCCTATATGTCCAGCGAAGCCTCTCTAACCCGTACCGCTATTGCCGTGGCGTTTGTTGATACCGCTGTAGCCATGGTGGCAGGGCTGGCGATTTTCTCACTGGTATTTGGTGCGGGGCTCGAAACCGGCCAAGGCCCGGGACTGATGTTTGTCACTCTGCCGCTAGCATTTGCTGACATGCCGTTTGGTGCTCTGGTAGGCGGGGTCTTCTTTATTCTGGTGCTAGGGGCTGCGGTTAGCTCGTCTATTTCGTTGATAGAGCCGGTTGCGGCCTTCCTGGTTGAGCGTTTTGATATGACGCGCCCTCAGGCTGTCACTATTATGGTTGTCGCTGCCTGGGCGATGGGCTTACTCACGGTGGTGAGCTTCAATATATGGGCTGAAGGTACGATTTTCCATACGCTGTTTGGACGCAGTGCCTTTGACTTTATTGAACTCTTAACCAATATATTTATGCCGTTGGGTGGCCTGCTAATTGCCCTGTTTGCCGGCTGGGCACTGACCCAAAGCGAAGTCATGAAAGAGCTTGGCACTAACCTTACGTGGTTTAAAACCTGGCGGTTCCTAGTGCGCTTTGTTGGCCCTGCCGCCGTGTCGTTTGTATTTTTACGCACCATTCCACAGGTGGAAGGCTACGTAATCCCAACCCTCGGTGCACTGCTCATTGTGGGTGCATTTGCCTTGAGCCAGCGGCTGCGTAAACCTGCTGCCTAATATAATTCTAATAACGCAGGCGGCATCTAAACCGCCTGCGGCGCGAGGATACGATGACTCCCCTTATCGAGGTACAACACGTCAACAAAGCCTTCGGCGGACTCCATGTTATCAACGACTGCTCAATCCGCGTTGAAAAGGGTTCTATTACCGGCATGATTGGCCCCAACGGGGCAGGTAAGTCGACGCTTTTCAACTTAATTGCGGGCGCACTTACGCCAGACAGTGGCCGCATTCTATTGGACGGTGAAGACATCACGTCGCTAAGCGCTGATCAACGCTTTCACAAAGGATTGCTGCGCACCTTTCAAATCGCTCACGAGTTCAGCCAGATGAGCGCACTGGAAAACTTGATGATGGTGCCACCCAATCAAGCAGGGGAACGTCTGTTCAACACTTGGTTTAAGCCTGCCCTGGTGCGCAGCCAAGAAGCCGAAGTACGACGCCGCGCACTGGAAGTCATTGAGTTTGTTGGTTTACATCATGTACGTAACGAGCTTGCGGGTAACTTATCGGGTGGTCAGAAAAAACTGCTCGAACTTGGCCGCACCATGATGACCGATGCCAAAGTCGTGCTACTAGACGAAATTGCCGCCGGTGTGAACCGCACGCTACTCGACGACTTAATGGGCAACATCGAGCGTTTAAATCGCGAAATGGGCTATACCTTTCTGGTGATTGAGCACGATATGGATATGATTTCGCGGCTATGCGATCCAGTGATTGTGCTGGCCCAAGGCAGTGTCATGGTTGAGGGCTCAATAGAAGAAATACAAAACAACCCGGCCGTTATTGAAGCCTATTTCGGCACCGATGCCGCCTGATAACGCAGAGCTTGCCACCAAAAAGATAGCCACAACAACATGGCCGCCATTGGTCACCCCAGTGCGGCCCAGCTGAGACGCGTTTATGCCATCCACACCGTCATCTCCCCAGCCACTGCTCGAGGCACGCGATGTGCACGGCGGCTATGGCAGTATGAATATCCTTAACGGGGTCAATATGACCCTGTATGCCGATGAAGTCGGTGTCATTGTTGGCCCTAACGGCGCTGGCAAATCCACTATGCTAAAAGCGGTGTTTGGGCTGTTGAACGTTAACCAGGGCGAGATTTTGCTTAACGGTCAGCCGATTCATAACCTGCCACCCAACCAGTTGGTTGAGCGTGGCATGGGCTTTGTGCCCCAAGAAAAAAACGTTTTCCCCAGCCTGTCTGTTAAAGAAAACCTGGAGATGGGCGCCTACCTTAAACCCCAAAACGTAAAACGCATGCTGGAGCAGGTCTACGACTTCTTCCCGCCACTTGTTGAGAAGCGCCACCAGCCTGCTGGTGAGCTTTCCGGCGGTCAGCGCCAAATGGTCGCCATGGGCCGTGCGCTAATGGCTGAACCTAGCCTGTTGCTGCTGGATGAGCCAACCGCTGGCTTGTCTCCCCTTTACATGAATGAAATTTTTGACCGGGTTAAAAAAATTAACGCCGCAGGCGTGGGCATTTTGATGGTGGAACAGAATGCTAAACAGGCCTTAGCCATTGCCGATAAAGGCTTTGTGCTGGCGGCGGGACAAAACCGTTTTACTGACACGGGGGCTGCGTTACTGGCTGACCCTGACGTCGCCAAAAGCTTTTTGGGCGGCTAGCCCGGGGGAGAAACGCGTGAACGAACTGGTCTTTTTTATCAATAACGTGGTGATTGCAGGTAGCGTCACTGGCTCTATTTATGCCATTGGTGCCATTGGCGTCACGTTGATTTTTAGCATTATGCGCTTTGCCCACTTTGCCCATGCCGACATAATGACGTTTGGTGCCTTCATGGTGCTGCTCCTTACTACCGCTTTCCCAGCGGTGGGCGCCAGTATCGGGGTGCCGACGGCGCTCATCATGCTGCCGTTAGCGATGCTGCTTACTGCAGCGCTGGCAGTAGGTATTGATAAAGCGTTTTATAAGCCGCTACGCGCCCACGGCGTCAAGCCTATCGTGATGGTCATTGGCTCGCTGGGCGTGACACTCATGCTTCAAGGGCTTATCCGGTTATTCTCCGGCACCGGCGGTCAGAGCTTATACGTCGATGACCGCAAAGAAATCTTCCGTATAGCGCTGCCTTTCGAAGGTGTTCGGGCCCCTATCGTGATTACCGAACCACAGATTTATCTGTTTGTGATTACGCTAATGGCCGTGGTCGCCCTACACCTGTTTCTAAATCGCTCGCGGTTAGGCAAAGCCATGCGCGCCATGTCAGATAACCCCGAACTTGCCCAGGCATCTGGCATTAACACCAACACCATAGTGGCCGTTACCTGGGTGATTGCAGGTGCCCTGGCGGCAATTGCTGGCACCCTGTTGTCACTAGACGTAACGTTTAAACCCGATCTGAGCTTCTTCCTGCTACTGCCTATTTTCGCTGCAGCCATTGTCGGTGGCGTAGGCCATCCTTACGGCGCGATTGCAGGAGGGTTCGTCGTCGGCTTTGCAGAAACCCTGGCAGTATTTAATTGGAATGTTCTCCTGCGCCCTTTCCGCGACAGTCTACCTACCTGGCTGGAGCTTCCCTCCAATCTCGCCTTTGTAGGCACTGAGTACAAAATTGTGGTGCCGTTCTTTATTTTGGTAGCCATCTTAGTGTGGCGTCCTACCGGCCTGTTTAAAGGCAAGGTGATCTAATGAGCCATTCCACAAAAAACCGTAATCCTGCTTACACGCCCAAAGATGCCACTCCTGAACGGCGCTTTCCATTGCGTGAGCTGGTGCTATTCGGCGCGCTTTTAGCTGCTGTGCTAGCGGTTTACGCCACTATGGGCGCAGCGTACAGCACGCGTATGCTGGTCGAGGCTGCTTGTTACGCCATTCTTGCCCTGGGTCTAACGATTCAGTGGGGCTATGCCGGCCAGTTCAACGCTGGCGTCATGGGCTTCGTCGCGCTAGGTGGCTTTTGCGCCATGCTGTTTAGCGTCCCGGTGAATGAGGCGTTCTGGGGGACTGAGCTGCCGGGTGAACTTGGCCAAGTTCTGCTTTATGGCATTGCGGCAACCCTGATCGTCGTGGGCGCCACGAAACTTGACCGGTTCGGTGTGCCGAAAAAACTACGCACCGTGCTCGCCATCGTGATCGGCGTCGTGCTCTATTTGGTTGTCATCAGCCTGCTTCGCGATGTGACCAGCCAAATACAGTCTCAAGCGGGCTTTATTGGCGGTTTTGGCTTACCTGCCTGGGTCGGCTGGATTGTGGGTGGCGCGTTGGCTGGTGGTGTTGGCTACTTTATTGGCCACGTTTGCCTTGGTCTGCGCAGTGACTACCTCGCCATCGCCACGCTGGGTATCGCAGAAATCATCAAAGCGTTTCTGAAAAATTCCGACTGGCTGACACGTGGTACTGCCACAGTATCGCCTCTTCCTTGGCCTACCCCCGGTCCGGCGGAACTCGGCTTTACGCTTTCCCGAGCGATTTATCTCTCGGTGACGGCTGTCGTGATCGCAGTGATTTTCTTTTTACTCCATCGGGCTTACCACGCCCCCTGGGGAAGAATGATTCGTGCGATTCGCGATAACGAAATCTCGTCAGCGGCCATGGGTAAAGATATCAACAAACGCCGCCTGGAGATTTTCGTATTAGGTTGCATCTTAATGGGCCTCGGCGGCGGCATGCTAGGCACCTTTAACAGCCTATTTGACCCTCAAGGCTACTTGCCTCTAAACCACACCTTCCTGGTGCTGGTCATGGTTATTTTGGGTGGCCCAGGTAATAATTTGGGCACCATTTTTGGGGCGGTCGCGGTTTATATCATTTGGATTATGTCAGAACCGCTGGCACTGTTTTTAATGCAACTGGCGGTCGCGTTGGGTGAAAACGCCTTCGGCTGGGAAGCGCCTAGCAATATGGATAGCCGGGCACTACAAGCGAGGGTTCTGGTTATTGGCATGCTGATTACCCTGGTACTGCGCTTTGCCCCGAAAGGCCTACTGCCAGAGAAAATCAAAACTCACGGCTAAATGCTCCATCGACCCTAA
Source organism: Halomonas sp. TD01 (assembly GCF_923868895.1). GTDB lineage: Bacteria > Pseudomonadota > Gammaproteobacteria > Pseudomonadales > Halomonadaceae > Vreelandella. Next base: position 1,024,640 of record NZ_OV350343.1, read on the forward strand.
CAAAAACGCCCCAAGCTCGCTGCCTGGGGCGTTTTGGTTACTTCTCAATTACCTCCATTTGACTAGAGTTCAACCAAACCTTTGCTAGTGAACGAGCCCTCTTCTACCACCATTTCCACAACAACGCCGGGCACGTCGCCATTTTCGTCAAATTCATGGGAGCCAGAAGCGCCTTCGTAGTTGATCTCTGTACCTGCTGCAATCAGCTCGACCGCTTTTTCCCACTCGCCCGGCAGTATTACTTCGCCTGGCGCGCTGGAAACACTGCGTAGCGCTTCAGAAAGCCCTTCACGCTCAGCGCTGCCATTTTGCTCAATAGCCAACGCCACTAGGAAGGCCGCATCATAAGCCTGGGCAGCGAATACGGCGCTAGGGTCGATGCCCGCCGCTTCAGCCGCTTCATTGAAAATATCCGTTCCGGGAAGGTCAGGGCTACCGGGACGCGTCGCGATCATGCCGTCCAGTATGTCAGCGCCAATCGCTTCTACTAAGCTATCACCGACCATGCCATCGGCACCCACATACTGGGTGAACATGCCGCTTTCGTAGGCTTGGCGCAGTACCGTCTGGCCGGAGGTATCGGCATAGGCCAGTACGACCAGCGTGTCTGCACCACTCGAAGACAGCGAGCCAAGCTCAGAACGGTAATCGGCACGGTTATCTTCATGTGCGAGGTTTTCTGCTATTTCGCCACCGCCCGCTTCAAAGGCGTCACTGAAGGCATCCGACAAGCCACGGCCATAGTCGTTGTTAACGTAGGTCACTGCGACAAAATCGATGCCTTTATCAAGCAGTAGCTTGGCAAGCATTTCGCCTTGGAAGGCATCCGACGGCACGGTACGGAAAACTAAGTCGTTGTCATCCAACTCAGAAACCGCGGGAGCCGTTGACGCAGGCGAGACCATCAACACACCACCTGGAATCGCTGCGTTATTGGCAGCGGCAATCGTCGCCCCAGTACACAAAGCGCCGACAATCGCGGTGACTTGCTCAGAATTCACCATGCGATCTGCGGCGTTAGATGCAGCAGAGGCATCCGAACAGGTCGTATCCCCTGACGGCATTTCCAACGTTTGCCCCCCCAAGATGCCGCCCTGCTCATTTATCTGCGTCACGGCAAGCTGAGCACCCGCAAAAATGGGTGGTGTCAGGCTTTCAATTCCCCCGGTAAAGCCGCCCAAGAAGCCAACTTTGACCTCCGCCTGGGCCATGCCCGCTAACGCGAGTGATGAGGCCGCAACGGCGGTGGCTAATGTGCGCTTATTAATCATATTATTGGTCGCTCCGAGTCTGTTAAGTGCCCCGACTGTCCAGCGCGGGACTTCTCTTAATTTGGAACTGTAACGCCAAAAACACAAGCAACGCTTTCTAACGCAACGTGGGACGGAAAGTCACTATCTCTAACAACTATCTCTAACAACTATCTCCAACTACTATTCCCACCAGCCAAACCCTAACACCGGCATGGCAAGCGCAAACACCGCCACACAGATGACGGCGACGGCGACCAAACTCATAACCGCCCCGGCGCGCAGCATATCGCTCACCTGAACTTTACCACTGCCGAACACAACGGCATTGGGTGGCGTAGCGACGGGTAACATAAAGGCGCAAGAGGCAGCCATGGCGACCGGCACAGTAAGCAGTAGCGGACTTTGCTCCATGCTTACGGTTAGCGCGGCCGCCAGCGGTACAATAGCCGCCGCCGTAGCAGTATTACTGGTCACGTGGCTCATTAGCATGACCGTGACGACCACCATGAAAACCATCGCCCAGATAGGCCAGTTTACAAACACGGCCATCACGCTTGCCACTACCTCGGCCAACCCTGAGCTTTCGATGGCACTGCCTAAACTAAGCCCGCCGCCCACCAGCAATAACACATTCCAGGGGAGGTTCTGCGCACTCTTACAGTCGAGTAAAAACTGGCGTTGTCCCCAACGAGCAGGAATCACAAACAGCAGTAGCGCGCCCAGCACGGCAATACCGCCATCGCTAAGTGTCAGGCCAGTTAGGTTTTCCAGCACTGGGCGCCCCATCCAGGCCAACGCCACCAACGTAAATACAGCGGCAACGCGTTGCTCGGGGCGACTCATTCGGCCGAGGTCTTCCGCCTGCTGGGATAACACTGTACTAATGCCCTCCAGCGGTGAACGAGGTACAGGATAAATCCAGCGGGTCAGCAGCCACCAGCCGATCAGCAATAGCAGCGCCGCAGGCGGCACTCCTACGAGCATCCACTGCGCAAAACCGATCTCGATGCCGTAGTTATCCGCCATAAAGCCGGCCAGTAAAGCGTTAGGAGGTGTACCAATCAGCGTCCCCATTCCGCCAATATTGGCAGCCAGAGCGATACCCAACAGTAAACAAAGTTCCATGGGGCGCTGGTCCAAAGCGCTGCCCTTGCGTTCAAGTAGCGTAAGAACCGACAAACCTATCGGCACCATCAACGCCGCCGTCGCGGTATTGCTCACCCACATGCTGAGGAACGCTGTTGCCCCCATAAAGCCCGCGACCAGGTGGTCTGGCCGCTTGCCCGCCACGGTCAACACACCCAAGGCAATCCGTCGGTGAAGGTTCCAGCGCTGTATGGCCTCCGCCAGCATAAAACCACCCAAAAATAGAAAAATCAGTGGGTTAGCATAAGGAGCAGCCGCTGCATTCACGTCGACCACACCTAACAGCGGTAATAGTGCTATTGGCAACAGCGCGGTTACCGGCATCGGCACTGGCTCTAAAATCCACCAGATAGCCATCCACGCAGTAAGAGCGAGAACACGCCATGCAGCGACGGGCATGTCGTCGGGCGCGCCTGATAACAACAACGCCATCGCAACCAGGGGGCCGCCCAACAGTCCCAAGGTGATTTTGCGTCGCTGCCAGCGCAAGGCGTTAGTAGACGCTTCCATGGTCACTACCTCCTTAATAAAGCGGCCCACATAAGTGCTTGCTAATTATCCTCATCAGCGACCCGCTGCGCCTGCTGCTTACGCAGGCGATTACGGCGGTAAAGCCTTATCAACGCGATTGTCAGGGCGGCGGCCACCATGAGAGCGAGCACAACTCCCTGCCAGGGGCGGGCAGCATCGCCCATCACGGTTTCCAACGTAATAATCAGCATTAAACCCAGCGCCTGCGACCCAATGGCCAGCGCCCGCAGTATGTCGAAAGCGGGTTGAGGCATAGACATCTCCGTAATTTTTAACGTGCATGGTATGGTTCACCAGTGTACCTGCTTAACGGAAAAATCATGAATGCGATTGCCATTGGCCCACTGCTTATCTCCACCCCCAGACTGTACGCTTTAGGCTGCGCGCTACTATTGTTATTGACTAGCCGCTACCTGCTGGGACTAACGTCCTCACAGCACGGGCGATGGTTCAATGGGCTATTGGTGGTATGGCTGCTGGCGGCCCGGATTGTGTTTGTAGCGCTCAACTGGGAAAGCTACGGCGCAGAACCGCTAGAGGCGCTCAAGGTATGGCAGCCCGGCTACAACGCGCTGGGGGGATTGATTGCGGGGTTGATTTGGACAGCCTGGGTGCTGCGCGAGCGGCTGCTGGCGCTCATTGGCGGCCTCGCCATGCTGATCGGCACGACAAGCCTGTGGCTGGTCTTGGTAACGCTTGCCCCCTTAGGCAATGAATTTGCTATTGACGCGTTGCCAGAGGTTACCTTAGACGATGTGGACGGCAATCCAGTGCATCTGCCTTCGCTGGCCGAAAGCGGCGACCTTATTATTGTTAATCTATGGGCGACCTGGTGTCCGCCTTGCCTGCGGGAGATGCCGCTGCTTGAAGACGCTGCAAAGCGTGAGGGTGTCAGTGTGGTAGTCGCCAACCAAGGCGAAGACTTACTGCCGGTCGTGCGCTATCTAGACGAGCAAACACTGGATTTTCGCTACGCACTGCGTGATCCGAACCAAACGCTAATGGCGCAATTTCAAGCCCCTGGCCTGCCCACCACCGTGCTTTTTGATCGTCAGGGCAACACGCTGGATGTACACGTTGGCGAGTTAACCCGCGCCCACCTGGAACGCTGGTTAAAAGATTGACCACGATAGACCTTAATCCCCCCGCTGCTTTGCGTTAGAATCCCCCGCCCTGTTGCCACCGGAGACCTGCCCCGGTGGCGTACAACCTGTTTCTGTAGACTTCCTCGAGGCATCATGAGCGATTTTTCTCCCGGCCAGCGTTGGATTAGCGACGGCGAGGCTGAGCTTGGACTCGGCACCGTGCTTAACTGCGACGCCCGTAGCGTTACCATTTTGTTCAGTGCCAGCCAGGAAACCCGTACGTACAACACCCGCCAAGCCCCCTTGACTCGCGTCATGTTCGGCAGCGGCGACCGCGTGATTTCTGCTGATGGCTGGCAGATGATCGTAGACGATAGCAAAGAGACCAGTGGCTTAATCACTTATATTGGCGAAGATAGCGACGGCAACCCTCGTGAGCTATCCGAGGCAAAGCTTGCCGACACCATGCAGTTTGACCAAGCGCGCGATCGGCTGCTGACTGGCCAAGTTGATCGCAATGACTGGTTTGATCTGCGTTTTCGCACGCTGCACCACTATCAGCGCATCGAGCAGCATAGCGCCCTAGGCTTTGCTGGGCCGCGCATCGACCTGATTCCTCACCAGCTTTATATCGCTGACGAAGTGGCCGGTCGCCATGCCCCTCGCGTTTTGCTAGCGGACGAAGTTGGGCTTGGTAAAACGATTGAGGCAGGGCTGATTCTCCACCGCCTGCTACTGGCTGGCCGAGTAGAACGCGCGTTGATTTTGGTGCCAGACAGCCTTACTCACCAATGGCTAGTAGAGCTTTTACGCCGTTTCTCACTCAACGTTAGCCTGCTGGATGAGCAGCAAAGTCTCGCCCACGGTAGCGCTAATCCATTTGAAAGCGCCCAAATAGTATTGGCTAGTCAAGGTTGGCTGTTCGCCAACACGCACCGGCAAGAGCAGGCCCTGGCGAGCCACTTTGACCTGCTCATCGTCGATGAAGCCCATCATCTCGACTGGAGTCCTGACGGCAGCGGCCCAGGTTATCAGTGCGTCGAACAGCTTTCCGCTGATATTCCTGGTTTATTACTGCTGACTGCCACGCCAGAACAGATGGGGGTTGAGAGCCATTTCGCTCGCCTGCGCTTGCTAGATGCCGAGCGTTATCACGACATCGAACGCTTCAAAGACGAAGAGCATCATTACATCGCTGTTGCCCAAGCCATTGATGCCTTGGATGAGCTACCCAATACCGCCGAGGCGCGTGAACGGGTCGATAATGTAGCGGATGACCGCGACAGCCAAGCGTTGCTAGCAACGTTATGCAACCCTGAGGCGAGTACTGAACAGCAGAATGCTGCTCGCGCTCAGTTGCGCGATGCGCTGCTTGATCGTCACGGTACTGGGCGCGTCATGTTCCGCAACAGTCGCCGGCATGTGGGCGGTTTTCCGGAGCGTCGCCTGCACCTCGCCCAGTTGGAACTGCCATCGGCCTACCGACGCGTGCTGCGTCGCTTGGAACGCGATGATGATTACCTGGACGAGTTGCTGATTGAAACGGGCATGGATCACCCGGACGTACTGATCTATCCAGACACTATGTACCGCGAGCTAAGCAACGACCCACTTAACACCGAATCCTGGTGGCATATCGACCCACGGGTAAATTGGCTGCTGGAAAAACTTAGCGACGATAGCGACAGCGGCTTCGCCAACGACAAAGTACTGATTATTGCCCACCATAGAGAAACCGCAGAAGGGCTTGCCGAAGGGCTTCGCGTACTAGGTGGCTATCACGCGCCGGTATTCCATGAAGGGCTCTCACTCGTCGAGCGTGACCGTGCCGCCGCAGCATTTGCCGATGAAGAAGATGGCTGCCAAGTGCTGGTGTGCTCTGAAATCGGTTCAGAAGGCCGCAACTTCCAGTTCTGCCGCCATCTGGTGATGTTTGATATGCCCCAGCATCCCGACCAGTTGGAGCAGCGCATTGGCCGCCTAGACCGGATTGGCCAGCGCCATGCCATTGAACTTCACGTGCCTACCTTTACCGGCAGCCCCGGTGAGCGCCTGCTGCGCTGGTACCACGAAGGCATGGATGCCTTCAGCGCACCCCATGGCATTGGCAGCGACCTATATGACGCCTTTGGCGATGCCCTGGCCGATGCGTTACTTGACGATGAAATGCTCAATGAAATCATCGACGAAACCCGCGAAATGTTCACCGCCAAATTGACTGAACGGGACGCTGGCCGTAACCGCCTGCTAGAGCTAAACGCCTGCCGCCCCGCCCGTGCTCAGCAGGTAATTGATGCGGTGCGTGAGCTGGATGAAGACCCAGCGTTGCCGCGCTTTGTAGAACGCGCACTGGATATTTTTGGCGTAGATAGCCAAGAGATTGGCAATGGCTTGCTTTATTTGCAGCCTAGCCAGCACATGCTGGACGGCCTACCTGGGTTAGTGAAAGGTGAAGAGGGCTTTTCAGCCACTTACAGCCGTTCGCTGGCGCTTGCACGAGACGACATTCAGCGACTCTCTTGGGAGCACCCGCTGCTACGCGAAATGATGGAGCGCATCTTAGATGGCACTATGGGTAACACCGCATTGGCGCTGTTGCGGCACCCTGCCATTCCCAGCGGCCGCTTGATGGCTGAGCTGGTCTTCCGTACCCACTGCCCTGCGCCTAAATCACTACACCTTAACCGCTTCTTGCCGCCCACGGCGGTGCGCGTCCTGCTTGATGAGTCAGGCGCAAACCTAACCAGTAAGATTTCCTTCACCGGTCTTGGCAAAAACCTGCAGAAAGTGAACAAGTCATTGGCACGAGACTTGATTAAAAGCCGTCATGACCAGCTGCGTGCACTCCTCATTCAGGGTGAAGGTGAAGCCGAACGTGAGCTGCCCAGCATCGTGGAAAGCGCTGAAACACGTATGCGAGCCCAACTGGATGCAGAACTCGCACGCTTAACCGCCCTGGCAGAACACAACCCAGCCGTTCGTAGTGAAGAACTTGAGGCCCTGAGGCAAGAGCGCCAAGCGCTCAGCGACGCGATAGAAAACACCCGCTTACGGCTTGATTCCGTACGGGTGATTATCACTGTCGACCCCAACGCCTAACGCTGAAAAGCTAGAGAATGGCCTCTAACGCCTTATCGAGCGTCGGGTACTGAAAGGTGAACCCGGCCTCTATCAGGCGTGCAGGGCGCATATCGGCCCCCGTCAGCAATAATTGTGACATTTCTCCGAAGCCCGCTTTTAGTACGAAAGCGGGCACCGGGAAAACCGCTGGTCGGTGAAGCTGCTTAGCCAACGTTTTCGTAAACTCAGCATTCGTCACCGGATGCGGAGCACTGCCATTAAACACACCTGAAAGCGTCGACTCGTCCATCAAAAACATAATCGCTGCCACGAGATCATCGCGATGGATCCAGGGCATAAACTGTTCGCCACTGCCAAAACGTCCCCCTAGCCCAAGTTTAAACGGCGGCAGCATCTTCTGCAGCGTGCCGCCACCCGCCTCAAGCACCAAACCTATACGCAGTATCGCTAAACGAACGCCCATCGCTTCAATCGCCTTGGCGGCCGCTTCCCACTGAGCACAAAGCCGATGAGCAAACTCATCGTTAGGCGACGTTGTTTCATCCACCACCGTATTGCCTTGATTACCGTAATACCCCATAGCGGAGCCACTGATCATCACTTTGGGTAACGCTTGCCCATTGGCTTCGAGCTGCTCACAAAGCGTTATCAATTGCTGGGTGCTGTCGATTCGAGAGCGAATCAGCGTCTCTTTTTGGCTATCACTCCAGCGCTTTGCAGCAATCGACTCACCAGCAAGGTTCACCAACACCTCGGGGGGGGTATCCATAAATGCCTGGGCGCTATCACGAATATCGCAGGCTTTCGGCAACCGGCCACGCACTTGGTGCGGCGCTCGGGAAACCACCTGCACCTCGTGCCCTTGAGTGAGGAGTTGTTGGCAGAGTCGCTGACCAACAAAGCCGCTACCTCCGGTGATTAATACCCGCATGGTGTCACTCCTATGGCCTGATAAGGTGGGTAGCGTATGCCCACATAGACGCTGAACTGCAAAGCTGGGATTAGCAGCGATTTAAATGATCGTTGCATCGTATTTTATTGTACGATATCTATACACAAACGCTACACATTGATCATTACACATTTAATTAGCCGTCGCGAGCTCCTATGCCTGAACAATTGCCTGTGTCTTCAACACTTTCTGACGCCCACTCAGTGGCAATTATCGGCGCTGGTCTGTCTGGCCTTGCCTGCGGACATCAGCTTGCCAGTCAGGGAGTTAAGGTGGCGCTATTTGATAAAGCGCGTGGCCCCGGTGGCCGCATGTCAAGCAAGCGACGCCCATCAGCGGCACTGGACCTAGGCGCGCAGGCATTTACCGTGCGCAATGAACGATTCGCTAATAAAGTAGCCGAGTGGCAAACCGCTGGCTGTGTTGCTATTTGGCCAACGTCTCGTTATCAGGCTAGCGCATCCGGCTGGCAAACACACAATGACGATCAGTTGCGTTACACCGGCGCGCCACGCATGAGTGCAGTAACCCGTCATCTAGCCGACACGCTTAACGCCCTACCCAATGCCGCCATTACGCTTGAAACCCACATTACGGCGTTTGATAAAACGGCGGCTGGCTGGCAGCTTCACGATACCAACGGATCAATACACGGGCCTTTCGATGTGGTAGTTATCAGCGCCCCGCCGCCCCAGGCTAAAGCATTATTAGCAGAGTGGGAGCCAACACTGTCAGCTGCCTGTGAAGCAAAGCCTCAACGAGGATGTTGGGCAGGTTGGGTTATTTTCGAGAAACCGCTACCGCCAATAACGCAGGTGGCGCCAGCGTGGCACACCGTTCACACACAACATTCAGTGCTTCGTCTAGCGTCACGCAATCACACTAAGCCTGGACGTGAACATCAGCCAGAAAGTATTAGTTTGCTTGCTCAACTGGACTGGAGCGACCTACATATTGAGAGTGACGGCGAAAGCGTTGCCCAACAGTTGCTGGAAGCATTTGTGTCGCTGCTGCCCAATAACACAAAGCTTCCGAACGTCATTGAACTCGGTGCGCACCGCTGGCGCTATGCGCAACCAGCGCAGGCAGGTCAACAGGCGTACTTATACAGCACGAGTGGGTTAGCACTCTGCGGCGACAGCTTCAAAGGTAGTCGTGTCGAAGATGCTTGGCTGTCAGGTGATGAGCTAGGCAAGGCCTTATTAGGCCGGTCGGTCTAAAAAAAGAAAGAAATCTTCACTTTTCGAACATATTGGAAAGGTTGTACCCAGAAGCCACAAGTTGTACAAAGGTGGCTATAATAGCGCAAAGCTATCTAGACGATTAATGATGACCCGATTATGTGGCAAAACGCCTGTCAGGCGTTGAAGCTCCGCCACGACAATTATTGACAGATCCCTGCACTCTTATTTGCAGGCAACCAAGAGGCAATGGCGCCCATGAGCATCAAGGCGACCCACCCACCCGATACCCCGCTTTATCCGATTAGGGAAGTTTCCCGTTTAACGGGTGTGAACTCGGTCACTCTTCGTGCCTGGGAGCGTCGCTACGGTTTAATTCGTCCACAGCGCACCCCAAAAGGTCATCGTTTATACGCGCAAGACGATATCACTCGCATTGAGCGCATTTTGCAATGGCTGAACCGCGGCGTTCCGGTTAGCCAAGTAGCTGATTTAATTGACCAACCTGAAACGGTGGAAACACCATCACCGAATGCTGGCGACTGGTCAAGTCAGCAGCAGTTACTGCAGGCCACTATAGAAGCGGTTGACCTCCCCAAACTGGAAGCACTGTACCACCAGAGTCTGGCGCTATATCCACTAAGCGTCGCGATTAACGAGCTCTGGCAGCCCGTTATTCTAACGCTGGAAGCCAAATGGGCAGATCAGCCTGATGACCTTGTGCGCCGTACCTTCGAAGCCTTCCTGCGTAGCCAGGTAGGCATTCGCCTACACTATGCCAACCAAGCAACGCGCGGCCCGTTAATCCTGTTAAGTGCGATGCCTGATGACCCCGGCCCGCTGTGGGTGTTGATGTGTGCACTTATGGCCAGCGAGCAAGGCTACCGCGTACAAATGTTTGACCGTTCGTTGGCGCTGGAGGACCTTCCTCAGGCCGTATCCCGACTGCACTCGTCGATGGTATTGCTTTCCAGCGGCCAGCGGGAAAGCGACGACTATATTGGTCGCGCACTTCCCCAGGCAGCAGAAGCGTTAAATGTCCCTATTGGGGTCTGTGGTGAAGTGGCACGATTAAGAGAAAATGAGCTACGTGACGGCCCTGTGCATATGTTAGGCGACGACCTACCCCAAGCCATTGCACGACTTCGCCCTCTGCTACGCGAATCGGGAATTCTCTGAAATATCGGGTGCCATTTAACATTACCGCTGGTAAGGACATCGCATGAATTTGCAGCTCGTTTGGCTGCGTAGCGACTTACGCATTCACGATAACTCCGCGCTTGCCGCCGCGGCTGCCAAAGGCCCCGTCTTGGCCGTATTTTTGCGCAGTGTGGCTCAGTGGCAAGATCATGGGCACGGGGCTACCAAGCTCGATTTCTGGGCACGAGGCGTTGCCGCGATTAAAACGTCGCTAAACGGGCTGAATATTCCACTTTTGCACCGCGATATTGATCACTATGATGAAGCGGCTCAGGTATTGCTTGATATCGCCCTTGAGCACCAGATTACCCAGCTCCACTTTAACTATGAATATGCGCTGAACGAGCAACATCGCGATCAGTCCGTACTCAATGCTTTTAAACGAGAAGGGATAACCGCCCAGGGCCACCATGACGCAGTTGCCTTCGCCCCCGGCAGCTTGTTGACCGGAAAAGGCGATTATTACGGCGTCTTTACACCGTTTTCGAAAGCTTGGCATAAACAGGTCACGACCGAGCAGCTTGCCTTACGAGACACCCCAGGCGTGCAAGCCCCGCTAGAAGTCGAAAGCGACCCACTCCCCGCGCTTCCATCTCTTGATAGCGAACTGGTTGATGAACGCCTGTGGCCTGCTGGGGAAGACGCTGCTAGTGACAACCTCGAACGTTTTTTACGTTTTCGTGGACGGCACTACAAGCAGCAGCGAGACTTCCCGAAGGTGCGCGGCACCAGCGAACTTTCGCCCTACCTAGCGCTAGGCATGATCTCCTATCGTCAATGCCTTCAAGCAGTGATGAGCGAAAATGGTGGCCACCTGGCCGATGGTGATGCAGGACTGACCACCTGGGTGAATGAGCTTATTTGGCGTGAATTTTATCAGCACGTAGCGGTAGGCTTTCCCAAGGTCTGCCGCTACCAACCTTTTCAAGAACATACCAAGCAGCTCAACTGGCGTGACGACGACGAAGGCTTCCAAGCATGGTGTGAAGGCCGCACCGGCTATCCGATCGTCGATGCGGCCATGCGCCAGTTGGTGTCAACCGGCTGGATGCACAACCGCCTGCGCATGATTACTGCCATGTTTTTAAGTAAGCATCTGCTGATTGACTGGCGGCGTGGTGAGGCGTTTTTTATGCGCCATTTAATCGACGGTGAGTTTTGCGCAAATAACGGCGGTTGGCAGTGGGCGGCATCAACCGGCACGGATGCAGCGCCCTATTTTCGTATTTTTAACCCCACTACCCAGTCAACGCGCTTTGATCCAGATGGCGAATTCATTGCCCAGTGGCTGCCCGCACTAAAACCACTGCCTGCAAAAGCTCGCCATGCACCGCCCCAGGACATGCTGAACTCGACGGACTACCCAGCCCCCATCGTTGATCATAAAGCAGCGCGCCAGCGCGCCCTGGATGCTTTTAAAGCGCTCTCTAAATAACAGCCCTCTCTTTTGCATCGCCTATGCTGAGGCGATGCAAATCGATCTATTGCCTCCTCCTCGCCTCATCGCTTTCTTATTTTTCTTAACCATTACAGGACCGCATGATGCCTAACGACCAAGCTTTGGCGAATTTTTGCGCCTTTTTTAATAAACTAGACAATACCTGTACAGAAAAACTATACGAGGTATATACTGAGGAAGTTGTCTTCAACGATCCGCTACACCACATTGAAGGGCGCGCGGCGCTAGAGCGCTATTTCGACACCATGTACGAGAACGTTGAACGTTGCCAATTTACTTATCACACGCAACAACAGTTGGCTAATCAAGCATTTGTAACGTGGACAATGGAATTTATTCATCCACGTTTGGCCCATGGCAAACCCATCCGTGTCGCGGGGTGCAGTGCGCTAACGTTTGAAGAAGATGGCCGGGTTTCAAAGCACCGCGACTATTTCGATGCAGGGGCCATGTTATACGAACACTTGCCAATAATGGGACGCGTCATACGTTGGTTGAAACAGCGCATTAGCTGAGATCTGACCCGTTTATTCACATGCAGGTTGCATGCTAACAGGCCGCCACAGGAGAACATGATGAGCACATGGAAAACGCCCCAGCGCATTTGGCTTACGGGTGCAACGTCAGGCATTGGTGAAGCGCTTGCCAAAAAACTCATCACCCAAGGTCATCATGTCGTGCTCAGTGCCCGTAACCAAGAGGCACTCGATGTTTTGTGCGCCGGCCATTCCAATGCTTATTCACTCCCTCTTGATATCAGCGATCGCCAGGCAGTGATTGCGGCTGGCGAGCAAATCAGTACATGGTTGGGCGCACTGGATATTGCCTTATTCAATGCAGGCACCTGCGAATATCTCGATGCCCAGCACTTTGATATGGCGCTTATTGAGCGGGTTTTTACACCTAACTTGTTTGGCACCCTGTATGGCGTGGAAGCAGCACTGCCACTATTACGAGCTGCCCGTAAAGAGGGCAAACCTGCGTGCCTTGCCGCCACCTCCAGTGCTTCTGCTTATTTGCCGCTGCCCCGAGCCGAAGCCTACGGTGCCTCAAAAGTGGCTATCAGCTACTTTCTGGAATCATTACGCCTCGACCTCGACCAAGAGGGCATTGATGTCAGCTTGATCCATCCGGGGTTTGTTAAAACACCCCTGACCGATCGCAACGATTTCCCAATGCCCATGCAAGTCACCGCAGACCAAGCCGCCGATGCCATCATTGCCGGTCTTTTTAAAGGAAGGCTGGATATCCACTTTCCGCGTCGCTTCACCTATCTCGTGAAATTTTTAGGAATTTTACCGCCTGCGCTGCGTCGTCATATCGGCCTACGCATGACAAGACGTCAAGAGGAGCAACAATGAGTGGCATGGCTTCACAGCGCATCGCAATTATTGGCAGTGGCATTAGCGGCATGGCAGCGGGTTGGTACTTATCCTCCCGGCATGAAGTAACGCTTTTTGAAGCAGACGATCGTCTTGGCGGGCATACGGCTACGATGGACGTAGAGGTCGGGGGGGAGTCTTACGCTATCGACACAGGCTTTATTGTTTTCAATGATTGGACCTATCCCCATTTCCAGCGCTTACTAGAAACACTTGAAGTGCCTAGCCAGGCCACCGAAATGAGTTTTTCGGTGCATGAAACCAATATTGATTTTGAATATAACGGCCATACGCTAGGTTCTCTGTTTGCCCAGCGGCGCAATTTGCTCAGCCCCGCTTTTTATCGTCTTTTACGCGACATCTTGCGCTTTAACAAACAAGCAACGGCTGACCTAGAGTGCAAGCGCCTTCCCAGCAACATGACGCTAGGCGAATACCTTGACCAACATGGCTATGGTGAAGCTTTTCAGCGACGTTACCTGCTGCCCATGGGAGCAGCCATTTGGTCAGCGAGCATTGGCGACCTACGCGCCTTTCCGCTGACATTCTTCGTCCGCTTTTTCCGCAATCATGGCTTGCTGTCGGTTAACCACCGCCCTCAATGGCATACCTTAGTCGGCGGTTCGAAACGCTACATTCCCAGCATGACAGCGCCTTACGCGGCGCGCATTCACTTGAATACTCCCGTGACGCGCATTGAGCGAAACGCTACAGGCGTGATGGTCACGACCGCTCTGGGTACGCAACGATTTGATCATGTCGTGCTGGCCTGCCACGCCGATCAGGCATTAGCGATGCTCGGCGACCCGACACCCGCTGAGCAAGACATTCTTGCTGCCATGCCTTATCAAGATAACGAAGTAGTGCTGCATACCGACACATCGCTGCTGCCTCGGCGGCAGCGCGCCTGGGCTAGCTGGAACTACCGTTTAGATGGCAGAGGAGCAGACGAGCGGGTGTCTGTTACCTACAACATGAATATTCTGCAGCGATTGGAAGAGGCTGACACTACCTTTTGCGTCACGCTTAACGACTCAAACAGCATTGACCCCGCGAAGGTGCTCGGACGTTATACCTATGCCCATCCCCAGTTCACCTTGGAAGGGCAGGCTGCGCAAATGCGCCATGACGAGATATCCTCGGTTGCTCGGCGCACCCACTTCTGCGGCGCTTATTGGCGCAATGGCTTTCACGAAGATGGAGTATGGAGCGCGCTACGGGTTGCTCAAGCACTAGGTTGTGATGAGGCAGCCGCGCCACCAACAACGCCTACGGCGCTACCGGCCCATGACCTTATGCCTACCAACAGCGTTGGGGAGGGGCTTGGATGATTGTCGCGCCTCGCTCGCGTATTTACCGCGGTACTTTGCGTCATCGTCGCTTCACACCTAAAGAGCACGCCTTTAGTTACCGCGTATGGATGGCGTGGCTCGACCTGGATGAGTTGCCGACACTATTTGACAACGTGCCTGGCTTTAGCGCCCGAAGACCGGCACTAGCACGCTTTCGTCGCGAAGATTATCTCAGCCCTACCGATAAGCCATTACGTACAGCGGTACGCGAGGAACTAATTCGTCAGTTGGGCAGCGCCCCCAATGGCAAGATTTACGTACTGACCCAGTTACGCACCTTTGGCACCGTCTTCAATCCTGTTTCGATGTACTACGCCTATGACCATTTAGGCAGGCTGGCGGCTGTCGTTGGTGAAGTCACCAATATGCCCTGGAAGGAGCGTACCTGCTATGCCTGCCAGGTCGATACGGCTCGCCACAGCCATCATGCAAGCTTTGATAAGGCCATGCATGTGTCGCCTTTTAACCCCATGGAAATGACTTATCGCTGGAAATTCAACTCACCCGGCGATCAGCTCTATCTTCACATGGAAAACTGGCAGAGCGGGCAGCGCCATTTCGACGCCACACTGACGCTTGAGGCTGCCCCAGCGACACGCGGCGTTCTGCTAGCGACGCTGGCACGCCAGCCCTGGATGAGTCTGAAAACAGTCGCGGGAATTCATTTTGAAGCGTTTCGGCTTTGGCTTAAGCGTAACCCCGTTTATAACCACCCTAAGCGCAAGGAGACTTCAAAATGACGACCCTGCGTTCTACACCCCCTGAAATACAACCGGTTAACCAGGATCGTTTCACCCGCTGGTTAAAACCACGCCTGATGGCTCAGTTAGATGCCTTTCAGGGTGGTCGTATTACCTTAATTGAAGGCGATCAGTGCCATCATCTCGGCCAGGAAGGTGCGCTTCAAGTGAGCGTCGTGATTCGTCACTCCCGTGCCTGGAAAAGGCTCGCGTTTGGCGGCACAGTGGGCGCGGCTGAATCCTATATGGATGGCGACTGGGACGCTGATGACTTAGTGGCTCTGGTGCGTTTGTTTGCGTCCAATCTTGACCACGTAAACGGTAACATGGAGAACGGGAGTGCCCGCTTTACCCGTTGGTTACTTGGCGCTGCCTATCGTTTCCAACGTAACAGCCTTTCCGGTTCAAAGCGCAATATCTCCGCGCACTACGATATTGGCAATGACCTGTTTGCTACATTTCTTGATCAACGCCACTGGATGTACTCCAGCGCTGTTTTCCCCTATCCGGAAGCCAGTCTAGAAGAAGCGTCTACCTATAAACTCGACATCATGCTCGAAAAGCTAGATGTGCGGCCAGAACACCACCTGCTGGAAATTGGTACCGGCTGGGGTGGGCTTGCGATACACGCCGCTAAAACCCGTGGCTGTCGTGTCACCACCACTACTATTTCTGAAGAGCAGTACGCGCACACCGCCCGCCGCATTCAAGAAGAGGGGCTCGGCGATAGAATCAACCTGCTAAAGCAGGATTATCGCGAGCTAACCGGCCGCTATGATCGACTGATTTCGGTTGAGATGATTGAAGCCGTCGGCCATCAGTATTTGAACACCTACCTTAAAAAGGTCGACAGCCTGCTCACTGATGATGGGCAGGCTATGCTGCAAGCCATCACTATCCGTGACCAACGGTTTGAAGAAGCTAAACGGGATATGGACTTTATTAAACGTTATATTTTCCCGGGCGGTTTTTTGCCTTCTCATCACGCCATGCTAACCAGCGTCATGCGCAAAACGTCACTGAACGTGGTAGCGCTTGACGAAATTGGCCAGCACTACGCACGCACCTTACGCGAGTGGCGGCACCGCTTTGAAGCCAGCCTCGAGCAGATAAGGCAGCAGGGTTACGACGAGCGGTTTATTCGCATGTGGCGTTACTATTTGTGCTACTGCGAAGGCGGCTTTATTGAGCGCTCTATTGGTACGTGCCACTTATTGTTGGCGAAACCAGCCGCAAAACCCGAACCGTTAACGGGCGCACTATAAATGGCTAGCCCACGCTGGCAAAGTTTGCTGTTCAATGCACTACGCTTCGAAGCAGGCTGGTTGCTGTGCGTCCTGGGCGGCTCGTGGGTGGCTGCTATGACAGGGAGTGTACTGCTCGGCTGGCATTTTTGGCGCTGCGCTAAGCCCGGCGAATGGCGCTTTATTGGTGTGTTAGCGCTACTCGGGTTGGCACTGGATGGCGGCCTTCATATGGCGGGAGGTTTCGACTTCGGTGAACAGGCCTTGGTGGCTGGTTTGCTGCCGCTGTGGCTTTGGATGCTTTGGCCTCTGTTTGCCACGCTGGTATTCCACTCGCTTGCCTGGCTGTGGCGATATCCAGTTATTGCGGCGGTTTGCGGTGCGGTCAGCGGGCCGCTGTCCTATGTTGGCGGTGCTACGCTCACCGGCGTTAGTTTGGCTCCCTGGCTACTGCCTGCACAGGCCCTTATTTGGGCAGTGCTATGTTTTGGCATCAGTCGTTACGTCAACCACAAGACCACTGTTTCTGGCGTTCGCTAGGACACTTCTTCAGCCAATATTTGCGGCGCCCAACGTTGTTCAAGCTCATCAGCAGGTAACGGTCTAGCAAAATAGAACCCCTGCACTAGCGTGCAGCCAGCATCAATCAGAAACTGACATTGCGCTTGCGTTTCTACGCCTTCGGCTACCACCTCCAGCCCCATACCCTCTGCCATCGCCAGCACAGCCGTTACAATAGCCGCATCTGCTTGGTCGTGAGGCAGCTCGCGAATAAATGCACGATCTAACTTAATTTTATCCACCGGCAAACGCTTCAAATAACCAAGCGAGGAATAGCCCGTACCAAAATCATCGATTGCAATCGCATAGCCTTGGTTACGCAGCGCCTGCAGGCGTGGTCCCATATCTCCGGCTCGCTCGTCCAGCAAAACAGATTCCGTCAATTCTAGGCCAATTTGAGATGGCTTTAGCTGGTAACGTTCTAAACAACTAGACAGCTGAGTTTCGAGGTCTCCCTGAAAAAGCTGCAGCGCGGAAATATTGATCCACACAGCCACTTTTGGCATACCGCTGTACTGCCAATGAGCCTGTTGGGCACAGGCTTTTTCGATGACCCAGCTACCGAGTTCGGACATCAGTCCATGACGTTCAGCTAGCGGAATAAAATCGCCCGGCGAAATCATACCGTCCTGAGGGTGGCGCCAGCGCAGCAACGCTTCCATGCCCACCAAATCACCAGTCCCCGGATGATGCTGCGTTTGGTAGTGCAGCTCAAGCTGGTCACCGGATATCAATGCTGCCCGCAAATCGCTCACCAGGGCGAGCTGGGGGTTATCTTGTTTATCCAGCGCGGGGCGAAACCGCTGGCTGTGGTTACGCCCTAAGCGCTTAGCGCTATATAAGGCAGATTCCAGCCGCTGAAAAAGCACGCCGGATTCATTTCCATCTTCTGGGGCACGGCTGCTACCAATCGTTAACCCCAAGCGTAGCGATTGATCTTTTATTTCGAATGGACGGCTCATGTGCTCACGAAGGGTCGCCACCCATCTATCATGATCGTCGAAGGTGGTCGTGCGAATCACCATGAATTCATCGCCACCGAGTCTGCCCACTTCACTGCCAGCCATATAACCCGTTAACCGTTGAGCAAAGCGCGCCAGCAAACGGTCACCCTGCTCTACCCCTAGGCTATCGTTAACCGATTTAAGCCCATCAATATCAATCAACGCCATATCCAAACTTTCACCTGCACGAAGATGGCGCAGCCGAGAGGACATCAGATCGTGTAAGCGTCGCCGATTTGGCAATCCCGTTAGCGGGTCTTCATAGCCAATGCGACGCAAATCACGCTCGCGCGTTTTTTGGGAGGAGATATCAGTAAATAGATTGATGAAATGAGTGATTTTGCCGCGCTTGTCAGTAACCGCACGAACCTTTAGCCACTCGGGGTACTCATCACCATGCTTGCGGCGATTCCACATCTCGCCTTCCCAACGGCCAGTCGCCTTTAACGTGCTCCAAAACGTCTGATAAAACGCTTTATCGTGACGCGGAGCCGCTAACGTCTCTAGCTTACGGCCAATCATTTCCTGGCTTTCGTAGCCGGTGATTTGGGTAAACGCGGGATTAACCGTCAAGACGCGATTATGCACATCGCTGATAACAATGGCGTCGCTCGCCAACCCTATTGCATCTTGCGAAAGACGTAGCCGCAGAGCTTGTTGACGTATTTGGTTCCAAGCATCCCACAGGCCAAATGCAACCAAACTGGCCGACACCATACGTAGCGCCGTGTCAGGCACCCACACACAAGCAGGCAGCGCTATTAACGCCATCCACACCAGCGGACGATTAAGAGAAACAGGCAGCCACATGGCGGTTTAGTGTGTCCTATAAATGAGCCAAATAGGGCATGGTTAACAGATATGGCATCATGCCGCTTAACAAAAAACATGGATACACCATATTACGTCAATAGGGCGTTTATTGTGCAAAATCGCACATTTGAAATAACAGAGTGCTAACAATTGTTATCGGCACATAGGTAAAAAGCTGTAGAAAAACACGATAAGTGTCCGACGACGTGCATTCAGAGGTTTCGGGAAGTAGACTAGACCCAACTACCATCTTGATACTCGGAACGATTCAGTGACCAAGCAACATTCCTTTGATCGCGAAGAACTGCTGGCCTGCTCGCGCGGCGAGCTATTTGGCCCCGGAAACGCACAGCTTCCGGCTCCCAACATGCTGATGCTTGATCGCATCATGCACATTCACGAAGAAGGTGGTGAGCATGGCAAAGGCGAGCTAATCGCCGAACTGGACATCACCCCGGACCTGTGGTTTTTTGATTGCCACTTCCCCGGAGACCCAGTCATGCCAGGCTGTTTGGGGCTAGATGCCATGTGGCAGCTTGTGGGCTTCTACCTGGGTTGGCTTGGCCACCCTGGGCGTGGACGTGCACTCGGCTGTGGCGACGTTAAATTCAGCGGCCAAATTCTACCCGACGCGAAAAAAGTGACGTATCACATTAATGTGAAGCGCATTATTACCCGTCGGCTTATTCTAGGCATCGCCGACGGCACTGTGTCCGTCGACGGACGCGATATATACCAGGCTAATGATCTGCGCGTTGGCCTATTCACCTCCACTGCGAATTTCTGACAGGAGGCTCCCATGCGACGAGTGGTAGTCACCGGCCTTGGCATCGTGTCGTGCTTAGGCAACGACCAGCAACAGGTCTTAGACGCGCTCAAAAACGGGCGCAGCGGTATTCGTTTTAAGGAAGAGTACGCCGAACGCGGCTTCCGTAGCCATGTAGCGGGTAGCGTCGACATCGACCTTGATTCCCTCATTGACCGCAAACTTCGCCGATTTATGGGCGATGCTGCAGCTTATGCGTATGTGTCTATGGCACAAGCGATTGAAGATGCAGGGCTCTCTGAAGAGCAGGTGTCCAACGAACGGACTGGGCTTATTGCCGGGTCTGGCGGGGCATCCAGTGCAAATCAGGTAGAAGCAGCAGATGTCATGCGCGAAAAAGGCCTACGCCGTGTGGGGCCGTACCGAGTTACCCGCACAATGGGTAGCACCGTGTCGGCATGCTTGGCAACGCCGTTCAAGATCAAAGGCGTAAACTTTTCTATCTCGTCTGCCTGCGCAACCTCTGCTCACTGCATTGGTAGTGCGATGGAGCAAATCCAGCTAGGCAAACAGGATGTCGTGTTTGCCGGTGGTGGCGAAGAAGAGCACTGGACCCTGTCTTGCTTATTCGATGCGATGGGAGCCCTTTCAACGCATTACAACGATACGCCAGAAAAGGCCTCTCGCCCCTACGATCAGGCCCGCGATGGGTTTGTCATCGCTGGCGGTGGCGGCATGTTAGTGCTTGAAGAACTGGAGCACGCTAAAGCTCGTGGTGCCAAGATATATGGCGAATTGGTTGGCTATGGTGCTACCTCCGACGGCCACGATATGGTTGCCCCTTCCGGTGAAGGTGCCACGCGCTGCATGCGTCAGGCCATGGCGACGGTTCAGGGCGATATTGATTACATCAACACCCACGGAACGTCTACGCCAGTGGGCGATGTTGCAGAGTTGAAGGCGATTCGTGAGGTCTTTGGCAATACAACACCTGCCATGAGCTCAACCAAGTCGCTTACCGGCCATTCGTTAGGCGCAACCGGCGTTCAAGAGGCGATTTATTCACTGCTAATGATGCAACACGACTTCGTCGCTGCCTCAGCTAATATCGAGCAACTCGATGAGCAGGCGGATGGGTTCGACATCGTTAGAGAACGGCGTGACGGCGTTACCATCGACCGGGTGCTTTCCAACAGCTTTGGGTTTGGCGGTACTAACGCTTGTTTGGTTTTTCAGCGCTTTGATGGCTGATTCCTGGTAATGCGATGTACGTCGCAACACGATGTAAAAACGGCGCCTTAAGGCGCCGTTTTTATGTTGAACGAGAGGTTGGCCGAGGCACATCTGAAATCTCTTGCAACTGCCCTTCAATCCAGGCTTCAACATCTACCAGCACTTCGTCAGGTGTACGGCCTGCAGTTTCTATAGGCGCACCGATACGAACCCTTAGCACACCTGGGCGCTTTACCCAATGACGCCCAGGCCAGCGCTCACCAGCATTGTGCGCCACTGGCAGCACCGGCACACCTGCTCGGCAAGCCACCACGCTACCACTCTTGTTGTAGCGCTTACGGATGCCCGGGTCGACACGCGTTCCCTCTGGAAAAATGAGCACTGAAAGCCCAGTTCCCAGTCGCGCGACGCCTTGCGTCAACACCTGCTTCATAGCGCGGGCAGGCTTAGAGCGATCCAGACTAATCGGCCGCAACAGACGTAACCCCCAACCAAAAATAGGGAGTCGCAGTAACTCTTGCTTTAGAACCGTGCACACTGGCGGCTTCATCACCTGCAGAAACACCGTTTCCCACTCGCATTGGTGGTTTGCCTGAATTACACAGGGGCCAGCCGGAATATTTTCTCGCCCCTGAATGTCATAACGAACGCCACACGCCACTTTGAACCACACCATCAAAAAATGGTTATAGAGATTCAACAAGCGATAACGGGCAGCCAACGGCAGGAACGGCGCAATTGGCAAAAATAGCATGCCAATCAACAGCATGGCCGAAAAATACCCCGCGTAAAAAACCAAGCTGCGAACCAGATTGATCAAGCCAACTCTCCTGTCCCTTCGCCCTGCTGTTGTTCCCGCGTCAAACACCAAGCATCCAGCATACGCCCTACCTCCAACCGCCACGGCTTTTGATGTACACCAAACACATCGAGCACACGCCGGCAATTTAATACTCGCCGTAGCTTGGCATCATGGTGATGATTAAGTGCTTGCACATCGCCAAGTGCCACGTTTTCACCGCGTCCTTCCAAATGGGTTGCCAACTGAGTGCGCACCATTGAGGTAAACGTAAACGCGCTAACTGGCTCTGTACCCGCTAAGTGGTAAGCCCCCCAAGCATCGGCCCCACAGACTTGCTGCTGCAGCATGCCTATCAACGCCATGGCGACGGCATCGGCAGACGTAGGGCAAAAAATGACATCTTCAGCGGCACGCGCAGGTTGCCCTATCATCAAACTATCGATTATTTCGTTTAGCCACGCATGGCTGCCTTCCAGCGCAAACAGGGGGCCCAAACGAACGATTAGGTGCCGGTGATACTCAGCACGGATACGATCACCCGCTTGCACCAAGCGGCGCAGGCTCTCATCCCGTGGGGCAGGTACCACATGTTCATCAATAGGGATCTCAAAACCGTCTTCGTAAAGCTGGTCTGAAACACACCACACCAACGCAATGCCCTGTGCTTGGCAAGCATCCATACAAGCATCAACGGCATCGGCATGAGCCGTTACATCGGCAGGTGCCATGCTAAGTGGGTGCGCCAACGGCGGAATAATCACCGCATCAGGTGTTATCGCCTGGAGCTGAGCTGAGGTAATCGTACTACCCTGCTCAATAACAAGCTCAGTATCCGTTCGGCGACTGGCTTCTTGGGCTAACGCCAAGCTTAAACAGTGCCCTGCATCTAGTATCAGCAACTTCACGAAGGCTTCTCTCCTTTGGCGTGTCGTCGCCACGCTTACGATTTTGATCGTCCCCAGCTGACCATTCTAAACGTTAACGGACGAATCGGCACATGCCGCGGAGAAGACAATAAGCCTTATTGGACAAATATATTCCCCCTGGCATCGGTACAGTCCAACCCCAAACCCCAGTTAACACTTGATCATATTTCACAGTGAACGGTAGATCTTTGCCGCCGTCACAGGGGGTGCGCAGATTAAGCGACCTTGACATCTACTATTGGAGTTATCGATGAAAACTAAGACAACTATTATTGCCGCCGCTTTGTTAAGCCTAGGTCTTATGGCATCCGCCAGCGCCAACGCTCAACAAGAAACTGCGACGAATGCAGCAACTCAAGCTACCGTGCCCACTATTGAAATTTCTAATCAACAACTTCAACAATTCGCTAACGCATCAGAAGAAGTCGTTACGTTGTCACAAGAATATACCCAACAGTTAAACTCAACCGAAGACGAAGCCGCTCAGCAGGCAATTCAAGCGGAAGCAAATGATAAAATGATTGATGCTGTTGAAGATAATGGTCTGGACGTAGATACGTTCAATATCATTGGCCAAGCCATTCAGGCAAACCCTGAGTTAATGCAGCGTGTGCAGGAAATGGTTGGCTCCTAAACCGTTATCACGTTCAAGTGGCCAAAGAGGTGGTGCATCATGCACCACCTCTTAGTGTCACGTCTCGGCAGCACTGCCCTAAAACGGGACTTTTAGTGGTCACCCGCCCAATTAAAAAGGTGTTGGTTAGAACGGAATTTCGTCGTCAAAATCATCGAAATTGCCAGGATCAGGAGCACCATAATTGCTGTTTTGATTGGCAGGGGCTGGTTGGTTTTGTTGTGGTCCACGAGCAGGCTGAGGCGCTCCGCCGTAGTTACCCTGTGGAGCACCGCCTTGGGGAGGGTAGCCACCCTGCTGAGGCATACCGCCGCCCTGATGGTTTTGGGGGGCCGGTTGCTGTGGCGCAGGCTGCTGCTGGGCAGGGGCGCCTTGCGCAGGATTGTTTTGCGCATAACCCCCTTGGGGAGCTCCTCCACCCTGGAAGTCGCCGCCACGGCTATCTAACATCTGCATGTCGTTAGCGACAATTTCGGTGCTGTAGCGATCCTGACCGTTTTGGTCTTGCCATTTACGAGTTTGCAGACGACCCTCAATGTACACCTTAGAACCCTTTTTCAGGTACTGCTGGGCAATCTCGGCGGTTTTATTAAACAGCACAATGCGGTGCCACTCGGTACGCTCTTGGCGCTGCCCGCTCTGACGATCCATCCAGGTGTCAGACGTCGCCAAGTTCAGGTTGGCTACCGCCGTTCCCGAGGGCGTAAAGCGTACTTCTGGGTCTTGGCCCAGGTTACCAATCAAGATGACTTTGTTAATACCGCGCGCCATAGGTCGCTCCTTTCAATAATCGGTCATATATCGATATCAGTGCCGCCAAGGGTATCACTGATACGGCTGCAAGGCCTGAATGCCATGCAGCGAATGTGTGTTAACGCTTCGATAATGTATTTAAACGTAGGTGTTTGAACGCTTGCTGTGTTCCGGCTCAGAAACGCCCCTGACGTATTAAGTCTTAGGTGGTGATAACAACCTCGTCAGCGCTGCCTGGTCGAGCTCTTTGCGATTCACTTTTAGGTACATCAAACGCTCTTCCGGCACCACCATCACGTCCTCTACACCCACCACATCAGCAAGATGTTCCATCAACAGATTTAATGCATCGGGCTGAGTATCGTGCAGTGCCACTACTTCGCTGGAAAGAGGCGGTGGTGACGGCATACGCCACATCGCCAGCCACCACAGCAGCGCCAGCCCTGCACAGCCGATAAACACCGCGTCGAGCCCCCACATATTCGACAACAAACCACCCAGCGTACCCCCTAAAAAAGCGCCCAAAAATTGGCTGGTAGAGTACACGCCCATCGCAGTGCCTTTGGCACCCGCGGGTGCCAACTTACTGAGCATTGATGGCAGCGTGGCTTCGAGCAAGTTAAATCCTGTAAAAAAAACAAATAGCCATGCGAACAGCCAGCCCTCTTGGGAGAATGGCAGCCCAAGGCTGCTCAAACTAATCACGATGGCGCCGATTGCCAGCAGGCACATTAATTTCATGCGCTGGCGTTTCTCCGCCACGATCACCAACGGCACCATGGCAATAAACGACAGCGCCATAATCGCTAGGTAAGCCAGTCCGTGATACTCAATGGCGACCCCTGCATTTAATAGCCGAAACGGGACAGCGACAAAAATCGCCATTAGCACCAAATGCAGCGAAAAAATTGACAGGTCTAACCGCCATAAATCAGGCCGCGTAATAACGCTTTTAAACTGCTGGCGATCCATTCCCACATCGCGGTGGTGCAAACGGCGTGGCGCGGGTGGCACCCACCGCCACAGCACGACTAAACCGACAAGCGTTAGCAGCGCGGTAAACCAGAAAACCCCCGCCAGCCCTGCCCAGGCCGCCAGCCAAGGGCCAAGAACCATGGCAATGGCAAACGACACGCCTATAGAAAGCCCAATCGTGGCCATTGCCGCCGTGCGCACCTGCTCACGGGTTTGGTCTGCCAGTAGCGCCATAATCGCTGCGGCAACTGCCCCACAGCCCTGCAACGCACGGCCCAAAATAACCCCACCAATGGAATCTGCCATGGCAGCGACCACGCTACCTGCTGCGAAAATCAGTAAGCCCATAGCAATGACGCGTTTACGACCAATACGATCTGACAGCAGGCCAAAGGGTATCTGTAACGTTGCCTGAGTGAGCCCATAGATACCCAGTGCGACACCAATTAGCAGGGGGGTAGCACCGCTTAAGGTGTCAGCGTAAAGCGCCAACACCGGCAGCACCATAAACAACCCCAGCATACGAGACGCATAAAGCCCGGCTAAGCCGCTGATTGCACGGCGTTCAGTGGCCAGCAGCAGTGCGGAAACCTTGCGCATAATACCCTTGTGGTCAATAAAGAGGCTGAACAGCCAGAGATAACCGTCCATTCTAGCGCTTTGTATCCACGCTGGAAACGCCAAGCGCTGCCCCCATATCAATAATGGGGTTTTGCCGGGAAGGGTACAGCAAACGTATAATTACGCTTTTGCCACGCGATTCGAGGTGTTGATGGACAGCATTCTGGTCAGGGGTGCACGCACCCACAACCTCAAGCAGATCGATGTGGAGCTGCCCCGCGACAAACTTATCGTGATTACCGGCCTTTCTGGTTCAGGTAAATCGTCGCTGGCGTTCGATACGCTCTACGCTGAGGGACAACGCCGCTATGTGGAATCGCTTTCCACCTATGCGCGTCAGTTCCTTTCGATGATGGAAAAGCCCGATGTGGATCACATCGAAGGGCTTTCGCCTGCGATCTCTATTGAGCAGAAATCCACTTCCCACAACCCCCGCTCTACCGTCGGCACGATTACCGAAATTTATGATTACCTGCGCCTACTGTTCGCTCGGGCAGGCACGCCTCGTTGCCCTGAGCACGGGGAAGAACTGGAAGCGCAAACCATTTCACAGATGGTCGACCAAGTTATGAACCTGGCCGAGGGCACCAAGTTAATGCTGCTGGCGCCGGTGGTGAAAGGTCGCAAAGGGGAGCATCTGCAGCTACTCGCAGAGCTGCGGGCTCAAGGCTTCGTCAGGGTACAGATTGACGGCCAAGTGCTAGAACTTGACGACATTGCCCCCCTGGACAAGCGCAAAAAGCACGATATCAGCGTGGTCGTTGACCGTTTTAAAGTGCGCGATGATATTGCCCAGCGTCTGGCAGAATCGTTTGAAACCGCGATCAACCTCGCCGACGGTACGGCGATGGTCCACTTTATGGATGGCGATCAGGAAGACCTCGCCTTTTCATCACGCTTTGCCTGTCCGGTCTGCGGCTATTCGCTTTCTGAGCTTGAGCCGCGGATGTTTTCGTTCAACAATCCGGCAGGTGCCTGCCCCACCTGTGATGGCCTAGGCGTTCAGCAGTATTTTGATCCCGATAAGCTGATTAGCCATCCTGAGCTATCGCTAGCGGAAGGCGTGATTAAAGGCTGGGATCGTCGCAACATATATTACTTCACCCAACTGCAGGCGCTCGCCAAGCATTACCAGTTTGAGCTTGAAACGCCGTGGGTTGAGCTGGCCAGTCATGAGCGTGAGATTATTTTAAACGGTAGTGGCAGCGAACAGATTCCCTTTGTGTATGTGGGTGACCGTGGCCGCAAGGTGACCCGCGAGCACGCCTTTGAAGGCGTACTGCCCAATATGCAGCGTCGCTATCGGGAAACCGAGTCCAACATGGTGCGTGACGATCTAGCCAAGTATATCGCTGTGCAGCCCTGCGCCACCTGTGGCGGCTCGCGGTTGCGCAAAGAGTCACGTCATGTATTTGTCGATGACCATAACATTGCCGATATCGTGCATTTGCCTATCGGTGAAGCGTGGCGCTACTTTGCCGAGCTTTCCCTACCAGGCCGCAAAGGTGAAATTGCCGATAAGATTGTTAACGAAATTCATGCCCGTCTGGAGTTTTTGGTCAATGTAGGGCTGGACTATCTGAACCTTGAGCGCAGTGCTGACACGCTTTCAGGTGGTGAAGCCCAGCGAATTCGCCTCGCCAGTCAAATCGGCGCGGGACTAGTGGGCGTCATGTATATTCTTGACGAGCCCTCTATCGGCCTTCACCAGCGAGATAACGACCGCTTGTTGAAAACTTTGGAGCGCCTGCGAGATTTAGGCAACACGGTGATTGTCGTCGAGCATGACGAAGACGCAATTCGCGCGGCTGACCATGTTCTAGATATCGGCCCAGGTGCAGGTGTCCATGGCGGTGAAATCGTCGCTCAGGGCACCCCTCAAGATGTGATGGACAACCCCAATTCGCTGACGGGCCAGTACTTGTCGGGGACACGGGAAATTGCTGTCCCTCCCTACCGTATTCCTGGTAACCCTGAAAAACAGTTGGTGGTAAGCGGCGCGACTGGCAACAACTTGCAGGACGTCACCATCAGCCTGCCGCTAGGGCTATTTATCGCTATCACCGGCGTCTCAGGCTCAGGTAAATCAACGCTGATTAACGGCACTCTGATGCCCATCGCCGCCCGTGAGCTAAACCGTGCCACCACGCTCACTCCCGCTCCTTATCGAAAAATAGAAGGGCTGGATCAGCTTGATAAAGTGATCGATATCGATCAGAGCCCCATCGGCCGTACGCCGCGCTCAAATCCAGCCACCTACACCGGTATTTTCACACCGATTCGCGAGCTGTTTGCGGGCACCCAGGAAGCACGTTCGCGGGGCTACAAGCCAGGCCGCTTCAGCTTTAACGTTAAAGGCGGCCGCTGCGAAGCGTGCCAAGGCGAAGGCATGATCAAGGTAGAGATGCACTTTCTGCCGGATATTTATGTGCCATGCGATGTGTGTAAAGGCAAACGCTACAACCGCGAAACGCTGGATATTCACTATAAAGGCAAAACGATCCACGAAGTGCTAGCCATGACGGTAGAGGACGCTCTGGAATTCTTTAGTCCAGTGCCTGCTATCGCTCGCCGTTTGCAGACCCTGTTGGATGTGGGCCTCTCCTATATTCGCCTAGGGCAAAGTGCCACTACCCTCTCTGGCGGCGAAGCGCAGCGTGTCAAATTAGCCCGTGAGCTAGCCAAGCGGGACACCGGCAAAACGCTTTATATCTTGGATGAACCCACCACCGGCCTGCATTTCGAAGATATTCGCCAGCTACTCACGGTACTCCACCGCCTGCGTGACCACGGCAATACCATTGTGGTGATCGAGCACAACCTGGACGTCATCAAAACGGCTGACTGGATTATTGATCTTGGCCCGGAGGGTGGCTCTGGCGGTGGGCAGATTATTGCCGAAGGCACCCCTGAACAGATTGCCAAGCAGAGCATTTCCCACACCGGACACTTCCTGGCACCGCTGTTAAAACGCGGTAATCGTGCCAAAAAAACGTCCTGACGCGGCTCCCAGGGAGAGCCTTCGCTCGCCCTGGGAATGGTACAAAGCCAGCAAACGCTAACGTACAACAAGCGGGCAAACCGGTGTCACGAAAAGAGCAAGCAACATTGGCGGGCTCTGTTTATAGTAATCAACAACGCGGCCTGTTAACCGTTGCTAATCTTTAGGAGAAGGACGCTGTGGATCAGGATAA
This sequence comes from Halomonas sp. TD01, assembly GCF_923868895.1. GTDB lineage: Bacteria > Pseudomonadota > Gammaproteobacteria > Pseudomonadales > Halomonadaceae > Vreelandella. Next base: position 1,053,528 of record NZ_OV350343.1, read on the forward strand.
AAGCTGCATTATTAGCCACTTCAGTCACTACTGCTCACTAACCGAAGAAGAAAAAGCGTTACTGAACGCATTGGAAGAGAGCCCTACCGATATCAAAGCAGGGGCACTGCTGTGGGAGGTGGACTCACCCGCGAATGAGTTCTGCACCCTACGCAGTGGCTGGGCTTACTCCTATCGCCATTTAGAAAACGGTGACCGGCAGATTCTGGAAGTGTTTTTACCTGGCGATATTATTGGTTTACGGGAGTTTGCGTTTTCCAAACGGCTGGAAAATGTGCGCATGATCACTGATGGAGTCGTCTGCCATTTCCCCCATAAGCGCATGCTAGACCTGTTTCGTCAGTCACTGACGCTCACCTCGGTAATGTTCGCTATTGGCAGCCGCCACCAGGCACTACTAACGGAGCGGCTGGTTAACTTAGCGCGACGCAGCGCTAGGCAAAAAATGGCCCACTTTCTCCATGAAATGTACCTGCGCTTACGCCAAACCAACCGTGACATCAGCGGACAGTTCCGCTTGCCACTTTCTCAGGAACAATTAGCCGATATTCTAGGTTTAAGCCCGGTTCATGTGAGCCGAACCTTTAGTGCACTGAGTGAAGATGGCTTGGTGTTCCGTGACCGCCATAACGTCACTATTCCCGATTTAAAGGCACTGGCTACCGAAGGGGAATTCGACGACTGCTATTTAACCGATAACGTCAGGCCGCTACTTATTAGCGCCTGAGCCTTAGCGCCTGAATCAAAGGCTCATTTTTTGTTTCCCCAAAACGCCCAACGCCGCGTGGCTATCTAGGCCACGCGGCGTTGTTTGTTGGCTAGTTCTGCCTAATTTAGCCGCACTTAGACCAGCCGCAGCCTGCATAGCAGGTTGGGCAGCCATCCATCATGATGAGCTCACCGCGACATTCAGGACAGTTACCCACGGTTGCCGGGCCACTGCCTTCAGGCTTTTTTGCGGCGTTTTCTTGCTCGGCAGCACCGCCAATCGGCTCTACAGCGCCGGCAGCCGGGCTAGTGTCTGGCTCGTCGACCGGTGGTTGCCAAGCATGGCCATGCTGCATGCGGTGCGCATAACGCTCTACCAGCATTTCTACCGGTACTTGATTGCCATCTTGGTCCAAGAAACCGCGCCGATAGAGAATTTGCTGGATCGACCAGGCAATCGCTGCCACTTCAGAATCGTGGAACATTGGTTTGTTCCAGCGGTTCATACCACAGCGCACTAACCCTTTATCCCACGCAACTTTGCGCAGGTCAGCCACTGCTTGGGTGACATAGCCCCCACGCGCAGCAAGGGAAAGACTGCGCATCGTCGCCGTAATCCACTGATGCTCGCTGGAGAGTTGCCCTGAAGGAAAAAAGAACTCAACCGGTCGCTCAATAACCACACGTCGGCCACCCACCACGCCTTCCACGGGCATAAAAGAGACCAGCAGGTAAACCTTTTTGCGACCTTCCGCACCAACGTAAGAGATCTTTTCGGATACCGCTTCTAGCGTTCCTTCTGGACGCGAGGGAATCCTGACCGTCAGCGGATCTTCTTCCGGAAGCTCAGGGGCAGGCGCGGCCTGCTCCTGCTGCTTGATACGATAACCAACGATTTTTGAGGTAATTTCTACAGCCATGGTGTTCTCCACTTAGCAAAGGGTGTCGGGCGATGTTCTTAGCAAGGCGTAGCCCGCCCTTACCATTTGCCGTAGGTGCCCTCTTTTAAGGCATCAAACAGGTTGGCGGCGTTATGCTCTTCACCGTCGTAAACCACCGTTTCATCGCCAGTCAGCTCTAAGGTTTCGCCATTTTCCAGTTCAAACACATAGGTGGTGTTTTTCAAATCATCTTCACGTACCAGTACGCCCTGGAACGCTTCTGGATTGAAGCGGAACGTGGTGCAACCTTTCAAGCGGCTCTCGTAAGCCTGTAGGTAGAGATCCTGGAATTTCTCGAACGGGAACTCTGTCGGCACGTTAACTGTTTTAGAGATTGCCGAGTCGATCCACTGCTGCGCGGCCGCCTGAACGGCCACGTGCTGTTCGGGCGTCACCGAGTCTGCGGTAATAAAGTAGTCGGGCAAATCGCTTTCCACCGCATCGGCGGCAATAAAGTGACGATAAGCGGCTAACTCGAACGAGACAACCTCAACTTGCTCTTTGGTTTTCTTGCCCGATTGAATAATGTTGCGGAAATAACGGTGCGAGAACGATGGCTCAATGCCGTTAGACGCATTATTACCCATCGACAGCGAAATCGTACCGGTGGGTGCAATAGAGCTGTGGTGGGTAAAGCGTGCGCCATGCTCCGCCAGCTGCGTTACCAGCTCGGGGTCGAGTTCAGCAACTTTCGCCATGTACTGGCTATAGCGGGCATGCAGAATACGTCCAGGCACTTTATCGCCCACTTCATAGCCATCAGCCGCTAGCTGGGGACGCTCGCGCATCATTTTAGGCGTAATCGTGTGCTCTTGCTCAAGCACAGGCGCCATGCCTTTCTCTTTAGACAGTTCTAACGCTTGCTTCCAGCCTTCCAGAGCGAGGTGGCGGCTGACCTCTTCGGTAAAGGCCAGCGACGCTTGGGAGCCATAAGGGATTTTAAGCATGGTCATCGTTGAACCAAGGCCCAAAAAGCCCATGCCGTGGCGGCGCTTGGCCTCAATCTCGCGCTGTTGCTGCGGCAGTGGCAGGCCAGCAATTTCCACGACGTTATCCAGCATGCGGGTGAAGATTGCCACAACCTTGCGATAGCGCTCCCAATCAAAGCGCGGCTTGTCGCTGAACGGCTCAATCACAAACTTGGTCAGGTTGACCGATCCGAGCAGACAGGCACCTTCCGGCGGCAGCGGCTGCTCACCACACGGGTTGGTCGCGCGGATATCTTCGCAGAACCAGTTATTGTTCATGCGATTGACCTGATCAATCAGAATAAACCCAGGTTCGGCGTAGTCGTAAGTCGAGGACATAATGGTGTCCCATAGCTCGCGAGCTTTAATAACTTCAACGACACGGCAAGCCACGCGGCCTTGGTCATCTACCGTATAACCCTCTTCAATGACGGGCCAGTCGCGGTAAATCAAATCGCCCGCTTTTACATCGTCTTTTTCACCAGGGTGCAATGGAAACGCCAGCGGCCAATCGGCGTTATGTTTCACTGCTTCCATAAATTCGTCGGTAATCAACAGGCTCAGGTTGAACTGGCGCAGGCGACCGGCTTCCCGCTTAGCCTGGATAAACTCGCGAACATCCGGATGGCCAACGTCGAAGGTACCCATCTGGGCGCCTCGGCGGCCGCCTGCGGATGCCACGGTGAAGCACATTTTGTCGTAGATATCCATAAACGCCAGCGGCCCGTTAGTGCCCGCGCCAGCGCCAAACACAAACGCGCCTTTATGGCGCAGCGTCGAAAAATCGTAGCCAATACCCGCACCCGACTTCAGCGTCATGCCTGCATCAACGACTGAGTCGAGAATATCGCGCATAGAGTCGCGGATAGTGCGGGACACCGTGCAGTTAATCAGACTAACCGCGGGTTTATACGCTTCAGCGCCCGCGTTGGAAAGGATTCGTCCGGCAGGAATGGCGCCGTTTTCTAATGCCCAACGGAATTTTGGCAACCATTCGTTAGCGTTGTCGCCTTCAACCGCCGCTAACGCGCGCGCGACGCGTTCAAAGGTGGCACCCACATCCTGATCAACAGGTTGGCTATGGCGATCTTTTAACCGATATTTGGCATCCCAGATATCTTTTGATGGAACCTGTAACGGGACGTCATTCGAAGTCTTCATAGCCTTTGCTGCGGTGCTCATGTCGCGAAACTCCTTCACAACGGGGTGAATATAGCGCTCAAAACGCTGCGATTATACGTCTTGCGGTTATGAAGTATAGACTTGACTTCACACTATATGCGGCATTTTTATTGTTAAAGACTACTACATATAGAAAAATCAGCGCGTTACCTTTTGCTTATCTTAAACAAACGATAGGCTATTGGTTTTCCTGTGCGATGCCATCCTTATGCCTACTTTAAAGCCTTTATCGTTGGCGGCCTTCAGCGCCGTACTGTCCTGCACCGCGCTACCTAGCTGGGCAGCAACATTCAATATTGATGCCACACAGCCTCACGATCATTGGCAGTCAATGGCGCTGACGCTGGGCAACGAGCGACACTTTCGCGCCGTGGAAACCCACAGTTATTCGGATGCCACCTTGAGTTTGAACGCGACTCAGGGTGTTTGCGACTTACCGTGGCTGGAAATGCGGGTCACGTTGACTGAGCAGCAAGGCGAAAGCCGTGCGGTTAACCTAGTGCCTACCAGGATCCGGGTGGATGACACGCCTATCATCGACACGATGGCCGAGTTTATTACCGAGCGTGGTGATGACGGGTTTTATGCGCACTTCTATCTGAGCGACCTGCAAACATTAATGGATCAAATGAGCCAGGGCGAGCAGCTGTTTATCGGCTTCGACCAACAGGATAGTGACCCTTGGTATATGACCTTTAGTCTTGATGGTGCTGATAGCGCCATAGAGAGAATGCAGCGCTTATGTGACCGCGCTGACGACTAGCGTAGCCGCGCATCACTGCACGGTTTTTTCAGCGATTTCAACACGATTACGCCCATTGCGTTTAGCTCGATACATCGCCGCATCGGCCCGGGCGATGATAGTTTTACAGTTGTCATCGGGTTGCCATACGGCTACGCCGATGCTGACCGTAATGGGTTGATCCAAGCCATTTACCTGAAGCGTGGCCACTAGACCACGCAAGCGTTCAGCGAGCCCCTCTGCGGCTTCCATACTGGAGTGAGTCGCCAATACTACGAACTCTTCACCGCCCCAGCGCCCTAAATGATCACAGCCACGCAGTGAGCTTTCCACCATACGTGCTAGCGAAACCAATACATCATCACCCACGCTGTGGCCGAGGGTGTCATTGATCTGTTTAAAATGGTCGACGTCGAATAATAACAGCGCAAAAGCCGCTCCGTAGCGCTTTGCTGCAACCAGCTCTGCATCAATAGCCTGCTCGATGCGGTAGCGGTTCCACACCTGAGTGAGCGGGTCAAAATGTGCCAACTGCTCTAACCGCTGATTTGCCTCGGCCAGCGCTTTACGCTCGCGCTCCAGGTGCATATTGAGCGTACTGATCTCATAGGCAGAAATGGCCAGTGTTAAATCCTCTCCCAAATCCATCGCGGCTAGCCGCTCAACCCGTTGCCAGGCTTCACTTTTTCCAGTGACCTCCTCGCACCACGCGTCAGAAGGCGACATCATCATGGGCGGCAGAGGTGCTGAAGAGGGCTGCATCGCCCAGTAGAGCGTTTCCACTTGTTCAGGACGAAAAAACATCAGCCAACCACGCTGAGCAGGGTCGGTAGGCAGCGGCACGGCCAGCACACCACTCTGCTCTAGCACGTCTAAGGAGGATGTTAGCGGCTCTTTGGCTGTCTCCTGGGTACACCACGGCCCACTATGGATGTGGGCTTTTTCAATCCGCGTGACCAACTGGCTGATTACCTCCGGCTTGGGCGTATTGCCTGATTGATAGACACTGCCTTTCACCCATAACGCAACACCATTAGCACGAAAGAGCGCCTTCCATGTATCGGCATGCTCAGTAAACAGCTGATAAGGCCCCTGAGGCTTTAAGCGGTTATTGGTTGAAAGCACCAAGCTATCTTGTACGCGCTGCAAATAGCGCGCTTCTTGGCGGGCTCTTAGCAGCAACAGCCGTTGTGTGGCCATTTGCACCAAGGTGCGTACCGCGTCGCGCACAGGCGGCGTCACGGGGTACGCCGATGTCGAATGACAAAATAACAGCCCCCAAAGGCCGGTATCGCCCTGCATGGCCACGCTTAATGCACCGCGCACACCAAGGCGTTGCAAGTACTGCTGCCGCTCGGGGGCAGGCGCTCGTAAAAAGCAGTCGCTCACATCCACCGCCATGCCCTTCGGCAGCAAATCCTCACCAGGTGCTGCAACATCTTGGATCAGCCGCACCGGATGGCGCTCGTAGGCGCGCCGAAGCGCAATAGGAAAGTCCTTGGCGGGAAAGCGCTGTCCTAATAAGGCAGGCAAACGGCCTACCGGCAGCTCGACACCTGGCTGAGCACGGCCTGTAGCTAACGATTCGGCCACGATTAACCCGTGCCAATCACTATCGAAATGACACACCGACACTCGGTCATGACCCGTTAACTCTTGCACGGCCATTACCAAATAATCGAGCAGCTCTTCTTGATGCGTAGCTTCCGCTAGACGCATCAGGCGTTCGTTCACGGTGCCAAGCAAGCGCTGTTTACCAAGCGTGTTAAGGGGTTCTATCTCAATTAATACGTGCGTACCTGCCCGGTAGGCATGCAATTGGAAGCGATTTGGTCGGGCGGGACATTTAAAGGTGAGCGGCCCCGGCAAACGCTGCTGACCTTGTAGCTCGTAGCGTACGCGCTGGCTTAAGCGCTTCCCTAGAACGCTGGATAGCGTCGGGAAACGCCCTTCTGGAAGGCTTACCCCCAGCAGTACAGCAAAGTTGCTACTAATCGCCTGTATACGCCGACTGTCGTTATCGAGCACCAGTAATGCACCGAACGACTGTAGTAGCGAGTGATGCTTCGACACAGAGATAGCCTCAAGAAATCTCTTTACCCCTCAGTCTGCTGCCTTAACAGCAGTTCGACGCGTCGGTTGGCAGACCTGCCTTCTGACGTTGCGTTACTTTCCATGGGTTGGGTATCGGCGTAACCGACTGCCCGCATACGTGAAATAGCGACTCCCTGGCGCTCAAGATGCCGGACAACCGCAATAGCGCGTCCTACCGAGAGCTCCCAATTTGAGGGGAAGCGTGAGGTGGCAATGGGAATATTATCCGTATGCCCTTCTACTGAAATTTGGCCTTCAAAGGACGCTAACACTGCCAGAAGGCTTTCTAACACATCTTGCCCCTGGGGCGTTAGTACGGCGTCACCGCTAGGAAAAAGCAAGCTGTCGTCGATGCGCAGCGTAACACCTTCTTCTCCTTGAGAGACACTAACCCCGGGGATATCAAGCTCCGCCATCCGCGGCTTCAGGCCACTGTGTCGGGGATGAATACCGGTTGCCAAGCTGGCCAACGGGAGCGAGGTGACGGCACTTGCCGAGCGCATTCTATCGCTGTCAAAGGCTTCCCCTCCTCCCGGCGGCGTCAACGCAAGCAGTAGGACAAACAGCGTGATTAGCAGCGTTAACACGTCTAAGTAGCTCGTTAGCCAGCCTTCATCGCCCTCGCCTGACACAGTAGGCAATTCCAGCGCGTGCCGTGAATCACGATCTAGCATGGCGCTACCCTTTTGCCGCAGAACTAACCGTTGGCCGCGGTTTCACAGAGGCATCGCGGATCTCGTCATGATAGTTAGCAACAAAGGAATTGAGCGTTTCTTCAATAAACGAAGGCAGGCGTCGTTTGGTAATTAATGAGATACCTTCCAGCACCATGTTCATGGTGATAAGGCGCTCCTCCGTGCGCCGCTCTAGCTTGACGGCAATCGGTTTGAACACCAGATTGGCGAGCAGAATACCGTAAAACGTTGTCAGCAGAGCCACTGCCATGCGCGGACCAATAACGTCAAGATCCCCGGCATCCATCACTTCCAGCATATTGACCAGCCCCACCAAGGTACCAATCATGCCAAACGCGGGTGCGTAGGTAGCCATCGTACGAAATATCTGCGCCTCGGCATGTTCCCGCGCTTTTAATCGAGCAATGCGCCAGCGCAACATGTCAAAAATTTCATCTTCTTTCGTATTAGCAATCACCAGTTGAATTCCGGTGCGCAAAAAGGGATTACGGGTGTGCTCTAGCTCCTTTTCAACCGCCCTGACGTCGCCTTTAAACCATAGTCGCGACATTGAAACCAGTTCGTTAATATCATCACGTACATAGGTATTCTCGCGCCGAAAAACCAACCCCACAAGGCGCACCACGCGTAACACTTCTTTCAGCGGATAACTAATAAAAGTAGCGGCCAAGGTACCGGTTACCACAATGGCAAGCCCCGGCAAGTTGATAAAGCTTTCTGGCGACTCTGCAGTAAAAAACAGCACGCTTACCAGCAATAGCATGCTGGCAAAAATACCGATCAGCGTAGATGGGTTCATCAACGGCTCCTCGCCGGTTATTAGTGATTAATAGTGGCGTTAGGTGGTGTCATATAAGCGTGCGCGAAGCCTGCTAATCGCTTGACTGTGAAGCTGAGACACGCGGGACTCGGTCACTCCAAGCACCGCCCCGACTTCTTTAAGGTTCAGCTCTTCTTGGTAATACAGCGCCATCAGCAGCTTTTCACGCTCGGGTAAGGCATCAATCGCATCAATTAACGACTGGCGCTGCTGTTGATCTAACAGCTGATCAAAGGGCAGGTTATTGGCTTCCTCTTTCGCGGGTTCTGCCCCTTCTGCCACCAATTCTTCAAAGGGCAACAACTGGCCGCTGTTCGTATCGTTAAGTAATTGCTGATACTCACTGAGCGGTATATCCAGATCACGCGCGATTTCGCCCTCTTCTGGCGGGCGTCCTAACTGCTGTTCGAGGCGGCGCACCGCATCATCCACGGCTCTAGCAGAGCGGCGTACACTACGAGGTAACCAATCACGTGTGCGCAGCTCATCCATCATGGCGCCGCGAATACGCTGGCTTGCAAACGTGGCGAACGTCGCCCCCTGGGTCGCATCAAAACGCCCCAATGCTTCTAATAAGCCCACCATGCCGGCTTGAATAAGATCATCTAACTCAATACTTGCGGGTAGTCTTACCTGCAGCGTTAAGGCCTGACGTCTTACCAGTGGCATGTATTGGGTTAACAGCTCGCTCTGTTTAATCCTGCCTTGTGCTGTATACATCCTCGTGCCTCACGGCTAAACACTGTTCACTGGTAGTTCACAATCACTTGCAGTTCCTGCACCCGCACCGGGCGCTGGCCCGGCGTCAACGCAAAACGAAAGTGCAGCGGCCCATTCACCTGCTTACCGGCTAACGCAGAGGTTGAGCCCCGCATCGCGTTCAAAGGAACACACTGTTCAGGGTGGCATAGCCACGCATTAACCGGCGCGTTGACCGGCATTTGATAACGCCAATGAATACGCCCTATCGCAGCATCCTCTACTTGAGCTCCTGCCGGTGGTTGAATGGGCTGGCTGCTGACAGCTCGGTCACTCATCGCTACCAGCACGCTGGGCACCTCGGTACTCCAGCTGCCAGTAGCGGCATAAGCACTCATTGTAATGGCGCTTAGTGCCACCATCAGCACGGTTTTGAAGCTACCGACTTTGAGATAGCCCATTATGTTAAAACTTTTTGCGTAGCAGTCATGCTGCAATAACGCGTTTTGAAACCAGCGAGCATAGGCATTGTTATTCCTCATAGAGGCACTTGTTAGCCTCTGTTAAAGCGCGGCCACATTGCGTCAGGCTAGCGTCATCGCGCCAGCAGTAAAAGCTCTATATCCAAATAATAGCTGGCGGCTTCCCGCAGGTTGTCGAGCAGACCTCTACGCGGCAAGTTTGGCTCGTGCAGCGCCAGCAGCTGCCTAGGACCACCGTTTTCCTGCACTTGCCGAAGCGAGCGATACATCTGTGCGAAAGCATCGGCATCGCTATTAATCCATAACGCCCAACGCGGAAAGCGCTCTTTCAGTTGGCCAAGATTAGCGGCATCCGCCTTAACGATGTGAATATCCCAATCATCCGGGTCGCCAGCCCACCGTCGGCCCAGTACTGACCATTGGGCTAGGCGCCCTTTTACTTTAGCCACCTGCTGATCGCCACTGCTAGGCAGACCAATCACGATAAGCGGTTTTTGCGGCACAGGGGGCGGCGCCGCGGTTTGCTTTGAGGCAGCGACCGGTGGCACTGTTAAAAGATCAGTCGTAGGCGTCAGAGGCTCAGCCGCAAATACGTCTGCCGTGGGGTCGCTCTCTACAGACTGTGTTTGGCGCTGTTGGCGCTGTAAATCTGCCCACTTGCGTAGGCCCGCTGCCTGATCCTGGGCACTCATACCAGCCCCTCTCGGCTAACGCTGCTGAGCTGGCGAATAGCGTCACGAGCCATAAACGCGTGGACAAGCGCATCTAACATCGCCGTATCGCGCCGCTTGCGAGTAGTACCCAACAGCCTTAACAAATCGGAACGCAGTGCTATCGCAGCGTCATCATTAACAACATCTAAGTGCCCCGCCGCCGCCGCGATACCGCTGGCCATCAATAAGCGAACCTCAGTGCTTACCTCGCCATCATCCGAATCTTTCAACTGCTGCCAAGCGCGTTTGGTCAGGCTGGATACCCCTTCGCTTTGAAGCTGGATAACCAGAAGCGAACGCACGTCGGCACCTAACCGGGCAGGCGTTAACCAGTAACGACGCGCGATGCGTTTGCCACTTTCAGGGTCACGAACCTCCCCAACCCATGCCAACAGAGGGGTGCCGGCGGCATCTTCCACCGCCATATGGGTGTTCCATAGCTGCATCGTTTGGCCACGAAAACGCAGGTCGGTGTGATGTGTGAGCGGGCTATCTGTAAACAGCTGGCGCTGGGCATAACGCTCGCCCTGACAGTATACCCGCTGACTGGCCGCCACTAGCGTGATCCAGGTCAGGTGTTGGGCTTCTAACCACGCTAACGTGGTGGGGTCAGGAAACACGGGCAGCAGATGTACGGCGGCCCCCATCGTTTCGCCCTGGCGCAACAAACGTGATTGCCAGCCAGCAGGCTGACGATGCTGCAGGCTGGTTAGCGCAAGCCACCCGCCGTCTGCGTCTAGTCCGAGATCGGGCATCGACCAGTCACAGCCCCGCTCATTACGGCGGGGAGACCATGCCATGCCCAGCCCCTTATCCGCACAAGGCTCGCTAGCCAATAGCGCATCCAGGCGTTTATCTTGCAACACACCCGGCAAAGAGGCGATATCCCATACCGACTCTAACGCTGAAAACCCGACAATCCTTTCACGTAGCCGCGTCAGCACAGAGCTGAGGCGACGCCCTTGGCCCAGCACATCCCGGGACCAGCGCGGTAAACTCACCGAATGGGCCCCAGGCGGGTGTGCAGCTGATGGGAAACCTCGCTCTTCACGCCCTTTCCCCAATGAGGTACTAAGGGCTTGATCAATCAACGCAGCGGGATCCGCAACCGCCATATCTTCTGGAACACGCTGCCCGTAAGAACCAAATAACACACGCAAGCCATGGCGTATGACAATATCAAGCACGGGGGCTAACCGGCCGGCTTCGTCCTGCTTGGTAATAATGCAATCATCTAACTCAGCGCCGGCCGCCCGTGCCGCTTGGCGATAGCGCAACACGACCTCTTCCAACGTTTCAGGCTGACTGGCCGCATTCAGCAGCAGCACTAAGCGCACGGACGCCTGCCCGCCCTGTAAATGGGCGATTTGTTCAATCACACGTTGGTCACGCTGGCTCATACCGACGGTGTCGATAATGACCCACTGTTTACCCTGCAACCGTCCGACTAACTCATCAATCGGCTGCTCAGCATCTAAAGCATACATGGGGGTATCAAGCAGCCGTGCATAAATTCGTAACTGCTCGTGGGCACCGATACGAAAGCTATCGGTGGTGACAAGGGCCACGGGGCGTGTACCGTGACGCATTACGAAACGCGCTGCTAGTTTCGCGGTTGTGGTGGTTTTACCGACGCCCGTTGGCCCCACCAGTGCCACAATTCCCGCTTGATCAAAAAAGCCCGTTTCTTCTTTCAGTACGGGTAACCGAGCCATTAGCTGCCCACGAAGCCACTCCATGGTAAGCGTGCTATCGGCATCTGGCTGAGCCAATGACGTCGGCAGTTCTGCCAACACTTCGTCGCTTAGCTCCTCGCTGAAACCAACGCTAAGCAGTTGCTGGCGCAAACGGGAATAGGGATCATCAGTGGCTGCTGAGGTGGGCACATCGGCAACTGACTGCCGCTGGGAAAGCAACTCCCGCATCTCTTGCATTTCACGCAGCAAGCGCTCACTCATGGCCTGAAGCGGATCTGAATCGCGCGATGAAAAAGCAATCTGGGAAGTAGGGTTAGGTGGCGGAGGCGATGAGGGGGAAGGCTCAAAATGATCGACCGCTTCATCCGCCATCGCTAGTATTTCAACACCACCCTCGGTACGGCGATTGGCGACAATTAAAGCGTCATCGCCTAATGCTTCGCGCACCTGGCGCATTACATCGCGGCTGTTGGCTCCAACAAATCGTCTCACGCTCATGCTTTACCTGTGCCTCTGTTTGATGGCTTGGAACGAGTGTTCTGCGTCAATCTCACGCTCGTCCTCCTACTACCGTGGTGACTCGCAACGTACGGTCATCCGGTATTTCTGCCTGAGACATCACCACCAAATGACGCACACGCCTGCGTAAGAAGCGCGATAGCACAGCACGCAGCGAGTGCTGAACGACCAGCACCGGTGCTTCGCCGCTACCTTCATGGCGCTCCAGGGCCTCTTGCGCCTGCGTCATGAGCGTATCCGCAAGCCCTGGCTCCATCGCGCCGTTACCATTCATGGCTTGCATAAGCACTTGCTCTAACTGGGCATCGAGCCCCATCACGTTGAGCGTTTCCTGGCCGGCAAACCACTGCTGGGTAATCGCTCGACCCAAGGCAATGCGCACCAGTGCGGTCAGCTCATTGGCATCTTTTTGCTGCCCAGCATGTTCTGCCAGGGTATCCAACACCGTGCGCATATCGCGTATCGAGACATCTTCATCCAACAGGTTTTGCAGAATACGCTGTAGTACGGTGAGCGAAATTGCTTTCGGCACAACCTCTTCGACTAGCGACTTTTGATCCTCACCCAGCTTGTCGAGCAGCTTTTGTACTTCTTGCCGCCCCAGCATTTCCGGCGAGTGGCGATGCAGCAGGTGGTTTAAGTGAGTAGCAATGACCGTACTGGCATCCACCACGGTATAACCGTACACCTGGGCATGTTCACGCTGATTGGCATCAATCCAGATGGCGGGCAAACCGAAGGCAGGGTCTTGGGTGGGCGTTCCCTGCAATTCTCCTGATACCTGACCTGGGTCGATTGCCAGCCATTTGCCCGGCTGGGCATCAGCACGGCCAATTTCTGCTCCCTTCATGGAGAGTACGTAGGTATTTGGAGGCAGTTCCAGGTTATCGCGTATGTGCACTACGGGCGGTAAAAACCCAACCTCTTGAGCAAACTTCTTGCGCACACTTTTAATACGAGCCAGCAGTTCCCCTTTCTGGCGGGAGTCCACTAGGGGAATAAGACGATGCCCCACCTCAAGTCCCAGCGTATCAACCAGCTGCACATCTTCCCAACTGGCTTCCGGTGACTCTTGTTGGGGCAGTGGCGCTGCAGATATCTCCTCTTTTACCAACGCCTGCTCTTTTTGGCGAATCAAATACCACGCTAAGCCCGCCAGCAGTGCTGTAAAAATCAGAAATACCAAGTTTGGCATCCCAGGCACCATGCCCAGCAGCCCCATCACCATCGCAGAGAGGATCATGACCTGAGGATTAATAAATAGCTGGCTGATCATTTGCTGACCAACATCTTGGTCAGTGTTGACGCGCGACACGGTGACACCGGCCGCGGTTGAGATCACCAGCGCGGGGATCTGGGCCACCAAGCCATCGCCGATGGTTAGCAACGTATACGTACGGGCAGCATCCGAAAAGCCCATATCGTGCTGCATCATACCGATCAACAGTCCACCGATAATATTGACCACCATGATGACCAAACCAGCCATGGCGTCACCACGTACAAACTTGCTCGCACCATCCATAGAGCCATAAAAATCCGCTTCCTGGGCGACTTCAGTACGCCGTTTTTTAGCGTCTTCTTCACCAATCAGGCCTGCGTTTAAGTCAGCATCAATCGCCATCTGCTTGCCAGGCATCGCATCCAGCATAAAGCGGGCGCCTACTTCGGCAATACGCCCAGCCCCTTTGGTAATAACCATGAAATTAATGATCACAAGGATCAAAAAGACCACCAGACCAACGGCAAAGTTACCGCCAACCAGGAAGGTACCGAACGCTTCGATAACTTTACCGGCCGCATCCCCGCCTTGATGGCCTTCCATTAGCACCACACGGGTCGAGGCCACATTGAGCGATAGCCGCAATAGCGTGGTAAATAACAGCACCGCGGGAAAAGCGGCAAAGTCGAGAGGCTTTTCCGCAAACATGCTGACCAGCAGCACCATGATGGCCAGCGCGATATTGAAAGTGAAAAGCAAGTCGAGCGCGAAGGGCGGCAAGGGCAGAATCATCATGCCCAAGATCATCAGGATCAGCAGCGGCCCTGCGAGCAGTTTCATGCGCACATCGCCCATCCAATCGCGCTGATTGATCAGTTGGCTTAAGCCTTTCATGATTGCGCCTCACTGCCACCGGCATCTCGATTGGAACGTTCCATTTCGGGAGGAACCGATAAATTGTCTGGGGTTGGGGGCACCTCGCCTCCTTGTTGTGCAACCTGCTTCAGGCGATAAGCCCAGGCCATCACTTCAGCAACCGCGGTATACAGTTCCGCAGGCACTTCAGCATCTAAATCCACGTGATGATACAGGGCGCGCGCCAAGGGCGCTGCTTCCAATCGCGGCACGCCAGCTTCCAAACCTATTTCACGGATACGCGCGGCCACTGCATCGGCCCCTTTGGCCACTAGCCGCGGGGCACCCATGCTACCTTCCTGATACACCAGGGCCACTGCATAGTGGGTTGGGTTGGTGATAATAACGTCGGCATCAGGCACTTTACTCATCATTCGCCCTCTGGCCATTGCTTGCTGCTGCTGACGAATACGGCCTTTAACTTGGGGGTCGCCTTCCGACTCTTTATGCTCTCGCTTAACCTCTTCCTTACTCATACGCAGCTTTTTCGCATTGCTCCAAAGCTGAAAAGGCACGTCAATCAGAATCACCACAACTAACGATAAAACAATCAGGCCAGCGGCGAACGCTGACATATTCAATGCGCTTGCCAATGCTTGTTGAATGGGCTGATTCATTAGCCCCATGAACTTACCAAGGTTGGCATACAGAAACGCCGACGCAATGCCGCCGACCAGGATTGATTTGGCAATCGCTTTGGTTAATTCAATCAATGCCTGGGACGAAAAAATACGCTTTAGCCCTTTTACTGGGTTTAGCTTTGACAGTTTGGGCTGCATTGATTTTGCCGAGACTAACCATCCTCCTAATAACGCGGGAGCAACCAGTGCAATCACCGTCAATAGTAGGAACAGCGGTAGCATGGCAAACAGCGTGCGCTGTCCCAGATCCAGCGCATTGACGAGCATCGGGGTGCTTTCCATGGCGTGACGGCGCTCGAATAAAAAGGCCTGCTCCATCACCATGCCTAACTGGTCATAGAGCATTTGTCCCATGCTCCATAGCCCAATCACACCGCCTAATAGCAGCAAAAAAGTCGCCAGTTCTCGAGACCGGGGAACTTGGCCTTCTTCCCGCGCTTTGTCTAGGCGTCGGGGCGTGGCCTCTTCGGTCTTTTCCTGATCGCTGTCGTCATCTGCCATGCGGCTATCCGGCGGTATCTTGCGTGGCTTATCATAAATTCAGCCGCCCCTAGGGACGGCTGAACAAATGCTTATAGTGCCAGATACTGCTTTTCACAATGTCTTAATAACAACGCATTAAAAGCCCAATTCGTCCAATAAGTCATCTACCTGATCCTGACCAGTAACAATATCAGGCGCATTGTCCTTAACCTGAGGGCCGTTCAACAGCTCTTCATTGCGACGTGCGTTGTCATTTTTCCACTGGTCTTCAGCCTTGCGCTGCATCGACTCTCGTACATGAGCCCCCGGCACATTATCGATCAGCACCTGCACCAACTGATGTTCAATTTCTCGGATGACATCCATCATCTTTTTGATGACTTGGCCGGTAAGATCTTGAAAATCCTGAGCCATCATAATATCGAGCAGCTCTTTGTTCGTCGCAGCAGCAATGGTTGGCACATCACTTAGATAGGTGCGTGTCTCTTTCACCAAGGCTTTGGCATCATCCAACTCTTTGGGCGCTTCAAACCATTCCGCCCAGCGCTTATCGAGCGCTTCAGCACGGTCAGAGAGCTGGTCTTGCAACGGCTGAGCGCGATCAATGGCGTTTAACGCACGCTCAGCCGCCTGCTCAGTCATGGTAGCGACGTAATGCAACCGATCACGCGCGTCAGGAATTGCTTCCGCTGCTTTTTCGATCTCTTTATCCAGGCCCAGCTCTCGCATGTTGTCGCGCAACATGCGGGTAAGTTTGCCGATGCGAAAGATCAGGTCTTCAGCAGCTTCTTCGGATAGCTGGGTAGCGCTATCCTGCTCATGCTGACTCATCGTGTTGTCTCCTCGTTAACCGAGCACTCAGGCGCAGCCGCTTCATTTACCCATCTTATCGAAGATTTTGTTCAGCTTCTCTTCGAGCGTGGCCGCAGTAAACGGCTTGACGACGTAGCCGTTAGCGCCCGCTTGGGCAGCTGCGATGATGTTCTCTTTTTTGGCTTCCGCGGTCACCATCAATACGGGTAACCCTTTCAGTGCTTCATCCTGGCGGATCTCTTTAAGCATTTCTAAGCCGTCTAGGTTAGGCATATTCCAATCCGATACGACGAATTCAAAGTTACCCGCACGCAGCTTATTCAGGGCGTCCTGGCCATCTTCTGCTTCATCGACATTGGTAAAGCCTAGCTCTTTCAGCAAGCTGCGAACGATCCGACGCATAGTGGGAAAATCGTCAACTACCAGAAAACTCATGTTCTTATCGGCCATCGGTCATCCTCTCAATCAAATTATTTCTTAAAAGACAAGGTTCAAAAACTAGAACGCTTCCCACTCGTCGTGGTGGCTTGGCTCTGGGGTTCGGCGAGTGCTGGTCGCAGTGACTGCCTGCGGCCTAGCAGAGGGCACACTTGATGCTTGTGATACTTGGCTACTCGGTGGCAATGCTTGGCGTTGCGCCCCCTCTTGGCTACTCAACAAAGCAAAAACAGCCACTGCCTCTTCTAATTTATTTGCTTGCTCTTCAAGCGACATGGCCGCCGCGGAGGCTTCCTGAACCAGTGCCGCATTCTGCTGGGTCACTTCATCCATTTGCCCTACCGCTTGGCTTACCTGCTCAATGCCATCGCTCTGCTCCTGAGACGCAGCAGAAATCTCATCCATAATATCAGTTACCCGACGTACGGCCGTAACGACATCAGACATGGTGCTGCCCGCTTGCTCGACCAGAGTAGAGCCTTGCTTGATTTGTGCAACGGAGGCATCTATCAGCGTTTTGATCTCTTTAGCCGCATCAGCACTTCGGCTGGCTAGGTTGCGAACCTCACCTGCCACAACGGCAAAACCACGCCCTTGCTCGCCGGCGCGTGCCGCTTCTACCGAGGCATTGAGTGCCAAGATATTGGTTTGAAAGGCGATAGAGTCAATTACGCTGGTGATATCTGCCACTTTTTGGGAACTGGTAGAAATACCGTGCATGGTTTGCACTACCTGCTCGACCACTTGGCCACCTTGCTCGGCAGTAGTGGAAGCATCTGCTGCCAGCGTGCTTGCCTGACGTGCATTATCGGCATTTTGTTTCACCGTGGCTGTCATTTGCTCCATGCTGGCTGCCGTTTCTTCAATCGATGCGGCCTGCTGCTCAGTGCGTGATGACAAATCCGCATTGCCACTCGCTATCTCTCGGGTGCCGTGATGAATTTCACTGCTACCTTCACGAACCCGCGTCACAATCGCCGTAAGATTCTGCTGCATCATGCCCATCGCTGCAAAAAGCCGTCCTACTTCATTTTTACCTGATGCAGGAACAGGCTCCGTTAAATCAGCCTGGGAAATTTTGTCTAGCCGTCTTACCGCGTCATTCAACGGCGCGATAACCGTACGGCGTAGTGTCATATAAATGAACACTGTCACCAACAGCGCAATTGCCACAGCAAGTGCATTAATCCACATAAACACATCGCCTTGCGCCTCAGTCTCATTACGGATGTTCTCTACCCGTTGAAAACCATACTGCACGAAAGCCGTGACGCTATTGGATAAGCTGTCCAATGGCTCAATCAACTCTCCCCGAAGCCGATTGAAGGCATTGATGTCCATGGTTTCGAACGTAGCATGCTGCTGCTTGACCAAGGCCAACACTTCACGGAAGTCTTCTGTCAATGCCTCGCCCAGGGCTTCGCCTTGCGCCGTGCGTGGCGTCGCAGCAAAGCTTTCAAAGCGCTGCTCGGCGCGCTCAATTCGATCCAGAGCGATATCGACCTGCTCATTGGATTGACGGGTTTGGCCTACCATTAAAAAGTTGGATGCCGTTTCCATGGCCAGCATTGCCTGATTGAGCAACGAGTCAGCGCGATTAATCTCGTTGAGCTGACCATTACTGATAAGGCTATAGGTCGACAGGTTGGCCTGTGCATTACGATCTGCCATGAAACTAATGCCAGCTAACACTAATATCAGCATGACAAAGCTAGCCAGCGCGACAATAACCGCAGAGTGAATACTGATATGACGTAGTGAGCGTGTCATGTTTTTCTGTTCCCCTCATTTATAGCGTAATGGGGTGTTATACCCGCTGAGCACGCCCTGAAGCGGCAATTAAGGCCATCAAACGCGATGGAATATCATCTAAAGCCACCACCTCTACCGCTCCCCCTACTGCGATTGCTTCCCTTGGCATACCGAACACCACACAGCTTTCTTCGTTTTGCGCAATGGTAGCCGCACCGGCTTCGCGCATCTCTAGCAGCCCTGCGGCGCCATCCTTACCCATGCCGGTCAAAATCACGCCAATGGCGTTTTTACCCGCATGCTTAGAAGCAGAATGAAACAGCACATCAACAGAGGGACGGTGACGATTAACCGGTGGGCCATCATTTAAGCGTACGACGTAGTTGGCACCACTGCGGACAAGCTCTAGGTGTTGGTCGCCTGGGGCAATATAGGCATGGCCTGGCAGTACACGCTCGCCATCGGTGGCTTCTTTTACGCTAATTCGGCACAGCCGATCTAGCCGCTCGGCGAAGGAGCGCGTAAAACCACCGGGCATGTGCTGAGTAATCAAGATGGCCGGCGCGTTCGCCGGCAGTGGCTCGAGCACCGACCGAATCGCTTCTGTGCCGCCAGTAGAAGCGCCAATGATAATCAGCTTTTCACTAGACACCATGGGCGCTTTCAACTGTGTGGGCGGCGGCGCATTTTTATGGCGGGCTTGGCGCGGACGTGAGCGAGCAGCGGCGCGAATCTTGTCGGTAATTTCAGTCGCGTATTCCATCATGCCGCTACGAATACCCAAGCTGGGCTTGGCCACAAAATCCAATGCGCCTAACTCTAACGCACGCAGGGTAATCTCTGAGCCACTCTGGGTCAGCGATGACACCATGAGTACTGGCATGGGGCGAAGCCGCATTAACCGCTCAAGAAAATCAAGACCATCCATCCGCGGCATTTCCACATCCAGTGTCAGCACATCAGGATTGTGTTGTTTGATCAGATCCCTCGCGGCAATGGGGTCTGGCGCGACGGCGACGACTTCCATATCTGGCTGTGAGTTGATTATTTCAGTCAACAAGTCACGAATCAGCGCCGAATCATCGACGCACAACACTTTGATTTTGGCTGCGCTCAAAGCACGCCTCCTTTATACGGTAGCCACCTGTGTGCCAACCCACTCCGAATAAGGCAATTGCCAAAAGGAGTAAACGCACGTAACCGATTTATTTTTTTGCGAGGGTATAAACCGTTTGCCCGCGCAGCTTGAATGCATCGCTGATATACGAAAAATTTTCCGAGTGTCCCGCAAACAGTAACGCGTCCGGCTTCATCAGCGGAGCAAACCGTTTTAGAATCTTGGCTTGGGTATCTTTATCGAAATAAATCATAATATTGCGACAAAAAACGGCATCGAAAGGACCTTTTACCGACCACTGGGGTGCCAGCAAATTAAGCGGCACAAAGTCTACCAACGATGAAACTTCCGGCCTTATGCGTGCCAAACCTGCATGACCACCGGTGCCTTTCTGGAAAAACCGCTTAACCCGCCCTTCGTCTAATTTACGCACCTGCTCAAGCGGATAAATGCCTGCACGCGCTTTACTTAGTGCGTCGGTGTCAATATCGGTGGCAATGACCTTGGCCTGGGTGGCTTTAGGCCCCAACGTTTCTAACAACGTCATTGCAATCGAGTAAGGCTCTTCCCCCGTGGACGCTGCCGAACACCAAATAGTGATAGGACTTTGCTGTTTCTTGATGTGCTCAGCTAATAGCGGAAAGTGATGCGCCTCACGAAAAAAAGCGGTGAGGTTGGTGGTTAACGCATTGGTAAACGCCTCCCACTCTTTAGCGTCCGGCTGTCGCTCCAGCCGCGACAGATAGTCGGTAAAACGAGTAATACCATAGTGACGCAAACGCTTCGCTAAGCGGCTGTAGACCATTTCACGTTTATGCTCAGCAAGTACTATTCCGGCGCGCTGGTAAATCAATTCCCGTATACGCGCAAAGTCGGCATCGGTGAGCACAAGATCACGTTCGATCTGCCCCCCTGATGCCCACTGGCCGACATCAACTCCCCGCTCGCGTTGGTCGATCAAAATTCTTCCCACTCCTCTACTGAGGCCAGCTGCCGTGTAGTTGACGACGTAGGCGGTTTAGTTGGGCTGTCTGGGAGCTGAGCCCGCGCTCGATAGCCAGCAGGTGTGGGGCTAAGTGCCGTTGTTGGCGAGCTCTGATGATTCAAGCGAAACGCCTCAACAGACAGGGCTAATAAGCCCGCTTGTTGCTCTAATGCCACGGCGGCGCGTGCCGTTTCCTGAACGCGCGCGGCGTTCTGTTGAGTCGCTTGATCCATTTCGGCAACGGCTTGATTAACTTCTGCGATGCCATGACTCTGTTCTTCCGACGCTGACGAAATGTCGTGCATAATCTGCGTGACATTTCGCGCCGCATCGGCAACTTCACTAATCGCTACTTCGGCTTTTTTGACCAGCCCAGCGCCAACATTGACTTCTTGATTAGAACCATCAATTAACACGCGAATCTCTTGAGAGGCGCTAGCGCTTCTTCCTGCCAATTTACGTACTTCTTCAGCAACCACCGCAAACCCGCGACCATGCTCTCCTGCCCTGGCAGCTTCTACCGATGCGTTGAGTGCCAGAATATTGGTTTGGAAAGCAATCGAGTCAATCACATTGATAATGTCAGTCATTTTTTGCGAACTTTGGGTAATTCGCTGCATATTCTCGACCAACTGCGACATGAGCTCTCCGGTCTGCGTCACTTGCTTAGCATTGTTATCGGCAAGACGACGCGCTTCTTGAGCGTTATCGCTGTTTTGACGCACGGTCGTTGTCATTTCTTCCATGCTGGATGCGGTTTGCTGTAGCGACGCTGCCTGTTGCTCGGTACGAGACGATAAGGCTTCGTTGCCAGTGGCAATATCCCGCGCGGCGGGAGTGACCACATTAATACCGCCTTTTACATCGCTAATAATGCTGCTCAAACTTTTCCGCATGGTATTCAGCGACTCCATCAGCATCCCAACTTCGTCACGCTGATGGGGAGGCACTTTTGCGGCTAGGTTTCCGCCCGCTATTTGCAAAGTAAAACGTGACGCACTTTTTAGCGGCCGAACAATGGAACGTAATGTCATTACCCCAAGCAGGATAAGCGCCAGCAGGCCGCCCCCCAGAACAGCGGCTTGAGCGCTAAGCATGCTGGCTTGACCTTGCTCGGCATCAGCAGCCATTGCTTCAGCGGCAGTCTGCTTTTGGGCGATGAGTTGGTTCACCATCGTCGAGAGTTCGCGCCCTTCGTTATTCATCACACTGATGACTGCGTCCAAACCGGTAAACACTTGATATGTGTCTTCTGCTTGCAAGACGGTTTCTGCTTGGAACATGCCGTTGTCTAAAAAGGTTTGCAGCTGAGCATTGAAGGAGGTGGCAAGCGCTGTCGTGTTGACGTCACGGGAGTAGTATTGCTGCCAAGCGGACTCAATTGTCGCCGCGCTATTGGCAATCATGTCACCCATCTCAAAGCGCTGTTGAATCAGCTCCATACGCTCTGGTTCAATCATGGCCTGACGTGTTTGCGCAATGGTCTGATCAATTTGCTGTAAGCGAATAACGTCTTGCAGGCCATCATTATTGAGCGCCGCAAGCCGGTCTCCCGCGACGTTAAGGCCATACAGTCCAAGGCCACCGCTCACCAGCAGCAGTGCACCAGCCATCACAATCATACCGACCAATTTAGCGCGTAGGGTATCCAGCCGTATCCGTTTTAAACGTTGAGTAAGACCTTTCTTGCGCAACCTACCCTTGTCTAGATACAGGTGCTTATTACGGCCTTCGCGAATCTCAGCGTAGGCCTGCTCCGCTTGTGCAATCGCGTCTCTGGATGCCTGCACCCTGACAGAGGCATAGCCAACGACGTGGTCGTCCTCAATAATCGGCGTTACGCTGGCACTTACCCAGTAGTGATCACCATTTTTACAGCGGTTTTTAACCAGCCCTCGCCATGTTTCACCGCTTTTCACGGTCTGCCACAGGTTTTCAAACGCCGCCGGCGGCATATCCGGGTGTCGAATCAAATTATGGGGCGCGCCTATCAGCTCTTCGTGCTGGAAACCACTTATCTGGATAAACGCAGGGTTTGCATAGGTAATGCGCCCTTTAAGATCCGTACGCGAAACGAGGAAATCATCACTCTGGAGTTCAATTTCACGCTGAGTGACTGGCTGGTTATTACGCATCCGCATACCTTATTTTTAGTATTGAAGCCGAGGAAGTCATGAGCCTAAACCGCAAGACTTAAAACGCTTCCCACTCATCGACTGTCGTGTTACGAGCGGGTATTTTTTTGGCCGCTGGAGTTTGGGCGGCAGGTACTTGCTGAAGAGCGCGGGGCCGCATGGCATAACCAGATTCCTGCTTCCCCTCTGCCAGTGCAGGCGTCACATGGAAACGCTCAACCGCTTCTCTAAGGCGCGCCGCTTCGCTTTCTAATTCATTGGCGCTGCGTGCTGCTTGTTGAACCAGTTGGGCATTTTGTTGAACAACCTGATCCATTTGGGCAACTGCTTGATTAACTTGCCCGATACCGTTGCTTTGCTCTTCAGAGGCGGCCGCAATCTCATCCATAATATCGTTGACCCGCTGCACAGCGGCGACAAGATCCTGCATGGTTTTTCCCGCATGATTCACCCGCTGGGTGCCCGCGTCCACTTTGCCAAGCGATGCATCGATCAGCGTGCGAATTTCTTTGGCAGCATTAGCACTGCGGCTAGCGAGACTGCGAACTTCCTGCGCTACCACGGCAAACCCTTTGCCATGCTCGCCAGCACGGGCGGCTTCTACCGACGCGTTTAAGGCGAGAATATTGGTTTGAAAAGCAATGTTATCGATCACCGTAATAATGTCGGCAACTTGGTGGGAACTCGCGCTAATGTCCTGCATGGTTTCAACAATATTGGCAACTTCTTCGCCGCTGCGTCTGGCGGTTAGCGTTACCTCATTGGCGAGCTGACTGGCTTGTAGTGCATTGTCTGCGTTGTGCCCAACGGTAGAGGCTAACTGCTCCATGCTCGAGGCCGTCTCTTCTAGAGAAGAGGCCTGCTGCTCGGTACGTGAGGAGAGGTCGTTATTGCCACTGGCAATATGCTGAGAGCGCTCAAAAATTGACGCGCCGCTTTGGCGTACCACGCCAACGGTTTCAGACAGTGAAGACTGCATGTGCGCCATCGCTGTGTACAGCCTGCCAATTTCATTATTACCAGGCGATGTAATTTGCTGGCTTAGGTCGCCTTGGGCCATTTTCTCAAAGTAACCGACCAGACGATCCAGGGGACGCAGCACATTAACGGTCACACCCCACACCACCACCGCGACCGTTACGCCGGTCATGATGACCACGCCAATCAGCACCCAGCGAATGCGTGTAGCAAACTCACTGAACGCCGCTTGCTGCGCCTGCAAATCACTCGACGCCTGCACAATAGCAGCACCGTGGTGGAGCGCATAAAGACCTATACCGCAGGCCACCACGACCAAGATCGAAAAAGTGGCTAATACCAGCCCCCAACTAAGACGCACGGTCATATTGCTCATCATTTGACGCAGTAGCGGTGTCACACGCATTACTCCAAATACAACCGTAGTGGCCGATGCTATCCGTAGCACCAGAGAGGGCTGTTTTTTTGGCTTAAGAAGGCACTCTCCCTGTGCCCAGTCACAAAGGGATTAGCGGGTGCTGGTGCTATCGACTAAAGCCATTTCTTCGCTGGTCAGCAGCTTATCGATATCAACTAACACCAGCATGCGGTCTTCAAGGCTGCCTAATCCGCTCAAGAAATCGGAGGAGAGCGTGACACCAAATTCAGGCGCTGGCTTTATTTGCTCGGGAGTTAATGTCATGACATCGGAAACGCCGTCCACAACAATACCAACCACGCGGTCGGCGACGTTGACCACGATGACAACGGTCTGGCCACCATACTCCACGCTGTCCAAGTGGAACTTAATGCGCAGATCGACAATAGGCACAATGACGCCGCGCAGATTGGTCACCCCTTTAATAAAGTCAGGGGCATTGGCAATACGCGTGACGTTTTCATAGCCGCGTATTTCCTGAACCTTAAGGATATCAATGGCATACTCTTCTTCTCCCAAAGAGAACACCAAAAATTCGCGATTATCGGCTTCTGCGGCGGACAAAACCGCTCCATTGTTTGCCTGGCTCATGACGGCTCGGCCTCCTGGTAATAAGAGAGATGTGGATAATTCACCTGTTTTCCGGCTTCTTTCTTGGCGCGGCTTAACCGGTGTAAACCTGTAATGTCTAAAATTAGCGCGACGCTACCATCACCAAGGATAGTGGCCGCCGAAACGCCCGGCACTTTGCGATAATTATCTTCTAAGTTTTTTACAACCACCTGCTGCTGGCCAATCAACTCATCAACCAACATGGCATAACGACGCCCCTCACCCTGAACAATCACGGCAATGCTTTTGGTCGGGTCGGTAATGGCATTTTCCACATCCAGTACTTCATGGATCGCGATGACCGGAAGGTACTCATCACGCACCTTAAGCACCACATCATCTCCCGCCATGGCATACATATCGCCTTTGGCTGGCTGCAACGACTCAAGTACCGTGGAAAGCGGCAAAATAAAGGTTTCGCCGCCCACTTTGATCGACATACCGTCGAGAATGGCAAGTGTCAGCGGCAACACAATGCGCGTGTTGGTCCCTTCACCTTTCTTAGATTGAATTTCAACCCGGCCACCCATGCCTTGAATATTTCGCTTTACAACATCCATGCCGACACCGCGGCCGGAAACGTCCGTAACTTCCTTTGCCGTGGAGAAGCCCGGCGCAAAAATCAGTTGGAAGACATCTTCGTCAGACATGTTGTCTGAAACGTTCAGGCCGTTTTCACGCGCCTTGGCCAACAGCCGGTCACGATCCATGCCCGCGCCGTCATCACGCACTTCAATCAGAATGTTGCCGCCCTGATGGCGTGCCGATAACACCAACTTGCCAACGCGGGGTTTACCTACCGCTTCGCGCTCATCCGGCATTTCGATGCCGTGATCCAAGCTGTTACGTACTAGGTGCGTTAGCGGGTCGGTAATGCGCTCAACCAGGCTTTTATCCAACTCGGTGGACTTACCTTCGGTAATGAGCTCGATTTCTTTGCCCAATTTACCGGCGGTATCGCGCACAACGCGGGGGAATCGGCTAAACACAAATTCCATCGGAATCATGCGGATTGACATCACCGCTTCTTGAAGATCTCGTGCGTTACGCTGCAGCAGGCTCATGCCGTTTTGTAGCGAACTGTTGCCAACGGATTGATCTCCGAGGTCACTGACCGTTTGGTCCAGCATCGACTGAGTAATAATCAGCTCGCCAACCAAATTGATGATTTGGTCGACTTTATCTACCGACACACGGATCGAGGCTGACTCAGCGGCCGCTTTTTTAGGGGCGGATTTCGCTGGCTTTTCTGGCGAAGGTGCTTTGTCAGCAGATTTAGCCGCCGCTGGCACCGGAGACTCAACAACGTCTGCGGGCACGTCTTTTGCCAGCGCTGGCGCGTCTAACTCAGGGCTAGTGATTTCGTCTTTTACAACCTCGACCACGCTAATTTCGATCTGCTCAGGCTCAATAATGAAGCACATCACCGCTTCAATATCGTCAGCACTAACGTCACCTGTCAGCGTTACTTCGTAACGTTTTTCATCACCCGAGTGGGACTGGACATCGCCCAGTTGCTCCAGCTCTTCAACCAGCAGCGTGCGATCTTTTTCGCTAACGTTAACTAGCGCAACCAGCAGTTGTCGCTCGCTCAGCGAGGAGGAATCAGCAGCCTCAGCGCTGACTGACGCTTTTTTTTCAACAGTTGGTGCAGGGACAGCGGGCGCATCCAGCGTCTGACCAATTTCTTCTAGCGCGATCTGCTGGAGTGTATGGCAAATTCGCTCGTAAGCTTCTTGGTTGGGCTCTTCCTCGTTGCGATAGGCATCGAGTTGCTCATGCATGATGTCTTTTGCCTCTAAAAAGGTATCAACGAGGTCAGCACGCAGCGTCAACTCACCTTTGCGTGCGTGATCTAACAGATTTTCAAAGATGTGCGTGGTTTTCTGCAACACACTAAAGCCGAAGGTACCTGCGCCGCCTTTTATTGAGTGGGCGGCACGGAAGATAGCGTTTAACTGCTCGCTATCCGGATCATCGACATCCAGTTCCAGCAGATGCTGCTCCATATCGGCCAGCAGCTCTTCAGCCTCTTCAAAAAAGGTGTCAAAAAAATCCGCTATATCCATGCACCGCTCCACATAAACGTCTTAGTGTTGTGATAAGCCCTGCTCATTCGTTTTCATCGCTCTGTGGCGTGCTTTGTGGCAACGCCTCTACAGGCGCATCTTCATCGGGCAATGGGTTATCAAGCCCCATAACGCCTGGGTTACGAATCGTCTCAGCGATTTCTGGCAATAAGACGACGAGCTCAATGCGGCGATTAACCGGGTCTGTCGGCGCAGTGTCAGGCAACCTGACACGATCGGCAAAGCCCGATACGCGTAGCAGTTGATCTGGATCAAGCCCGCCAGCCACTAATTCACGCCGAGAGGCACTTGCTCGGTCGTTGGAAAGTTCCCAGTTACTGTAGCCTCGATAACCGCCTGCATAGGGCACGCTATCGGTATGGCCGCTGATGCTTAAGTCATTGGGCAATTCGTTGAGTAGTGGTGCTATCGTACGTAACAGGTTGCGCATGTAGGGGGCTACTTGATCGCGGCCTAACTCAAACATGGGACGCTGTTCCGTATCGAGCAGCTGAATACGCAGCCCTTCGCGGGTTAAATCAAAGCGCATTTGACTGCGCAGTTGGCGCAGCTCTGGGTCTTG
The DNA here is from genome assembly GCF_923868895.1 of Halomonas sp. TD01. Taxonomy (GTDB): domain Bacteria; phylum Pseudomonadota; class Gammaproteobacteria; order Pseudomonadales; family Halomonadaceae; genus Vreelandella. The sequence continues at coordinate 1,080,949 of NZ_OV350343.1, forward strand.
CTCGATGGCTCGCTCAATGCGCTCTTGCAAATCGTTAAAGAAACGCCGCTCCTGAGCGCTGGGGCGGCTATATTGAAGCACATCAATCCGGGCACGTTCGCCATCACTGTGGGTAGGATCTGGGCCACCACCTGGAATCACCTGGGTGCTTCCAGATCGGTCACCACTGGTCATTGCCGTTATCAACGGCGTGCTGAAGTACTCCGCAACACTGCGCCGGGTTTCATCGTCAGAAACACTTAAAATCCACATCACTAGAAACAGCGCCATCAGGGCCGTCATGAAGTCGGCAAGGGCAATCTTCCACGCACCGCCATGGTGGGCATGCACCACTTTTTTGCGCCGAATAACAATCGGACGCTTATCGCCCCCCTTACTCATGCATTACCGCCCTTTTTGGCGTCGCGAACATACTCTTCAAGTTCTGTGAAGCTTGGACGCTCGGTGCTATGTAATGCTTTACGACCAAATTCAACGGCTAGCTGGGGAGCATAACCATGCAGGCTAGCTAGCAGCGTGACACGGATGCATTGCAACATTTTCTCGGCTTCTTTGGCTTGCCGTTCGGCATAGCTTGCGATGGGGCTAATAAATCCATAGCCCATCAAAATACCCAGAAAGGTACCCACTAACGCCATCGCAATCATTTGTCCCATTTGTTCAGGGCTGGCGTCCGCGTAAGTCAGCGCTTTAATAACCCCCATTACCGCCGCTACGATACCGAACGCAGGCATTGCATCACCTACTTTGGCAATCGCATCAATGGGAATATGAGCTTCTTGCTCAAATACTTCGATTTCGTGAAGCATTAACTCATCGATTTCCATTGGCTCCATGCCACCGCTCACCATCAGCCGAAGATAATCGGTTAGAAAATCCATAATATGGGGGTCTGCAAGCACCGAGGGGTGCTCTTGGAACAGCGGGCTTTCCTGAGGGTTGTCAATGTCGCGCTCAATTCCCAACATTCCCTCACGGCGTACTTTAGAGAGAATCTTGTATTGCAACGCCATTAACTCCATGTATAAGGCTTTATTATATTTTTTGGTTCGTTTGAGCCTGGGAAGTATTTTAAACGTGGCTTTAATCGCTTTGCCGTTGTTTGCGGCAATGAAAGCGCCAACGCCTGCACCGCCAATAATCAGCAGCTCCAGGGGTTGATACAGGGGGCCCAAGCTACCGCCTGCCATCACATAACCGCCAAAGACAGATAGCAGTACGACCAAATAACCCAGAGGAATCAGCACAAGCAGTGTCCTTGCGATATCAGTTTTTATATCAAGGGAACGCTATTCCCGTGTTTCAAAAAGAAGACACAGAAAAGTCCCGCTCCACGCGTTTCTTAGCCATAGCATACGCAGGCGTAGGCAATTTTAATGAAAAAGTACCAACCCCTTTTGGTGCTATCTATGCGTTAAAGGCGCATTTTATTGGTTATATGCTTACCCACTGCGAGCGTGAGAATGGTTTATCTTTCAACACCGCGCTTTACGTGTTTTCCCGGCTCGCGAGGGTGGCTGGCAAATACCGCAAACATAATCATGGGCTGGGCTGTGTGCATGGGCGACAAAGTGTCCTTCACAACGTGTACACGTATTGAGCTGCAGTAGATCACTTTCAAAAAACCGTACCAGTGTCCACGCACGAGTAAGCCCCAGCACCGGCTCAACGCTTTCAAGATTTATCTGCTCTTCATACAGACGGTAAGCTTTAACAAAGGCGTCAATACGCTCGCAGCAGGTATTTTTTTGTACGCTGTTATAAATGTTATAAAACAGCGACGAATGCACGTTTGGCAGCCACGTTACGAACCAGTCCGCTGAAAAGGGCAGCATGCCCTTAGGTGGCGACATCCCACGCACTTCCTTGTACAACTTAATCAAACGTGTGCGACTTAGGTCTGTCTCTGTCTCTAAAACTTGTAAACGTGCACCTAATTCAATTAGCTCTATGGCCAGTTGTACTTGGTGCATTTCATCAACCAAGCTCTTCTGGCTCACTCTGATTCTCCTACTGGTAACACCTCAAATTCTTCGCAGGCTGACAACAATGAGGCATGCAACCCTGAAAGCCCTTGATCCCGAGGATTCTGGGTAATTTTGCGCAGCTGGTGGACGCTCGTTTGGCTAAGCCTGCATATCAGCTGGTTATTGCGTGCCAATTTTGTCAGTTGCCGGGCATTTAGAGACACCAGCAGGTCGGCAAGCTCGCTGTCTACTTTTAAGCGAAACATCGCCGCCTCACGGTCTTCGACCAATAGACGCTGCGCAAGAAGTAAATACGCTAAGTTAATTTCTTGAATTTCATCGAGAAAGCTTGTTTGACTCATAGTGTTCCATCGAACGACATGGGCGTTTCATTATGACTTTATACTGACGCCTTAAATGGTTTTTTCCTTACTCGGCACATGGTTGCATACAACGTTTGTATTGGCTACCGACGCTCTTGACGAGGAGTTAACCCTTCTTCAGATAACTCAAATACCCATACAAGAAGCTCCGCAACCACCTGATATAAACTTGCGGGGATCTCGGCATCGAGATCTAACTGCATCAGCAGTGCCACAAGCTCAGGTGCATCGTGCACATAAATTCCTTGGCGCTGAGCCTCTGCCATAATCCGTTCCGCCAACTCACCGTAACCTTTAGCGATTACCCGCGGCGCTTGATCTTTATCTTGATAGGCTAGTGCGACGGCTTGACGTCGATGCTCACCCGAGGTCGCCATCATGGCTCTCCAAAGTGGCGTAGTGCGCTTTCACCTGAACACTGCGAAAATCTAACGCCTGCAGGCGATTTTCTAAACGCTCAAGCCCCTGCTGCAGGGACTGGTACGTCGAAGCAGTATCCGTTGTCAGATCGATGCTTAACACCGACTGGTAAAGCCTGAGCGACGCACTAAACGCCCCCAGATTAGGCACGTCGAGCTGCATATCTGACTGCCAGCCATCATCACCGCCTGCCTCTTGCTCGGTGCTTTCTCGCTCATCCTCCCGGGTTGGCATATGAATGACTAATGCCATGAAAATACCGGCCCAAACATCACCTTCCCAGCGGATAGTCGGCATCACAAGCATATCAAGTTGCTGACGTACTAGGCTCTGCAAACTTTCATGCACAATCTCACGGCCAGCACGCACTAGCGAACTATCTTCTATTATCCGCGCACTTGCCATATCAATACTAGCAGAAGCGCTCACCGAAACAGTGGCAGGCACACTGTCACGCTGCACGCCCACTGGCAGCCTGCTATCCATTGGCATAGGTACGGCAGATCGCATCAAGCCAGCTTGATCACTTGCAACCGGTAACAGCAGCGAGTTCGGCAGTATGGCAACGTTTGTATTACTCGCACCCAATGTGGCACTTGCCGCAAAAGGAGGCATTACAAACGTGGCAACACTGGCAGGCAGTATAGGTCGTGGGCCTGGCTGCATCTGCGGTTCTCGTAGCAATTGTTGCCGTGAAGACTCTCCTTGAAACCATCGCTTTAAATGAGATTCGTAAAACAGACCGCTATCACGGATGCTGCTTTCTAACCGATTCGCCAGCGCCGGGGCAGAGGCTATTTCCTGCCCCCCCATCAATGGCGCTTGAGGGCGTATCATCGCGGGCGGTGCGGGAAAACGCAGCAATACATCGGCGATGGTACGGGCAGCTGGGCTAAGGTGAGTTTGTGTCGAGCCTGGCGGTGCGTTGGCTGTGTCTCCCTTAGCGGGCAGCCGTTGCCCATCAAGCGAGGAGGAAAGACGCCGAAGATCATCGAGTGGCGATGAGAGAGGGCGCCCATCCAGGCTTGAATCCCCTTGCAGCGCGCGCGGCCCCTCACCCGGAGGTATCGGCTGCACGGGCGCATTAAGCGGACGCTGGGACAACTCGCCGCCCTTGCGCCCAAGCACTTGGTGCATGAGCGTATCGATCAGTGGCGTAATGCCACTCACGTTAGCCCCTTCTCCTGGCCGCTATCGGAATCGAAGAGCGCAGTTTCACCTTGCTGAGGTGCATAAGCACGATGCAGACTTCGCTGGCGTTGAGAAACACCTATCAACTTGCCTAGCTCATCCCGCCTAGCCACCAAACGACGGCGAATTTCAACATCATGCTCGAGAATGCTCTCCAGCAACTCTGCCTTTCGCTTCCGGGCATCATCATCAAGCACGGTCTCGCTATCGCGCTTACGCAGCGCTTCAACCGACATCACGTAGTGGGTACGCTGCTCTATAAGCTCTGCCCACTGCTCCGCATTCGCGAGCTCGTGCATTTGTGTCACACAGGTGAGTAGCTTGGCATACGCATCAATGAGCGCTTGCTGGGCGTTTTCACGAGCAGTTTCAGAAGCCGACATGCTTTGCCTCACGCACTTTGCTGTTGACCGATTTCACGCCATGCAGAGGCGATATCTTCAAGCAAACGTTCTGCTTGGTTGAGGCTGTCTTCATCGTTTCGAAGGTTAGCGGCTAACAATAAGCGGGAAATGTAGTCATAGAGAGAAGCAAGGCGCTCAGCAATATCACCACCCTTCTCTTGATCCAGCGAGGCCGTCAGGCCGTTATTGATAATGTCCAACGCCTTGGAAATCGACTTTCCTTTTTCAGCCGTGTGGCCTGCCTGCATATGAATACGCGCCGCACGGATGGACGCTTGAGCACCATCAAACAGCATTACGATGAGCTGATGGGGATCAGCTGACATAACGCCGCTTTCCACGCCAACGCGGGCGTAGGCCTTGGCACCTCGGCCATAAGCGGCGCCACCGCGAGAGTATGTCATAAGCGGGCTCTCCTTTATTAATGTGAACAACAGCCACACAATCAACGGCTCACGCTGTTTCTCGCTAGCTATTTAACGTTCAAAATCGAGCTTATTTACTCGGCTATAAATGTTATCGGCGTCTGACCAATAGACTTTAATGTTTACCTTACTTTTCGCTCAGAAAGTTTCGCCCTCTTTGCCAAGCGGTCAACAGCTACGTCGACACCGCCACTTCACGCGTTGGCTTACCCAATCTTTCCAGAACGTCCCCGCGCAGCGTATTGCCCAAGGTCTCGCGCATGGGCGACTCCGCCTGACGAGTCAGCGTCACTTCAGCCGGTGCGCCCTGCTCATCAAGGCGAACAATCCAAGCCATCTGTTCACTGGAAAAATGCACCAGCGACCCCACCGGCAGTGGTTTGAAATGCTCGATATAGCGCTTGGTCCAACGAGGATCAAATTGGTGAGGGTGACTCAGCAAATGACGATAAATTTGCTGAGCTGTTTTGGCAGGTCGGTCTGCTCGATCGCGCCGCATTGCTTCTACCACATCGACCACAGCACTCGCTTTCGCCAGTTCGTTAATATCACTGCCGGTTAGACCTTCAGGATAGCCGCTACCATCCAGCCGTTCATTAATCCCGCCAATTACCGCCTGGGCAACGGCAGCAGAAAGCCACTGGCAGTGCTGAAGGCGATCTAACAGCAACGACACATGCTCACTCATGGCTTGACGGTGGGTGGCTTCGAACTGTGGCGCCTTGAACAGTATTTGCGGAACGAGCGCTTTACCAAGATCGTGCACTAAACCACTCGCAACGATCGCTTTGCGTACGTCACCGGGCATATTTGCGCCGACCAGATCGAGCAAATGCACGGCCACTGCAATTCCATGGCGAACTAAAAGCGGCTCAGGCGACAGGCAGCGCGTAGCAAACAACAGCGCCTCACGGTCTTCCTCATGGAGCAACAAAAGACGGTCTGCATTACGTGATAGCTGGCGAGAATCGATATCGCTGCCTTGTTGCAACAGCAGCAGTTGAGCATCCAGGTAAGCCGCTATTTTCACCAAGCGCCGCGCCATTGGCGTTGCATATCGTCGAATATCACGCCGCCCGACATGCTCATTTCCTGTCGTGCGCTTGCCAGGTTGTTCAAATAGCGGCGATGGCTGACGATCATCTTGCGCTTCTTTTTTATAGCGAGCGGCTTCGCGCTCTATTTCGCAGACAAAATACCAAATTTGCCGCTCTTGCTCGGAAGTGCAATTCGCAAAACGAAAGCCTACGCGCAATAAATGTCGCTCAGGATCGGTTTTTTGATGGCGTGGCACTGCCTGCACTTCAAAATAGGTGCCATCTGGAAACGTAAAAGCAAGCGTTAGCGACAGGTCGGCTTCAGCTAACACGCCACTGGCGGTCAGCGGCAGCTCTATTTGGCAGCCATCTTGGGAAAGGTCGCGCAGCTCCCCGTGAACTCCTTCACCGCTTTCGCCACATATAGAGGCGGCCACAACCATACCTAAACGCAGTTCAGCGCGAAACGATTCACGGCGCTGGAGCACTTCCAGGGTAGCGGGATAGTCGCTACAGCATAAAAAACGCCCCCCAACATGGCGGGCTTCGGTTAACGATAGTAGCGGCGTGCGCACCACTTTGCCCTGGGACTGGCCGCGCAGGAAAAATGACTCACCCTGCTGTAAACGACTTAACAGATGATCGACCGAAGATAAGTCCATCACTAACGTTTTGCCAGCGTACTGCTCCATTAACACGATAGGCTCTGGACGTGCTTCCGCGGAAGCCAAACAAAGCGACACGCCTCCCCCTTCGATCATGGTATTTAAAAGAGAGCTTACTGCCGTTGGGCTGGTAACACTTTCATATTCATCTTGTTGGACTGACATTCTCGTCTCGCTCACTACCACGTTGTTATGACGCCACGTTATTGCGCACCCACCAAAAGGCGACAGAGCATATCAGAACCCTCTAGGCTGCCGTATGCCCATTAAAGATCTAACGACCTATTTCATTTATTTATCGTCAATAAGCAACAACGATAAACCAGCAATGGCAGCCAGGATGGTCTGCAACCAAAGCCTGCGCTATGCAAAAAATAAAGTTCGTAGCGCGCCTGCCGATAGTAATAAAGAGGCCTATAGCTACGATCCGACGGCCTTGCCACCTTTTGCCACCCCGCCACGTGGCTTTCCTTTAAAGGATTATCCCTATGGGCCCACTGTTAATTGATGAGCTAGTCTCAATAGCAACAACTCCATATCAACCAGCTAATTTCCAACCAACAGCCAATCAACAAACATCGTCGAAGCAGACACCGGGTATTCCAGGCGTTGGCGGGGAGCAAGCTGAGCCTCGCAGCGTGAGCAAAGAATCACTTGCGGAGCCTATTCAGCGGATAAACGAAACATTTCGGCCACGAGGGTTAGAGTTTGCACTGAGTGAACAATCTGGGCGCGTTATCACGAAAGTCATCGACCGCGAAACCGGTGATGTTATTCGCCAAATACCGGCCGAAGAGGTGCTGCTCGTCGCAGAGCGACTGGAAGAATTACAAGGGCGAATTATTTCTCTAGAAGCCTGACCTAGCGATAGGAGAGATTACTCCGCCACAGCCAGTGATCTCTCTTCCCTATGTCACCAGCCGATTACACTACTCGTCTTTTTCATTAACACTTGTCATCGGCTTTTTTCGACGCCAACGAACAGGCGCTATCTAAACCTGCATATTCATCACGTCGCGATAGGCCGTTACCAAACGATTACGAACCTGTAGCCCCATCTGAAAAGCAACGCTCGCTTTCTGCATATCAACCATCACGTCACTCAACTCAACATTCGGCTCGCCTGCCTGAAAAGCCGTCGCCTTCGTGTTAGCGGCCTGCTGTAACCGATTGATACGTTGAATAGACGCCTGCAGCTCGCTGCCAAAACTGCCCTGCCCCACCGCGGTGGCAATATGTTCACCCTTAATAGGCTGGGCTGCCTGAGTGGCTAAACCTTGCATTTGCTGCAGCGCTGATTGTATGGCAGGTGAACTCATAAGCACGCCTCATCCGAAGGAAGGTGAAGTAATAACAAAAGCCTACCACTGGTAGCAGAACACTCATACGTACAAATACGCCTTAAAAGCCAACCTGTTCGTTCATTTATGCTCGACCTGCCCCAGGATAATGGCGTCCATCACAATTCCGCTTCATCTTTTTAGCGGATAACCGCGATTGACGGATATTAGCCTATGCCTTCTTTGGTGATGCGCCTGAGCCGTCATCAGTTTTGCCTGCCCTCGTGGAGGCACGCATGAGCGAAACTGGTGCTACGGCAGGCCGTCAGAATAGTACGACACAACATGCACCCCGCAGCGGAACGGCAGAAAATGACACCAAAAGCCCCTCAACGGTTGAGCGCACGTTAAAACAGCTGCGCGGCAACCCGTTGGTTGTGCTGTTGGTCGCTGCTGCGGCTTCTATTGCGATTATTGCCGCGCTTTTCATGTGGGCCAGCAGCCCAGAGTATCGGGTTCTGTATAGCAACCTGAATGAAGCCGATGGCGGTCGCATTATTGCGGAGCTGGACAGCCGCGGCGTTCCCTATCAGTTTAGCGAGGGCGGCCAGGCGCTGTTAATCCCAAGCGATCAGGTGCATACGCTAAGGCTACAACTTGCTGAGCAAGGGCTCCCCCGTGGCGGCAACTTGGGCTTTGAGCTGATGGAGAATCAAGCCTTTGGTATCAGCCAGTTTGCTGAACAAGTTAACTTTCAACGAGGCCTTGAAGGTGAGCTGTCTCGCTCCATTGAATCACTGGGGCCCGTTGATAAGGTTCGCGTACACCTTTCGATGGCCAAGCCTTCGGTCTTTATTCGTGACCGCGAGCCAGCCAAGGCTTCGGTTGTACTGACACTGTTACCTGGACGCGTTCTAGGTGAGGGCCAAGTCAGCGCCATCGTTCATATGGTATCTAGCAGTGTTCCTGAGCTGGCACCAGAAGACGTTACCATTGTGGACCAGAATGGCCGCCTGCTTTCGTCTACAGCGTCACAAGGAAACGACCTGGATGGCTCTCAGCTTGCTTACATCGCAGAAGTCGAACGCTCCTATCAGCGCCGTATCGAAAACATCTTGTCCCCCATTCTTGGGAATGACAACGTACGAGCCCAGGTAGCGGCACAGATCGACTTTTCTCGCCGCGAGCAGACCTCCGAGCGCTATGCGCCCAACCAGGCCCCCAATGAGTCTGCGGTCCGTAGCCGCCAGCTTAGCCTGTCTTTCGATGGTGAAGATCCGCTAGCAACTGGCATCCCTGGTGCACTCAGCAACACCCCTCCAGGTGTAGCGCCAGCGCTCATTAATCAGCCCGATGCTGATGAAGAAGGCGCTGAGGTGCCTGAAAACGCTTTACAAAACCTGCGTCAAGAAGATGTCGTGAACTATGAAGTTGACCGCAGCATTGAACACATTCAGCACCGCCTTGGCCAGGTAGAACGTCTGTCAGCCGCGGTCGTCGTCAATTTCCGTCAGGTTGTTAATGACGAGGGCGAAGTAGAGCAAGTTGCTCTCAGCCCAGAAGAAGTTGCCCAGCTTGAACGTTTGGTTCAACAGGCAATGGGCTTTTCGCAAGCGCGTGGTGATCAGGTGGAAGTCGTCAACACGCCTTTCGCCAGTGTCGATGACAGCGCGTCTGATGTCGTTTGGTGGCAACAGCCGGAAACACTGTCCATCGCCTCAACCCTGGGCCGCTATCTGCTTGTCGCCCTGGCAATCCTGTTGCTCTATCTGCTGATCCTACGGCCACTAATCAAGCGCTATACCCAGCCGCCCGTTATGGCTGCCGCCATGCCTGGCACTACGTTTAGCGCCAGCGTTGGGGGCGAAGAGGACGAGCAAGAGGGCGAGGCGTCTGAATCTGGTGAGGGCGAAGATACCTACAGCAGCAAGCCCAAACGGCGACGCAAAACCTCGCTGTACGAACACAATCTTAACGACCTGCGTGAAATGGCCCAGGAAGACCCCCGCATGGTCGCAATGATTATCCGCAGCTGGATGAACACTCATGAGTAGCCCGATTGCCGAGATGACCGGCGCACGCAAAAGCGCCATTCTCTTGCTTGCGCTGGACGAAGATAGCGCGGCGGAGGTTTTCAAGTTCCTCAGCGCCAGCGAAGTACAAGACATCAGTATGGAAATGGCCCGCTTGCATCAAGTCTCACACGAAGACATGAAAGCAGTGCTCGAAGCCTTCCATAAAGAAACCGAAGAGTTTGTGGCGTTAAACCTCAACTCCAGTGAGCATATTCGTTCGGTACTCACCAAAGCATTGGGTAGCGAACGTGCCACCAGCCTCATCGAAGATATTCTCGAGACCACGGGCGGAAACTCGGGCATTGATGCGCTGAATCTCATGGAAGCCTCCATGGTGTCTGAGCTGATCCGCGACGAACATCCGCAGATTATCGCCACTATTCTGGTTCATCTGGATCGGCACCAGGCGGCCGATATTCTTGAGCTGTTTGAAGAGAAGCTGCGTAACGATGTGGTATTGCGGATTGCGACCTTCAGCGGCGTTCAGCCTGCCGCGCTGCAAGAACTGACAGAAGTTTTAACCAGCATGCTGGATGGTCAAAACCTCAAGCGCAGCAAGATGGGTGGCGTGAGAACGGCGGCCGAGATTCTCAACCTGATGAACTCCTCTCAGGAAGAAGTGGCCATCGAAACAGTTCGCTCCCACAGCGAAGATTTGGCTCAAAAAATTATCGACGAAATGTTCCTGTTCGAGAACCTTCTCGACCTCGACAATCGTGCGATTCAGATGGTGCTTCAAGAAGTCGAAACCAACTCCTTGGTGGTGGCCCTCAAGGGTGCCCAGGAAGCGTTGGTCGACAAGTTCCTGCGCAATATGTCGCAGCGGGCTGCGGATCTTGTTCGCGAGGATATGGAAGCCCGAGGCCCTATCCGCGTTTCACAGGTAGAAACCGAACAGAAAGCTATTCTGCAGGTAGTGCGCCGATTGGCTGATTCCGGTGAGATCGTCTTAGCGGGCGGGGACGATGAGTATGTCTAACACCAAAACGCCTGAATTTGACCGCCACGGCAGTTGGCGTCGCTGGCAGATGGATGAGCTGGCCGAGCAGCCGGCAAGCGCACAACAAGGTGGCATGCCAGCGCCTTCCGCCCAGCAGCGCAAAGTAGAGGCGGCGAAGAAAGCAGCCGAGCAGGCACGCCAACGTGAAGAGCAGGAACGCCAGGCGCTTTACGAACGCATTCGTCAGGAAGCAGAGGAAGTGGGTTATCAAGATGGCTTAGCGCGAGGTCATCAAGAAGGTCTTGAACAAGGCCTTAGCGAAGGGCGAGCCCAAGCAGAGACAGAGCTTGAACAACACATACACAAAACCGTGGCGCCCCTTCGGTCACTCGCAAAGCAGTTTTCTGATGCGCTAGAGCGTATTGATGAGACGGTGGCACACGACCTCGCCGAGCTTGCCCTGGCAACCGGCAAACAATTAGCCGCAGACGCGCTGCAAGAGAGCCCTGAGCAAATTCTTGAGATCGTTCGTGAACTGCTCCACACCGAACCACCGCTCGTAGGCCAGCAACGTCTTTGGCTTAACCCGCAAGATCATGCGCTAGTGAAAGAGCATCTCGGTAGCGAGCTTCAAGCAGCCAGTTGGTCGCTTCAGCCAGATGATCTACTCGCTCGTGGTGGGTGCCGAATCACCAGTGCCCAAGGTGAGCTGGACGCTACGTTTGAAAGCCGCTGGCAGTCTGTGGTTGCCCAGTTACGCAAACGCCATCACAACAGTGATTCCCCATCCTCTAGTTAATACAAGGGTTGACGCAAACGTTGATGACACAGGTAATGCAATGAGCGAGGCGACTTGCCCCCACCTCTACCGCTGGCGCAAAGCACTGCACCGAACAACGCAGCGCGTTAGTCAGTTACCTCACTACCGCACCAGTGGCCGAGTGATACGTGCCACCGGCATGGTCATTGAGGTAGTAGGGTTGCGCGTGGCGGTGGGAAGTGCTTGTCGCATTGAGTTACCTGGCGCAGATGGTCGATTGAACGATAGCGATAAACATGCAGAAGCAGAGGTCGTCGGCTTTTCTGGCGACAAGCTGTTTCTTATGCCGCTAGAAGAGATTTCTGGCCTTATGCCGGGGGCCAGAGTGTCTCCGCTTAGTGATGGCAGTGGTCACAGCGCTCGACGTTTTCCGATTGGCGATGACTTGCTGGGGCGAGTGCTCGACGGCAACGGCAACCCATTGGACGACCGTGAAAATTTTGAGGATACGCCTCGGGCAACCCTTAAGGCGACGCCACTTAACCCGCTTTCCCGCGCACCTATCGATGCACAAATTGACGTCGGCATTCGTGCTATCAATGCGTTACTAAGCGTTGGCCGTGGCCAGCGTATGGGGCTCTTTGCTGGCTCAGGGGTGGGTAAGTCTGTACTGCTGGGCATGATGGCCCGCTATACACAGGCGGATGTCATCGTGGTCGGACTCATCGGCGAGCGTGGTCGAGAAGTACAGGATTTCATTGACAACATTTTGGGGCCTGAAGGCCGCCGACGTGCGGTGGTCGTGGCGGCGCCCGCGGATACCTCACCGCTCCAGCGCTTACAAGGGGCCGCTTACGCAACGCGGCTGGCCGAAGGATTTCGAGATGCGGGGCGAAACGTTCTGCTGATTATGGATTCACTGACCCGCTACGCCATGGCACAGCGCGAGATTGCGCTCGCTATTGGCGAGCCGCCTGCCACCAAGGGCTATCCGCCTTCGGTGTTCGCTAAGTTACCCGGGCTTGTCGAGCGAGCCGGAAATGCTGAGCGCGGTGGCGGTTCGATCACCGCTTTTTATACAGTGCTGACCGAAGGTGATGATCAGCAAGACCCTATTGCCGATTCCGCTAGGGCAATTCTTGATGGCCATATCGTGCTCTCTCGAACGCTGGCGGAAGCTGGGCACTATCCGGCGATTGATATTGAAGCCTCGATCAGCCGTGCGATGACCGCCATTAGCTCCCCTGAACAGCTTCAAGAAGCTCGCATCTTTAAACAACTTTTTTCACGCTATCAGCGCAATCGTGACTTGATCAGCGTAGGGGCTTACAGCCCAGGGCACGACCCAAGACTGGACGAGGCGGTGAACCGCTTTCCGTCATTGGAACGATTTCTTCAGCAAAACATTGATGAGTGTGCACCGCTGGAAGCATCACGCCAAGCTCTGCACGCGGTAGTGGGAGGTTAGCGATGAGTCATTCACAGCTCGACATGCTGACAGGCTTAGCCCGTGATGCTCGTGATAAAGCCGGGAAATTACTGGCTGAAGAGCGGCAAACGCAGCAACAAACAGAAGCACAGCTTCAATCGCTTAACCGTTATCGCGCTGAATACGCCGAGCGTTTACAGCAGGCGATGCGCAACGGCATCGACCCTGCCACTATGTACAATTATCAGCAATTCCTGGCGTCATTGGATGCCGCACTCAGCCGAGCACGGCAAGCGCTTGTGGCCCAGCAAAAACGTGTCCAGCAAAGCCAACAGCACTGGCAGCAAGAACAGCGCAAGCTCTCCTCCTACGATACGCTGACATCACGACGCCTATCAGAAGAGCATCGCCGTCAAGAACGTCATGAGCAGAAATCAAGTGATGACTTTGTGACCAACCGTTTAGCCCGTAAGCCGAATGATCAGGCGCATTAGCGCCGCGCCGAGGAGCTGTATCTATGACTATTGAGCTATTGCTATCAATGCAGGGCCAGGGGGCTAATTCGTCATCCAACTCCTCAGCCCCAGGCTCTCCGCGTGCGGCGCAAGGCATGTTCCTTCAGGCGTTTACACAGGCTGCAAGCCTTCAGGCACGCACGCTGCTCACTAATGCCCAAGCGGAAAACACGCCTACCGTTCCACTGAGCGATATCGTTGAACAATTAGCATCACTCGATAGTGAGCTGGATGAGAAAACACTTTCAACCATAGTGGCCTCTGTAAGCGCTCAGGGGCAGGCTGGCGATACCTTCTCTTCTGGTGTCGATACCGTTGCGCCTGCCCAAACGCTAGAAACGGCATCTGCTGCGCGAGAACAAGCGAGGACACCAGAACACGTCTCCCCATCGCTTGCCAGCGAAGGCGCTGAGACAACCACGCGGATTACTATCGAAGAAGTCGCCTCGCGCTTAGCCCTCATCGCGTCATATTCTACGCCACCAACCGCAACCAACCATGCGGGTTCCAGTGCACAGTCTTCTCACAGCGCAGCGTCAAGCTTAGCTACGGCTACGGCTACGGCTACGGCTACGGCTCAAGCATCATCGGATAGCCCTAAGCCTGCCAACGCTTCACCTTCCGCCGCCTCTTTCCTTGATCGCACAACACTCGCGATGCCCGCAGCGTTGTCTGATCGCGCGTTAGCCGCTGAGCCTACCCCCCTCGCACGGACACAAGGTCAAGGTCATACTCAAACACTGGCCTCCAACCAGCCTGCGACGCTGCAAACATCTTCTACAGTGGCCACCAATAGCGGTGCCTCATCCGTAGCGCCGCTGCCTGCTAATGGCACGGCCGCTACGTCGCAAGACACCCCCGCTAGCGCTGCCCCGCGTGATGTGCAGGTAGCGCTAACCGGCGAAAGAGCCGTTGCTGAAGCACCGCGGGCAACGTCACAACCAATAGCGCCGCAAGCAACTGCACAGGCAGCGTCTCTCGCGCCAGCCAGTGCGTCGCCACAGGGTATGTCACCTGCATCCAGCGCTGGCTCAGCATCAGTGATGTCGTCGTCCCCTGCTAATGCTCCAGCGGCCGCGTTGCAAGGCACTCCCGCCCGCGGCGCTGCTCCACGTGATGGGCAGATCGCCCAAACCGGCGAAAGAGCCGTTGCAGAAGCACCACGGACAACGACACAATTAACAGCGCCACAACCAACGTCACAAGCAACTGTACAGCCAGCGTCTCTCTCGCCAGCCAGTGCGTCGCCACAGGGTCTTTCACCGGCGCCCAGCGCAGGTTCGGCGCCAGTAACACCTCCGTTACCGGCTAATGCTCCAGCGGCCGCGTTGCAAAACACTCCCGCTAGCGCTACTCCACGTGATGTGCAGATTGCCCAAACCGGCGAAAGAGCCGTTGCAGAAGCACCACGGCCAACGACACAAGCGACCGCGCAGCCAGCGTCTTCCACGACAAACAGTGGGGCGGCACAGGGTCTTTCACCGGCGCCCAGCACTGGTTCAGCGCCAGTAACACCTCCGTTACCTGCTAATGCTCCAGCGGCTGCGTTGCAAGACCCCCCCGCTAGCGCTACTCCACGTGATGGGCAGGTAGCCCAAACCGGCGAAAGAGCCGTTGCTGAAGCACCACGGCCAACGACACAAGCAACCGCGCAACCAGCGTCTTCCACGACAAACAGTGGAGCGGCACAGGGTCTTTCACCGGCGCCCAGCACTGGTTCAGCGCCAGTAACACCTCCGTTACCGGCTAATGCTCCAGCGGCTGCGTTGCAAGCCCCCCCCGCTAGCGCTGCTCCGCGTGATGGGCAGGTAGCCCAAACCGGCGAAAAAGCCGTTGCAGAAGCACTACGGTCAACGACACAAGCAACCGCACAGCCAGCGTCTTCCACGGCAAGCAGTGGAGCGGCACAGGGTCTTTCACCGGCGCCCAGCACTGGTTCAGCACCAGTAACACCTCCGTTACCGGCTAATGCTCCAGCGGCCACGTTGCAAGATACACCCGCTAGCGCTACTCCGCGTGATGGGCAGGTAGCCCAAACCGACGAAAAAGCCGTTGCAGAAGCACTACGGTCAACGACACAAGCAACCGCACAACCAGCGTCTTCCACAACAAACAGTGGAACGCCACAAGGCCTTGCACCGGCGCCCAGCACTAGCTCTATGCCAGTAACACCTCCGTTACCGGCTAATGCTCCAGCGGCCACATTGCAAGACACCCCCGCTAGCGTTGCTCAACGTGATGGGCAGGTAGCACAAACCGGCGAAAGAGCAGCGGCTGAAGCACCACGGGCGACGACGGCAACGACACCTACGCCAAGCAGCGCTTCTGCGTCAGTAATGCCGCCGCTGCCTGTCAATAGTTCAGCCACCGCACTGCCCACTAACACGGCTGAACTGGCTCAATCTGCAGCTGGCTCCTCGCTAACCAGTGCTCTGGCAGCTACAGCACAAGCAGTTGGCGTCACTGGCGCCTCGCGCCCAACCCCGTCAAGCGTTAACGCATTGCCGACGGAAGCAGCCACCAAACCAGCTAATGTCTCGGCACTCCCGGCATCGCTAGAAACCATCCCAGCCCAGCCGTTTACGACCATGCAGCCAGGTATGCATGCGCTGTCTCCGCTCAATACTGCACTAGCGTCAACGCCGACTATGAACGCTGACGCGATGATGGCTGGCTTACTTGCCGAAGCAGAGACGGCGAGCGCAACCAGCAGTGCGAGCAAAGGCAGTGAGCAAGTGTTGCCTGCATCGCTGACCTCTCAAAACCAAGCAATGCCCAACAGCCCAGCGACAGCGACCTTAAACACACCGCTCACCAGTCCCGCTTGGCCTTCCCAGTTAGGGCAACAGTTAATTCAGTTTGCTCAGCGAGGCGGAGAGCATCAGGTTAAAATGCAGTTGCACCCTGCCGAGCTAGGGCCATTATCGATCACTCTTAAGGTGACCGAACAGGGCACACAAGCACACTTTTTATCGTCACACGCCCCAGTTCGTCAGGCCATCGAGCAAGCCATTCCTCAACTGCGTGAAGCACTTGCTGAACAGGGCATCTCATTAGGCGAAACCTCCGTAGGCGAGCAGCAGAACCCCAACGAACAGGCCTTTGCCCAGCAAACGCCAGGAAAAGCAGCCGGCAGCCGAGGCGGTGAGCTAGGTAACGATGATAGTGTCCCTTCGCCTATCGAGGCGGATGACCACGGTAGCCAAGATGGTCGTGTAGATCTCTATGCTTAATTCCAAGATTAGCGTTGAGTATGACAACACTGATGCTCACGACATCACGTAACTAAACCAAAAGATAGGCTCATCCAATGAGCTTGTTCATTTCATCACCTGTAACAGCGTTAGGCATAATGCTTGGCTAGTGTTACGGGTGAAATTTATGGGAACAGCAAATGGCAGAAGCAAGCGGCGGATCTAAAAAACTGCTTTGGATAATGATTGTGTTGGTACTGCTTTCGTCAGCGGGTGCAGCGGCAGCTATTTATTTAGTGCTGGATCAGCGCGGCGGAAATGCTGAAAACGGTGAAACACAGCAGAAAGTTGAGCATGTTCCACCTGTTTTCACACGTATTGACCCGTTTACTGTCAATTTGGCAGATGACCGTTATGGCTCCCGTTTGCTTTATACCGGCATTACGCTTCGGGTTGGCAACGAGCAAAGTAAGGCGATTATTGAAGAACACATGCCCCAGGTGCGTAGCCGCTTGCTTATTTTATTATCAGGCAAACAGGCCAATGAATTAACGTCCACTGAGGGTAAAGAAGAGCTGGCCCAAGCAATCATTAGCCGCTTGAACGTTCCTCTTACCGAAAACCAGCCTCCCCTAGACTTACGGGAAGTGCTGTTTACCGAATTCATTGTGCAATAACCCCGGGAACTGGAGCCGTTCATGTCGCAGGACGATCTACTGTCCCAGGAAGAAATTGATGCCTTACTAAAGGGCGTCAGTGGAGATGATGAGCCTGCTGCTCCGTCATCGTCCACACAAGAGGAAGTGCGCGTTCGCCCCTACGATCCCTCGACACAACATCGAGTGATTCGTGAGCGCTTACACGCGTTAGACTTTATTAATGAGCGTTTTGCACGCTACTTCCGCAATGGTCTATTCAACTTGATACGGCGTAGTGCCGATATCACCGTTGAATCGGTGCGTTACCAGAGCTTTAGCGACTTTTCGCGCAATGTTCCGGTACCCACTAACTTGAATCTAGTGTCAATGAAGCCGCTGCGCGGGTCGGCACTCGTGGTCTTTCCACCTAATCTGGTATTTATGGTGGTGGATAACTTGTTTGGTGGCGACGGTCGTTTTGTGACGAAATCGGATGGCCGTGAATTCACTAATACTGAGCAGCGTATTATCCAACGCCTGCTCAATTTGGCTATTGATGCCTACCAAGAGGCGTGGAAGGTTGTTTATCCGTTAGAGGTGTTTTTTCTACGCTCCGAAGTGCAATCCAAGTTTGCCAACATCACCAACTCGCCCAACGAGATTGTGGTGAACACCAAGTTCAATATCGAAGTGGGCAACCTGTCGAGCAACTTCCAGATTTGCATGCCCTACGCCATGATCGAACCGCTTAGGGATTTGCTCGCCAATCCGATTAATGACAGCAACCATGACCACGACGGTACATGGTCACGGCGCATGGCGAACGAGCTTCGCCAATCAGAAGTTGAGCTAGTTGCTGAATTTGCCCAAATACCCAGCCGCATCGCCCACGTAATGGGGCTTAAAAAGGGCGATGTATTGCCCATGGATATTCCCAACACGATCACCGCTCGTGTCGACGGTGTCCCGGTGATGGAGTGCGAGTACGGGAGCCAACAGCAGCAACGCGCACTACGCGTACTGCGTATGATCGACCATGCCGCTATGAATAACCTATCGTCCAAGGACTTTATTAAAGGTTCAACGCGACAGAAAGCCAAGGAACCCAAAGCATGACTGATCCAAATAAACCCGATCAAAAAGTCTCTGATGATGATTGGGCGGACGCCATGTCTGAGCAAGAAGAACCCAGTTCAAGTGCCGATGCCGCAGGCGAGGAAGACCCATGGGCAGCGGCCATGGCCGAGCAAGAGGCCGCTGAAGAAGCAGATACTTCCAGCAGTGAGCCGGAACCAGAAGCGCCTGTTGCTAAACCGGCGAGTGATGAAGTATTTCGCCCTTTAAGTGCTGAAAGCGGCCATGCCGAGTCTCGCGACTTGGAAATGATCATGGACATCCCGGTCAAGCTAACGGTGGAGCTAGGCCGTACGAAGCTGACCATCAAGCAACTACTTGAGCTTGCCCAGGGGTCGGTGATTGAGTTGGAAGGTCTCGCTGGCGAGCCCATGGACATTTTGATCAATGGCTATTTAATCGCCCAGGGGGAAGTGGTCGTGGTGGATGATAAATACGGCATTCGAATCACAGAGATTATTACCCCCTCTGAGCGTATTCATAAACTGAACCGATGAGCGTCGCTTCCTCTCCTTCATCAAGCACGTCACTTGATGCCATAAGCGGCAGCGGTGATGCCTTAATAGGCATGGCAGCACTAGGCAAAACAGCAGCAGCACTAGCACTGGTCATTGCCATTATTCTGCTATGCACAGCGGTACTGAAACGCTGGCAAACCGCACGCCATCAACACGGTGCCCACTTAAAAATTGTGGGCAACACCGCGGTAGGCAATCGCGAGCGTATTGTCGTGGTTGAGATAGAGGACACCTGGCTGGTCGTCGGCGTTAGCAATGGGCGGATAACGAAACTACATGAGCGTCCAGCGCCGACGGATCGCCCCACTTCGTCGCCCCCCGAGGCTCCTTCGCGTTTTCCTCAGCGTTTAGCCCAGGCAATTGCCACCAGCCGGGGCAAGCACGATCACCAGCCCCCTACCGCCTCTGATTCAAACCACACACCATGAGATTCGAGATGCACTTCGCTTGGCCTTATGGGCGGCGTTGGTGGCTGATCCTTGCCGCTATCGCCTGCTGCTTATTTATTCTACCTGCTCACGCACAGCAGCTTCCTGGGCTGGTTTCTCAGCCTTTAGACAATGGTGGTCAGCAGTGGTCGCTGTCGTTACAAACGCTGCTATTTTTAAGCTCTCTGGCTTTTCTGCCAGCAATGCTACTAATGATGACCAGCTTTACGCGCATCATTATTGTACTTAGCTTGCTCAGGACAGCCATGGGTACACAGGCAACACCGCCGAACCAGGTTTTATTAGGTATCGCGCTATTCTTGACGTTTTTTATTATGTCGCCTGTCTTAAACCAAGTGTACGACACCGCTTGGATGCCGCTCACTAATGAAGCGATCAATTTTGAAGAGTTCTTACTGCGGGCTCAGCAACCGTTTCGTGAATTCATGCTCGCCCAAACCCGCGAGCCTGATTTAGCGCTGTTCGTTCGCCTAGCGGATGTAGGCCCGATGCAAGGCCCAGAAGAGCTGCCTATGCGAGTCTTACTGCCTGCTTTTGTCACCAGTGAGCTTAAAACCGCGTTTCAGATTGGTTTTACTATTTTTATTCCCTTTCTGATTATCGACTTAGTGGTTGCTAGTACGCTGATGGCGCTAGGCATGATGATGGTGCCACCGATTACGATTTCACTGCCCTTTAAGCTCATGCTGTTTGTATTGGTCGATGGCTGGCAGTTGATTATTGGCTCGCTAGCAGAAAGCTTTTACATGATTTGAGCGTCGCGTTCAGCGACCAGGAGTATCCATGACCCCGGAAATGGTGATGAGCATTGCTTACCAAGGCATGCGGGTAACGCTTTTTCTTGCAGGCCCTATGCTGCTGGCCGCCCTTTTCACTGGCCTTATCATTAGCTTGTTCCAGGCAGCGACTCAAATAAATGAAATGACGCTGACTTTCATTCCCAAAATATTAGCCGTATTTGCCGTCCTGGTACTTGCCGGACCTTGGCTAATTGGTTTGATCACCGACTTCACGCATCGTCTCTTCACCAATATCCCCAGCATGGTGATGTAACGCCATGGTGGAGGTGACGTTTGCCCAGCTACAGGCGTGGTTAGTGGCCTTCCTTTGGCCATTTACACGCATTACTGCCTTTATGGCGGCCTCGCCTCTATGGGGCCATTCCAGCGTTCCGAATCAGGCTAAGGTGGGACTGGCGGCTATCATTGCTATTGTGATTGCCCCTATATTGCCTGCCATGCCTAACGTACCCATCATGTCATGGGCTAGCCTGGGCATCATGATTGAGCAGCTATTGATAGGTATTGCGATTGGCTTGGTCATGCATATTATTTTCGCCGTGGTACAGGCGGCCGGGGAGTTTATCGGTTTGCAGATGGGCTTGGCGTTTGCCAGTTTTTTCGATACGTCGAGCGGCACCAATATCATGGTGCTATCACGTATTCTTTATATGATTACGCTATTGATGTTTCTTGCTTTGAACGGCCACCTGATGGTGTTAGAAACGTTAATAATGAGCTTTGAAACGTTACCCATTGGCATTGGTGCCTTAAACCCGAATGCGTTTGAGCTACTGGCGCGCTATGCGGGAACTATTTTTGCTTCCGGAATGCTGCTTGCGCTGCCGCTAGTTGGCTCACTGTTGATCATTAACTTAGCACTCGGCATTCTTAACCGTTCTGCGCCGCAGCTGACGGTATTCAATATCGGCTTCCCCGCCTCGCTAACCGTAGGGCTTACCCTGTTAATGGTATTAATGACCGACATTGGCCGCTTTTTACAGCAGCTCTTTAGCCAGGGGCTGGCCTTTATGCAGAGCTTGATCGAAACCATGGCACCGCTAGGCTAGTGTTCAAAGTACTAATTTTTTAAATGCTGTTTTTTTAAATTCTGGGCTTTTTAAAAAAAAGAGCTGTGAAACGCATCTGCAAAAAGGCCCCAACCCTAAGCTTACCGCTTTAGGTTGGGGCCTTTTTTGACGAAGCGTCATGTTTTACTCGAAGCTGGCCGTGTTTACATATAGTCGAACAGCGACATGCCTCTAATATCAACGAATGCCTTCTGAGCTGCCTGAAGGCCTACTTGCCGCAGACTATATTCAGAAATCGCTTCGGCGTAATCCAAATCGACCAAGTCAGATAGGGTTTGCTCATAGTTAAGCTTTCGGTTGCTGCCAACCGCATCAATCACATCCAGCTCATTCAGTCGAGCGCCCGCCGAAGCACGAACGGTCAGCACGTTATCGAGCGCATTATCAAGATCACGCATCGACGTATTAAGCGTATTACGCAACGCCGCTTTTTCTGCAGTACTTTGGGCAGGCATTTCTAATACGCGAATTGCCGCTTCCATGGTGCGAAACAGATCAGCACCACGCTGCTCGCTGCCTGCCTGGGCAATTAATATCTCATCATCAGGCTCGGCGCTGCCAGTGAGTGTGACATTAATCCCACCAAAACTAAGCTGCTGGCCTTCGCCGACATATTCGCCACTGGCCACTAAATCAGCAGCGTCTTCCTGCCACGCGCCTTCACTAAAACGCTGCACTTGATAGCTGATGCCGCTATCTAGCGTTGCATCTTCATTGAATACGACACGGTAGCTGTCGCCATAGCCTGGGTCGTTAACATCCGTAAGCTGAGGGCCGCTGAAGGTAACGTTCCCCTGGTTCTCTGTGTTGGCTTCAGCAATATAGCCCGCACCGCTGGGAACCCCCTGAAAAACCGTGGCGCCATTTTCAGCAACAGGCATTAAACGGGAAGCATCGACACGCTGCTGACGCGAACTGTTATCGCCGTTATATTCCACATTGCCGTCTGCCGATTTAACAAACGGCGGGGCGTTATCTTTATAGCCACCGAACAAGTAGCGGCCATTGCCATCGGTGGCATTCGCCTGCCCCAGCATCGTTTCATAGACGCCTTTTAGCTCACTGGCAATGGACTCACGGTCAACATCACTCAGCGTGTCGCTAGAGGCTTGGATCAGTAGCGTTTTAGAACTGATGACCGCATCACTGACACTGTTAAGAATACTCTCAGTTTGCGACAGCGAATTTCGTGCCGAGACCCGCGAATCCGAAAACTGCTGGTTCATCGCTTTGGATTGATCAACGCCGACAGCACGTGAGGCTGCCTGCGGATCATCGGAAGGATTAACCACGCGACGGCCACTGGCAATTTGCTGACTAACTTTCAAGAAATCGCTTTGCTGACGGTTAATAGAAGCCGTGCTCTGCTCAAACATGGTGACCGTACTAATACGCATCGCCTAAGCTCCTTATTAGTTCCGTAGATTCAAGATGGTGTCCATAATGGCACCCGCGGTATCAATCACACGCGCATTCGCTTGGTAATACTGCTGATAGCGAATCAGGTTAGCCGCTTCTTCATCAAGATTGACGCCCGACTCAGATTGCTGCACCGCTTTCAGTTGATCGGTTAATCCTTGGCGAGCATCTAAATTCACCTGGGTAATATTGGTACGGTTACCCACATCGCTGACAATCACGCCATACGCGCCGCTCAACGATGCGCTACCACCCACGATAGCTTTTTGCTGTAAGTCCTGTAACGCCAAGGCATTGCGGTTGTCGCCAGCACCAGTCGCAACCCAGTCGGCTGGGTCATCTTCAGGATTTACCGGCTTTCCGGCGGCGATACGATCTAGCTCATTGATGGTGACATCCATATCGCTTGCGCCACGTCGTACAGGCTGCACTTCAAAACGGTCGCCATCATCAGGCGTACCGCTAATCGTGAGTGCTACGCCACCAAACGTCAGCGCACCTGTTCCTGCATCCCAGTCAACATCGTCTACTGTCGCTCCGTTATCGTTACGCGTAACGGTTGGAGCACCTCCTTCAAAGCGAACGGTGTAATCCGTCGCACGAAGCTGATCAATCGTGTCGATATCGAACCCGGCAGACTCAATAGTGGCCGTGCCATTGTTGTTCTCATGACTAAACGTTTGGGGAGCGCGCACGGCAAAAAAATCGCCACCTTGCTCACCATCCAGGTCGACACCCTGCTTATGCTGTTCGTTAAACGCCACAGAAAGCGAAACCGCCAGTTGGCCAATTTGGTTTTGAGTTTTATCCAGCGTTTCTGAACGGAATGTCATCAAACCGCCCAACGCGCCACCTTTAATCGCTGACTCTCCCAGCTGGGTCAAGCCACCTTCGCCATCACGATAGGCCACCACCGTACGCTGTGGATCAGCTTGTGACTGTATAGCTTCAAGCTTAAACGCGCTGGTACCCGTCACTAACGGCTGGCCGTTCGGCAAACTGAGGTTATAGCTTTTCCCATCCTGGATATTTAAGCGTATATCCATGCGTTCATTGAGTTCAGAAATCAAATGATCGCGCTGGTTCAACAGACTATTGGGCGCTTCTCCACTACGCGCACGGGCCAGCGCAATTTCGCGGTTCAGGCCGGCAATTTGTTCGGTCGTGTTATTTATCTGAATAACTTCATCTTTGATCTGGCTATTAATGTTGCTCTGCATATCTTGCAGATAACCATCAAAGGAGCGAAATTGGGCGCTAAGAGTATCGGCCGAACCAACCACGCCTTGACGGGCGGCAGAATCCGCTGGCGAACTGGCCAAATCTTCCAAAGAGGAGAAAAACGACTGCATTAACGGCGATAAGCCCGCTTCTCGATCCGCAAGCAAGTTATCAATTTGGGTGACTTGGCTGCTGTAGGTGGCCAGTGCGCTTGATTGGGTCTTGGCGTTGTTAAGCTGGTTCGAGACATACGTATTGAATTGGCGCTCGATACTGTTAACTTTAACGCCGCCGCCAACAGACCCTTGGCCAAGCTGAGCCAGCTCACGATTATACCCAGGCGTATAAACGTTACTGATATTGTTACTGGTGGTGCTGAGGGCATTCTGCGCCGCATTAAGGCCGCTTAAGCCGATTGAAAACATGCTCATGGTCAATTCCTTAGGCCGATAAGATGTCTATCGGCAGTGCGCAGAAAAACTTGAATCACGCGTTAACGGGAATCTGCGAGAAAATCGCGACCCGTTGCTATCGGCCCCATGGTATTCATGACGGCGACTAGTTTATTGGCATACTGCGGGTCCGTTGCATAGCCACCCCGCTGTAATTCACGAGCGGCTTGATGCGCATCAGCGGCCTCTACAACGCCCGCGTAGCGCGGATTATTGCCAATCAAATTGGCATAGTCGGTGAAGGCATGCTCAAACGAGTCATAGACGCGGAAAGAGTCCACGACTTGGGTTCGACGGCCATTAATATACTCATGAGTGACAATATCGGTCGTCTTGCCTTGCCAGTGGCTGCCCGCCTTAATACCAAACAAATTGTGACTATTACCGCCATGTTGCGTGGCAATTTCATGACGTCCCCAGCCTGTTTCCAGCGCTGCTTGTGCCAAAATAAGCTCAGCGGGTACCCCAGTGGCATTACTGGCTGCCTGGGCCGGAGCCGCTAACGTGGTCAAGAAGCGCTGAACGTGATCAGGCGCCTGGCTGAAGCTAGCAGGTGTTGCGGCAGAAGTGGGCGCAGCAGAGGAGGCAGCGGTAGATACTGTGCTAGCATTGCTCGCCTCAGCGGCTGGCCGTTGGCTAATCGCGTCTAGTTCAGATAAGAACCGCCCATCACCCTGTTCAGGCCCATAACCACCGCTATTCGGCTGCAGCGGTTCATCCAATACTCTGGGGGTGCCGCGAGGTATGCCTGCGATCAGCGCCTGCAGTTCTTGATCGGCACTATCCGCCTTATGATTGACCGCCCCTTGGCGCTGCAGCTGTTCAACCAGCATATCCGCCAATCCCATGCCCTTAGACGAGATCACTTGCGACCACTGCTGATCCAGCATTTGTTGATAGGTATCGGTTGTCGAACTGCTCAACAGGCCTGAAGAAGGAGTAGCATCGCGCATGCTTTTCATCATCATCTGCACAAACAGGGCTTCAAACTGCTGCGCAGCGCCGTGCACACCGGCATCAGGATCTACCCGGGCGTTGTGCTGCAAGCGCTGAAAGCCGTTCATGTCCAGCGCGAACTGGCTGGTCATATCGCCAATGCTCATTTAAATAACCTCAAGCTCTGCGCGAAGCGATCCGGAGGCCTTCAACGCTTCAAGAATCGACATTAAGTCTTGGGGCGTGGCTCCTAATGCATTAAGTGCATTGACCACTTCATTCAATTGGGCGCCTTCTACGATTTGCAGAAACGCTTCCTGCTGCTCAATTTCAATATCTGTATTAGGCACAACAACCGTTTCGCCTTCACCAAAGGGGGCTGGCTGGCTAACCCCAAACTGGGTATCAATCATAATGGATAGATTGCCGTGGGCGACGGCTGCTTGGCGCAGGGTGACAGCGCTATTCATGACGACTGAACCGGTGCGCGCATTGAGCACAACCCGCGCGGGAGCCTCCATGGGCGTCACCTGAACATTTTCTACACGTGCCATAAAGTTAACGCGTGCGTTTTCATCCATTGGGCCATCAAGCGCAATTACCCGCCCGTTGCGCGCATACGCCACCGATTGACCAAATTCGTTATTAATGGCCGTTACCACGCGCTGAACCGTGCCAAAATCTGATTCATTAAGCTGTAACTCTAATCGTCCGCCGTTACCGCCAAGGTTTAATGGCACTTCCCGCTCCACTAACGCCCCATTAGGAATGCGTCCGGATGCTTGCTGATTGATCTGGACACTGCTGCCGCCTGCTTGAGCGCCTGCGCCACCCACCAGCATATTGCCCTGAGCGATGGCATAAGTATCACCATCGGCACCTTTCAGCGGCGTCATTAACAGCGTTCCGCCACGTAAGCTACGGGCGTTGGCAATCGAAGACACCACGATATCCAAGCGCTGACCCGGGCGTGAAAACGGCGGTAAATCAGCGGTGACCATGACAGCGGCGACGTTGCGCAGCTGCAAGTTAGTGCCAGGCGGCACCGTTACCCCTAGCTGCGAGAGCATGTTCGTCAAGCTTTGGCTGGTAAACGGCGCCTGCGTGGTTTGGTCGCCGGTGCTATCCAGCCCCACGACCAAACCGTAGCCAACCAACTGGTTATCGCGCACCCCGGCAAAGCTTGATAATTCACGCACCCGTTCCGCCGCAGCTGGCATCGCCAGTAAACAACTAACGGCAAAGAGTGTTGTAAACATAGCGATACAACGTAGCCAGTGTTTAACACCACGATAACGGTTTAACTGCATAGCCATAGGTCTCTGTTAGCGGGCCGAGTGACTGACTTAAAACGGCGATACATTTAAGAAAAAGCGCTGTAACCAGCCCATGTGCTGCGCTTCATTGATATAGCCATCGCCGACATACTCAATTCTTGCGTCTGCCACTTGGGTTGAAGGCACTGTGTTTTGCGCGGTAATCGTGCGTGGGTTAACCACACCAGAAAAACGAATGAACTCCGTTCCCTGATTAATCGCGATCTGCTTTTCGCCGCGTACCCGCAAGTTGCCGTTATTCATCACTTCCAATACCGAAACAGTAATCGTGCCCGTGAAGGTATTGTTGGCCTGGGACCCGCCGCCACCCGCAAAGTC
The DNA here is from genome assembly GCF_923868895.1 of Halomonas sp. TD01. Classification (GTDB taxonomy): domain Bacteria; phylum Pseudomonadota; class Gammaproteobacteria; order Pseudomonadales; family Halomonadaceae; genus Vreelandella. The sequence goes on from NZ_OV350343.1 coordinate 1,107,926, forward strand.
ACTGGCTCCCGACACATCGAAACCATACTCGGCCAGCGTGTCCAGCACATCGGGCAGTTGCGCAAGCTCTAAGCTGGCATTACCCGAACGATCTGCATTGGATCGAGCATTTTTGCTAGCACTCACTTCTTCATCGAGCACAATGGTCAAAATATCGCCAATGGACCGTGGGCGACGATCTTCAAATAGCGGCTGATAACCGCGGCGCGCCTGATAAATGGAGCCATTAGCGATCGGCGGCGGCCGATCCACAATGTTAATCTGCTCTTGTTCGCCTACCACCGAGGCCCGCGGAATTTGCGCGCAACCGGCCGCAAATAAAATAAACAGCGCAAGGCCAACTAACAAAAAACGACGTGAAGCAGCGTGTAAATCCAACATAATGCGACCTGTTAGTAAGCCCTATTCATCAATAACGTTAGAGCTGACTCAAGCGCGCTAACATTTCGTCGCTAGTCGATACAGCCTTGCTATTAATTTCGTAGGCGCGTTGGGTTTGGATCATATTGACCATCTCCTCAACCACGTTCACGTTAGAGGTTTCTACATAGCCCTGGAATAACCTGCCAGCACCGTTATTACCGGGGACATTTTGGTTGGGCGCGCCCGAGGCACCGGTTTCCAAGTACAAGTTACCGCCAACGCTCTCCAGGCCTGCTGGATTAATAAACGACGCCACATTGATCTGGCCAATATCGGCATCTTGAGCGATACCGGGTTGGCGTACGCTGACCGTACCATCTTCACCAATCGTGACCGACAACGCGTTAGCAGGAACAAAAATGGCAGGCTCTAGTGGATAACCATTGGCGGTCACCATTTGGCCGTTTTCATTGAGCTGAAAGCTGCCGTCGCGGGTGTAGCCAACGGTGCCATCAGGCAATAACACTTGGAAAAAGCCTTCTCCGTTGATCGCCAGGTCTCGGGAGTTGCTGGTTTCTTCAAGGCCGCCTTGGGTATGCAGGCGTTCAGTCGCCACCGCACGCACACCGGTACCTATTTGCATGCCAGAAGGCAGGCGATCCTGGATATTATTTTGCGCACCGGGCTGGCGCATATTTTGATAGAGCAGATCTTCAAACACAGGGCGGGAACGTTTAAACCCGTTTGTGCTTACGTTCGCTAGGTTATTAGAAATAACATCTAGCTTAGTTTGCTGAGACTCCAGTCCCGTCTTGGCCGTCCACAAGGACTTAATCATAAGCGTGTTCCCTTGGCTGAGTGGCTGCTATCAGCCCTGAATAGATAAAATGCTGTTAGCGCGCTGAGCGTTCTCGTCCGCCGTGCTGAGCATTTTCATTTGCATGTCGTAACGGCGGGCAACATCAATCATAGACACCATGGCATCTACGGCACTGACGTTACTGCCCTCTAGTGCACCACTGACAATTCGGGCATCTTCATCACCGGGAAGCACGGCGGCAACGCCTTCCTCATTCAGAGGCCCGCGAAACAGGCCATCTTCACCGCGCGTCAACGCCTGTTCATCGGGCGTTACTAGCTTGATGCGGCCGACATCAACCAGTGCCGCAGGCCCCTCACCCTGGGGAATAGCGCTGATGGTGCCGTCCGCACCAATGGATACTTGCGCGCCTTGGGGCAAGGCAATGGGGCCACCTTCCCCCATTACCGGACGCCCAACACTGAGCAGTACGCCATCATTATCCAGCTGCAGATCGCCTCGCCGGGTGTACGCCTCAGTGCCGTCCTCTCCCAGCACCGCCATCCAGGCGTCATCCTGCATCGCGATATCTAGCGTGCGACCCGTGCGTTCAATAGGACCTTGCGAAAAATCGGTGCCTGGGGTGGTCGTCACCGCCGATACCCGCGTGTCGAGTAGCCCGGCGCCCTCCACCGGAACTGAACGTGCAGCTTGCAACTGAGCGCGAAACCCCGCGGTGGACACATTCGACAGGTTATTGCTAACCACTGCCTGCTGGTCCATCGTGTGTTTGGCGCCGCTCATGGCGGTGTATAGCATACGATCCACAACTGACTCCTTAGCGCAGTATTACGCCATTATCACGAGTGACTACAGGTTAATAATGGTCTGCAGGAGCTCGTCCTGGGTGCTGATGGTATTGGAGTTAGCCTGGTAAGAGCGCTGCGCCACAATGGTATCTACCAGCTCACTGGCTAAGTCGACGTTAGACGCTTCTACCGCTTCTGCTTGGATCTGCCCCAGACGACCGGTGCCCGGCGCCCCTAGGTTTTCCAAACCAGAGGTGTTCGTCGCCGCCCACAGGTTGTTGCCCAGTGGCTGAAGACCCTCTTCATTACGGAAGCTGGCTAGCGCAATTTGGCCCGCAGCACGGGTTTCACCGTTGGTGAAGTTACGCTGGATAACGCCTGTTTCAGTGACGGTAATACCGGCCAGTGCACCAGAGGTGAAGCCATCCTGACTCAACTCTTTTTGCAATGAGTCAGCAGCAAACTGGGTAGTGCCATCAAACTTAAGCTCTAAAGTAAGATTTTCAGCATCTACGCCGCCGGGGATAGCTGCGATAGTAGCACTCGCTGCACCGCCGTTAACACCAGTGACCACACCGTTTTCGTCCGTTTCTAGTCTACCGCTTTGAGTAAAATCTAATGTAAAGCTGCCTCTAGCTACCCCGTCAGTAACGGCGGTCACGTCCCATTGATTGCTGTTACCTACCCTTTCAAAGTAAGTAGCAACATTGATGGCATTGCCCAAAGAGTCATAGGCAGTAAAGTTATTGGAGAAGTGGTACTCCAACTCATCCCCATTTGCCAATTCAAGCGTGTTTAAGTCTTGGCCACTTACTGCCCTGGCATCCAGGTTTAATAGCGCATTTACTTCGGTGGTTGCTTTAGCCGGAATATCATCAACGGGCACATTTAATGCCTGCGGAGCGCCGCCCACCAACACGTTTGAGAAAGGGAATGCCTGCTGGTCATCGGTATCTGCGGTAACGCCGCGATCCATGCCGTAACCCATTAAACGGTCACCCTGGGCATTAACAATATCGCCGGCGGCGGTAATGCCGAACTCACCGTTACGCGAATAACCGACTTCTCCAGTGGGGCGCTCTAGGCGGTAAAAGCCTTCACCGGAAATCGCCAAATCCAGGTTACGCCCCGTGCTCTCGATACTGCCCTGGGTAAAGTTCTGGCGCACATCTGATACCTGCACACCAATGCCCCGCGAGGCTGCAAACACATCAGAGAACAGCACGTCAGAGCGCTTGTAGCCAACGGTTTGCGAGTTAGCGATGTTGTTGCCCGCAGAGTTTAGCTTCTCTGATTGTGCGTTAAGACCAGCTACTGCCGTTGTAAATGACATAATACTTTCCTCATCAAAACGTCTTTTTCATTAAGACGTTCTTGCTGTAAAAATGTTGTTTTACTTACAAGTTGCTTAAAGAATCTGTTTGACCTGATTCAGCTGAACCTGTCCGTAAATAGCCCCTAAATCCAGCCGAACATTTCCGCTGCCATCGTTAGGGGTCACACTATTAACAACGGCATAGTTCAATGCGGTTGAGTCTAGCGTTTCACCCTCAGCATCTTGAGCCTCTAGCTGAACCGTATAACGACCACTGGCAGCTGCTTCACCCTGCTCGTTTTTACCGTCCCACTGGAAAGACTGCACACCGGCCTCTACCGCACCCAAGTTATAGCGTCTGATCACCTCACCACCTTGGCCAACAATCACCGCCGTAAGCTTGTCAGCGGGTTTGGCAAGCTCGATACCAAACGGTGTCGTATAGGATTTTCCTTCACTATCTTGCTCTAGCATGACCTTGTCACCAGGCACCATCACGCCTTGACCAATCAAGCCACTCGCTTGCAGTGCTTGGTTGGCATCCATTTGGCTAGTAATGCTTTGCAAGGTGGTATTCAGCTGTTCAATCCCACTTACCGTATTAATTTGCGCAATCTGGGAGGTCATTTCCGCATTTTCCATTGGATTCAGCGGATCTTGATTCTGTAGCTGAGTAATCAGTAGCGTTAGAAAGCTGCTGCGCAACTCATCTGATGCGCTCTGCTTTAACTGGGAACCACTGCCGCCACCATTAATCGCCGAAAGTGTTGTCGGGTCGATTGTGCTCATAATTAACCCTCACCCAGAGATAGCGTCTGCACCATCATCTGCTTCGTTGTGTTGAACACTTCTACGTTGGCTTGATAGGAGCGCGATGCCGAGATCATGTTGACCATTTCATGCACGGGTTCAACATTGGGCTTAGCGACATAGCCTTCTTCGTCGGCAGCAGGGTGGTTTGGCATATATTGCAGACGCAGCGGAGAGTCGTCTTCAACCACGTCGGTGACACGTACACCGCCAACGCCGTACCGATTGTTATGTGCTTGGGTTTCAAACATTACTTGTTTGGCCCGATAGGTCTCGCCATCAGGGCCTGCAATACTGTCGGCATTGGCCATATTGCTAGCAGTAACATTCATACGCTGCGCCTGGGCGCTCATTGCGGAACTAGCAATATCAAAGGCTGAAAACATCGACATAGATTACTTTCTCCTACCGCTCGTTTATTCCGGCTGCATCGCGTTTTTCAGGCCCTGAATTCGGCGATTCATAATGGTTAGGGCGGCTTGGTAACGAACAGCATTGTCTGCAAACTGTGTCCGCTCACGATCCATATCGACCGTGTTGCCATCCAAGCTAGGTTGATCGGGTATACGATAAAGCAGCTCGGCACTGCCTACGCCACGCCATGCAGGGCCCTCACCTTGCAGATGACGCTCTGACGTTCGTGCAAGCGTCAGCGCGCCATTTTGCTGCTGCTGTGGCTGGCTGCCCGCAACGGCCTTCTTTAACTCACTGGCAAAGTCGAGATCGCGCGCTTTATAGTTAGGCGTATCGGCATTGGCAATATTGGCTGCCAACACGTCGTGACGCGCTTGGCGCAAGCCCAGTGCCTGCTGGTGATAGTTAAAGGCAGATTCAAGCTGATCAATCATGCCAATCCTCGTTCGCTGAGAGGCAAAATAAAACGGATATTATTGACGATGAATAATAGGCTTCGCCTCGTCAGCCTAAAGCATGGAACAGCTGCCGTTTACACCAGCATTTCATATGATGCACGGACTACTTTTGCACTACACTGCACGGTTGATGATTATCATCTGCTTCCTTTCGATTGAGCGACTCTCCCATGCCACACCCGCTACGCCCAGCGCGTTACTGCCTGGCGATCCTTAAGCAAGTACTTTGCCTATCGCTGATCAGCCTTGGCTTTTCATTACACGCGCATGCTAGCAACCAAGTGTTGATGGATACCGTTCAGCAGTTTCTTTATCAAGAATCTCAATCACTTGGGCAGGAAGTGATGATTGATATATCACCTCCATCTCCTCATTTACCTGAGTGCGTTGCACCCGAACCATTCTTCCCGAATGCTAATCAATCCCCGCTCGGACGCATTTCTGTCGGTGTGCGCTGTGGCGAAGATCGTCGTCAAGTGCGGTATATACAGGCGCAAATTGATATCATTGGTAGCTACGCCGTGGCTGGCCAGGATATCGATAGGGGCACGCTCATCACGAGTGATATGCTGACATTACGAGAAGGCAACCTTGGAGATCTAGCCGCCCAAGCGCTTACCGACCAAGACGACATTATCGGCATGGTCGCACAGCGCCCTATTCGAAGCGGCAGCACCTTCCAGACTCACTACCTTCAAGCGCCTCAAGTGGTGAAACGAGGGCAGCGCGTCACTGTCATAGCAGAAGGCGCTGGTTTCCGAGTATCACGCGAAGGAGAGGCACTGTCTGATGGTGCTCAAGGCGAGCGTATTCGTGTGCGTTTTGATACTCGCGAATTAGTTACCGCACGCGTCATCGGCCAGGGAACGTTGGTGATAGATTTTTAATCTAAACGCCTAAAGTCCTTACTACCCAGGCCGATACTAGGTAATACAGCGCATGCCGCACCAACGTTGACGATGAGGCAAACAACGTGAAAATTGATAACATTAATCCGTTGCTACGTTCTAATCAGGCGCAGCAGCGTGATGAAGCACAGAAAATAGGCGGCAATAAGCCAGCCGAAGCAGATAGCGCGACACGGTCAGCAACACAACTTAGCCAAACGCATACTGATAGTTCACAAGATATCGATACGGCAAAAGTTGAGGAAATTCGCGAAGCTATTCGTGAAGGGAAGCTCGAGATTCGTGCCGATCGTATCGCTGATGGCTTAATTGCCAATTTAAAAGATTTATAAGCGAACTATTATGGGTCTTTCACGACTGCTCTCAGATCAATTGCAACGCCTTGATGAATTAGTGCTGCTGCTTTCAGATGAACAAGCACAGCTCACTAAAGGCAGCATTGACGGTGACGCCCTCTCTGCCTTAGCCCTGAAAAAGCAGGCGCTGTTAGTTGAGCTAGAACGCATCGAAACACTGCGCCGAAGCGTGCAAACAAAGCTTGGCTATGCAGACGGTGCCCTTGGCGCCAAGCAAGCCGCTAACGATGCTGGCTGCTTGGCTACCTGGGAAAGCTTGCTCGAAAAAAGCGAACGCGTATCACGCATGAACGAATTAACTGGGCAAATGCTATCGCTTAGAATGAAGCATAACCAGGAAATGCTGGATTACATTCGCCAAATTGCTGAAAAAACCCTCTATAAGCCAAATGGGCGCAACAATGCCCAACCAGGTCGCTTTAACGCATCTGCCTAGTATTTCCGCACATTCATAGACAAAACCTGTACAAGAAGCTTCAATGTGAACAATGATATTCACAATTGGAGCCGAAGAATGCTTTCCCACCTTCCAGAAAACTTTACCGCTGTTGTCATCGGTGCCAATGGCGGCATAGGTAACGCTATTATTAAGAGGCTGCTTGCCGATACCCATGTGGGTAATGTCGTTGCCGTAAGCCGTTCACCTATTGCTTCTCAAGACCCATCTTTTCAAGGCGCACCCGTTGAGGTGGTGAACGTCGATATCACCACACAATCAGGCCGTGAGACTCTTTGCCAACAGTTAAACGGTCGCCCGGTACACCTGCTATTCAATGCTATTGGTACGCTACATGATGATGCGCGTAATGTGCAGCCTGAGAAACGCTTAGAGCAGTTAGATGAAGCATCATTCGCTCATGTTATGCATGTTAATGCAGCCACACCTGCCCTATTGATTAGCGCACTTAAATCATCGTTGCAGGGCAAGCACCCGGTTACCATCGCCAGCTTATCGGCACGCGTTGGATCTATTGGCGATAATGGGCATGGCGGCTGGTACAGCTACCGTGCCAGTAAAGCAGCGCACAACATGTTAATGAAGACCATCTCCATCGAACTCAAACGACTGAACAAGCAGTCTATTGTGTTGTGCCTGCACCCAGGCACCACAGATACATCGCTGTCGAAACCTTTCCAGGCTCGTGTACCCAGCGAAAAGCTATTTACACCTGATTTCGTCGCTGAACAATTATTGAAAGTAATGTCTCAACGCACCCCCGAAGATACCGGCAGCTTCTGGGATTGGGCTGGCAAGCCTATCGAATGGTAAATGTTAGGCAAAAAAAATCCCCCAGGGCGCAAGCCCTGGGGGATTTTGCAAACAGTTCATAACCAATAGCTCAACAACAAAAAACCCCAGCTTCCAATGAAGCTGGGGTTTTTCTTAATAAGTGCCTGACGATGACCTACTCTCGCATGGGGAGACCCCACACTACCATCGGCGCTAAGCGGTTTCACTTCTGAGTTCGGCAAGGGATCAGGTGGTTCACGCGTGCTATGGTCGTCAGGCGTAACTTTTAATGCATATCATGCTGAACATGTCACTGATGTTTTGTGGCGTCTCTTTCGTCTCACGCCCTCCGTGTGTCACGTTGGGCTTGAGTCGCGTATCCGGTTTTCGTTATCACTGCGACCAGACCCCTTGGGTGTTATAGGGTCAAGCCTCACGGGCCATTAGTACACGTTAGCTCAACGCCTTGCAGCGCTTCCACACCGTGCCTATCAACCAGCTGGTCTCGCTGGGCCCTTCAGGAGGCTCTAGGCCTCAGGGATGTCTCATCTTGAAGGGGGCTTCCCGCTTAGATGCTTTCAGCGGTTATCCCGTCCGCACATAGCTACCCGGCAATGCCACTGGCGTGACAACCGGAACACCAGAGGTGCGTCCACTCCGGTCCTCTCGTACTAGGAGCAGCCCTTCTCAAACATCCAACGCCCACGGCAGATAGGGACCGAACTGTCTCACGACGTTCTAAACCCAGCTCGCGTACCACTTTAAATGGCGAACAGCCATACCCTTGGGACCGACTTCAGCCCCAGGATGTGATGAGCCGACATCGAGGTGCCAAACACCGCCGTCGATGTGAACTCTTGGGCGGTATCAGCCTGTTATCCCCGGAGTACCTTTTATCCGTTGAGCGATGGCCCTTCCATACAGAACCACCGGATCACTAGAACCTGCTTTCGCACCTGCTCGACGTGTCTGTCTCGCAGTCAAGCACCCTTATGCTCTTGCACTCACTGCACGATGTCCGACCGTGCTGAGGGTACCTTCGTGCTCCTCCGTTACTCTTTGGGAGGAGACCGCCCCAGTCAAACTACCCACCACACACTGTCCTCGATCCGGATAACGGACCTGAGTGAGAACGCCAATGATGCCAGGCTGGTATTTCAAGGTTGGCTCCCCTCGAACTAGCGTCCGAGATTCAAAGCCTCCCAGCTATCCTACACAGGCAACATCAGCGTCCAGTGTGAAGCTATAGTAAAGGTTCACGGGGTCTTTCCGTCTAGCCGCGGGTACACCGCATCTTCACGGCGATTTCAATTTCACTGAGTCTCGGGTGGAGACAGCGTGGCCATCATTACGCCATTCGTGCAGGTCGGAACTTACCCGACAAGGAATTTCGCTACCTTAGGACCGTTATAGTTACGGCCGCCGTTTACCGGGGCTTCAATCAAGAGCTTCGCCTTGCGGCTAACACCATCATTTAACCTTCCGGCACCGGGCAGGCGTCACACCCTATACGTCCGCTTGCGCGTTAGCAGAGTGCTGTGTTTTTACTAAACAGTTGCAGCCACCTGGTATCTTCGACCGGTTCGGGCTCTGAGAGCAAGTCTCGTCACCCTACGCCGGCGTGCCTTCTCCCGAAGTTACGGCACCATTTTGCCTAGTTCCTTCACCCGAGTTCTCTCAAGCGCCTTGGGATTCTCACCCTGACCACCTGTGTCGGTTTGGGGTACGGTCGCACATGATCTGAAGCTTAGAGGCTTTTCCTGGAAGCGTGGCATCAATGACTTCCTGACCGTGGTCAGTTCGTTTCGTGTCTCGGCCTTAGAGCATCCCGGATTTACCTAAGATGCAAGCCTACTCACTTTCACCAGGACAACCAACGCCTGGCTCACCTAGCCTTCTCCGTCCCCCCATCGCAATCATGTCCGGTACAGGAATATTGACCTGTTTCCCATCGACTACGCCTTTCGGCCTCGCCTTAGGGGCCGACTCACTCTGCTCCGATTAGCGTCGAACAGAAACCCTTGGTCTTCCGGCGAGGGAGTTTTTCACTCCCTTTATCGTTACTCATGTCAGCATTCGCACTCGTGATACCTCCAGCGAACTTCTCAATTCACCTTCATCGGCTTACACGACGCTCCTCTACCGCTCACACCTAAGTGTGAACCCGTAGCTTCGGTACCTGGTTTAGCCCCGTTACATCTTCCGCGCAGGCCGACTCGACTAGTGAGCTATTACGCTTTCTTTAAAGGATGGCTGCTTCTAAGCCAACCTCCTAGCTGTCTGAGCCTTCCCACATCGTTTCCCACTTAACCAGGATTTCGGGACCTTAGCTGACGGTCTGGGTTGTTTCCCTTTTCACGACGGACGTTAGCACCCGCCGTGTGTCTCCCACGCTCGCACTCACCGGTATTCGGAGTTTGCCTCGGGTTGGTAAGTCGGGATGACCCCCTAGCCGAAACAGTGCTCTACCCCCGGCGGTGATACGTGAGGCGCTACCTAAATAGCTTTCGAGGAGAACCAGCTATCTCCGAGCTTGATTAGCCTTTCACTCCGATCCACAAGTCATCCAAATCTTTTTCAACAGATCCTGGTTCGGGCCTCCAGTTGATGTTACTCAACCTTCACCCTGCTCATGGATAGATCGCTCGGTTTCGGGTCTATATCCAGCGACTGTGTCGCCCAGTTAAGACTCGGTTTCCCTACGGCTCCCCTAAACGGTTAACCTCGCCACTGAATATAAGTCGCTGACCCATTATACAAAAGGTACGCAGTCACAGAACAAGTCTGCTCCTACTGCTTGTACGCACACGGTTTCAGGATCTATTTCACTCCCCTCTCCGGGGTTCTTTTCGCCTTTCCCTCACGGTACTGGTTCACTATCGGTCAGCCAGGAGTATTTAGCCTTGGAGGATGGTCCCCCCGTCTTCAGTCAAGGTTTCTCGTGCCCCGACCTACTCGATTTCACATGATCAGACTTTCGACTACGGGGCTATCACCCGCTACGGCTGAGCTTCCCAGCTCATTCGCCTAATCAGTCACATGCTTAAGGGCTGGTCCCCGTTCGCTCGCCGCTACTAGGGGAATCTCGGTTGATTTCTTTTCCTCAGGGTACTTAGATGTTTCAGTTCCCCTGGTTCGCCTCTTACGCCTATATATTCAGCGCAAGATACTCATCTTATGATGAGTGGGTTTCCCCATTCAGAAATGCCCGGGTCACAGGTTGTTTGCCACCTCGCCGAGCCTTATCGCAGGCTTCCACGTCTTTCATCGCCTCTGGCTGCCTAGGCATCCACCGTGTGCGCTTCATTGCTTGACCCTATAACCCGAAGGAGTCTGGTGTCTCGCAATGATAACGATTGCCGGATACGCTTGAGACGTATCACAAAACAATTACGTATAAACACTTCAAAGAAGCGTTTATGTCAGCATGATATACATTGTTAAAGAGCGACTGCTATGCGCAGTGATAAGCGGTTGCTTTTTTCACATTAAAAGGAAAAGAAAGGTCTTTAAAGAAGATCTTAAAAAAGCTCTTTTCTCTTTTTTCACTATGAAGAAAACGCTTATCACTGCGTATCAACAGCATTCTGATCAGGTAATTCATTGTGAGCGCTTACCGCGAGAGATGATGCATCGTTTAAGGAGGTGATCCAGCCGCAGGTTCCCCTACGGCTACCTTGTTACGACTTCACCCCAGTCATGAACCACACCGTGGTGATCGCCCTCTTGCGTTAGGCTAACCACTTCTGGTGCAGTCCACTCCCATGGTGTGACGGGCGGTGTGTACAAGGCCCGGGAACGTATTCACCGTGACATTCTGATTCACGATTACTAGCGATTCCGACTTCACGGAGTCGAGTTGCAGACTCCGATCCGGACTGAGACCGGCTTTTCGGGATTAGCTGACTCTCGCGAGCTCGCAACCCTTTGTACCGGCCATTGTAGCACGTGTGTAGCCCTACTCGTAAGGGCCATGATGACTTGACGTCGTCCCCACCTTCCTCCGGTTTGTCACCGGCAGTCTCCTTAGAGTTCCCGGCATTACCCGCTGGCAAATAAGGACAAGGGTTGCGCTCGTTACGGGACTTAACCCAACATTTCACAACACGAGCTGACGACAGCCATGCAGCACCTGTCTCTGCGTTCCCGAAGGCACCAAGTGATCTCTCACAAGTTCGCAGGATGTCAAGAGTAGGTAAGGTTCTTCGCGTTGCATCGAATTAAACCACATGCTCCACCGCTTGTGCGGGCCCCCGTCAATTCATTTGAGTTTTAACCTTGCGGCCGTACTCCCCAGGCGGTCGACTTATCGCGTTAACTTCGCCACAAAGTGCGCTAGGCACCCAACGGCTGGTCGACATCGTTTACGGCGTGGACTACCAGGGTATCTAATCCTGTTTGCTACCCACGCTTTCGCACCTCAGTGTCAGTGTCAGTCCAGAAGGCCGCCTTCGCCACTGGTATTCCTCCCGATCTCTACGCATTTCACCGCTACACCGGGAATTCTACCTTCCTCTCCTGCACTCTAGCTTGACAGTTCCGGATGCCGTTCCCAGGTTGAGCCCGGGGCTTTCACAACCGGCTTATCAAGCCACCTACGCGCGCTTTACGCCCAGTAATTCCGATTAACGCTTGCACCCTCCGTATTACCGCGGCTGCTGGCACGGAGTTAGCCGGTGCTTCTTCTGCGAGTGATGTCTTTCCTAATGGGTATTAACCACTAGGCGTTCTTCCTCGCTGAAAGTGCTTTACAACCCGAAGGCCTTCTTCACACACGCGGCATGGCTGGATCAGGGTTGCCCCCATTGTCCAATATTCCCCACTGCTGCCTCCCGTAGGAGTTCGGGCCGTGTCTCAGTCCCGATGTGGCTGATCATCCTCTCAGACCAGCTACGGATCGTTGCCTTGGTGAGCCATTACCTCACCAACTAGCTAATCCGACATAGGCTCATCCAATAGCGGGAGCCGAAGCCCCCTTTCTCCCGTAGGACGTATGCGGTATTAGCCTGGGTTTCCCCAGGTTATCCCCCACTACCGGGCAGATTCCTATGCATTACTCACCCGTCCGCCGCTCGTCAGCGGGTAGCAAGCTACCCCTGTTACCGCTCGACTTGCATGTGTTAGGCCTGCCGCCAGCGTTCAATCTGAGCCATGATCAAACTCTTCAGTTTAAAATCATTGTGATGCTTACATGTCACTCGAAAGTCACATAAGTGCATCAAACTTGGCTCAAGGTTCAAACGAATTCATTTCAATTTACATTGTCATGACCGCTTGCCTTGATATTTGGTGATTTATCACCCTCATCGGCAAGCGCCCACATGAATTACCTGATCAAATTGTTAAAGAGCTGTTTTCGCTGGATAAAACTGGCTAACCGTTGAACTGGTTTGCCTCAGCGAGGAAGGCGCATTCTACGCATTTCCTGGTGTTTGTCAATCACTGTTTTGAGTGAGTGAAGCGAGTGAGCGAAGAAAGCGAGATTACGCTGCTTTCCTTTTAACTCGTCTCACAAGGCGACTGAAGACACCGCAAACTTTCTCTGCAATATTTTCGCTAACCTTCTGACAAACCGAAGTTTTTCAACTTCAATCACCGCTGGTAACGCTGTGCGTCCCCGGCAGCGGATGCGTACTTTACGGATTCGCTGCCGACTTGGCAAGGGCTTTTGTAAAAAAACTCCAACATTCATCTGTTACTCTAATGTCGGCAGCATCACCCCCTCTATTTGAGCGTTATTTAAGTGCAGGAATCGCGTCAGGAACTAATGATTCGGTGCTGAGATCAGCAATTGTTCGCGCACCGGTGAGCGTCATCGCCACCTTCATCTCTTTTTCGAAAAGCTCAAGCAGGTTAGCAACCCCCGACTCACCTGCTGCTGCAAGCGCATAGATAAAGGCGCGACCTATCAATACTGTATCTGCACCCATGGCAATCATTCTCACTACATCTAACCCATTACGCACACCAGAATCAGCCAGGATGGCCAGATCACCCTTAACTGCATCTGCAATAGCAGGCAGGGCACGCGCGGTAGAAGGCACGCCATCCAACTGACGGCCACCGTGATTTGAAACTACAATACCATCCGCCCCAAAGCGGACTGCATCACGGGCATCATCAGCATCCAGTATGCCCTTAATAACCATTGGGCCATCCCACTGCTCACGAATCCAATCCAGATCTTTCCAGGAAATAGAGGGATCAAAGTTATCGCCAAGCCAGGCAATATAATCTTCAAGCTCCGTCGGCTGACCACGATAATCAGACACGTTGCCTAGATCATGCGGGCGACCATGCACACCGACATCCCAAGCCCAAAGAGGATGCAACGCAGCTTGAAGCATACGTTTCATAGGCCCGCTTTTGCCGCTCATGCCTGAATGAGCATCGCGATAACGCGCCCCTGGCACAGGCATATCAACGGTGAAGACTAATGTTTTAACCCCTGCCGCCTTAGCACGCTCAAGCACGTGCTTCATAAAGCCGCGATCCTTCAATACATAAAGCTGAAACCATATGGGCCGCTCCACTGCCGCTGCCACTTCTGCAATTGGGCATACGGAGACCGTCGATAACGTAAACGGTATGCCCTTCTTGGTCGCTGCCCGTGCTGCCTGGACTTCACCACGCCTAGCGTACATGCCTGTTAGCCCCACCGGCGCCAAGGCAAGAGGCATTGCCATCTTTTCACCAAACAGTTCGGTTTCCAGCGATAGCGACGACATATCCTTCAACACCCGCTGCCGCAACGCGACACCCGCTAGGTCTTCAACATTGCTCCGCAACGTATGCTCTGCGTATGACCCGCCATCAGCATAGTGAAACAGAAACGGAGGGATACGACGCTTGGCAGCTTGGCGGTAGTCCGTAGGTGATGAAATGATCATGGCAGGCCCTATGCAATAAATAGATGCACTATCTATAAGTACTATCTATAAACGGTCATCGAAGCGTCAGTATTAGGCGCCTCAGATAAAAATTGGTTTTACCAATTTACAAACAATTAGCATCAACAGTAATGAGGCGCTGCAGTCGTGTCAAACACGCATCGCCCACCATGGCATGTTTCGGTCATATACTTTAGTTATAAGTCAAATAAACGGTGCCAATAGCTATCAATTTGCTAGCCTTTTACTGTTGAGACAAATCATTAAAGCCCTTATTATTGGTCTTACCAATTATGAGGACCTGCACTAATGACTTATCCTCCGCTCCGCCAGCAGCGCTTGGCTGATGTGATTACCGAGCGCCTTGAAGCAATGATTCTTGAAGGTAGCCTCAAGCCTGGCCAGCGCCTGCCCCCAGAAAGAGAGCTTGCTGAACGTTTTGGCGTGTCACGCCCCTCTCTGCGTGAAGCCATTCAAAAGCTTGCCGCACGAGGCTTGCTTACCAGCCGCCAAGGCGGTGGTACCTTCGTGAATGAAACGCTAAACAGCGGCTACACCGACCCTTTGTTGGAGATGCTTTCCCGACACAACGAATTTCATTTGGATTTGCTTGAATTTCGCGATGCGATGGAAGGCATTTCGGCTTATTACGCCGCGTTACGTTCAACGCCAGCGGACAAAGCCGTATTAATCCAGCGCTTTGAAGAACTTGACGGTGGATTTGTGGGCGCCAACCCCGCCCAAGAAGCAAAGTTGGATGCCGCCTTCCACCTCGCCATTGCAGAAGCCGCTCATAACGTACTGTTACTTCACACTATTCGAGGCATTTTCCATTTATTAGAGCAGAGCATCGTTGATAACCTCGCCCATCTTTTTGCAAAGCCCGACTCGCGTTCGCAGCTAATGAAGCAACACAGAGCCCTACTAGATGCGATTTTAGAAGGGCGTGCTGAAGATGCCCGCAGCCGCGCGCACGAGCACTTAGTGTACGTTGAGGAAGGCCTTCTCGAGATGGCCAGAGCGGAAACCCGCGCCCAGCGAGCACTGCGTCGTGCCCAAGGTACCAGCAGCACACCAGCATGAGTCGCTTACCTCTCCTTTCAGACCATCGCTGGCGGCTACTCTGGCTAATCGCGATTCCGCTAGGACTGATGCTATGCATGTGGCAGGCCGCTCAACTGGCCCGCGAGCAGGCGCTATCAAACTTACAAGACGACGCTGAAAACGAGCTGCGGCTGTCGGCCGCCAACTTAAATGGTTATCTGCTGCGCTATGATTATTTGCCACAAATGCTGGCAACCAGGGAAGGCGTACAACGTTTTTTAGATTCCCCAGACAGCCAAGACCCCATGCCGCTCAACTTACTGCTTGACCGTTTTCGCTTTACCTCTGGGGTCTCCGATGTTTATTTGCTTAACCGTGACGCCGATACCATCGCCGCCAGCAACTGGCACCGCCCTAATACATTCATTGGTCAAAACTACGCGTTTCGCAGCTATTACACCGATGCCATTACTGGAGGACAGGGGCGTTTTTATGGCTTAGGTGTACAGTCGCTTGAGCGTGGTTACTATTTCTCAGCGCCAGTGTGGCTTGATGACACCTCGCCCGATGCAAAACCCGACGGTGTTATCGTCGTCAAAGTACTGCTCGATGATGTTGAAGAGAGCTGGGCTGAGCAGGACGCTGAACTGTTTGTCACCGATAGCGACAATATTATTTTTATGGCCAGCCACCCTGAGCTGCGCATGAATGCCCTCCACCCTCTTACCGACGGCCAACGCGACAGCCTACGGGCAACTCGTCGCTATGCAATGGAGCCTTTAACGCCTTCCGGCATTGAGCTTGAAGCCCCTTACGGGTCCGATAGCTATCTTGTTAGCTTTGCTAGCGGGCCACTAAGTGGTGGGCACTATTTAAGCCTTACGCGCCCCATCCCAGAGTTTGGCTGGCAAATGCATATTTTAAAACCACTGACTCCTGTGGTGAACGCCCAGTGGATCGCGGCGCTGATGGCGGGAGGCTTATATGGCGTGGTGGCCTTGGGCGGAGGCATTGGTTGGCAACGCTTGCGTTTACGCCGAGAGAGAGAAGCGTTTGCGGAACGCGAACGACAAACCTTAGCGAGAGTACGCGATGAACTAGAAGTCAGCGTTGAGCGAAGAACACGTGATTTAGTCGCCAGTAATCAGCGGCTTTCTGGTGAAATAGAAGAGCGGCGGCGAGCAGAAGCTAATCTACGCCAAACCCAAGATGAGTTGATCCAAGCGGCAAAGCTTGCGGTATTAGGTCAATTGGCTGCCGGTATTAATCACGAGTTAAATCAACCATTAGCGGCTATTCGTGCCTACGCTGAAAATGGTCGACGGTTTATTGAACTGTCGCGGGTGGACAAAGCAGATGCCAACCTAGCGCAAATTGTCGAGCTTACCCAGCGCATGGCCGATATTAGCGCCCAGCTGCGCCAGTTTTCTCGTAAGAGCAGCGAGCGTCAGGAGACAATTTCCGTACAAGCCTGTATTGAGTACGCCCTGCGTTTATTCCACAGCCGCTTACGTGATGATGGCATCAGGGTGGTCCAACAATGGCCAGAGGAGACGCTTTGGGTTGAGGGTGATTTAGTCCGCCTAGAGCAAGTACTGGTGAACTTGATCAGTAACGCGTTACAGGCAATGAAAGAGGTAGCGTCACCCATGCTGACGCTAAGCGTAGAAATAGCACAACAGCAAGTGATGATCAGCGTTGCCGATAATGGCCCAGGCATCCCAGAACAACACTTGGGCCAGATCTTCGAACCTTTCTTCACCACGAAAGCACCCGGCAGCGGATTAGGGCTAGGACTTTCGATTTCCTCACGTATTATGGAGGATCTGGGCGGCAAGCTGCAGGTAACGAATCAGCCCACTGGCGGTGCACGATTCACCATTACGCTACCCTGTTCAGCAACGCCTAACGTACTGCCGCCACCTTCAGTCAAGGAGAGTAACAACCATGCATGAGCCGTCGACGCTGCCGGTCATGGTGATCGACGACGAACCGCACCTGCGCATCACCGCCAGCCAAACACTCGAACTTGCTGGCTATACGCCTCACTGCTTTGAGTCAGCAGAACAAGCGCTTGAAGCACTACCAGCAAACTTTCCCGGCGTTATCGTGAGTGACATTCGCATGCCTGGAATGGACGGTATGGCGCTATTGCATGAGCTACATAGCCGCGATGCTACACTGCCGATTATCTTAATCACTGGTCATGGCGACATCTCGACCGCGGTGGAAGCGATGCGAGCAGGCGCTTGGGACTTTTTAGAAAAGCCTTTCGCTGGCGATCAGCTACTCGATGTTGTGAGGCGAGGCATCGAAAAACGCCAGCTGAGCCTGGAAAATTTGCGCTTAAAAGCCGAGCTGGAGGTTCAGCAGGCTGCCCTTGGACCACGCCTTGTGGGTCGTACAGCGGTAATTTCTCGTTTGGCGGCAATGATTCAGCGTATCAGCCAAGTAGAGGCCGATGTGCTGCTATTTGGTGAAACCGGCACCGGAAAAGATCTTGTCGCTCGCGCCATTCATGAGCGCAGCGCCCGTCGCAACAGCCCGTTTATGGCCATCAACTGCGGCGCAGTGCCAGAAAACACCATTGAATCAGAGCTGTTTGGCCATGAGAAAGGTGCCTTTACCGGCGCTGTAGAACGGCGAATTGGTAAGTTTGAGCATGCCAATGGTGGCACTGTGTTCCTGGATGAAATCGAATCAATGCCGTTGGCACTCCAGGTTAAGCTATTGCGCGTATTGCAAGAGCGTAGTGTCGAGCGCCTTGGGGCAAACGAAACGGTACCGCTCAACATCCGGGTGATTGCTGCCACCAAAGTGGATCTCAAGGTCGCTGCTGAAGAGGGTAGCTTCCGTGAAGATCTTTACTATCGGCTCAACGTGGTTACCCTACCGCTGCCCGCGCTGCGCGAACGGCGTGAGGACATTCCGCTGCTGTTCCAGCATTTCGCCGTGGTCGCTGCCAACCGCAGTGGCTTAGAAGCCCCTACCCTGGATAGCCACTCGATTGCCGCCCTGCTGGCTCACGACTGGCCTGGTAATGTTCGCGAGCTGCGTAACCTTGCAGAGCGTTATGTGCTATTGGGAGCAGCCTTTGACTACCGTCTGGATGCGCTACTGGAAGGGGCCAACGCCGACACCGAAGAGCCAACGTTGCCGCGCCAAGTAGAGCTATTTGAAAAGAGCCTGATTAGCCAATCACTTGCCCGTCACCATGGGCGTGTAACCGACGTATGCCGTCATCTGGGAATACCCCGCAAAACCTTCTACGACAAACTCAAAAAACACAGTTTAAGCGCTGACGATTATCGCCATAGCAGCGAACCTTGATGAAACAACTCAATCAACACGTCCCACGGTGGTACCCAGGGCACCAAGGTAAACAGCGCAATCAGCATAAAGACGTTCGATAGCGGGCGGCGGCCATCGCCCAGCTTTAGTGCGGTTCCGAAAGAACGTTTTAACCGCGCACCTTCTAGGTCCACGCTGAAGAGCTCATCGAGGCTCAAATGAATGATAAATCCTAGCAGTACCGCTGCACTATGGCACCACGCCAACCAAGCTGGCTGTGCTAGCAAGTGAAAACTGAACGCTGCGGTCACCAACGCGCACAGCACAGCCGCCATCAGCGAGTGCCAAATACCTCGATGAACCGTTAGCCGCGAGAACACCACCGCCGCAAAATAACGCACGCTAACGTAAATACCGCCACACGCCACTAGCAACAAACCTGGTGTTAACCAGGGCTGCAGCAACAGCACACCAAGCACCAGCGAAGGTACCGATAAAAGATTAAAAATCAAACGGATAGATCGTGATCGATCAGCATCTATGTCAGGCAAAATACCGCCAAAGGCTACCAGGGCAATAATTAATAGCGCCTGAGTCGCTGGCCACCACTCAGCCTGCCAGCCAGCATAAGCCATGAGTACGCCGCCTGCTGCTGCTACCGTAATGTGCGTGCGAAAATTCGCCATTAGCGCGGCATCCTGGAAAACTGGATAAATTACCAGACTTTTGGCTGCCGCAACATGTCTATTTAAGAAAAAAGAGTGTTAGGCCAACTGCTTAGCGCCTGCATGAAGAAATTTACTGAGCGAGGAACTGATCTTTTAACTTAACGTAGTTACCTGCCGTGTAAGGAAAGAAAGCGCGCTCTTTATCTTTAAGTGGACGCAACGCTTTAGCCGGATTGCCGGCATATACATGGCCACTTTCCAAACGCTTGCCTGGCGTTACTACCGCGCCAGCAGCAATAATCACCTCATCCTCGACAACCGCCCCATCCATTACAATCGCCCCCATACCCACCAGAATGCGGCTACCCAGCGTACAGCCATGCAAAATCGCTTTATGGCCAATGGTGACATCATCACCAATCGTCAGTGGAAAGCCATCAGGATTGAAATCGCTGGCATGGGTAATATGCAGCACGCTGCCATCCTGCACGCTAGTGCGAGCACCAATGCGGATCTGATGCATATCACCCCGGATCACGGTCATCGGCCAGACCGAGCAGTCATCGCCCAGCTCTACATCACCAATCACTACGCTGGCGGGGTCGATATAAACCCGCTCACCCAGGCGGGGCAAAACACCTTGAAAGGGCCGTAGGGCATTGCTCATTGCACTCTCCTGCTTAACGCTATTGGATTTAAATATTCAAGGACTATAGCAACCCGCCGAGCAATACAATAAACGTCAGCGGAATCGACACCCAGCGTACAATATTACGCCAGAGCACATAGCCACTCTCCCCAACACCCAATGCCTGCACAACCTGCGTTCGGGGCATCACCCATGCCGCAAAGATAGCAATTAATAACCCACCCATAGGCAAGAAAATATCAGGTGGAATACTGCTGACTAGCTCAAACACATTGCGTCCAAACAACGGTCTGAAGTCGGCAAGGGTGGAAAACGAAAACGCCGAAAGCAGCCCTAACAGCCATACACTCAGCGCCACGACGGCCGTTGACACACTGCGCCGCCAGCCAAGCCCTTGCAACGTCGCCACCATTGGCTCAGCGAGGTTAATCGCCGAGGTCCAGGTAGCCAATAAGAGCAGCAAAAAGAACACACTTAACCAAAATGCTCCCCAGGGCAGCTCAGAAAAAGCGATAGGCAACGTCACAAACATCAGCCCAGGGCCATCAGCGGGGTCCATACCTTGGGCAAATACCACCGAAAAGATTGCAATCCCGGCTAACAAAGCCACGCTGATATCCAGCATTGCAACCGCAAACGCTGCCTTCGGAAGGCTCTGCTCATCAGGCATATAAGCCCCATAAGCCATTAGCGCGCAGGCCCCTACCGCAAGGGTAAAAAATGCATGCCCCATGGCGTGCAACACCACAGAGGTCGTTACGTCGCCAAACGACGGTAAAAACAGCCAAGAAAGCGCCGTACCAAACCCGTCTGTAGTCGTGGCATAACCGGCTAGTAGCAGCAATAAACCGTACAGCAGCGGCATCAATAGATTGTTCAGCCTTTCTAGGCCTTTGGCAACGCCTGCTGCCACCACCGTCATGGTCATAAATAGAAACAGTGAGTGGTTAAAAATCAGCAGGCCTGGGTTTGCCAGAAACGCCTCGAAACCCGCGCCTATTTCTGCGGCACTTGCGCCATCGAAATTCCCGTTTATCGAAGCGACTAAAAACTCAATCGACCATCCTGACACCACCGAGTAAAACGACAAAATACAGAAAACGGTGAATGCACCAAACAACCCTAACCAGCGCCAGTGTCGAGAAGCACCGGCTTCAGCGGCCAGCCTACTAAGCGCTTGCATAGGCCCACGACGCCCTGCCCGACCAATTAAAATCTCGGCCATCATCACAGGAATACCTAACAGCAGTACAAACGCCACATAGATCAGTAAAAATGCCGCGCCACCGTTCTCGCCTGCAACGTACGGGAAGCGCCAAATATTCCCCAATCCAACCGCAGCTCCCGTTACCGCTAAGATAAAGGCCCGCTTTGACCCCCAGCGCTCCAGCGTTTCACTCATCACTTGCTCCTGCCATTGGTGGCACTAGTTGGCAACACTAAAAGGCGGCAAGACTAGCAGGCGCTTACGCCCAGGCCAAACCCTGGCGTAAGCCTCAGTATTAACTCCAGACATTGAAACACACCCCGACCGCCCGCACTGTGTCATTATTATCGCGTTTTTTATGCGCCCCAAACGTGTTTTAAAACGTAACGAGTTAAAAAATTAATGCCTACGAGGTGCCTATGTCCCGCAATCCGTTGCTAGAGCCGCATGAGCTTCCCCCTTTCGCTGACATTCGCGCCGAACACGTCGTGCCCGCGGTGGAAACGCTGCTCAATGAGAGCCGTGAAGCCATTGATCGACTCGCTCAGCAGGCCGCTACAGCGCCACCGAGTTGGGATAGCTTTGCTGCACCGCTAGAGGCCGTCAATGACCGGCTTACCCAAGCGTGGTCGCCCATCTCACATCTCAACGGCACAATGAACACACCCGAGCTGCGGGAAGCTTATCAGGCATGCTTGGAACAGCTGTCAGCGTTTAGCACCTGGATGGGGCAACACGAAGGACTCTTTAAGGGCTGGCAAGCGCTTAAGCAGGGTGACGTATGGGCACAGTTAACGCCTGCTCAGCAGCGCACGGTGGAAAACGCTTTACGCGACTTCCGCTTGGCAGGTGTTGATTTACCCGCTGATAAAAAAGCCCGCTATGGCGAGATTCAAGCGCGCCTCTCCACCTTATCCAACCAGTTTTCTAACAACGTGCTGGACGCCACCCAAGCGTGGCATAAGGATATTAGCCACCTTGATGAACTTGCTGGCGTTCCCGAAAGCGCGCTTGATACGTTGAAAGCAACCGCCCAGGCAAAAGGCGTCGATGGTTACCGCATTACCCTTGATTTCCCCAGCTTTTTCCCCATTATCAGTTACGCTGACAACCGCGAATTGCGGCGCGAGGTATATACCGCATTTGTCACTCGCGCTTCCGATCAAGGCCCAGACACAGGCAAGTTCGATAACGCCCCCGTTCTTGAAGAGATTTTGGCACTTCGCCAAGAGCTTGCTCACCTGCTTGGCTTTAACACCTACGCCGATTACTCACTCACCACTAAGATGGCCGATTCTCCCGAGCAGGTGCTGGAATTTTTGAATGACCTAGCTCGCCGCGCCGTTCCCCAGGCCAAGGAAGAAGTCGCCGAGCTCAGCGACTATGCCCGTGAAGCATTAGGGATTGAGACGCTTGAGCCGTGGGATGTGCCCTATGCCAGCGAAAAACTGCGCGAGGCTCGTCACTCCATCTCACAAGAGCAGCTTCGTCCTTACTTCCCTGCGCCCAGGGTGGTGGATGGACTGTTCCAAGTAGTAGAACGTCTTTACGGCGTTCGCGTGGAAGCAGCCCCTGATGCGCCGAGTTATCACAGCGATGTTCAGTACTTCCGCATTACGGAACAAGGCAAGCCGATCGCCGGTTTCTATTTGGATTTGTACGCTCGCGAAAGCAAGCGCGGCGGAGCATGGATGGCCGATTGCCGAGTACGCCGCCAAACTGAAAACGGCCTACAGCTGCCAGTGGCATTTCTGACCTGTAACTTCACCGCCCCAGTGGGCGACAAACCCGCTCTGCTCACTCATGATGAAGTCACCACGCTGTTTCATGAGTTCGGCCATGGCTTGCATCACATGCTGACAAAACAGGATATCGCCGATATCTCTGGCATTAACGGCGTTGCTTGGGATGCGGTTGAACTGCCCAGCCAATTTATGGAGAACTACTGCTGGGAACGCGAAGGATTAGACCTACTCGCCAAGCATGTCGATACTGGAGAGCCACTGCCCGCTGAACTGTTAGGGCGTTTACAGGCAGCCAAGAACTTCCAGTCAGCAATGGGGATGGTGCGCCAAATAGAGTTTTCACTGTTCGACTTGCGCCTGCACCACGAGTTGGAAGCGCCAAGCGCCAGCGACGTTCAAACGCTATTGGACGACGTACGTAGCCACACCTCTGTCGTGCCTACCGTCGACTTTAACCGCTTCCAGAATAGCTTTAGCCATATTTTTTCAGGCGGCTATGCGGCTGGCTATTACAGCTACAAATGGGCGGAAGTGCTCTCTGCCGACGCTTGGAGCGCGTTCGAGGAGGCGGGTATTTTTGACCCTACCACAGGCCAACGCTTCCGCCAGGAAATTCTGGAACCAGGCGGCGTGAGAGATGCAGCCGAGCTATTTCACGCCTTCCGAGGCCGCGAGCCAAGTGTAGAGCCATTACTACGCCATAGCGGTATCCGCGCAGCCTGACGTTTACTTTCACTATTACTGGGTGCGGTACCTGCCTTGTTACCGCACCCTTGGAGCCTGTTATGTCGAGTGTGAAACGCTTTATTGCTGGGGTAACCTGCCCGCGCTGCGCGGCCATGGACCGAATTCGCGCCTGGGAGCAAAACAACATTCGCTACCGGGAATGCGTTAACTGCGATTTTTTCGAGCAGCTGCCGATTGAAGATGAGGCTGCGCCAGAGCTGACTACCCGCGTTAACCAGGTACGCGAAGAGCAAAAAACGCAAGATGTACAGCCCGTACGTATTCTCGACCCCGGCAAACCCAAACGTTAACTGCCCCCCAGCGCTTTTTAATTTAAGCCCTTACGGCGCTGGGGCCATTCCAGGCACTCCTCACTCCTCACTCCTCACTCCTCACTCCTCACTCCTCACTCCTCACTCCTCACTCCTCACTCCTCACTCCTCACTCATGGAAGTGTGCGAAAAACCACACACTAAATAGCACATGGTGTGCGAAACCCCAGACACTTAGCGGTTTTTTCATTTCAACCAAAGTTGAATAAGAAATCATTAAGTCACTGATTTTAATAATCAGGCTGTCTATTGGCATGACTATCGCTCTATGTAAATTGCTTAAGATAAAGCCACTGGCAGTGCCAACACACGCCAGACGATAATCCCAATAACAGTTTAGGAAACCTCGCCATGCGCAATATGATGCCTAAAACCGTCGCCCTTCTTGCCGGTAGCGCCTTGCTAGCAGCAGGCACAGCCCACGCAGACCGCTCAGAATGGCCCGATAACTTCACCGTCGGTACTGCAAGCCAAGGCGGCACCTACTTTGTTTACGGCTCCGGTTGGGCCAACTTTATTTCAGACGAACTGGGTGTGTCTGGCGGCGGCGAAGTCACTGGTGGCCCAACTCAGAACTTAGCACTGGTGCACAGCGGTGATATGGCCTTTGGCCTGACCACGATGGGCCCAGCGTCGGACGCTGTTAAAGGTGAAAGCCCGCTAGCGCCTGGCCTGGCAATGGACAATGTTTGTGCGCTGTTCCCGATGTATGAAACACCATTCTCTATTGCTGCACTTTCAAGCTCAGGCATTGAGTCTATCTCTGATATTCCTGATGGCGCACGCATCGGTTTCGGTCCGGCAGCGTCCACGTCAGACACTTATTTCCCCGCTATTCTCGAAACGCTGGGCGTAGAGTTTGATCGCCGTAACGGCGGTTGGTCTGATTTAGGTGGTCAGCTTCAGGATGGCCTGTTGGATGTGATCGCATTTGCAGCGGGTATCCCGATTCCTGCCGTTAGCCAGCTTGAAGTACAGACCGATGTGAACATCATTGAATTCAATGAAGATGAGCTAGTCACCGTGCTAGAAAACTTCCCGGTTGCTGAGTTCACTATCCCCGCTAGTACTTACACCACACTGGAAGAAGACGCTCGCGCTGTGTCTATGTGGAACTTCGCGATTGCTGGCTGTGATTTGCCGGAAGACTTTGTCTACGAAGTTACCAAAGCCACGATGGAAAATAATGACCGCATGCGCTCAGTACACCGCAGCGCAGAAACCACTATTCCGGAAAACATCGTCCATAACACCGTGCTACCTTTCCATCCGGGCGCTGCGCGCTGGTACGAAGAGAATGGCTACGACATCGCTGATGACATGATCAACTAAGCCAGAACCTCCTCACGCTGCCTCGTTTTCCGCTGGCCGGACGAGGCAGCGTTCGCTACCGCCTCTTTTTCTGCTTTTGCTGTGAGGGTGACCTCTGATGAGTCACAATACCGATCAAGACCCCAACGGCCTCAAGGATGATGCCCAAACTGCTTCATCGATACCCGAGTCAATCGCCGAGGGTGTCGATGAGGAGGTTGTCGAGTCCAACCGTCGCGTGTTTGTTGGTTGGCAATTCTTTTTATTTGCGGCACTGGCCATTGGCTATTCAAGCTTCCACCTGTTTTCGCTCAATGTGTATCCAATGGAAACCTGGTCGTTTCGCATTGTACATATTGCCGGTGCACTGGTTTTAGGGTACGGGCTGTTTGCCGGTGCGCGCTTTGCAGAAGATGATCAGCAGGCCTCCCCCGCTTGGCTCAAATGGGCCAGCTATGCACTGCTAGCGCCTGCGATCTATTCACTTATACAAGTCTTTTTGATGCAGCAAACACTCAATGGCGGTGCGATGCGCATTGATCCAAGCATTGAGACACTGCATTACGGCTATCCACTCATAGCCACCACGGCAGCAGCCATTGCCCTGTCTTGGTTCTATCGGCAGGCACGCCACCGCTTTAATCCCGCCGACCTCGTTTTAATGGTGTGTGCCATCGCCAGCGCTGCTTACTTGTTGATGGCCTTTAATACCAATATGCGCATGTCGACAGGCACCTCGTTTGCACCTCCCGGCATCTCCTGGGCGGCCATTGCAGGCTCATTGTTGATTCTAGAGCTTACTCGTCGGGTGGCTGGTTTAGCATTGGTGGTGATTTCAGCGGTTTTCCTGGTCTATGTCTTTGCTGGCCAGTATCTACCCGGTTTCCTAGGCTACCCAGGCTTGTCCGTGCAGCGCTTCTTCAGTCAGGTCTATACCGATGCGGGCATTCTTGGCCCAACGACGGCGGTGTCATCGACTTACATCATATTGTTTATTATTTTCGCGGCGTTTTTACAGGCCTCGAAAGTAGGTGATTACTTCGTCAATTTCGCGTTTGCAGCCGCTGGCCGTGCCCGTGGCGGCCCGGCGAAAGTATCTATTTTTGCTTCCGGTTTAATGGGCATGATCAACGGCACATCAGCGGGCAACGTGGTATCGACTGGCTCGCTTACCATCCCACTGATGAAAAAAGTCGGCTATCCGGCGCGCAGTGCTGGTGCCATTGAAGCAGCGGCCTCTACGGGTGGTCAGATTATGCCGCCCATCATGGGGGCGGGCGCCTTTATCATGGCGGAAGTCACCGGCATTCCTTATACAGAAATTGCGATTGCGGCGGTCATTCCAGCCATTCTTTACTTCGCCTCTATCTACTTTATGGTGGATTTTGAAGCGGCGCGTAAAGGCATGCGTGGCATGCGTAAAGATGAAATCCCGCTATTCTCCAAGCTGGTTAAACAAGTCTATCTATTCGCGCCCATTATCATTCTTATTGTCGCTCTCTTTATGGGCTACTCCGTCATTCGTGCCGGTACCCTAGCAACAGCATCAGCGGCAGTTGTTAGTTGGATCTCTCCCAATAAAATGGGTATTCGGGCTATTTTGAGAGCCCTCCAACTAGCGGGCACCATGTCGATTCAGATCATCGCGGTGTGTGCTTGTGCAGGTCTTATTGTTGGCGTTATATCACTGACGGGCGTCGGCGCACGCTTCTCATCACTACTGTTAGGCCTTGCCGGAGTTAGCCAGCTATTAGCGTTGGTCTTTGCGATGCTGATCAGTATCCTGCTCGGCATGGGCATGCCTACGACAGCAGCCTACGCGGTAGCGGCATCGGTGGTGGCCCCCGGCCTGATCAATATTGGTATCGAGCCGCTCGTCGCACACTTTTTCGTGTTCTACTTTGCGGTCGTGTCGGCCATTACGCCGCCAGTGGCGTTAGCATCTTACGCCGCCGCCGGTATTTCTGGGGATAACCCCATGGGCACATCGGTCGCTTCGTTCAAAATTGGGCTTGCTGCGTTTATCGTGCCGTTTATGTTCTTCTACAGCCCAGCCATGCTGATGGAAGGCTCTGCGATGCAGATACTTCGTGTCGGTGTGACCGCAACACTGGGTATCATCTTGCTTTCAGGCATGGTGCAAGCATGGTTCTTTGGGCCGGTAAACACCTTACAGCGTGTTGTCATGCTGGTCGGTGCGATGTTTATGATTTACGGCGGCATTTACAGCGATATTGCTGGCCTAGCCATTGGCGCAGCGCTGTTCATTATGCAGCGTAAGCAGCATGGCAATAAGGCAACACCCAGCACCACGTGACGGTGCAATCTGCTATTCACTTAATCATTAGCAGTTAACCGCCCAACGAAAACGCCCGCTCGAATGCTATCGAGCGGGCGTTCTTATTGATCACTAAGCTAGGTTCTTTAAGAACTCACTAGCCTCTCAGGTTATCAACAATTTTCAGTACGGGAGCTGCCTGATTAAGTGTGTAGAAGTGTAGACCAGGCGCACCGCCATCGAGTAAGCGCTCACACAAACGGCTAACAACATCGGTGCCAAAAGCGGCAATAGCGTCACTATCATCACCATAAGCTTCCAACTGCTTGCGAATCCAGCGGGGAATTTCTGCGCCACAGGCGTCTGAAAAACGCGCCAATTTGGTGTAGTTAGTGATCGGCATAATGCCAGGAATAATCGGCTGCTCGACGCCTAATGCCCGAGCTTTTTCAACAAAATGGAAGTAGGCATCCGCGGTAAAAAAGTACTGGGTGATGGCCATGTTGGCGCCAGCCTTCATTTTACGGGCAAAGTTTTCCACATCTTTGTCGAGATTGGGTGCCTGTGGATGAGATTCAGGATAGGCAGCCACCGCAATCTCAAAATGGTCACCGGTTTCTGCACGGATAAACTCGACCAGTTCGTTGGCGTAGCGCAGCTCACCAATGCTTCCCATGCCCGATGGCATGTCACCGCGTAGCGCCACTAAGCTGTCGACACCCTCTTCGCGATACTGCGCTAACAAGTCGCGCAGTTGCGCTTTTTCGCTGCCAATGCAGGAAAGGTGTGGCGCGGTCGTAATACCGCTTTGGCTAACTGTGCGCACAATATCGCGTGTACGTGCCTGGGTAGACCCACCGGCACCATAAGTGACTGAGAAAAAGCGTGGATGCCGAGCGGCCAGTTCATCGCGCACGTGCATTAACTTCTCTCTTCCCGCATCGGTATTGGGCGGAAAGAATTCAAAGCTAATACCTAACGGGTGCTCTTGACTGCTCATGGGACTTCCTCGCAAAGCGTTAACATCGTGATAATTTAGGTTATTCTCCTCTTTCCGCCGCGCTGGAGCTAATGAAAGATTCCACAGTCGGCCTTTAATTCGGCTCATGTTAGCTATTTACACAACTACTGAGTTACATAGGCAACTACTGAGCTATTTAAACAACAGCGTTGTCATCTAACGACTAGGATGCAGAAATGGATTTAGCGCCAAGTGCCCTAATGGGGCCACTGTTGATGTTATTGGGGTTTGTAGGATTGGGGTGGATTGCTGCACAGCGCTTAAAAATCGACCCACGCCCCATCGCCACACTACTGGTATACCTGATTGCACCACTCACCATTTTCCGCGCATTAATGAACGGCGGCCCAACAGCGGAGTATCTGCTATTAACGCTGGCGCTATTCATCCTGGTGAGCATCATGGCACTGACCGTACGCTGGTTTACCCAACACCGCTTCGGGCCTCAGGAGGGGGCGCTTTTAGCGTTCTCTTCTGGCACTGGCAATACCGGTTACTTTGGTCTGCCCGTGGCGCTAATTTTACTGCCGCCAGAAGGTGTCACGCTTTATCTCTTCTGCATGCTAGGGATTAATCTATATGAGTTTACGGTGGGATTTTACTTAAGTGCCCGCGGCCACTTTTCAATGCGCCAAAGTCTGATCAAAATTGTTCGACTGCCGCTGATTTATGCGTTTTTGTCTGCGCTGCTACTGAGCGCCCTCAACGTGACGCTTCCCAGCGCACTGATGAACTCGCTTGACGTTTTCCCCGCCACCTACACCTTGCTAGGCATGATGATTATTGGCATGACCCTTAGCCAGGTTACGCTTGATGCTTGGGACTCCCGCTTTGTTGCCACCTGCGTGGGCTTACGTTATCTGCTTTGGCCGCTGGTGATGCTAATCGTTGTTTTATTACTTCAAGCTCTGGGCCCACTTGCGCCAGAGCTCGGTATGGCATTGCTGTTGCTAGGCGTCGTGCCCATGGCCTCTAACGTAGTCGTCGTCGCCATGGAGCTAGGGATTCAACCGCAAAAAGGAGCATTGGCGGTGCTTACCACCACGCTATTAGCGCCATTACTGATTCCTCTCTATCTGCACCTCATGCTGCGTATTACCGGGCTAAGTTAAAAGCCTTCAACCCCCGCCAGCTTTAGCTGAGCGGCCATACGCTGCACGTCTGGATGGCTGAAAAATGCTATCAGCGCGTCAGCACGTACCGGGCCAACCCCGGGCTCTGCCTGCCAATCTGTGTGTGTGTAGCCTGCCAAGGTATCCCAATCCCCTAGCTGGGCGCTGCCACCTGGTGGCATCCCTAACGCCATTAACCACTGAGAATAGGAGGCCGCTTGTGCGGCCTGGAACTGAGCGACCAGGGCTGCTGAACGAACGTCGCCCACGCCGTGTGCTCGCTGAAGCTGTTCCGGCGTTGCTGCCAGCCAGCCCAGCAGTTCAGTCACAACACCTGCCTCCATGAGCGCTTGCCAGGTACCTTCCCCAACACCCTGCATGTGTAACTGGTCGCTTAAAAAGGTAAGCCTCGCCAGCAACTGCGCATCGCAGCCCGTGGTGAGCGTAAAGCAACTTAATAGGTGATAACGCTCAGGGGAGGGCACGCCAAGAGCCACTCGCTCGTCGGCTTGCCAAACGACTTCCGTTACCTGGGGAATAGTGAGGCCTGCCAATGTTATGGCGATATGATCGCCTGGGCGCACGTCCCATGCTTCCCAGCGTTCCAGAGACCCCAGCGAAACACGACTGATGCGCCGTCCTTCTAGCGTCACTGGGTAGAGCCACAGTAACGGGGTCACACGTCCTGTTCGGCCAACGCGAAACTCGACACCGCGCACCTGTACTAACGCCTGCTGAGCGGGATATTTCCATGCAACCGCCCACTCCGGTGGCGACGATGACCAGCGCTGAACCCCAGGGCGCTCGGCCTGTTTCAGTACCACCCCATCGGTGGCAAACGGCAGAGGGCCGTTAAACCACGTATCCCGCCAAGCGGCAGCGTCATGCCGGGTATTGATAGGATGGGTGTAATCGGCGGTATCAAACCCTAATGCGGTCAGTTGACCGAGCCTTTCATTCATCGCAGCAGGACCATCTGGCCAGTCCCAGATAAACAGTCCGATCCGCTCACGGGTTTGGCGCGTAGGCGATTCCTGGGCCATGGCCCCGGCAACAGCGCCTCGTGCGCTAGATGCTCGGCGCTGCGACTGAATATGGCCATCCAATGTCCAGTAGAGTTCGCCTTGGAGTACGGCGGATAGCGGCGTTGGTAGCGTGTTTGGCACAGCAGGTAATTGCTGCACACGAGCCGTCCAGTTCTGCCCGCGTTCGCCGTCGCCACGGCTAACCGCTTCGACCAACACGCCCTCCTCGTAGCGCAGCGTTATCGCGACACCATCGACCTTAGGCTGAATCCAGAGGTCATCTCGGCGACTCATAAAGCGTCGCACACCATTATCGTCGGCTTTATTCAAACCCGTTTGCGCCACAGGGTGATCTAAGGTGCCATCGCTACGGGTCACCCTAGTCAGCGGGCGGTGCCGAGCCACTTCACCCAAGCAGGCTTGCCAGTTTGCTAGCCGAGCGACTGCTTGATCGTAAAGTTCATCGTTAATCAGTGATTCGCCCTGATCATGGTAGGCACTGTCCCAGCGGGCAACATGCTCTGCCAGTGTTTGGCTCTCTTGCGCCAGCCGTTCACGGGGCCAATCAGGGCACACGTTGGCCTGTGCGGATAAGGTGACACTCGGTAAGCACGCACTTAACAACACTGTGCTTAATAGCTTTGCTCTCCCCAATAGTGGTCTCAATAAAGCGGTGATCAGCAGCCATCGCTTGCATGCTTTTCTGTTGGTATCCATACGCTCTCTCTCGGCACCCTGTCGCGGCGCTTCCCTTTTTACTAGCAGCGTCTAATAAAACGCCAGATGAGAAGAGTGACCTTAGCGCATGGCGAAAAACAAACATTCAACGCAATAAAAAAGCCCCTTGGCATCAGCCAAGGGGCACGCTATAGACCTGCTTATATTGCCGTCACACGTCTTGTTACAAACCGGCAGCCTGACGCAGAGTGTCGGCTTTATCGGTTTTTTCCCATGGGAAGGCGGTAAAGGTTTCTGTATGTACTTGGCCTTTGTCGTCCACCCAGCTATAGCTGTGCTCAAACGGCTCACGCCCAAAGTGACCATAAGCAGACGTTAGGCGGTACATCGGATGTAGCAGGTCAAGCATTTTGGTAATCGCGTAAGGGCGCAGATCAAAGTGCTCACGCACTAGCTCGACAATTTTAACATCGTCGATTTTACCGGTGCCGAAGGTATCGATGGAAACCGACGTCGGCTCGGCAACGCCAATAGCGTAGGAAACCTGAATTTCGCACTTATCAGCAAGACCAGCGGCAACCACGTTTTTAGCCACGTAACGGCCCGCATAAGCAGCGCTGCGGTCAACTTTAGACGGATCCTTACCAGAGAAGGCTCCACCGCCATGCCGCGCCATGCCGCCGTAGGTATCGACGATGATTTTACGCCCTGTTAAGCCGCAGTCGCCCACCGGGCCACCAATGACAAACTGACCGGTTGGGTTGATGTGGTACTGGGTATTCTCATCCAACCACTCAGCGGGAATCACCTGCTCGACGATTTCGCGCTTCACCATTTTACGCAGGTCATCTTGGCCGATTTCCGGGTCGTGCTGAGTAGACAAGACCACTGCGTCGACACCACAAGGCTTGCCTTCAGCGTTATAACGGAAGGTTACCTGGCTTTTGGCATCTGGGCGCAGCCACGGCAACAGGCCGTTTTTGCGCAGCTCCGCCTGACGTTCAACCAAACGGTGCGAGTAATGGATCGGCGCCGGCATAAACGAATCGGTTTCGTTAGTCGCGTAGCCAAACATCAAACCCTGATCGCCAGCACCCTGGTCTTCAGGTTTAGTGCGGTCGACGCCCTGAGCGATATCAACGCTCTGCTTGCCGATCAGGTTGATTACCCCACAGGTTGCGCCATCAAAACCCACACGAGATGAGGTGTAACCAATATCGGTAATCACATCACGCACCAGTGCTTCCAGATCAACCCACGCAGACGTGGTGATCTCACCGGCAATAATGGCAACGCCTGTTTTCACCATGGTTTCACAGGCAACGCGGGCCTGTTTATCTCGGGCGATAATGGCATCTAGTACCGCGTCGGAAATCTGGTCGGCAATCTTATCAGGATGCCCTTCTGAGACAGACTCGGAGGTAAACAGGGAATATTCGCTCATCGCGCTCTCGACCCTCTGTATGACGGCTGCAGAGTGACCGCAGCATCAGCAGGAAATCATGGCAGGAAGTTCAGTTCCCTGCCCATATATAGAAGCGGCACGACTATTTTCGCTACCACTTCGGGAGGCAGAGTCTACACGCTGTTGGGGGTTCTTCCCAGAACGTGGCTCTAGAATTTGCCGCCGCCGGGGAAGTCAGCGACAATAGCGCCTTTATTATTTCTGTTTTCAGGCGAGGAGCACCCCCATGCCGTCCCGTTTTGAGCTGGCCAATGCCATTCGCGCCCTTTCCATGGATGCTGTTCAGAAGGCCAAATCTGGTCACCCTGGCGCCCCCATGGGCATGGCTGATATTGCCGAGGTGCTGTGGAATGACTACCTCAAGCACAACCCCGAAGACCCCAAGTGGGCCGATCGAGATCGGTTCGTGTTGTCTAATGGCCACGGCTCAATGCTGCTCTATTCACTGCTGCACCTTAGCGGCTATGAATTAAGCCTGGAACAGCTGCAGAACTTCCGCCAGCTGCATTCACCCACGGCTGGCCACCCGGAATTTGGCTACGCCCCGGGCATCGAAACCACCACTGGCCCGTTAGGCCAAGGTTTCGCCAACGCTGTTGGCTTTGCAATTGCTGAAAAAACGCTGGCAGCGCAGTTTAATCGCCCTGGCCACACCATTGTTGATCACCATACGTGGTGTTTCCTGGGTGACGGCTGCTTAATGGAAGGCATCTCCCATGAAGCCGCGTCGCTGGCGGGTACTCAGCAACTAGGCAAGCTGATTGCCCTGTATGACGACAACGGCATCTCTATTGATGGTGAGGTTGAAGGATGGTTTACCGACGACACCGCCAAGCGCTTTGAAGCGTACGGCTGGCACGTGGTGCCGAACGTCGACGGCCATAAGCCGGAAGAGATCAAAGCAGCCATTGAATTAGCCAAGAGCCACGACGATAAGCCTAGTCTGATTATCTGCAAAACGATCATTGGCTTTGGCGCACCTAACAAACAGGGCAAAGAAGAGGCTCACGGCGCACCATTAGGTGACGACGAAGTGGCCCTCGCCCGTAAGCAGCTCGGCTGGGAGCACGCACCGTTCCATATCCCCGAGCCCGTTTATTCTGCTTGGGATGCTCGTAACGCTGGCAAAAACCGCCAGCAGGAGTGGAATGCCCGCTTCGCCCGTTATGCCGAAGCATTCCCAGCCGAAGCCAAAGAGTTTGAGCGCCGCATGAAGGCCCAGCTACCGGCAGAACTTTCAACTGCCGCTCTCATTGAGCAGGCCCAAGAGAAAGGTGAAAGCATTGCCTCTCGCAAGGCCTCTTTTGAAGCGTTGAATGTTATCGGTCCGCAAATGCCCGAGCTGCTCGGCGGTAGCGCTGATCTCGCGCCATCCAACTTGACCTTCTGGAAGGGCGCCAAAGCGATCACACCAGAAGATGCTAGCGGCAACTACCTGCACTATGGGGTACGTGAGTTCGGCATGGGCGCGGTGATGAATGGTATTGCCTTACACGGCGGCTTTGTTCCTTATGGGGCAACCTTCCTGATTTTCATGGAATATATGCGTAACGCCGTGCGTATGGCAGCGCTGATGGGACAGCAAGCCATTTACGTGTTTACCCATGACTCTATCGGTCTGGGCGAAGATGGCCCCACTCACCAGCCGATTGAGCAACTTACCAGCCTACGCACAACGCCTAACCTGAACACATGGCGCCCTTGTGATGCAGTTGAAACAGCAGCTTCCTGGGATGCCGCTGTGAAACGCCACTCCGGCCCCACAGCGCTAGTACTCTCGCGCCAGAACCTACCTCACCAGCAACGCACCAAGGCACAATTAGCTGCCATTCAGTGCGGTGGTTACATTTTGAAAGACAGCGACGGCACGCCGGAGCTGATCTTGATTGCTACCGGCTCTGAAGTGTCGCTTGCCATGGACGCAGCAGCAGAATTGGAACAGCAGGGTAAAGCGGTGCGCGTGGTCTCCATGCCATCGACCTACCGTTTTAATGGCCAGGACGCGGAATATCGTGAAAGCGTACTGCCTAAGGCAGTCACTAAACGGATTGCGATCGAAGCGGGTCATGCCGACTACTGGTACAAGTACGTTGGCCTAGATGGTCGCGTTATTGGCATGACCACGTATGGCGAATCTGCACCGGCTGGCGAACTGTTCAAACATTTCGGCTTTACGGTTGAAAATATTGTTAAACAGGCTAATGAGCTACTGGGCTAACGCCACGCAGGCTGATCTAGCCCGGGATATTCCATGCCCGCGCTAAATGGCCTGCTATGGCTAATTAGCTATTGGTTAATCGGAGAAGTGGTGATCCACTTCTCCGGCCTGCCTTTTTCTTCGGGGGTGGTTGGCATGCTGTTGCTATGTGCCACCCTTGCTGTTCTAGGGCGCGTGCCTGCAAGTTTAGCGGCCGCAGCCCAGCCGTTGATCGCGCTTCTGGCCATGCTCATTATGCCAGGCGTCGTCGGTGTGTTTTTTATTCTGGATGAGCTTGCGGGTCAGTGGTTCGCTATACTCACTGCGCTATTGCTAGGGACGTTATTAAGCGTGATTACCACGTTATGGTTATTACAACGGCTAATTGGGCGCTCAGATGCCCACTGACGTATTATCCACCCTAACAGCCACACCGCTGTTTGCCGTAGGACTGACGCTTGCGGCCTATTTGCTTGGCAGCTTGCTCTTTAAGCGCTTGAGCAACCCGTCTTGGCTACCCGCTATTTTAATCGCTGCATTGCTATTAGCAGCGACGCTCGTCGCGATAGGGTTACCTTATGCGACCTACCACCAAGGGGCTTCGTGGCTCACCATTTTGTTAGGTCCGGCTACTGTTGCCTTAGGCATGCCACTCTATCAACAGCTGCCGCGCATTCGTGAGCTGTGGCAGCCGCTGACACTTTGTCTGCCGATCGCCGCCACACTGGCTGCCTGTTACGCACTGGGCATCGCCTGGTTGATGGGCACTAGCCCTACTATTTTAGCGTCGCTTGCCGCCAAGTCGGTTACCGCGCCTATCGCCATCGGTATTACCGAACAGCTCGGCGGCAACGTTGCGTTACTGATGGGGGCACTGCTAGTAACAGGTGTGGTTGCCATTCCCTTCGTGAGTGTCGCTGCTCGACTACTGAAGATTAACGATGAGCGCATTGTCGGTTTTGCACTGGGTCTAAATGGCCATGCCATCGGCACTGTGCGAGCATTTGAACTGAGCCCAACGGCTGGCGCGTTTGCCTCGCTGGGCATGAGCTTAACCGGTATTTTTACCGCGCTGCTGCTGCCTCTCGCTTGGCGACTAACCGGCATGGGCAACTGAAAAACATTCTCAGCTGAAATACGCTATCATCGAGCAACTTTTTTGAGAGCCGCTTCGCGACATGGCTAACGCAAACTCGACATATCGAATTGCCATTAATGGTTACGGGCGCATTGGCCAATGCGTGTTAAGAGCGCTAGTTGAACGCAACCACCCAGAAATTGAAGTGGTCGCCATCAATGAGCTGTCTGATCTTGCGACGATTACCTACCTTACTCGCTACGATACGACCCATGGCCGTTTTCCTGGCGAGGTAGACAATGACGGTGAACGTCTCCTTATCAATGGTCAGCGTATTCAGGTTCTTTGCGAGCCTGACCCGCAGGCCCTGCCCTGGGCGGCACTGGACATTGATTTAGTTCTGGAGTGCTCTGGTAGTTTCAAGGACCGTGTGACGGCTGAGCAGCATTTAACCGCTGGCGCTAAGCGGCTACTGTTTTCTCAGCCCGCTGAAAGCGATGTGGATAAGACCATTGTGTGGGGCATCAACGAGCATGAGCTCACCCTCTCCCACCGCATTCTCTCAGCAGCCTCATGCACCACCAACTGCCTCGTCCCATTACTCACCGTACTGGACGAAGCACTGGGGCTTGAGCACGGCGTTACCACCACCATCCACTCGGCAATGAACGACCAGCCAGTCATTGATGCCTATCATCAAACAGATCTACGTCTGACACGCTCTGCCATGCAGTCAATTGTCCCCGTAGATACGGGGCTGGCCGTCGGAATCAGCCGCTTGATGCCTAGCCTAGCCGGTCGTTTTGAATGCCTGCACGTGCGCGTACCAACCATTAATGTCTCTGCAATGGATGCCGCATTGACTGTGCGCCGTGATACCAGCGCCGAGCAGGTTAACGAATTACTACGAGGTGCCAGCCAGCAGCGCTTAGCCAGCGTATTAGGCTATACCGAAGCTCCCATGGCATCGATAGATTTTAATCATGATCCACGCTCTGGCATCCTAGACGCCACGCAAACACGGGTCGCAGGGACACGCTTAATTAAGCTGCTGTGTTGGTTTGACAATGAATGGGGCTTTGCCAATCGTATGCTGGATATCACTCAACGGCTGGCATCGCTTTCTACAAGCAACGCTCGCTAGGCCTGCACCATGTCTTTTCATCTGCTTGAACACGAGGAAACCGCTCACATGAACGTGCAAAAAATGACCGACCTGCCCCTGGAAGGGCAGCGCGTGCTGATTCGTGAAGATCTTAACGTACCGATCAAACATGGCCGTGTTTCCAGTGACGCTCGTCTTCGCGCGGCGCTGCCAACCATTCAGGCAGCAGCTCAAGCAGGTGCGAAAGTGATGCTAATGAGCCACTTAGGTCGTCCTACTGAGGGTGAACCTGCTGAAGAATTTTCACTCGCGCCCGTCGCAGAACGCTTAGGCGAGTTGCTTGACCGCCCTGTCACACTTGTCAGCAACTATCTCGATACAGCGCCAACGTTGGCTAACGGCGATGTTGTACTGTTAGAAAACGTGCGCTTTAACATCGGCGAGAAAAAAGACGACGAACAGCTTTCCAAGCAATATGCAGCCCTATGCGACGTGTTTGTAATGGATGCCTTTGGCACCGCTCACCGCGCACAAGCCTCTACTCACGGTGTAGCGCGCTTTGCAGCGCAGGCGTGTGCGGGTCCGCTGCTTGCTCAAGAGCTTGATGCGCTTGAAAAAGCGTTGGCAAACCCGGCGCGGCCTATGACGGCGATTGTAGGCGGTTCTAAAGTATCCACCAAGTTAGACGTACTCACTGCCCTTTCCGACAGGTGCGACCAACTGATTGTTGGTGGAGGCATCGCCAACACGTTTATCGCGGCGGCAGGCTATAATGTTGGCAAATCGCTTTACGAAGCAGATTTAATCGGCCAAGCAAAAGCACTCATGGAGAAAGTTGCCATTCCGCTACCAACTGACGTCGTCGTCGCCACTGAGTTTTCTGAATCCGCTGAAGCTGTCGTCAAGCCGGTTGATCAAGTCGCTGATAACGAAATGATTTTGGATATCGGCCCAGACACGGCTAGCCACTTAGCCAGCTTGCTGAAAAGTGCGGGCACTATTTTGTGGAACGGCCCTGTTGGCGTATTTGAAATTGATCAGTTTGGCAAAGGAACTGAAGTACTTTCCCAAGCTATTGCCGACAGCAGCGCTTTCTCAATTGCTGGGGGTGGTGATACGTTAGCAGCGATTGATAAATACGCCATTGCTGACCGCGTTTCCTATATTTCCACCGGCGGTGGCGCATTTCTTGAGTACGTTGAGGGCAAGCAGCTGCCTGCCGTCGCCGCACTCGAAGCTGCCGCACAGCGCGGTTAAATCTTAAATCGAAACGGCACGCTTACTGCATCCGTACACACAGACAACCCAAATAAGGTGACCCCATGGCTTTGATCAGCATGCGCCAAATGCTCGACCACGCGGCCGAATATGGCTACGGTATCCCGGCATTCAACGTTAATAACCTTGAGCAGATGCGCGCCATCATGGAAGCTGCTGACGCCACCGACTCTCCGGTTATCGTGCAAGCCTCTGCTGGCGCGCGTAAATACGCCGGTGCCCCCTTCCTGCGCCACCTGATCTTGGCCGCAGTGGAAGAATTCCCACATATTCCAGTCGTGATGCATCAGGATCACGGCACTAGCCCTGCCGTTTGCCAACGCTCCATCCAACTCGGCTTCTCCTCGGTAATGATGGACGGCTCTTTGGGTGAAGACGGCAAAACACCGATGGACTATGACTACAACGTCAATGTCACTCGTCGTGCAGTAGAAATGGCTCATGCCTGCGGTGTTTCCGTGGAAGGCGAACTCGGCTGTCTGGGCAGCTTAGAGACGGGAATGGCTGGCGAAGAAGACGGCATCGGTGCCGAGGGCAAGCTGGATATGGAACAGATGCTCACCGACCCTGAAGAAGCCGCTGAATTTGTCAAAGCGACCCATGTAGATGCGCTGGCTATCGCCATTGGTACCAGCCACGGGGCTTATAAATTTACGAAGCCACCCACTGGCGACACACTATCGATCCAACGCATTAAAGAGATCCACGCACGCATTCCCGACACTCATTTGGTGATGCACGGTTCATCATCCGTGCCACAGGAGTGGCTGGAAGTGATTAACCAGTATGGCGGTCAAATCCCGGAAACTTACGGAGTGCCAGTCGAAGAGATCATCGAAGGCATCAAACACGGTGTCCGTAAAGTGAACATCGACACCGATTTACGCCTCGCTTCTACTGGTGCAGTCCGCCGCTTTATGGCCCAGAACCCTTCCGAGTTCGACCCGCGTAAATTCCTTAAAGAAACCGTAACCGCCATGCGTGATCTGTGTATCGCACGCTATGAAGCCTTCGGCACTGCTGGTAATGCGAGCAAAATCAAACCCGTCAACCTAGAAGTAATGTTCCAGCGCTACGAGCGCGGCGAGCTGGCACCGAAAGTGAAGTAATCTTCTTACAGCAGCGTTCCCGTAAGGCGACCTAATGGTCGCCTTATTTTATTGCAACGCAGCATATATATGCTAATACTAACGGGTGCATTCATTATTCTCTCAACAGGTAGCCCCTATGAAGTACTCTTCTACATCGGCAGCGCCGTTGGCCATGTTTGATATGTGGAAAGCGGGGTTTATGGCGCTCGAACTGTGGAGCTCATCGCTGTCCACCATCGCTATGCGCCAACAGATGTGGCAAACACAGCCGTTTTTCAGTCCCTCCATGATGCGCGAAAACCAGCGTATGGTGACCGAAAAAATGGAGGCCAGCATTGAGGCTGGCCTTGTTATGCAGAAAACGTTATTGAACGCGATGAACGGTCACTATGCTCCCTGGTGGATCACCAGCCAAAAGACCATGAAACCCTATCATCGTCGTAGTAGCGCTAATTCGCGACGCTTATCACGCTAAAAGCACTACTCGTTATCGTCGTTGCTCTGCTCATCCTCACCGCTTTCGACTGCATCTTCGGCACTACCGGTCCCCCCGGTGCCTCCCTCAGTGTCTTTTTCATTATCACTATTGTTACTTTCAGCGTCGCTGGTTTCCTCCGCGCCGTTGGAAGCAGACTCATCCCGCTGAAGTGCTCCAGCCTTGATACCGTATTTCTCTTCTAGTGCCGCATCGTCTAATGCGTCATGTTGCGTATCATCTGAATCGGACGTTTCGGCTAGCGTTTGTCCTGCCATCAGCAGGGATGTACAAAAAGCAATTGAAAACACCCAGGGTATAAATCGCATCGAGGCTCTCCTTTTTTGTGATTATCACAGCTTAGTCTAAACACGTCCCGGCATCAGTGCTGTTGCTTTAAAAAGCCATTCCTACCCTCAACAATGGGATCATCACTCAGTCATTCATCAGGGCAACTTGATAGAAACCCATAAAAAATTATCAAACAGTGTTCACAAAGAGCAAAAAATCTCGTTCAATAGCAGTATGGTCGGCTTAAACTAACACGGGCAGCGTGTAAGACGCTGCAAGGAATGACAATGCCGCTTCCACTTTTGCTGTTTGACTGTGATGGCACCCTCGTCGATAGCGAGCCACTTCTGGCTGAAGAAATGGCTGTCGGTCTAAATTCGGTGGGCTTACCTTTTAAATCCACTGATTATCTCGGAGAGTTTCGGGGCGCCCGCTTTCGACGAATTGTGGCAGAATTACAGCAGCGCTATGGTAATGTTGATGAAGATCAATTAGCTAGCATGGAACACACGATGCGAACCAGCCTAGCAAATCGGTTAACAAGCGAGCTGAAGGCGATTCCTGGTGCGCATGAATCTCTTGAAGTACTGCAGAATTATCCAAGCGCGGTTGTATCCAATGGCCCAGAAAGTAAAATTCATACAGCTTTACAAGCGACTGGCCTAGCCGCTTACTTTGGTAAGCGTTTGTTCAGCGGCTATACCGCTAACTGCTGGAAACCAGAGCCCTGTCTTCATCTTCATGCAGCTAGTATCATGGGGTTTGCAGCAAGTGACTGTATTGCCATCGATGACGCACTCGTTGGCGTTAGAGCAGCTCTGCAAGCAGGTATGACCGTCATTCACTTGAACCGCTATCCAGATGCTGAAACTACGCCTGAAGGCGCTATTATGATCAGCAACATGTACCAGCTGCCCCCAGTCGTTGAGCGCCTTACCCATGAAAAGTGGCAGATGCCAGTGCCTCAACATTCAATAGAGAAATAAGTATGGCTTCATTACGTGACCAGCTCGGCGGCCTAGTGTATTCAACAGAACAAGGCAAGACTTGCCCAAGCTGCCGCGAGTCTATCGACCACTGCCGCTGCGAAGATACCAGCGAGCAAGCACGTATCGCTGATTTAGACGGAATTGTACGGATCCGGCGTGAAACAAGTGGCCGCAAGGGGAAAGGAGTTACCACCATTAGCGGTATACCGATTCCCAATGCGGAGTTGAAAACGCTTGCTAAATCATTGAAGAAACGCTGTGGCACCGGTGGTGCAGTAAAGGATGGCATTATCGAGATTCAGGGAGATCACCGGGAAACGCTGCAGCAAGCATTAACATCGTTAGGCTACCAAGTTAAATTAGCAGGTGGCTGACACACCTCTGTGATAGCGCTCTGCCTGGAGGCAAAGCGCTAAAGGGCAAGGCATTGCAATGAATTGGTTAGAATACCTGCTACCACTCATTTTCCTGTTTCCCATGGCGGCCATGGGTGGCATTGTCTTGGCACTGCGTAGCCTCCACGATGCGCGCGTTCAGTCTCCCTTTAACGCTCCTTTACGTGAACCAGGTCAAGCCCTGCGTCATCGTCTCGACCAAGCGTTTTCTAGCCTGTTTTTAAACGGTGCGCTCGGCCCCATTATTAGCCTTGCCCCACTCGTGTACGGCATGGGGCGTATGTTGTTTGTGGAAAAGC
Source organism: Halomonas sp. TD01 (assembly GCF_923868895.1). GTDB lineage: Bacteria > Pseudomonadota > Gammaproteobacteria > Pseudomonadales > Halomonadaceae > Vreelandella. Next base: position 1,150,029 of record NZ_OV350343.1, read on the forward strand.
AAGACTGGGTGGAGTGGGCACTATATGGCCTACTCAGCACGCTGTTAGTGCTTGCTTTTTCACTGCTACTTGTCCGCGATTATCAGCGTATCCGCCGACTTAAACTTGGTTTAGCTTGCGAGCTAGCCGTAGGTCAAGAACTGGAACGCATGGTGAGGCCAGAAGCCCACCCCTATTATGTGTTTCACGACGTTCCCACCGATAGCTTTACGATTGACCATGTGGTCGTCACACCACACGGTGTCTTTGTGGTGGAAACGCGTGCACGAGCATTAGCGATTGGAAGCGATGGGAAAGAGCTTAATAACGTAGCCGTTGAACGTGAGCGGCTGCGTTTTCCTCACTGGCAGGAGCGCCGCCCTCTTCATAAAACACGTCAGGGTGTCAGTTGGTTGACTCAATGGCTTGAGCGTCGCTGCGGCATCCCTGTACCTGTGCGAGGCGTATTGGTTTTACCGGGGTGGAAAGTTGATACTAGCGAAGCGGCTCCCGATATATTAGTCGTTAGCGGTGAACAACTCGCACGTCAGTTAACCGAGCTCACCCCCGGCCAGATGAGCGATGCTATTCACGATAAAGTGATCCATATACTCATTGAGCGTGCACGACTTATGGAACTTAAGCACCTCCGTCAGCCCTCCGTATAAAAGGCTAATTACCTCGCAAGCGCCCGCCCATTTCTTGCGCAAGATCGACAGCGTAGTGATCGGTCATTCCACCAATAAAATCCAGCATACGCCGATAACTATCGTAGAGCGTCCAGGACTGCAATGGCGTATTTTCACCGATCAACGCTAGTACGCGCTGGTGCTTAAATGAGCTATGTCCTGTGTGGTGCAATTCGTTGGCAGCACCAATAAATGCTTCTAATAAAATCCCCAGCGTTGTATAGGCACCAATTTCCAGTTTGGCTTTGCGCTCATTTTGGAAAATGCGCTCACGGGCTAACTGCTTTGCCGCTTGAACACCCCATCCCAGGTCAGGATGACACAACTCTAACAAGTCCTGGCCTAACGTGCCGCTGAGCAACGCTTGCTCATGCTGCACAAAGACAGCCCCCACATCATTAACCGCGCGTTCCATAGCGGCACCGCGCAGTAACGCAATTCGGCGTCGCTGAGACACTTTCCGCCTCTCCATCTCAGCGTACTCTGGAGGGAATTCACCCGCTATCTGACGCAGTATCTCAACTACCTCCTCATAGCGAAGAATGCCCATCTCCAAGCCATCTTCTAAATCGAGCAGGGCATAGCAGATATCGTCAGCCGCTTCGACAAGCCAAGCAAGTGGGTGACGGCACCAGCGCTGCTCTCCTTGGGGAAGTAGCCCAACAGCATCAGCTACTTCTTGCAACAGCGCCTGTTCAGACTGGTAGCAACCAAACTTACCAGCGCGCCCGCTGTATCGTACTGTCCAGGGGTATTTAAGCAAGGTGCCTAACGTAGCGGCAGATAACCGCATGCCACCATTAAACTGGTTATACTCAATTTGTGTAATAACACGAAAGCCTTGGGCATTACCTTCGTACGTTAGTAAGTCATCACGTTCTGCATCAGACAAGCCATCTAGCAAACCACTTTTTTGAGCACGCCGAAACCAATCGCGAATCGCATATTCACCGGCATGGCCAAAAGGGGGGTTGCCAATATCATGTCCTAAGCATGCCGTCTGGACAATCACCCCTAAATCAGCGGGTGTGATCCAACTAGGCAGGCGATCTTTTAGTAACTCGCCCACAATCATACCTAACGAGCGACCAACGCAGCCGACTTCCAGTGAATGGGTCAAACGTGTATGGATATGATCATTTTCAGTCAGCGGATGAACCTGCGTTTTCCGACCCAAGCGCCGGAAGGAGCCCGAAAAAACGATACGATCATGATCTTTATGAAAAGGGCTTCGCCCTATTTCATGAGTTGCTTCACGCACACTGCCAGGGCGTTTATCGTGAAGACGTTGAGGGGATAATAACTGGTCCCATTGCATCTGTGTCATAGCGTTCCTCCGTGAGAGCAACATTTTGACATAAATCTAAGCAAGATAACCGTCTTCAACCAGAAGACATGTGTGCAGCGGCCACCTTCGCTGCACACATGTTAAATAACAGTGATACGTTCCACTGATTAGATAATTTTTAACGCTCGGTAGAGTGGCAACCGCTCGTCTGTAAAGACGCTAGCCTGGCGTTCAAGCTCAGCTAGGTTTTCATTTTCGTCTGAAATCGGCTTACCATCTTTCAGTAAGCATTTGTTTTGAGACGCCAAAATACGCCACGCGAAAGCGGCTAACGCTTTAGCATCATTTTCTCCCTCTAAGGTGGCAAGAAGGAAAAACTGATGGAAGAGCGAGACGGCCATGCCACCTCCCGTTACGGGGCTTGCGAGATAACTCAACTCAGTCGTACTTCTTGACTGACTCATTAAAAAGCGATTGAGTCGATCAGTCTTGGGCGCTGCTTTGGAAATATCATCGTCGGATTGGGCAGGCAAAATAATGCCCTTGGCTGCAAGTATAGCGATCGCACTGTTCATTGCAGAGCGCTCCACCCCACTCTCTTTTGCAACTTTCCAAAGCTCTGATACAAAGACAGGTTGGTAGGATGAAAGCACATCAAGCAGCGGCGTATAAATTTTACTAGGCAAGTCAAAGTTACCCAGTCGCCCTGCAATTTTCAGCTGCACATCTTTATGTGGCACTCCCATAATCACACGGAGGCCATCTAACATTTCATCTTGATCAAGCCTACTCAGGCGTCGCGCCCCTTTCACCCAGTAGTCGGTGCGAAATTGGCGATTCTCACAAAAATCACGCACCGATTGGCGAAATAGAGGGTTGGGAATATTATTAATTAGGGTCTGTTGCTCATTAGTTAGCTGAATACTTTCAATGGCATCTGCGTATCGCGCACTGCAAGCCCAGTCCATCTTTGCAGGCTCTAACCAGCGGGCCATTTTAGCAAATGCCATCGGCTCCCAGTCGCGGTTAAAGTATTCATGGGCCACGTAATTTTTATTATCTTGTTTAATTTTCGCTAAGCGATTCTTAATCTGAGGATTAGCGTTGCAGTACTCTGGATTCACCGCAACCAACTCTTCAGCAAAAGCAATGGCATCATCGATACGTGAAATAGTGCCTGCACCTTGCGCGCTCATGCTATCAGCATACTCTGCTAGCAAGTCGCGCATTGGCACCATCGCTGCCCAACCCGGCTGAGTGTTATAGCTGATATATAACACACCTCCCACTTTCAATTTTCTCCGGATGAAATCAACGATTACTGCACGGTTTTCATCCGAAATCCAACTCCAAATCCCGTGAAGGCCGATATAGTCGAACTCAGGTAGATCATCACGCTGGCAAAATTCATCAAACGCATCGTCATATAGCTTTGCATTAGCACCGCTTATAGATGTTAACTCCTGAGCGAATGCCGCTTGATGGGGGTTAAAATCAGTCCCGTACCAGTTTATTTGTGAGGCAGCCGCATGAATGTTAGTGCTGATGCCCTGACCAAACCCCAGCTCACAGGCATTAATAACGTTTGGCGGCCGAATACCGGCATTAATAAACCCTAGCGCAATTCGCAAAGGATTAAGCTCAGCGTAATATCCATAAGTATAACTAATATCCGCTACGTATCCAGACGTCCAATCCGACATAACACCTGCTCCTAAGCGATGGCGTATTATTCAATTTTTAAGCGAAGTCACCTACCACCAGAGCCTGAGAAACAGATAGAAAATACGAGTATCGCCCTTCTATCTCTGACCTATACTCAGTGACATAAACCCTGAGACAAGCGCTGTTGTTAGAATCTTGATAGTGAAGTATTTGTTCCATTGGGTCTACTGAAGAGATAGCGGGAAGTTTGAAGGATTGTTACGCAATCACTATCTATATCATTGAATAAGTTCGTAAACGTTTTGCTACCTGTTAAGTGACTTTCTTCCACGCATAAAAAAATCCCCAAAGGCGCAAGCCCTGGGGGATTTTGCAAACAGTTCATAACCAATAGCTCAACAACAAAAAACCCCAGCTTCATTGGAAGCTGGGGTTTTTCTTAATAAGTGCCTGACGATGACCTACTCTCGCATGGGGAGACCCCACACTACCATCGGCGCTAAGCGGTTTCACTTCTGAGTTCGGCAAGGGATCAGGTGGTTCACGCGTGCTATGGTCGTCAGGCGTAACTTTTAATGCATATCATGCTGAACATGTCACTGATGTTTTGTGGCGTCTCTTTCGTCTCACGCCCTCCGTGTGTCACGTTGGGCTTGAGTCGCGTATCCGGTTTTCGTTATCACTGCGACCAGACCCCTTGGGTGTTATAGGGTCAAGCCTCACGGGCCATTAGTACACGTTAGCTTAACGCCTTGCAGCGCTTCCACACCGTGCCTATCAACCAGCTGGTCTCGCTGGGCCCTTCAGGAGGCTCTAGGCCTCAGGGATGTCTCATCTTGAAGGGGGCTTCCCGCTTAGATGCTTTCAGCGGTTATCCCGTCCGCACATAGCTACCCGGCAATGCCACTGGCGTGACAACCGGAACACCAGAGGTGCGTCCACTCCGGTCCTCTCGTACTAGGAGCAGCCCTTCTCAAACATCCAACGCCCACGGCAGATAGGGACCGAACTGTCTCACGACGTTCTAAACCCAGCTCGCGTACCACTTTAAATGGCGAACAGCCATACCCTTGGGACCGACTTCAGCCCCAGGATGTGATGAGCCGACATCGAGGTGCCAAACACCGCCGTCGATGTGAACTCTTGGGCGGTATCAGCCTGTTATCCCCGGAGTACCTTTTATCCGTTGAGCGATGGCCCTTCCATACAGAACCACCGGATCACTAGAACCTGCTTTCGCACCTGCTCGACGTGTCTGTCTCGCAGTCAAGCACCCTTATGCTCTTGCACTCACTGCACGATGTCCGACCGTGCTGAGGGTACCTTCGTGCTCCTCCGTTACTCTTTGGGAGGAGACCGCCCCAGTCAAACTACCCACCACACACTGTCCTCGATCCGGATAACGGACCTGAGTGAGAACGCCAATGATGCCAGGCTGGTATTTCAAGGTTGGCTCCCCTCGAACTAGCGTCCGAGATTCAAAGCCTCCCAGCTATCCTACACAGGCAACATCAGCGTCCAGTGTGAAGCTATAGTAAAGGTTCACGGGGTCTTTCCGTCTAGCCGCGGGTACACCGCATCTTCACGGCGATTTCAATTTCACTGAGTCTCGGGTGGAGACAGCGTGGCCATCATTACGCCATTCGTGCAGGTCGGAACTTACCCGACAAGGAATTTCGCTACCTTAGGACCGTTATAGTTACGGCCGCCGTTTACCGGGGCTTCAATCAAGAGCTTCGCCTTGCGGCTAACACCATCATTTAACCTTCCGGCACCGGGCAGGCGTCACACCCTATACGTCCGCTTGCGCGTTAGCAGAGTGCTGTGTTTTTACTAAACAGTTGCAGCCACCTGGTATCTTCGACCGGTTCGGGCTCTGAGAGCAAGTCTCATCACCCTACGCCGGCGTGCCTTCTCCCGAAGTTACGGCACCATTTTGCCTAGTTCCTTCACCCGAGTTCTCTCAAGCGCCTTGGGATTCTCACCCTGACCACCTGTGTCGGTTTGGGGTACGGTCGCACATGATCTGAAGCTTAGAGGCTTTTCCTGGAAGCGTGGCATCAATGACTTCCTGACCGTGGTCAGTTCGTTTCGTGTCTCGGCCTTAGAGCATCCCGGATTTACCTAAGATGCAAGCCTACTCACTTTCACCAGGACAACCAACGCCTGGCTCACCTAGCCTTCTCCGTCCCCCCATCGCAATCATGTCCGGTACAGGAATATTGACCTGTTTCCCATCGACTACGCCTTTCGGCCTCGCCTTAGGGGCCGACTCACTCTGCTCCGATTAGCGTCGAACAGAAACCCTTGGTCTTCCGGCGAGGGAGTTTTTCACTCCCTTTATCGTTACTCATGTCAGCATTCGCACTCGTGATACCTCCAGCGAACTTCTCAATTCACCTTCATCGGCTTACACGACGCTCCTCTACCGCTCACACCTAAGTGTGAACCCGTAGCTTCGGTACCTGGTTTAGCCCCGTTACATCTTCCGCGCAGGCCGACTCGACTAGTGAGCTATTACGCTTTCTTTAAAGGATGGCTGCTTCTAAGCCAACCTCCTAGCTGTCTGAGCCTTCCCACATCGTTTCCCACTTAACCAGGATTTCGGGACCTTAGCTGACGGTCTGGGTTGTTTCCCTTTTCACGACGGACGTTAGCACCCGCCGTGTGTCTCCCACGCTCGCACTCACCGGTATTCGGAGTTTGCCTCGGGTTGGTAAGTCGGGATGACCCCCTAGCCGAAACAGTGCTCTACCCCCGGCGGTGATACGTGAGGCGCTACCTAAATAGCTTTCGAGGAGAACCAGCTATCTCCGAGCTTGATTAGCCTTTCACTCCGATCCACAAGTCATCCAAATCTTTTTCAACAGATCCTGGTTCGGGCCTCCAGTTGATGTTACTCAACCTTCACCCTGCTCATGGATAGATCGCTCGGTTTCGGGTCTATATCCAGCGACTGTGTCGCCCAGTTAAGACTCGGTTTCCCTACGGCTCCCCTAAACGGTTAACCTCGCCACTGAATATAAGTCGCTGACCCATTATACAAAAGGTACGCAGTCACAGAACAAGTCTGCTCCTACTGCTTGTACGCACACGGTTTCAGGATCTATTTCACTCCCCTCTCCGGGGTTCTTTTCGCCTTTCCCTCACGGTACTGGTTCACTATCGGTCAGCCAGGAGTATTTAGCCTTGGAGGATGGTCCCCCCGTCTTCAGTCAAGGTTTCTCGTGCCCCGACCTACTCGATTTCACATGATCAGATTTTCGACTACGGGGCTATCACCCGCTACGGCTGAGCTTCCCAGCTCATTCGCCTAATCAGTCACATGCTTAAGGGCTGGTCCCCGTTCGCTCGCCGCTACTAGGGGAATCTCGGTTGATTTCTTTTCCTCAGGGTACTTAGATGTTTCAGTTCCCCTGGTTCGCCTCTTACGCCTATATATTCAGCGTAAGATACTCATCTTATGATGAGTGGGTTTCCCCATTCAGAAATGCCCGGGTCACAGGTTGTTTGCCACCTCGCCGAGCCTTATCGCAGGCTTCCACGTCTTTCATCGCCTCTGGCTGCCTAGGCATCCACCGTGTGCGCTTCATTGCTTGACCCTATAACCCGAAGGAGTCTGGTGTCTCGCAATGATAACGATTGCCGGATACGCTTGAGACGTATCACAAAACAATTACGTATAAACGTTTTAAAAACGTTTATGTCAGCATGATATACATTGTTAAAGAGCGACTGCTATGCGCAGTGATAAGCGGTTGCTTTTTTCACATTAAAAGGAAAAGAAAGGTCTTTAAAGAAGATCTTAAAAAAGCTCTTTTCTCTTTTTTCACTATGAAGAAAACGCTTATCACTGCGTATCAACAGCATTCTGATCAGGTAATTCATTGTGAGCGCTTACCGCGAGGATGATGCATCGTTTAAGGAGGTGATCCAGCCGCAGGTTCCCCTACGGCTACCTTGTTACGACTTCACCCCAGTCATGAACCACACCGTGGTGATCGCCCTCTTGCGTTAGGCTAACCACTTCTGGTGCAGTCCACTCCCATGGTGTGACGGGCGGTGTGTACAAGGCCCGGGAACGTATTCACCGTGACATTCTGATTCACGATTACTAGCGATTCCGACTTCACGGAGTCGAGTTGCAGACTCCGATCCGGACTGAGACCGGCTTTTCGGGATTAGCTGACTCTCGCGAGCTCGCAACCCTTTGTACCGGCCATTGTAGCACGTGTGTAGCCCTACTCGTAAGGGCCATGATGACTTGACGTCGTCCCCACCTTCCTCCGGTTTGTCACCGGCAGTCTCCTTAGAGTTCCCGGCATTACCCGCTGGCAAATAAGGACAAGGGTTGCGCTCGTTACGGGACTTAACCCAACATTTCACAACACGAGCTGACGACAGCCATGCAGCACCTGTCTCTGCGTTCCCGAAGGCACCAAGTGATCTCTCACAAGTTCGCAGGATGTCAAGAGTAGGTAAGGTTCTTCGCGTTGCATCGAATTAAACCACATGCTCCACCGCTTGTGCGGGCCCCCGTCAATTCATTTGAGTTTTAACCTTGCGGCCGTACTCCCCAGGCGGTCGACTTATCGCGTTAACTTCGCCACAAAGTGCGCTAGGCACCCAACGGCTGGTCGACATCGTTTACGGCGTGGACTACCAGGGTATCTAATCCTGTTTGCTACCCACGCTTTCGCACCTCAGTGTCAGTGTCAGTCCAGAAGGCCGCCTTCGCCACTGGTATTCCTCCCGATCTCTACGCATTTCACCGCTACACCGGGAATTCTACCTTCCTCTCCTGCACTCTAGCTTGACAGTTCCGGATGCCGTTCCCAGGTTGAGCCCGGGGCTTTCACAACCGGCTTATCAAGCCACCTACGCGCGCTTTACGCCCAGTAATTCCGATTAACGCTTGCACCCTCCGTATTACCGCGGCTGCTGGCACGGAGTTAGCCGGTGCTTCTTCTGCGAGTGATGTCTTTCCTAATGGGTATTAACCACTAGGCGTTCTTCCTCGCTGAAAGTGCTTTACAACCCGAAGGCCTTCTTCACACACGCGGCATGGCTGGATCAGGGTTGCCCCCATTGTCCAATATTCCCCACTGCTGCCTCCCGTAGGAGTTCGGGCCGTGTCTCAGTCCCGATGTGGCTGATCATCCTCTCAGACCAGCTACGGATCGTTGCCTTGGTGAGCCATTACCTCACCAACTAGCTAATCCGACATAGGCTCATCCAATAGCGGGAGCCGGAGCCCCCTTTCTCCCGTAGGACGTATGCGGTATTAGCCTGGGTTTCCCCAGGTTATCCCCCACTACCGGGCAGATTCCTATGCATTACTCACCCGTCCGCCGCTCGTCAGCGGGTAGCAAGCTACCCCTGTTACCGCTCGACTTGCATGTGTTAGGCCTGCCGCCAGCGTTCAATCTGAGCCATGATCAAACTCTTCAGTTTAAAATCATTGTGATGCTTACATGTCACTCGAAAGTCACATAAGTGCATCAAACTTGGCTCAAGGTTCAAACGAATTCATTTCAATTTACATTGTCATGACCGCTTGCCTTGATATTTGGTGATTTATCACCCTCATCGGCAAGCGCCCACATGAATTACCTGATCAAATTGTTAAAGAGCTGTTTTCGCTGGATAAAACTGGCTAACCGTTGAACTGGTTTGCCTCAGCGAGGAAGGCGTATTCTACGCATTTCCTGGTGTTTGTCAATCACTGTTTTGAGTGAGTGAAGCGAGTGAGCGAAGAAAGCGAGATAACGATGCTTTCTGGCGTGGCTCGTTTCAAAAAGGGTTGGAAGACATCGAAGCATGTTGCTGCTGAGTTCTTCTAACTCTCTGACAAACCGAAGGTTTTCACCTTCAATCACCGCTGGTAACGCTGTGCGTCCCCGGCAGCGGATGCGTACTTTACGGATTCGCTGCCGTCTTGGCAAGGGCTATTTATAGATAAATGCAAAAAAGTTTTAAGGCAAACCGATTTGTGTTTGAAAGCGCTTCGACGGCACTCCATTGACGGTTACACTTACTCAAGCTTTATAGCACCCAACGCCCACTTCATTTTGAGGTCCGTGATGAGCCAGCACCTATTAACTGTCGATTCATTACAGCGCGAAAGCGTTGACCACCTTCTACGCGTTGCGGCGCGTATGGAACCCATCGCCAGTCGCCGCCAAGTTACTCGGGTGCTGGAAGGTGCTGTGCTTGGTAATTTATTCTTTGAAGCAAGTACACGCACACGCGTGAGCTTCAATGCCGCGTTTTGCCGCTTAGGAGGAAGCGTGTGTGACACCACCGGCTTTACCTTCTCTTCTATGGCCAAGGGTGAGTCGCTGTACGATACCAGCCGAGTGATGAGTGGTTATTGCGATGCGATTGTCATGCGCCATCCGGATCAAGGATCAGTAGCCGAGTTCGCAGCCGCCACTAACGTGCCGGTAATTAACGGCGGGGATGGTCCTGGTGAACATCCAAGCCAAGCACTGCTTGATCTCTATACGATTGATAAAGAGTTTCAGCGATTAGGTAAATCGCTCCGCGGCGCGCATATTCTGCTGACCGGTGATTTGAAATATGGCCGCACCGTGCATTCACTGATCAAGTTACTGTCTCTCTATGATCCGCTGCGCATCACCCTAGTATCACCACCGGGGCTGGAAATGCCAACCACACTAGTTGACCTAGTAACGTCTCGCGGCCACCGCGTCGAACAACGCGACTCACTGGCCAGCGACTTCTCAGATCTAGACGTGGTTTACACCACACGTATCCAGAAAGAGCGCTTTACCGATGAAATGAACGAGAGCTTTCAGGGGCTTTCTGATGACTTTATGGTTAATCGTGACTTTCTGGATCAGCGCTGCAGCCAGAGCACAATTGTCATGCACCCACTGCCCCGTGATAGCCGCCCAGGCGCTAATGACCTAAACGTGAATCTTAACGGTGACCCACGTTTGGCGATTTTCCGCCAAACTGATAACGGGATACCGATGCGTATGGCCATTTTTGCCACGCTATTAAAGGTAGATGAACTGATTGAGAAAGACCTGAGACCAGTGCGCTGGTTTGTGCCATCTCAAACCGGCACTCTAGACCGTTAAGTCATTACATCGGGTTTAATGGGCGATCCGCCCACCAGGAAGTCCTTCTTGGTGGGCAAACCAACCTTCTAGGATAAGCACAGCAGCTATGCCATCGACACTTTCTTCTCGATAGTTACCACGATGGCCTGCAGCATGAGCGATCTGCTTCGCTTCGCGAGTAGAGCCACGCTCGTCAACCATTTCACAGGGCTTGCCATAGCGCCCGTGCAGGCGATTACCGAACTTGCGTGACCTCGCGCTCATCGCCGATTCAGTACCATCCATATTCAGCGGCAGGCCAACCACAAACAAGTCAGGCTGCCACTCCTCTACTAACCGTGTAACAACGTTCCAGTCAGGAATGCCGTCGCGAGCGGTTAGCGGCGTTAGCTCGCGTGCACTATTCAGCAACTCGTTACCTACCGCGACGCCAATACGCCGAGTACCAAAATCAAATGCGAGTATTAGCCGTTGCCCATTATCAGCCATGAAACTCAACCATCATGCATGCCCCGCGTTGCGGGTCATCAAGTTTAGATCAACGCCAAGTATGCCAGCGGCAGCGGTTAGACGCTCGGCAGGAGGAGTGTTAAACAGTACGCTGCCTTGGCCTTCGACGGTCAACCACGCATTCTCTTTTAGCTCGTCTTCTAATTGCCCAACGTCCCAGCCAGCGCAACCTAGGCACACCAGAAAATCCTCGGGGCCGGTATCGTCGGCAAGCGCCTGAAGAATATCCATCGAGGTGGTTAACGCAATACCGTCCTCTACCTGAACACTGGAGTCCCACTCTTGGCTATCACCGATATGCAAAATGAAGCCACGATCCTTATGCATAGGGCCGCCGTAATAGACGGGGGCGTTACGGTGTGGACTGTCATCGCCCCCCAGCGATAGCTGTTCAAAGAGGGCATCAAGGGTGATTTCAAGCGGCCGATTGGCGATGACACCCATGCAGCCATTGTGATCATGGTCGCAAAGGTAGATCAGGCTACCGGCGAAATTAGGGTCTTCCAAGTGAGGCATAGCCATCAAAAAATGATGCTTAAAGCTTTGCATGCGTCTCCTACGGCTCGCTGAACACTCAGCGAGCCTCGCGTTATTAGGCGAATAGAACGTTTAACGGCATCGGTTAGTTAAGGCGACGTTCAATGGCATCCAGCAGCATTCCGGCAATGTTCGTGCCGCGCTGATCATCAATTTCACGTACACAGGTGGGACTGGTGACGTTAATTTCAGTTATGTAGTCACCAATCACATCTAAGCCAACAAACATTAGCCCTTTTTCACGAATCATGGGCTGCACCTGTTGAATCAACCAGTGGTCACGCTCGGTCAGCTCACGGCTAACACCACGTCCACCAGCGGCGAGGTTACCCCGAGTTTCACCCGCCGAGGGAATCCGCGCCAGCCCATAGGGCACGGGTTCACCATCAACTAACAAGATGCGCGTGTCGCCATCTTTAATTTCGGCTAGGTAGCGTTGCGCCATAATTTGCCGCTGGCCGCGCAGGGTTAATTGCTCAATAACTGCACCAATGTTGCGGCCATCGGGGCCGATATGAAAAATGCCAGTGCCGCCCATGCCATCAAGGGGTTTGAAGATCACATCACCGTGCTCCGCGTGAAAAGCACGCAGGATGTCATCACGGCTGGCGACAATGGTGGGCGCACAGCACTGGGGGAACTGCTGGGCAAACAATTTTTCATTACATTGCAATAACGCAGCGGTTGGATTAACCACCAAAACGCCTTCCCGCTCAGCAAACCCCAGCAGATGAACCGCATTGGTAAAGTCGGCATCTACAGGCGGGTCTTTGCGCATTAGCACAATATCCAGTTCCACCAGTGGGCGTTGAGCTGCTTCACCCAGGTCGTACCAATGGTTAGGATCGCGATGCACCGTTAACGGGCGCATGCGCGCATACGCCTGCCCGGCGTTCAAGAAAAGATCTTCTTGCTCCATGTAGTGCAGCGTGTAGCCGCGCTCCTGCGCCGCCCACAGCATCGCCATGGTGGTATCTTTCTTGTAAGCGATGTCGCTGATGGGATCCATCACCACACCGAGATGCAACGTTGATTGGCTCATCGGGGTAACATCCATACATAAACAATAGGAAAGCAGTATGCCGTACTGCCTGCACAGCTCCAACCGCTGCTAGTGGCTACTCGCCTTGTCCATCCGTTAACGCACCAGGCACAAGTCGGATAGCGCCAGGCTCTAGCGTTATTAACTGCTGCTTATAAAGTCGCCCTATGGCTTGCTTGTAAGCACTCTTGCTAACACCTAGTCGCGTTTTAATATCATGCGCGGAGCTTTTATCACCCAACGCTAGATATCCCCCGCTCTCACGCAGCGCCTGCAACACTTTATCGCCCACCACATCCAAGCGAGCCACGCCTGGGGGCAGCAGACAGATATCGACCCGACCATCTTCACGGCGCTGCTTTACATAGCCTTTCAGTGACTGTCCGCGGCGCAGCGGTTGGGTAATATCATCTTGATAGATCAACCCCCAATAGCGGTGATTAACCACGACTTTCATTCCAAGGTCGGTGCGGTCGGCCACCACCACGGCCACTTCATCACCTTTTTCCAGCGCCCAGGCGTCGTCTGTCAAAAAACGATCCAGACGCATGGTAGCCACAGGCCGCCCCTGGTCATCGCTATACAGCATTACCAGCACCCGCTTACCGGGATCGGGGCGAAAGCGCTGCTCGCTATAAGGCAGCAGTACATCTTTGGGCTGCCCCCATTGCAGAAACGCCCCCGTGCTATTAACCGCCGTCACGGTTAAATAGGCTACGTCACCCAGTTGGGCAGCGGCATCGCTAGCGGAGCGGGGAGAAGAGTGTGACTCACGGACCATGGGTACCGTCCTTACAGAAAGTAGATCTTCATTATGGTGCCTTGCGAACGCAAGGCAAAGCGCAGCCGGTATCAGTCAATTTGGCAGCGCATAAATAGCGGCTACTACCGCTTAAAATGGCAGCAGAAAGTCAGTAAGCACTTACTTACAAAAGCCCCCTGAAAAACCACACTTTAAAAATCAGCCCCTACAAATAGGTTTTTAAGAATAGGTTCTTATGAATAAGTTCTTATGAATAAGCTCTTAAAGTGAGCTTTTAAAAGCGAGTACTGGAAAGCGGGCACAAAAAAGTGAGTGCTTACACATCACCGAAATGGTGCTGCAGCAGCGTTAGCGCAACAACTGGCGCCGTTTCAGTGCGTAATACTCTTGGCCCGAGTGTCAGCGGTGTAAAGCCAGCGACAGTGGCTGCGTTAATATCTGCATCACTTAAGCCGCCCTCTGGGCCGATTAAGAGCGCAACTGAGGAGGGGCATGGCTGTTGCGAAAATACATTGCCCGTCGCTAGGTGAAGCATCAAGCGCAGCGGCTCTTGCCGCTCGGCCAGCCACTCATCCAGCGCTTTTGGTAGATAGATGGGCGGCACCACCGCACGCCCACTCTGCTCACAAGCGCTAGCCGCAACCGCCTGCCAATGAGCCAGTTTTTTCTCTTCGCGATCGCCCTTGAGACGTACATCGCCCCGCTCGGTGTAGAGCGGGGTAATCGCTGCAACGCCCAGTTCTACGGCTTTTTGAATGGCATAATCCATTCGATCGCCTTTCGAGATGGCCTGGCCAAGATGTACCGCCAATGGCGATTCGCCACTACCCGGCCAGACAGCCTCGATGGTCACTGTCGTTTGCTTGCGACCAACATCGGCTAAGCGCACGCCAGCTTCCTGGCCGTTGCCATCAAACAGCACCAGCGGCGCACCCACGCCCATCCTTAGCACTCGCGTCACGTGTCGCGCAGGGCCGTCAGGCAGCGTTAACGTTGCGCCCACTGCAAACTCAGCGGGCACATAAAGCCGGGGCATTTTGCCATGTGAGGCAACCCAGTCAGCAGCATGCATACTTAGTGAGTGTTCTCGGCTGCTTGCTGAGCCTCTTGCGCTTCACGCTGCTTGCGCTGGGCGTACATGGCTTCAAAGTTCACCGGCGCCAGCATCAGCGGCGGGAAACCACCACGATTGACGAGGTTGTCAACGCATTCACGGGCATAAGGGAACAGCAGGTTGGGGCAGAACGCGCCCAGGGTTTGCTCCAGCTGCGCGCCTTCGATACCGGAAATACGGAACAGGCCTGCTTGCTCTACTTCGGCAAGGAACGACGTAGTGCCCGTTTCGCTATCATTAACCTGGGCAGTCACCTTCACAACCACTTCGTACTGGTCATCGGCTATTTTCTGACTAGTAGTGTTCAGGTCCAGATTCACCTTGGGCTTAAACGCCTGCTTGAATACGGAAGGAGAATTCGGCGCTTCAAACGAAATATCTTTTACATAGATACGCTGTAAAGAGAACTTCAATTGGGGCTTTTCGCCTTCTGTGGCGCCTGCCTGCGGGGTATTGTTATCTTCCGCCATTGGGATACTCCTAATTACTCATCTGATAAAAAGATGCGCGACAGCGCATACGGTTTAATTACTTTCTACTTAATTACTTTTTCACCACCGGGAGACCATCGGCCTGCCACTGCACCATGCCGCCTTTTAGCTTGTTAGCACGTTCAAAACCTGCTTTAGCAAGTTTTGCCTGGGCAGCACCAGAGCTCTGGCCATGCTTACATACCACGATGATCGGCTGGTTTTTCACTTTCTCCAGTTCACTCATGCGGCTGTCGAGACTGCTTTGGGGAATATTGCGTGCACCTGCAATATGCCCCGCTTTAAAGTCTTTACTTTCACGGATATCCAACACCACCGCGTCTTCACGGTTAATAAGCTGAGTAGCTTGGGTGGAGGACACAGCATTAGTGGCGGCGCTGCGCGCTTCGTACGCCACCCATGCTATTAATACCAGCAAAAACGCCCCGACAAGTAGGGGGTGGTTCATTACGAATTCGAACAGCTGATCGATCATCGCGAACACAATCTCTTGGTCTATGCAGAAAAAAGCGGCCTAGCCGCCTCCAGAAACGCAACAAGTATACACGTCACACGGCATTCCGCGCAGGCCATGACGCCCAACGGCTGCCTGCGTTATGATGCCCCAAGCGCGCGCCTGTCGCGACCCTGATTATAAGGTGTTGTCTGAAAACTGTTTGAGCAACCTTCACCAACGTTTCAAACAGCACCTCACGTCGCTTGGCTGACCAACATAACGAGGTTTTTCATGGCTACAACTGCACCGCGCCCCGTGGCGCTAATCATTTTAGATGGCTACGGCCACAACCCCGATAGCGCCCACAACGCAGTGGCCGCTGCCAATACGCCCAACATGGACAAACTATGGGCCAACCGCCCTCATGCCTTTGTACACACCGATGGTCGCCATGTGGGTCTCCCTGACGGGCAGATGGGTAATTCCGAAGTAGGCCATATGAACATAGGTGCCGGGCGCATTGTGTACCAGGACTTCACCCGCATCACCAAAGCAATTGAAGACGGCGACCTAGATACCAATGAGGTGCTGACCAAGCCCATCGACGAAGCCGTTGCCAATGGCCGGGCTGTCCACTTGCTTGGGCTGCTTTCTCCCGGCGGCGTGCACAGCCACGAAGATCACTTTATTGCCATGGCGGAGCTCGCCGCCCGACGCGGCGCACAGCGTATTTTTGTTCATGCGTTTTTAGACGGGCGCGATATGCCGCCGCAAAGTGCACTCCGCTCGATCGAGCGTGCTAATGCGCGTTTGTCGGAGCTGGTGGGTGCTGACAACGGCTTTGTTGCCTCAATCATTGGCCGTTTTTATGCAATGGATCGTGACAACCGCTGGGAGCGCGTTGAGCAAGCCTACCGCCTGCTGACCGACGGCCACGCTGACTTTATTGCTTCCAGCGCTGAAACCGCCCTGCGCGACGCTTACCAGCGCGGCGAAACCGACGAATTTGTCGCTTCTAGCAGTATTCCGCTAAATAATACCGCCATTACGCTACAAGACGGCGATGCGGCGATCTTCCTCAATTTTCGCTCCGACCGCGCCCGCGAATTAACTCGCGCACTCACTGAACCTGATTTTGACGGTTTTGAGCGTCGAGTACGCCCGACACTGGCCGGCGACGGCTTAGTTATGATGACCCAGTACGCCGCTAACATTCCGGCACCAGCGGCCTTCCCCCCTTCGGATCTCACCGACACCCTGGGTGAAGTGGTTGCTAAGCGAGGCCTGACTCAACTGCGCATTGCTGAAACAGAGAAGTATCCCCACGTCACGTTTTTCTTCTCCGGCGGTAATGAAGCCGAATACGAAGGCGAAGAGCGTATCTTGGTGCCCTCACCCCGTGACGTTAAAACCTACGACGAAAAACCTGAGATGAGCGCCGTTGAAATCACCGATAAGCTGGTAGAGGCCATCGACAGTGGTCGCTTTGACTTAATGGTGTGCAATTATGCCAACGGCGATATGGTTGGCCACACCGGTGACTTTAACGCCGCAGTAAAGGCTATTGAAACCGTCGACACCTGCGTCGGCCGGGTAGTGGAAGCCATTGAACGTAACGGGGGCGCTTGCCTGATTACAGCTGACCATGGCAATGCCGAGCAGATGGTGCATCCAGAGACCGGCGCACCGCAAACGGCCCACACCACCTTTATGGTGCCGTTGATTTACGTGGGCGAGCGGGATGGCAAGCTGGAAGATGGCCGGCTGTGCGATTTAGCACCGACGCTATTGTCCATGATGAACCAGTCACAGCCCGAAGCAATGACAGGCAAACCACTGATTCATTTTGATTGATGCTGATGCGATGGACGTTAGCTGTCGCGCTCATGCTGGCGTTAGGTTATGCGCCAGCAAGTTTAGCCCAGCCAAATGAAAATGCAGCACGCCAGCAGTTGGATGCGATTGGCCAGGAGATTGAAGCTGCTGCCCAGCGCCTCAGTGCCACCGAGCAAGCACGGGATAGCGCCGAGCGCGAGCTGCGCCATGTGGAAACGGAGCTTGCCGAGACTCATCAGCGCCTGGATCAACTTCAGGCCGAGCGGCGTCAGCTGGCCGACGAAACGACCCAACTTCGCCAGCACCGAGAGCGCTTGGAAGGTGAGCGTGAAGCACAATACGCTGCGCTGAGCCAACAGCTGGCAGCCCTTTATCGACTGGGGCCAACGCCCCAGTTAAAACTGCTCCTTAACCAAAGCGATCCAGCCGAGCTGGATCGAATGCAGGCGTATCTAAATCGCCTGACTCAGGCGCGCCAGCAACGCCTTACGGATATAAGCCGCCTCGACCACGCACTGGCAGATACCGAGCAAGCGCTCAGTGAGCGTCAAACGCGCCTTGATGCGTTAGCTGACGAGCTAGAGGAGCAAAGCGCTTTACTTGCTCAGCGAACCGAAGAGCGGCGTGGCGTCGTAGCAACCCTTGATGATCGCTATGGCAGCGAAGAAGACCGCTTAGCCGACCTCAACCAAAGCCGTGAACAAGCCGAACAGCAGCTGAGAGCGATACAAGCGGAGCTGGCCCGTTTAGCTGAGCCAACACCAACCACCCATATCACCCGCACTCAGGGCGATTTACCCTGGCCTGTTCAAGGATCCATTACGGCAACCTTCCAGCGCAGAGACGGCGTGCACTATAACGGTATTGTGATCCGAGCAGATTCGGGCAGTACCGTAGCAGCCGTTCATACGGGCCGCGTGGTATTCGCCGACTGGATGCGTGGCTTTGGTAATCTGCTGATTATTGATCACGGAGATCAAATTATGACGCTCTATGCCCACCTGCAACAATTTAGTGCGCGGCCCGGCCAACAGGTAAGCCGTGGCACTGAAATTGGACGTGTTGGCAACAGCGGCGGGCAGACCCACCCCGCGCTTTACTTCGAAGTACGGCGTAGCGGTGAGCCAATTAATCCACAACGTTGGATTGCGCGCCGCTGACGGGATAAGCTGGCTCATATGAATTAACCATCACGTCTTAACTTATGCAGCGCCTTCTGGCGCTGCCTTTCGCCTAGCGGAGCTCGCATGACGCTATCTGTTACCAAGGTATCGGCCCCTGCCAAGCGCTTTTTGGCTACCCTACTTCCGCTTGTGCTGCTGTCGGTTCCGCTCCCCTTAGTGGCCCAGCCGGCTAATAGCGTTGCTGATGACCTGCCGCTTGAAGAGATTCAAACCTTTGCTGAAGTGTTTGAGCGTATTAAACGTGGCTACGTCGAAGAGGTTGACGACCGCACGCTATTGCGCAATGCCATGCGCGGCATGCTCAGCGAACTAGATCCTCATTCAGCCTATTTAGACGAAGAAGAGTACCAAAGCCTGCGCGAATCCACCCAGGGTGAGTTTGGCGGTATTGGCATTGAAGTAGGAACTGAAAACGGGCAGCTAATGGTCATCACTCCCATCGATGACACACCGGCTTCACGAGCGGGACTGTTGTCTCGCGATGTAATTGTGGCCATCGATGGAACGCCAACCGACAGCCTCTCGCTTCAAGAGGCGGTAAACCAGATGCGCGGTGAACCAGGTAGCCAGCTGCGTATTTCCGTTTTGCGAGCGGGTGAAGAGTCACCGAGAGAGTTCACACTGACGCGCGAAGTAATTCGCAGCGAAAGCGTTAAACATGAGGTGTTGGAGACAGGCTATGGCTACTTGCGAATTAGCCAGTTTCAGTCGCGCACCCCAGAGCAGGCACGTAGATCGTTAGAACGCATGGCTCGAGAGCAGCCGCTTGAGGGTCTCATTCTCGACTTACGCAATAACCCAGGTGGGGTTTTGCAAGCCGCCGTCGGCGTTGCCGACCTATTTCTGGATGAAGGGCTAATTGTGTACACCGAAGGGCGGCTTTCCGACACCGAAATGTCGTTTTCAGCATCGCAGGAGACACCCGCCGGTGACGTGCCGCTGGTGGTGCTGATAAACAGCGGTAGCGCCTCAGCAGCTGAAATTGTCGCAGGGGCGCTTCAAGACCAACGTCGCGGGGTGATTATGGGCACCGAAAGCTTTGGCAAAGGCTCGGTGCAGCAGATCATGCCGCTTGGCAATGGTGAAGGACTTAAGCTGACAACTGCTCTTTACTACACCCCCAATGGGCGCTCAATCCAAGCGCAAGGTATCGAGCCTGATGTGGAAGTGGTGCGCGGCCGCCTAGAAGTGGCTGAGGGACAACGCCAAATCCGCGAAGCCGATCTTGATGGTCACCTAAGCGGCCAAGACGCCATGCCCCGGGAACGTGCAGAAATGTCTCAGCGCCTGCGCGAGGATTATCAGCTAAGTGAAGCGCTGAACCTACTCAAAGCGCTAAACGTGGTGGATCGCCGGCGCCGTTAACGACACGATTGCGGCAGGCGTCCTCGTTCTCCGATAGCCTGCCGCATCACCAGTCGTTTTAACGGCACCAACTGATTCATACCACTCATCCCCATATTACGCGCCAGCGTCAGTGCGGGCAGCTGGCTACCGAAAAGCACTTTAAATCCTTTCATCAGCCCTAGCATGGCGCTGTTGTCTAAGCGCCTACGCCGCTCATAGCGACTGAGCGTGGTCAGCGCCCCCCAGGGTGCTCCTCGCTGCCATGCATTAACCACTTCCTCAGCCAGCACTGCTGCATCCATAAATCCTAGGTTAACGCCCTGCCCCGCTAGCGGGTGAATGCTATGGGCAGCATCGCCCACCAGTGCAAAATTAGGCTGTACGTAGTGAGCGGCGTGGCGCTGGATAAGCGGAAAGCGATAGGCCGCATCGACGGCGCTCACCTGACCTAAACGGTAGTCAAAGGCATCACTTAGCGCCTGTCCCAACGCATCACTAGAGAGTTCAGTAAGTTGATGTGCATGCTCAGGCGTGGTCGACCAGACAATTGAGCAGTAGCGATCATCACCGTTTACCGTTAACGGCAAAAAGGCCAGCGGGCGCCCGGCGATAAAAGCCTGGCGAGCCGTGCCTCCATGGGATTTCTCACACCTTACGGTGGTAACGACGGCCTCTTGCTGCATAGACTCTTCGGCCACCGAGATTCCTGCCAGTTCACGCATGGTGGAACGTGCACCGTCGGCAGCAATTAATAACGGTGTGTTCAGTTGGCGGCCATCATCCAATACTAGCCAGCGCCCGTTATCTGAGGTTTGCAAAGCCTCCACGCCAACCCCAAAGAAAGTGCTAACCGTAGGCAACATTCGTATCTGCTCATTCAAAGCGGCCAATGTCACATCGTTTTCAACAATATGACCAAGTACGGGTGCACCTGCTTCATCGGCGGAAAAATGGATGCTACCGCTCCCCTCCGCATCCCACACCTGCATATAGCGATAAGGCGTTATGCGCGTAGCGGCCATCGCGGGCCACGCCTTCAAGTGCGAGAGCAAGCGTTGAGAAACCGGCGTTAGTGCACTCACCCTGGGGGCAGGCGAGTGGTCGCCAAAAGCATCTAAGCGAAGCGGCTCTGCTTTGGTTTCTACCAACGCCACTTGCATCCCAGCGCTAGCCAGCAGCCCTGTTAGCGCCGTGCCGACCATCCCGGCTCCTACGATCACCGCGTCAAAACGTTCAACCGGCACATCTATTGCCGCTGTTTGCGTTTTCATAACGTTCCTTTAGTTGCTTTGCTGGATCATAGTGACGTTGCTGAGTCAGCAGCTACTTTTTGCGTCAGCGCTCTAGGCCCATTGCTCGGCGTGCCAAGCTGCGGCGAAGCGGGCCCACTAAATTAAGCCCCACCAGCCCGGCTGCTCGGGCGTGCGGCAGTAGAGGCAGCGAATAGCCAAATAGACGTACTAATCCATCGCTAAACCGAATCACATTAGAGCGGTCATGAGCACGACGTCGCTCAAACGCCAGTAGCGTTTCCATATCGCTCAGGGCACGCTGATTTTGGGCACCCTGCGCCAACTCCTCGACCAGATCCATCACTGAGCGTAGCGCCAAGTTGAACCCCTGACCCGCCACCGGATGCAGCGCATGGGCAGCATTTCCCAGCACTGCCAACCCGGGTCGAACCGGCTCTTCAGCAGTAATCAGTGAAAGCGGGTAGCTGAAACGCTGCCCCACCCGAGTAAAACGCCCTACTCGATCACCAAAGACAGCTTGTAGCTGGCGCAAAAACGCCGAATCAGAAAGCGCTAACCGCGCCTGCTCAGTGCCGCTGGCATGCGTCCAGACCAGCTCCATGGCCTGGCCTGGTAATGGCAGTAACGCAATCGGCCCCTCTGCCGTAAAGCGCTCGTAAGCCACCCCTTGATGAGGTTGGCTAATGCCCACGTGGGCAATGACGGCGGTCTGCTCATAAGAGCGATGACGACTACTAATACCCAGTTGCTCTTTCAGCCCAGATCGGCCGCCATCAGCGAGAATAGTCAGCGCCGCCGTTAGCTCACTACCGTCGGAAAGTATAAGGCGGTGACCGTTAGCTTGTGGCGTCAGTTGCGCCACCGTTGCAGGGCAGTGCCACTCAATCGACAGTTGCTGAAGCTGGTGATGCAACACACGCCCCATCCAAGCATTAGGAATAACATGCCCCAATGCCGACACACCTAACTCCTTGGCACTAAGCCTCGCGGCACCTAAGCGACCTCGCTCGCTGATATGTATACGCTTGATCGGGGTTGCTTCACTACGCATCGCCTCCCAAACGCCCAGTTGGCGAAAGCGCTGAGCGGAGCCTTCAGCGATAGCGCTGGCCCTAGCATCAAAGCTCGGCTGCCACGCTGAATTATCAACGTTATCAGGCAGGGCCGCCGCTTCAATAATTGCCACGCGCCAGCCATAACGTTCAATTAATGGCGCTAACGCACAGCCTAAGCTGGCACCGACCAGCCCGCCCCCCACAATAACAATATCGTGGGTGAGCGTTGCTTCCTGCTGGTGTTGTCTTACCTGCTTAGTCCCATGCATTGACATCTCCTACGGATAAACCAAACCCAGCAAACGTAATTTCGTAATGTAAATTACATAATCAAATAACAGTAAAATTTTACTGCTTATTTATTAGCCATTAATTGCTCTATATCAGCAATTTTTTTTGGCACTGCTGACGTAAGCACCTCTTGCCCATCCCGGGTCACCACGACATCGTCTTCAATACGAATTCCAATACCGCGGTAAGCCGCAGGAATGTCGTCATCGCAGGGAATGTATAAACCAGGCTCAATTGTGACGACCATTCCTTCGGCTAGAAGTCGCGGTGTCTCTTCATCCAGCCGATAAGCGCCTACGTCATGCACGTCTAACCCCAGCCAATGTGATGTAGAGTGCAGGTAGAAGCGCCGATAACTCTCATCGTCAATGCGCGCCTGCACATCGCCCTCTAACAATCCGAGATCGATCAGCCCAGCGGTTAAATCACTCACGACCCCTTGGTGAATACCCGCCAGCGTGGCTCCCGGCTTGACGGCGTGCACAGCACGCTCTTGTGCATCTAGCACCACTTGATAAAGCGCCCGCTGAGCGTCGTTGAACCGACCGTTAACCGGGAACGTACGGGTAATATCCCCCGCGTAGAGGTCGAACTCGGCCCCTGCGTCAATCAGCACAAGTGTATCGGCCTGCAACGTATCGCTGTTCTCAATATAGTGCAGCACGCAAGCGTTAACGCCACCACCAACAATGGTGCTATACGCTGGCCCGCTAGCCCCCTGCCAAACGAATTCGTGCTCTAACTCTGCCTGCAACTGATACTCGCTTAACCCTGGACGGCAGGTACGCATCGCACGCGTATGCGCCCTGGCTGAAATAGCTGCCGCATGGCGCAGTAGGGCAGTTTCAGCAGGGCTTTTAATAAGGCGCATCTCATGAATAAGTGGCCGGCTATCCAACCACCCTTTCAATGCTGGCTTGCCCCGGCGCAGACCAGCCTGAGCGAAGGCCAACGCCTCTTCTGCAATACTTAACGCCTCGGGGTTATCTAACGGCAGATAGAGCATTGCGCGGCCTGCTAATAGACCTGGCAACTGCTCTTCCCGCTGGACATTTTCAATCGCTTGATCAATACCGTGTTGAGCCTCAATGCCCTGGGCACCAAGACGCCTACCCGTCCAGGCTTCCATGGTCGCATCGCGGTCTTGGCAAAACACCACGCTTTGGCCTGCCTCTCGGCCAGGCAACAACACCAGCAATGCGTCGGGCTCTTGAATGCCGGTTAGGTAGTAAAAATCACTCTGCTGACGGAACGTGTATTCGCTATCGTGAGAGCGCGTTACCAAGGAAGCACTTGGCACCACCAGCGCAGCATTGGCAGGTAGTTGGGCGATGAGCGTTTCTCGGCGCTGGCGGTATTCTTCAGGCGTAATAGCGGCGGGCCGAGGCAGTGACTCAAGCAACATAGATAACTCCTGTATTAATGAACGGGGGCGTCGGTCTGCTCCACCTGGGGCATCCCTGGGTGCTGCTCGGTGTAGAGCAGCATGGCCGCCATACGCGCATGTTCCGTCAGCGCAAATAAATCATTTTCGTTCTCAGGGCTATCATCGATGTCTGTTTCGATCTGTACCAGTCCTGCAAGATCATCGATGGCCTCTTGTAGCGTCTTAGACCAGCGTTCGCGTAGCGCCTCATCAGCCACGTCCTCGACGACTTCCATAAAACCCAACGTCCACTCTTTCAGGCCCTGGGCTTGCTCGGCGAGTGAAAAAAGCTCATCGGGCAGCAGCGGCGTGTAATTCAAATCGCTGGCGCTCAATGCTTCCAGCGTTTGACGCCGCCAGCCCAGTAAACGTTCAGCGCTAGCCGCGTCTCGCGGCTGTTCGACACCTAAGCTTAGGCATACCTCTTCTAGCCATGCTTCAGCTGTCACGTCGCGTAGCGCTAGTAGACCACTAAGGCGGCCATCTAAAAATGCGGGCGACTGCATACTTCCATGAAGTAGAAAAACATCGGCGACGTCAGAAAAATCCTGGCGCTCATTGATTAGGGACATAGGTATTGCTCGCTGTACAAAATAGGGAATGAAGTCGTCGTAACAACGTGTCTAAAAGGGTGTTTAACCGCGGAAGGAATCTCACGACGCGCGCGCCTGTGCGTTGACCCCACATAAGCCGCTCTCTTATAGTGAACGCCAACTATCCTTCCTATGCAGCGATGTTAACGCATTGGTCAATAAAATGACCGGTGCTGGAGTTTTTGATGAGTAACGCGAAGCGGCCAACCAAAGAAATCACCCTACTGGGTCGCAGCTACATGATTGCTTGCGACACCGGCGAAGAAGCCAAGCTGGAACGCGCTGCTCGCTATTTAGATCGCGCGATGAATGGCATTCATGCCCAAAGCAACGCCCTTGGCAGTGAGCGGGTTGCGGTGATGGCAGCCCTGAATATCACCCATGAGTTACTTGAGATTATGGATGAGCACCGCGCGAGCGAAGCAAACCTTAGCCGCCTAAACGACCGCCTTGAACGGGCACTGGCTGACACACGCCAACAAAAAGAACCATAAGAACCTGCTGTTGACTCTTTGGCATTATCACTGGCTCTGTTAGGATAGTGGTGTTCTCTGGGGTGTACGCCAGTCGTTATAGTCCCTCGAGCCTATGCGAAGTACCCAGGGGGCCAAATGCTAGCCAAACCCGTGTGCATGTCCGTGCGTCGGAAAGCCTGACGGTTTGGCTGCGGCCACCCACCTGAACCAGTAGGTTCAGGGCCAGAACGACAGCGGCATTCTGGGGAACACTTAGTCTTAGTTAGCTCGTCACGAGTAGCTCGTTATGAACGACACTGCTGACCGCAGTACACTCGGCGATAAAACTGCGCTTCGCCGTGAGCTTAGACGTAGACGTCGCACCCTTTCCCCGAATCAGCAAAAACAAGCCGCTGCCTCTCTTTGCCAGCGCCTTAAACGGCTGCCTGAAATTCGTCGCGCGAGACGCATTAGTCTTTATTTACCGGTTAATGGCGAGATAGACCCGACACAACTGCTCCCTTGGCTTCGCCAGCGGAAAGTAAGCATTTACTTACCTGTATTGCGCCCATTTTCGGCTAATCGCCTTTGGTTTGTTGCTTACCGCGAAACCACCCCTATGGTTAAAAATCGCTTTGGCATCGCGGAACCCTGCACACGGTTTGCTGCCGAGCGACGTAATCGCCTGCCTGCCTGGGCGCTAGATACACTTATTGTTCCGCTGGTTGGGTTTGATAAGCAAGCAAACCGCATGGGCATGGGAGGCGGTTTCTATGATCGAAGTCTTGCTTTTATGCGCCACCAAGGGCCAGCGCCAACACTAATAGGCGTTGCTCACGCCTGCCAACAGGTGGATGCGCTACCCATCGAGCCTTGGGACATACCGCTGGACGTGGTAGCCAGCGACACGATGGTTATTCGACCAACAAAAACGGGCTGATCTTAAAGATCAGCCCGTTTTAAACATCCACTAGCTAGGTGCAGCGTTTACGCTGAAAGCGCTGTGATTAACCTAGTAAGTTAACTCCCCGACAGCGCTTGCGCATATCCAGTGGCGAGTACCCCAAGTAAAAACACCACCGTTAGCGCCATCACCATATCAGGCTTTCTCCGCCGCATGCCTCATCTCCAACGTCTTTCACAGTTGCCAAATGCCCTTAGTGCGTCATCTAGGCAATGCTTATCAAAAGATGACACACCTCATTAATTTCGCCCACGACTATAGGGCCATAGAGGAAGACTGACAACTGCTTTCAGCGCTATTTTTAACGCGCCATTAAACGTTTCTAAAAGTTCATATTTCTTAGCAGCTCTGTATCCTGGGGTTAGTGAGCACTTACAATTGTTTACGCCATAAAAAGCCGATACGCTGGATTATCACTCTCCCGCCAATAACGGTAGCCAATCGCATCTAAGTACTCTGCGACATGTGTTTGATCACTACTCGGCACTTGCATACCGACTAGCACACGACCATAGGCAGCCCCATGATTTCGATAATGGAACAGTGAAATATTCCAGTCATGGGGCAGCTGGGTTAAAAAGTTCATCAACGCACCAGGCCGCTCAGGAAACTCAAAACGATAAAGCTCTTCTTCAAAGCGTTCACTAGGCCGACCACCGCTAAGATGACGAATATGCAACTTCGCCAGCTCATTATCGGTTAAATCTTCAACTTGATAGCCACCTTCACGAAGCTTATCAATCACCGCCTGACGATCTTCCCCACCCGGTTTAACTTGAACACCAACAAAGATATGAGCCTCGCTATTATCCGCATAGCGATAGCTGAACTCGGTCACCATCCGCTTACCCAGTGTACGGCAGAACTTTTTAAAACTGCCTGGTTTTTCCGCAATGGTTACTGCCAAGATCGCTTCGCGCTGCTCACCCAGCTCGGTGCGCTCTGCAATATGCTGCAAACGATCAAAATTAGTGTTCGCGCCAGAGTTGATACACAGCAGCGTCTCGCCTTCAGCGCCGGTTTGCTGCACATATTTCTTCAGGCCGGCCAACGAAAGCGCGCCTGATGTTTCTGCGACGGCGCGGGTATCCTCAAATATATCCTTCACGGCAGCGCACATTTCATCGGTATTCACCGTGATGACATCGTCGATTAAATCGCGCACTAATGAAAAGGGCACCTCGCCGATTTGCGCGACGGCTACGCCTTCCGCAAACACGCCAACCTGATCCAGTACAACACGCTCCCCAGCTTCCAGTGCTGCTTTTAAACAGGCGCTATCTTCGGCTTCTACGGCGATGATTTTGATATCTGGGCGCAGATATTTCACATATGCCGCCACCCCCGCAATTAAGCCGCCGCCACCAACAGGAATAAAAATAGCGTCTAAACGGCCGCTGTGCTGACGAAGAATTTCTACACCGATAGTGCCCTGACCTGCGACTACATCGATATCGTCAAACGGCGGGATATAGGTATAGCCGTGCTCTTTAATCAATTCTTGAGCATGTTCAGCAGCAGCGGCAAATGCGTCACCTTTTAAAATAACTTTCGCACCGCGGGCGCGCACTGCCTGAACCTTGATATCGGGCGTAATCCGCGGCATCACAATAACCGCTTTCACGCCCATTAGCTTAGCTGCCATGGCCAGCCCCTGAGCGTGGTTCCCCGCCGATGCTGCGATCACTCCCTTGGCCTTCTGCTCTTCAGATAGCTGGGCCATTTTGTTGTAGGCACCACGAATCTTGAATGAAAACACGGGCTGCAGATCTTCGCGCTTGATCAAAATTTGGTTATTGAAACGACGCGACAAAAAGGGAGCGGGGGAAATAGGGGTCTCACAAGCGGCTTCATAAACGCGGGCTTGGAGAATCTTTTTGACGGTTGCTTCGAGCATGCGGGAATCCCAGAAAAATAACGTGACCCTGACGGGTGCGAGCAAAGCCTTTATTGGTAGCAGATTACGCCTAGCGTCGTCTAGCGGCGTTTCCATCGGCAGTGGGCGCTAAGGCCGTTATACTAGGGAGCACTGCCTAACCCTGACGCAGGAAAATGTGATGACCCAAGATGAATTGAAAGCGGCCGTAGCGGACGCTGCGATTAAAGAGATTGAGCCTCATCTCGAAAAAGACACCGTGCTAGGTATTGGCACAGGCTCAACAGCGAACCTGTTTATTGACCGTTTAGGCCCGCTAAGAGATCGTTTCAAAGGCGCTGTTGCCAGCTCAGAAGCCAGTGCTAAACGCCTACAGGCGCTAGGTATCGAGATATTCGAGCTCAACAATGTTGGCGATGTACCTTTTTACATCGATGGTGCAGACGAAGTAAACGCTAACTTACAAATGATTAAGGGGGGAGGCGCAGCACTGACCCGGGAAAAAATCGTCGCCGCCTGCGCCAAGCGATTTATTTGCATTGCCGATGGTTCGAAATACGTTGCTCAATTAGGCAACTTCCCACTGCCGGTAGAAGTAATTCCCATGGCGCGCTCCTACGTCGCTCGGGAATTGGTCAAGCTAGGCGCAGACCCTGTCTATCGACAAGGTGTCGTCACCGATAATGGCAACCAGATTATCGACTGCTTTGATTTTATGATCGACGACCCAGCGTCCATGGAGGCACGGATTAATGCCATTGTGGGCGTGGTAACAAACGGGTTATTCGCTCAACGCGGTGCTGATGTGCTGCTGCTGGGTACAGAGAACGGCGTGGAACGAACCGCGTTACGTTAGCCACTGGCTAAGCCCATCGAGAGTGCGCGCTAGCGCTCCTCGGTTGTCTTCAACCACCTTTCGCCCAGCATGCCCAATGTGCTGGGCGAAAGGTGGACTTACCAGTAGCTCGGCCAGTGCGTCGGCCAAGGCGTCGGGGGTATCCACCACGCTTAATGCGCCTGACGACAATAGCGGCTCAGCCACATCGCTAAAGTTCTCAAGCGAAGGGCCGCAGAGCACCGGCTTACCCAACGCCGCAGGCTCCAGCACGTTGTGGCCGCCCAACGGCACCAAACTACCACCGACATAAGCCACATGGCCTGCTGCATAAAGCGTTGCTAGCTCCCCTAGCGTGTCACCCAGGTATATCTGCATTTGTGGCGTGACGGCCTGCTGCTGGCTGCGACGGCTGAGTGTCCAGCCGCCCTGGGCACACAGGCTAGCCACCTCGTCAAAACGCTGAGGGTGCCGTGGCACCAGTACCAATAACGCTGTTGGAAAGCGCTTTAATAGTTGGCGGTGAGCCTCCAAGAGCAGTGCTTCCTCTCCTTCACGGGTAGAGCCTGCCACCCACACTGGGCGCACGCCCCACGCTTGAAGTAAGCATTCACTCTCTTTTAAAGCCTTTTCCTGAGAAGGTACTTCAAATTTTAACGAGCCCACGACACGGGTTACTTCTGCACGACATCCTAAGGCTTGAAAGCGCTCGGCATCTTGCACAGATTTAGCAGCCAGCCATGTGACATTAACTAATGCACCCGCCATCAACGAGCGCAGGCGCTGATAACGTGCAAAGGCTCGCGGCGATAGCCGCCCGTTCACAACCGCAACAGGTACCGCTTGTTGGTGGCAAGCGTGCAGCAAATTGGGCCATAGCTCGGTTTCAAACAAAATGGCAAGGGTGGGCTGCACGCGGGCAATAAAGCGCTTGGCTGCACCTGGGAAATCCAAGGGTAGAAAGCAGTGCGCGAGCCTTACTTGGTCAGGTGCAGCTTGTTCATCAATTAGCGCCTGAGCTTGCTGAGCTCCAGTCGCGGTCATGGTGGTAAGCAGCAGGCTGTGATGAGGGTAGCGCGCCAGCAAACCTTCTATCAGCGGACGCGCAGCGCGCACTTCCCCCACCGAGGCGCAGTGCAACCAAATTCGTGGCGCTTGAGGAAGCGCACCCAGGCGCATACCAAAACGCTGCAAGCGGGAGTAAGTAAGTACTTGCTCCCGCCAAATACGCCATAAAATAAGCGGAGACAAGACATAGAGCGCCGCTGAATAGACCAGACGCGGCCAAACTGGCGACGCCATTAACCCTCACGATCCAAAATCGAGCTGATCATTGCGGTAGTCGATACACCATCTTCAAAGCCCAATACTTTAACGTCACCACCGTTGGCGATAACGGCTTCACCACCGGCAATATCTTCAGGGCGGTAATCACCACCTTTCACCAAGATATCCGGCAAAACGGCTTCAATCAGCGCCTGGGGAGTATCATCACTAAAGGGTACGACCCAATCGACAGCGCCTAACCCTGCCAACACTTGCATACGACGGTTAAGCGGATTTATTGGCCGTTTGGGACCTTTCAAACGCCCAATAGAGGCATCGTCATTCACCGCAACGATGAGACGGTCACCCAGGCGTTTGGCTTGTTCTAAGTAGGCCACGTGTCCTGCATGGAGAATATCAAAGCAGCCATTAGTCATCACCACGCGCTCGCCGCGCAGCTGGGCAGCACGCACGGCATCGACCAGCGGAACTTGGTCAATCACCCCGAACTCAGCTAGTTTGTCGCCATGTAGCGCGGTGTAGAGTTCGGCTATCGAGAGCGTCGCCGTTCCCGGCTTAGCGACCACCAAGCCTGCCCCCAGGTTGGCCAACATCATCGCTTCCGGCAATGCATGGCCTGATGCCAGCGCTAGCCCCATCAGGCCAATCACGGTATCACCGGCACCGGTTACGTCGAACACTTCCTGGGCTCGGGTGGGTAAATGTAGCGGCGCATGGCCTTCTCGGATCAAGGTCATGCCTTTTTCGCTGCGGGTGATTAACAGCGCTTCTAACTCAAGCTCAGCGCGGAGCGCTTCTCCGCGCTGGGCAAGGACATCATCATTGACGCAGTGACCAACCACCGCCTCAAATTCGGTTAAATTAGGCGTAATCAAACTCGCCCCACGATACTTACTAAAATCTTGTCCTTTCGGGTCGACCAGCACTCGCTTGCCGAAAGCACGAGCCATCTGAACCAGTGTCTCGACCTGGTTAAGCGTTCCTTTACCGTAGTCGGAAAGAATCATCACATCGCAATCAGGCAACGCTTTTTCGACCTGTTCCAGCAGTGCTGTGGTATCGACGCCATCGAGGCGTTGCTCAAAATCCAACCGCAGTAACTGTTGGTTACGACTCATCACTCGCAGCTTCGTAATCGTTGGTATCTGCGGGCTTCGCTGAAAGTAAGTACTTACATTTGAAGCCGCCAAACGCGACGTTAGCAACTCAGCATTTTCGTCCTCACCCACGACCCCAGCCAGGGCAGCATGGCCACCGAGAGAGGCCACATTCAGCGCCACGTTCGCCGCGCCACCTGGGCGGTCATCGGCATCCTCTACACGCACCACTGGTACAGGCGCTTCGGGCGAAATACGCGACGTTCCACCATGCCAATAGCGGTCGAGCATCACATCCCCTACCACCAGTACGCGAGCGTGTTCCAGGGCGGTTAAATCAACTTTCATCCGAAGGTCCTGTTGTTGGCTGCGCTGCGGTATATGCCAGCAGCGCGTCTAACTTAGCAATCACGTCGTCGGCCTTGATTAAATCCATGGCATCCGCGTGGCGTACTCGCTGCCCCCAACTAACGTCATCTACCGATTTATTCAGATACGTGCGAACTGCTTCTGGGTAGGCGTTTACCGCAAAATCTCGCCAACAATAAGGCGCTGCGCGTTGGGGATTAGTGGTCGCGTAGAGGCCAAGCGTGGGTGTACCCATGGCATTACCCATATGCGCTGGCCCCGTATCAGGCGCGATAACCGCGCGGGCGTTATCGATTAGCGCCAGTACTCCTTTGAGCGACGTACCGCCGATAGCATTAATCACGCTACCCGGCTGACACAGCGCCTCAATTTGGTCACCGATTTCTCGCTCTAATGAGCTACCGCCACCGGTCAACACGCTCTTCAGACCATGCTGTACCCAGGCATGTTCAATCACGCTGGCATAGCCTTCCACTGACCAATTGCGAAAGTTGCGCAACCGCGCGTTGCTACAAGGATTAATGACGAGATACGGAGCATCTCTGCTGACCCCATGGGCTTCCTCATAGGCCGCCGGAGGTACGGCCAAATTCCATTCCAGGCGATCATCTTCTACGCCTAGCAAGCGAGCGAAGTCCATAAACGATTCCAACACATGGGCGTTGGAATGCGGCGCAAGTTGATGCTGGGTAAACCAGTGCTGAGCATCTTTGGCGCGGGGCTTATCATAGCCCACCCGTACATTAGCCTTGAGACCAAGCGAAAGCACACTGGCGCGTATCGCCTGCTGCATGTGCAGCAGCACATCAAAGCGAGTGTCGGAAAGCGCTTTCCACAGGGCGCGCATGCCCGCAAGACCGGTGGACTTGTCATAGACAACAAACTCGACCCCAGAAAGCCCCGCCAGTAAACTGTGCTCCCCCTTGCCGATTATCCAGGTAATGCGAGCGTGCGGCCATTGGCGCTGTAACGCGCGCACCGTGGGCACGAGATTGCACACATCTCCCAATGCGGAGAGGCGCAAAATGGCAATATGGTTAGGTTGAGCAGGCAGAGAGGGCTTCATGCGCTTAGCGGCACTCCGGCAAAGAAATTGGCTGATTTTACATGATGCAGACAGTTTAAGTGACGCTGCCACGTCACACCAACTGTCGCAACCACTGATACGAATACGGTTACACCCACTTCAACCCGATCTATTCCATCAGGCCTATTGGCGTGAGCGTAATTTAATCGTTGGGGAAGCACCAGGAAGGGGTAGCAGTTTCTTCTTAAAGGCCAGTGATTCAGAACAGTGGGTATTGCGGCCTTATCGCCGCGGTGGACTCATTGCCAAGCTGAGTAAGAAACGCTACCTGTGGCTGGGTGAAGAGCGCACCCGTGCGTTTCGCGAGCTGCGCTTAACCGCCGCGTTGTACAACCTGGGGCTGCCAGTTCCGCGCCCCATTGCCTGCTGTGTTCACCGTTATGGCCCTACGTATGAAGCAGCGCTCATAACCGTCAGGATCCCAGGCGCTCGAGCACTTGCTGACTTATTGGCGGCAGGGGAAGCTAATGACGCTTTGCTTCAGCGCGTGGGCACAATGATAAAGCGCTTCCATCAAGCAGGCCTTGACCATGTTGACCTTAATGCGCGCAATATATTGGTCGACCCGCATGGCGAGCCCTGGCTGATTGATTTAGATCGCTGCCGCTTGCGGCCACCTGGCACTTGGCAGGAAGGTAACCTTGCCCGCCTTGAGCGCTCGATTAATAAATTCACTCAACACGCGAACCTACCTGCCATACGCCGAGGGTACGACGCATAAAAAAGCGCGCTTAAGACACAAATGACTAGAGACGCTGGCGCACTACAAAGCGCGATAAAGTGATAAATAAGCACTCGCCATCGCCTCAGACGAGTAGTTGCTAAGCGTAGAAAGCGCTGTCGTCACTAATCTATTTCTTAACGAATCATCCTGCCTAAGTGCCACAATGCCTTCGGCTAATCTCTCAGCATTGTTGGGTGGAACCAAAAAGCCGGTTTCGAGATGCTTGACGATATCTGGGATACCGCCCACATCACTGGCAATGACCGGCACATTTGTATTCATCACATCCAGCAGTACTGACCCCAAGCCTTCGTTACGGGAAGGGAATGCAAATAGATCAAACGCTGGTAAATAATCGTTAACATCAGGTTTAAAACCCATCCAAACAACGTTACCTAGTTCAGCGCTCTCTTTATGAAGTAATGAAGCATCCTCCCCTCGACCAAAAAAGAGAAACAGTATTTCTGGATGCGTATGCGCTAACTGCCGAGCTGCCTCCAATAGCACACGCTGCCCTTTGTGACGGTCTACCAACGCGCCCACATGGCCCACAATAAAGCGCCCGCTGTAAGTATCTTGCAACGTTTTTGCAACCGTTAGATTGGGCGTCGAGGGAGAAAAGGCACTTGGGATTAAAGGTATGGGTTGAGGACTCAGGGAGCCAATTTCATTGGCTATTGCACTGGAAATAGCGACACAACGGTGGGCATTACGATAAAAAACCACGTTGCTCCACTTCCGTTTGATGGGCGTGTCGACGCGGCGGGTAAGAATATAAGGCGTTCGAAATAGTTTTTTATGCAGCCATGCCCAATGAACAGCCTTTGCCTCATGAGCATGAACAATATCTGCTTTTCCGGCACGCCAGTGCCCTGCCAACTGAGAGGTCGCATTAACAAACCGCACGTTAGGCGTATCAGATAACTCGTCGCGTAAAGGCGACAAGGGCTGGCAAACCAGGGTTTGCTGTTTTACAGCTTTACGTTTAGCGAGGGCTTGTATTAGTAGTACCGTTTGACGCTCTCCTCCTCGAAAACCCTTAGCCAGATTAACGTGAATAATTTGCAAAAGCGCCTCACTTGAATATTTTGGATATAAAAGCAGATATAATAGCATCCGTCGCTCATCCTAACAGGACAGTCATGCCCATACCCGCTAGCGTAAGCGTTGTTATCATCACTCGAAATGCTGCCGCCACACTGCGGCAAACCCTGGACTCTGTACTGGGCTTTGATGATGTCGTTATTTACGATAACGGCTCAAGCGACGATACGCTAAGAATTGCAGCAGACTACTCCAACGTATCGCTATATGAAGGTGATTTCCTAGGTTTTGGCCCGACCAAACGTCATGCTGTTTCGCTAGCAAAACATGACTGGATTGTGTCGTTAGATGCTGATGAAGCGCTGTCCCCGGCACTGGTTGACGCTATTCTTGCCTGGGTGGACAACGCCTCGCCAAACGACCTTGGTCAGATGTTGCGCGAAAACTGGATGATGGGCCGCCCCGTTCGCCACTCTGGATGGGGTAATGACTGGCTGATTCGCTTATTTAACCGCCAATGCCATAATTTCAACGATGCCATGGTTCATGAATCGATTGCGCTTGGCCAACATAGTCGTGTGCAACGTTTGACAGGCACCATTGCGCATACGGCGGTCACTGATTTATCTCAGTTTTTAGAAAAAATTAATCGTTACTCGAGTATTCGTGCCGACTCCGGCAAGCTCAAGTCATACCCTGTGCCCGTTATTTTTATAAAAGCGTTATTTGCCTTCATTCGCACTTACCTATTACAGCGCGGATGTTTAGATGGCTGGAGAGGTCTCGTCATTGCAGTATCTAATGCTAACGGCGTCTTTTGGAAGTATATGAAAAACTATTTAAAAACTAATCGCTAAACTTCAGAATTCTATAGGTTTGACAATGCAGAAAACGCCTACCGCTGTTGTTGCTATACGTAAACTTAACAAAATGACGGGGGCTGCAAGAATTGCATTGCAACAAATCTCGATTTTAAGTGCGATGGGCTACAAGGTCACCGTCTTATGTGAAAAAGCGGATGTTGCCAATATCCACTCCTACGGTGGCACATTACATAAGATCTCAAAATTTCCTTTTAAAGGATTAGTGCGGCGACGCTGGTTTAGTGCCCGCGCCAATGCATGGTGCTTACGCCATAAGCCTGACCTCGTTATCAGCCATGGCGACTCAGACAATGCCGATATTGTTTTTATGCACAACTGCGTCGATCTTGCCCAAAAACTTATCTATCCGGACGCCGCCCATCTCCAAAGCGATGTCTCAAAAATGCATCGCAAGATTTTGTTGCAAGGAGTCTTTAAAAAAGTGGTTGCCAACTCTCAACTAATGGCAAACGACTTGATAAGCCGATACAACCTACCCGAAGATAAAATTGAAGTCTCCTATCCTGGATATAATTCTAAGCAATTTAACGCCTCCGTTAAAATGAAGTATAGAGAGGCTCGTCGAGATGAACTCGGCGTTAAAAAGCAAGAGAAACTGATTGGATTAGTTACCTCTGGAGATTTCAAAAAGAGAAATGTATCTTTATTTATTGACATTGCTGACCAACTCATTAAAAAATCGACTTTAAATTATCGATTCCTGATAATTGGTCAGGGGAATACAGACGCCTATAAAGAAAAAACTGAAAAACTTAACATCGAGCGCCAGTTTATTTGGAAAAAAACGGTGCCTAACGTGGAACAGTATTATGCTGCTTTAGACCTATTTATGTTACCCGCACATATCGAGGAATTTGGATGTGTAGTGCTAGAAGCGATGGCCTGTTCTATACTGCCTCTAATATCGGAGCGTGTCGGTGCTGGAGAATTATTGGAGGGAGATCATAGAAAGCTCATTGTACCCGGCTATGATTCTCGCCAATGGGCGCAGGCAGCCGAAGAAATATTAATTAAAAACAATACGTTACTTTCCGAACAGATTGCTAACAGAGCCAGTCAGTTCACTTATGAGTACCAGTATAAGGCACTCAAAACGCTACTCTCGCAATTCCTTTAAATAAAGATCAAGGATGATCCATGTGTTTTTCATATCAAAAAATAGCCAAAGAAATTAAGAATAGTGATAAAGTCATATTACATGACGATGAAATCTTATCCTATGGTAGTAATCGTATTTGTTATCTCTATAAAGAACACCCTTCAAAGATAATCAAAATTTCACGGGATTCAACACACTGGAAAAGAGGTCACAGACAAAGTTTGTCTGAGTGGTATGTGTCAAAAAAAATAAAAAAAACAGGTAAAGACAGCCATATAAGTCTTTGCCACACCTGGGTTACCACTAATAGGGGGCCAGGCTTAGTAGTGGACAAAATTTTTGATGACAATGGTAAATCGTTGACACTAAGAAAGCTCTTGTTCAAAAAAGAACTTACAGTTGGTAGCGCTTTGATATTAATCGAGGACGTTATTAAAAGCTTTTCTCCTCTTGGCATTCCAGCGTCTGACTTTAATATTGATAATTTTATCTTAGATGGTAACCACCATGATTATAAACTTATTATGGTAGATGGTTTTTCACCTAAGAAACTAGATTTCAAGACATACCTCCTATTAAAAAGCAGACGGTTGTCAGGCTTTTATACTCATCGAAAATGGCAACAGGCAAAATCGCAATTTACTAAATGTGCTCAAGAGGTTTATGCGGGTAATTATTGCTACGCAGCGGCGCCACCTTTGCATGCGACTTCGAAAGCGTCTTCTGATAATTCGTGTGGCTAACGTACTTCTTGTCCGCTAGCCAGACGCGGCACGACTGAAAGCATAGGTTATATATGGATCCTAGTGTTATCCGAAAAATAGCAGTGACTGTCATCGGTTTATGCATTGGCTATGCCATCACCGTGCTTACTCGACTACCTTGGTGGACACTATTTTTCACAGCCGCCGTGTGGATCGGCTTTGGCATCAAGCTACGCTGGGGTGCACCGCCAAACGCTCGCTACCGCCCTGTGTGGCCTTGGTCACTGATACCACTCAGCTTGCTAGGCATTTATATCTATCTAGCTGATAGCTTTGGTAATGTCGATTTGGGCGCGGTGTTTTTCCACCTTCAAGCAGGCATGGCCGAACATGGCGGTGCAGGAAAAATGATCACTGCCGTTATTTACACGACGAGTATGCTCGCATTGCTGGCATCGGTTACCTGGCTCACTCGGCATGATCAGCGATGGCGGATAACTGAACGCTTTGTTGCGCTTACCTTGTTAGCGGCAAACCCGATGCTATACGGTTTAGGACAGCGCAGCGCGGCCATTGTAACAGACGATGGTGCCTGGCTAGATCGCCGTTACGTGCCACCGCTCACGGAAGATCAAGCCAATGCGCCGAACCTTCTGGTCATGTACCTGGAAAGCATTGAGCGTACGTATAGTAATGAGCTATTTGGTGATGCTTATGCTGATTTAACCGCGCTAGGCGAACGCGGGCTGGTCTTTGAAGGTATCCAGCAAATGGAAAACACCGGCTGGACCATGGCAGGCATGATTGCTAGCCAGTGTGGCGTGCCGCTGATGCCTGCAGGACTTTTGCACGACAGCCAGTTCGACCCGCTTTCCAAAGTAGTTCCCGGCGTCGACTGCCTAGGCGATGTGTTGGCAGCTCAAGGCTATCGGCTTAGCTATTTGGGAGGAGCCAGTACTCAGTTTGCCGGTAAAGGACTTTTCTATCGTGGCCATCAGTTTAATACGGTAAAGGGTAAGGAGGAGCTTTCAACGGAGCTTGATGACCCAGAGTACGTAAATAGCTGGGGGCTCTATGACGACACGCTTTACGATTTTACTGTGAATGAGATTCGTCGTTTGAGTAAAGAGGATAACGGCCCCTGGGCAGTGGTTAATCTAAGCATTGCCGGACACGCCCCTAGCG
The DNA here is from genome assembly GCF_923868895.1 of Halomonas sp. TD01. Taxonomy (GTDB): domain Bacteria; phylum Pseudomonadota; class Gammaproteobacteria; order Pseudomonadales; family Halomonadaceae; genus Vreelandella. The sequence continues at coordinate 1,188,229 of NZ_OV350343.1, forward strand.
GTTTTCCCTCCCAAACGTGCCAAGACCGCCAGGGTGAGTTCGATGGCCAAGATATCTTATATTCAGTGAAATGCTCGGCTAGTCAGGCGCGCGATCTTGTTGAGCGTCTTGAACAAGAAGGCCTCCTCGAAAACACCTTGGTTGTCATACTCAGCGACCATCTCACCATGCGGGTGTCCGTTTGGGATCAACTAACAACACTTGATCGTGACAATACGCTGATCATGCTGGGCGAAGGCATCACCCCACTGACGGTGCGCCGAGGGGCGACAATGCTAGACGTGTTCCCCACTATTCTAGACGCCATGGGTCTACCGCTTGATGATAACCGTGCCGGGCTTGGGGCGTCTTTACTTAGCAGCCAACCAACGCTGGTTGAAACTCATGGGCTTGAGGTACTTAACGAGCGTCTCAGGGAAGAGACCGCATTGCAGCAGCGCCTTTGGGAAGGGCTGGCCCCTCAACGACGCGGGTCGCAAGAAAGCGCCGACCAACAAGTCATAGAAACCCCTGCTGATCAGGCCGATGAAGTCGAGATTATGCGCTAACGTTAACGCCGTTAGCGCGCTGACTGTCGACACTCATCGCTTGGTACACTTGTTCCACCCCTAAGTCATTCAGACAGTTGGTATGCCCCAGCGGGCAGGTACGCTTAAAGCAAGGTGAGCAGGAAAGCGCTAGATAGTGAATAACAGCATTATCGGTAAGGGGTGGTGTGTAAGCAGGAGATGATGAACCGTATAGAGCGTGAATGCGCACGCCTACTGCGGCGGCAACGTGCATTAAGCCTGAATCATTGGTAACCACCTGGCGACAGTCTGCCAACAGGTCTACCGCATCCGCCAATTGGGTTTTGCCGCATAAGTTATGGGCATGGGGCAACCCGTTTACAATGCTTTCACCTGCTGCATGATCTTTCGGCCCGCCAAACACACGCACCTCAAATCCATCCTTAATCAGCCGCGCTGCTAATGCATGAAAATAACCTAGCGGCCACTGCTTAGCAGGCCCGTACTCCGCCCCGGGCATCATACCAATAGCTGGACGCGACGACAGCGCGTGAGTCAGGCGTAAGTTGACCAAGTTATTTCGATCAATCGTTAAGCGCGGAGTCGGGATCTCAAATTCCCCCTGCATTACTTCTTCCAAGGGCAGCCCCAGAGAAACAAACCGCTTAACCGTTTGATCCAACACCTGCTTATCTAACTTGCGACGCTCTTTCAATAAACCGTAACGGTGTTCGCCCAAAAAACCGATACGCTCGGGAATACGCGCCATAAATGGAACCAGCGCTGCTTTCCACGAACGCGGCAGAACAATGGCACGGTCAAAGCGTCCTCGTAGACGAGCAGCCAGCTCACGGCGGCTGGCAAGGCCAAATTCACCATGCCCTACTGCCAATGGAAGCACGTCGTCTACCTCAGGCATACGCTCAAGGATAGGTTTCGACCAGGCGGGAGCCACCACCCCCAGGGTTGCCCCTGGATTGCGAGCTTTTAGGGTGATAAATAGGCTTTGCGCCATCACCATATCGCCGACCCAGGAAGGGCCGACCACCAATATGCGCTTGGCAGAATTAGCCATTTAGCCACTCCAAGTAGGCTTTTACGCCTTGGGCAACGGTTTTGAACTCAACATCACACCCCGAAGAGCGCAGATTGCTGATATCTGCACGAGTGTAACTTTGATAGCGGCCTTTTAGTTCTTCAGGAAATGGAATGTAGTCAATTTCACCCTGACCATAAAAGCCGATTACAGCCTCGCCAATGGCCTTGAATGGCTCTGCCCGTCCGGTGCCCAAATTAAAAATACCGGACGCATGAGGGTTATCTAAAAACCACAGGTTGACGTCGACCACATCGCCAACGAAAACAAAGTCGCGACTCTGCATTCCTGCCTCATAACCGCCGTAAGCTCCGAACAGCTTTAACGTTTCCCCATTCCGGATTTGTAAATGGTTATGGTAGGCCACACTCGCCATCTTGCCCTTATGCTGCTCACGGGGGCCATAGACATTGAAGTAGCGAAACCCCACTACTTGTGTCGTCAACTCATCCCAGCGCGAACGCACGTGCTGGTCAAACAGCAGTTTCGAGTAGCCATAGACGTTGAGCGGCTTTTCGTGCTCAGGCGCTTCTTTAAACACCTCACTACCGCCGTAGGTAGCCGCCGATGATGCGTATAGAAATGGAATGCCTAACGCCTCACAGTAGTTAAGCAGTACTTTTGAGTACTCGAAGTTATTCTCCATCATGTAGTGCCCATCCCACTCCGTCGTATCGGAGCACGCACCTTCATGAAAAATAGCATCGATAGTTGGTAAATCCACCGACTCACCTCGTAGCGCGGCTTTGATCCGCGCTAGAAAATCATCTTTATCCAGATAATCTGCCAGCGTGCAGTCGGCTAAGTTGACGAACTTAGTGCCATCCCGCAAATCATCAACCACCATCACATCATCACGGCCACGAGCGTTCAGCGCTTTGACAATATTGGCACCGATAAAACCAGCCCCGCCTGTTACAACGATCATCTCGTTCTCCTTACCAAAAGCAGCTCTGTTGGCTAACGTGCCTATAACCCATCTCTCTGTGATTGTATACTTGACGGCTTATGAATTCATGGCCAACGGTGCTTTCCGCGATGAGTGTCTCGACAAACCAATCGACACCCGATGTGTCGACCTTTCAAGGCTTGATCCTTGCTTTGCAGCAGTACTGGGCAGAACAAGGCTGTGTCATTCTCCAACCTCTCGATATGGAAGTCGGCGCGGGCACCTTCCACCCTGCCACCTTCCTACGGGCAATTGGTCCAGAAACCTGGAACGCTGCCTACGTGCAGCCCTCCCGCCGTCCAACAGACGGCCGCTACGGCGAAAACCCCAACCGCCTGCAGCACTATTACCAGTTCCAGGTGGTAATGAAGCCATCACCCAGTAATCTGCAAGACCTGTACCTAGGCTCATTAAAGCGCCTGGGTCTCGACCCGCTTATCCATGACGTGCGCTTCGTTGAAGATAACTGGGAATCCCCCACCCTGGGTGCCTGGGGTCTTGGTTGGGAAGTGTGGCTCAACGGCATGGAAGTCACTCAGTTTACCTATTTCCAGCAGGCGGGCGGCATTGAGTGCTATCCCGTTACTGGTGAGCTCACCTACGGGCTTGAGCGTATTGCCATGTACCTACAAAACGTCGATAGCGTATATGACCTGGTATGGGCCATCGCGCCTGATGGCAGCAAAGTCAGCTACGGCGATGTCTATCTTCAAAATGAACGTGAGCAGTCAGCGTATAACTTTGAGCATGCTGACGTTGATCAGCTATTCGCCGCCTTTGACCACCAGGAAAAAGAGTGCAGCAAGCTCTTAGTGGCTAACCTGCCGCTGCCTGCCTACGAGCAGGTACTCAAAGCATCCCACACGTTCAACCTGCTGGATGCTCGCCATGCGATTTCCGTGACCGAACGCCAGCGCTTTATTCTCCGCGTGCGTACCATGGCACGTGATGTAGCCACCGCCTACTTCGAGTCTCGTAAAGCAGAAGGATTCCCCATGGCGCCCGAGGCCCTGCGCCGCGAACTACTAGCTGACCAGGGAGACGCATAATGGCTGTTGATACGCTTTTATTAGAACTAGGCGCTGAAGAACTTCCACCGACAGCGCTGGATACGCTTTCTGATGCGTTTGCAGCCGGCATTGAAAAAGGCCTGCAAGAAGCAGAGATTCCCTTCCAAAGCGTCGCCGCTTACGCCACCCCGCGCCGTTTAGCTGTGCAGGTTACCGGGCTTGCAGACAAGCAGCCTGACCGTGAAGTGGAACGCCGTGGCCCTGCCCTAGCAGCCGCCTTCAAGGACGGCTCACCTACCAAAGCAGCGGAAGGTTTTGCGCGTTCTTGCGGCGTCAGCGTGGATGAGCTAATTCACCTAGAAACCGATAAAGGCACTTGGCTTGGCTACCGCGAACAGCAGCAGGGCGAAAGTGTACAAACGCTGCTGCCAGAGATGGTTCGCAAAACGCTACAGTCGCTACCGGTGCCTAAGAATATGCGCTGGGGTTCGTCTCGCGTTGAGTTCTCCCGCCCGGTTCACTGGCTAGTTGCCCTGTATGGCAGCAACGTCATTGCCGCGGAAGCGCTTGGCCTGGAAGCTAGCCGTACTACCTACGGTCACCGCTTCCATGCGCCAGATGCTATACAGCTTGAACACGCTGATGACTACCTAGCCGCACTCGAAAATGCCTACGTGTTAGCAGACCGCCAGCGGCGCCGCGAACGCATCCGTGAGCAGGTATTGGCCGAAGCCGAAGTTCAAGAAGCCAATGCCGTTATCGATGAAGAGTTATTAGTAGAAGTAAGCGGGTTAGTCGAATGGCCGGTCGCATTAACCGGCAGCTTCGATGAGCGATTTCTGGAGGTGCCTGCGGAGTGCTTAATCTCCTCCATGAAGGCCAACCAAAAATACTTCCACTTGCTGGATGACCAAGGCAAGCTGAAACCGCTGTTTATTACCATTTCAAACATCGACAGCGCCGACCCTCAGCAAGTGATTTCCGGCAACGAGAAAGTGATACGACCGCGCTTAGCGGATGCTGCATTCTTCTACGATATGGATCGCAAGCAAACTCTGGCCTCTCGCATCCCCCAGCTGGAAAGCGTGGTATTCCAGCAACAGCTGGGCACGCTGGCTGACAAAGCACGCCGCAGCACAGCGATAGCAACGTATATTGCCGAGCACATTCACGCAGATGTGAACCACGCCCAGCGCGCAGTAGCGCTAGCCAAGTGCGACTTGGTCACCGAGATGGTGCTCGAATTCCCAGAGCTTCAGGGCATTATGGGCCGCTATTATGCCGAACAAGATGGCGAACCTGCTGAGGTTGCTCAGGCATTAGAAGAGCAGTACCTGCCCCGCTTTGCCAGTGACGACATTCCTCAAAGCCTTGCAGGCCAAGCGCTAGCATTGGCTGACCGTCTAGATACTCTTGTTGGCATCTTTGGTATTGGCCAGCGCCCAACCGGCGCAAAGGATCCCTTTGCCCTACGCCGAGCCTCTATTGGTGTGTTAAACATCCTGGTCAAAGGTCAGCTTAATTTAGATCTTCGCGAGCTACTCAGCGTAGCCGCAGAACAGCACCAAGGCCTTCCCAAAGCAGAAGGCTTGGTGGAAGATGTATTGACCTACATGCTGGACCGCTTCCGCGCCTGGGGCCAAGAAGAAGGTATTAGTGCTGAAATGTACTTAGCGGTACGCGCTCGTCCAGTAACCAAACCGCTGGATTTTGCTCGTCGCTTACGTGCCGTTAAGGCCTTTGCACAGCGGGAAGAAGCCGCTGCTTTGGCTGCCGCGAACAAGCGGGTTTCTAATATCCTGAGCAAGCAGGAACACAACGGTAGTATTCAGGTAGATCAGAGCCTGCTGCAGGAAGAAGCCGAGAAGACGCTATTCAATGCAGTAACGGCCAGCCAACAGCAAGTAACTCCGTTATTTTCAGCGGGCGATTACCAGCAAGCACTAGACGCACTGGCAACACTACGTGAGCCTGTCGATGCTTTCTTCGATCAGGTAATGGTGATGGCCGATGACAGTGCCGTTCGTCATAATCGTCTAGCGCTGCTTGCCAGTCTGCAAGCGCTGTTCCTTGAAGTAGCGGATATTTCCCAGCTGCCACAATAAGACACCGCGCCGTTTTTTTCAGTTCACGCTAATGGCAATAGCAAGCCCGGCTCTCGCAAGCCGGGCTTTTTTTGCATGTCACAACTGTATTGTCTCTTTTCTCCAGACTAGACTCAGTAGTACTGCCAGCTAATTGTTTCACGTGAAACACCAAGGTAAAATTAGAAGCGTAACCACAGTGCCATTTCCTCGTAGAAGGTAAATGGTAATAACTGCTCTAATCGCCATGGAAACGGCTTATGTACGACTTATTCTTACTTGATACCCTTCCTCAGCAACAGGCTAACATTGCGTCTTACACCCTAAATAGACAACGTGTATGGCTGAAAAAGGCAACGAAGCGAAATTCACGACTTGCTTACCTGCCGCTAACACTATTAGCTAAATGGCTGAGTATTGAAGCACTTAAACCAGTCCCTAACTTAGGGGGAAAACAGAGCGTTGCCCTAGAAGCAGCCCGAATTAAGTCCCTTACTAAGGCGGGAGTAGCGGTACCGACTATATTAGCCGAATCTCCTCAAGCACTACTTCTTGCTGACGCAGGAGGCTCGGAAGAGCCTTCTCTAACGCTTCTGGATAAACTACTGGCTGCCGAAAGTGTCAATGAAATTAATCATTATCTTCAGATGAGCACTCAGGCGCTGAATGATGTTCACGCAAAACAGTGTTACTTAAGTGAGGCCTTTGCCCGAAACATATTGGTTAATAAAGAAGGTATTGTATTTATCGATTTTGAGACCGATCCAGGTAAATATCATAAGTTGACAGACTGTATGGTCCGCGACTGGCACTGCTTTATTTTCTCTCTTTATGGCAAACTAAGTACCCGTAACCCTCATATTGAGTGTTTAACGCCAGCACTACTTAACGGGTTGAGGCAAACGCAACCTGAAGTGCGGGAACGCTTTCTTAGCACACTTTCACGATTTAAGCGTTTAGGGCGATTTCCTTTTCACCTTTTGGGTAGCGATGGAAAGAAAATTTCAGTCACTCTCCACGCGCTGTCCCTCCTAGACCAACAGCTACGCAGCCAATAGAAGGACGCGATGTCCACTACATTAGACTCATCAGGGCTCTCATCAACATGTCTTGTCATTCTTGATCGTGACGGTGTCATCAATCACGATTCTGATGCTTATATAAAGTCACTTGAGGAGTGGGTCCCCTACCCTTCAGCGATTGATGCTATTGCCCAACTGACTCAGGCAGGGTACACCGTCGCGGTGGCTACCAATCAGTCGGGTATTGCACGAGGCTATTACGACGAGGCAACGCTTCACTCGATGCACAGTCGCCTAACGGCGATGGTTGAAGCGAAAGGTGGGCGTATTGCCCATATTGCTTACTGCCCTCACGGCCCCGATGATCAATGCTGTTGTCGAAAACCCCTACCAGGGTTACTTTTGCAAATTCAGCATCAATTGGGGATGGAGAGCCTTACGGGCAGTTGGATGGTCGGTGACAGTCTGCGAGATCTGCAGGCTGGCGAAGCAGTAGGGTGCCGCTCAGTGCTGGTCAGAACAGGCAAAGGAGAAAAGACATTAGCTAATCATACTGACCTTGAGAACACGCTGGTTTATTCAGATCTAGCCGCGTTTTCAGATTGGCTATGCCAACAGCAGTAACGGGGTTTCTTCCTTCCGACTTACCCGCCTCTCTCTACTAGCTTGGCACGCAAGAAAAAACGCCGCTTCCATTTAATTAGAAGCGGCGTTTTGTTTTTCATCTGACTGCGTTTGTTAGTGCTTATCGCACTGTTTCACGTGAAACACGTGGTGACGAACGCATCAGATATCAAGATTAGCAACTAGCGCATTGGTTTCGATAAATTCACGACGAGGCTCAACTTCATCACCCATCAACGTGTTAAACATCATATCGGCTGCTACCGCATCTTCAATGGTTACTCGCAGCATACGACGGCTGTCGGGATCCATGGTGGTTTCCCATAGCTGATCAGGGTTCATTTCCCCAAGCCCCTTGTAGCGCTGGAAAGAGAGGCCACGCTGCCCCTCTTGCATTAACCAAGCCAGCACTTCGGAGAAGTGCGAAACCGGCTTCTGACGCTCGCCACGGGCGATGTAAGCACCTTCTTCAAGCAACCCGTTTAACGTCTCGCCAAGGCCCGTAATGGCGCGGTAGTCAGTGCTTTCAAAGAAGTCCAGGCCCCACACATACTCAGTAGTCACGCCGTGGGCAATTAATGACACTGCTGGTAAATGCAAACCACGCTCGCTATCTTCCTGCAGGAAGAACTGGTAACGCGGACCACCTTCATACGCCACCATGTCATCCATTGCTTTCTGTAGCTCAGCAATCCAATTTTCCATGGTGATGCGGTCTTTAAGACTTACTTCACCTTGAAGCGCAGTTACATGTACAGCCTCCTTGAGTACCGCAATGGGGTAGACCCGAGCAAGGCGATCAATCCGTTTCATCACATTTCGGTACTGAGTAACCAACGCTTCTAGTTGTGAACCGGCAATCCCTGGCGCATCAGCATTTACATATAACCCTGCCCCATCCAGAGCCGTGGTGGTCAGGTAGTCGGTCATTGCTTGCTCATCTTTCAGATAGAGCTCTTGCTTACCCCGCTTAATTTTATAAAGCGGAGGCTGAGCAATAAAGATGTGACCGCGTTCAATCAATTCAGGCATCTGACGGAAAAAGAACGTTAGCAACAATGTGCGGATGTGCGAACCGTCAACGTCGGCGTCAGTCATGATAATGACCGAATGATAACGTAGCTTATCGGGGTTAAACTCCTCGCGGCCGATACCACAGCCTAGCGCAGTTATCAGAGTGCCGACTTCTGCAGATGACAGCATCTTATCGAAGCGTGCTTTCTCAACGTTTAGTATTTTACCTTTCAGCGGCAGAATCGCCTGGGTACGACGATCACGCCCCTGCTTAGCACTACCACCAGCCGAGTCACCCTCCACCAGATACAGTTCAGATTGGCTTGGATCTTTCTCTTGGCAGTCGGCAAGCTTGCCAGGTAGCCCAGCGATATCAAGCGCCCCCTTACGGCGAGTCATATCCCGCGCTTTACGTGCGGCTTCTCGTGCACGTGCAGCATCTAGCATCTTATTAACAATCGATTTAGCTTCGTTAGGCTTCTCGATCAAATAGTCGGCAAATAGCCGACCCATTTCCTGTTCAACCGCCGTTTTCACTTCACTGGAAACCAGCTTATCTTTGGTTTGAGACGAGAATTTCGGATCAGGGACTTTAACAGAGATAATGGCGGTCAAGCCTTCACGAGCATCATCACCCGACGTATTAACCTTAGATTTTTTCAGCAGCCCCTGCGTTTCGATGTAATGATTCAACGTTCGCGTTAGTGCTGCGCGGAAGCCAGCTAAGTGGGTTCCACCATCCCGCTGAGGAATGTTATTGGTATAGCAGAAAATGCTTTCCGTGAAAGAGTCGCACCACTGCATAGCCACTTCCACCTCAACGCCATCTTCACGCACAGCATTGAAGTGAAAGACTGGATTAAGCGCTGTTTTGTTCTTATTCAAGTGGTCAACAAATGCTTTCAAACCACCTTCATAATGGAACAACTCCTCTTTTCCATTGCGTTCGTCCAACAAGCGAATGGCAACGCCGGAATTCAGGAATGAGAGTTCGCGTAGGCGTTTAGCAAGAATATCAAAGTGAAATTCAATATTCGCGAAAGTGTCAGGTGATGGGCGAAAGTGCACGCGGGTGCCGCTTTTTTCGGTTTTACCTACAACACCCAACGGCGCTTGAGGCACACCGTGACGATAGACCTGCTCAAACACTTCACCCTGGCGCCAAATTGTTAATCGCAGCTCTTCTGAAAGTGCGTTAACAACTGACACACCTACACCGTGTAGGCCGCCTGATACTTTATATGAATTATCATCGAACTTACCGCCAGCATGCAGCACTGTCATGATAACTTCTGCTGCTGAGATGCCCTCACCCTCATGTAACTCGGTAGGAACCCCACGGCCATCATCGCTTACAGTCACCGACTCATCCGGGTGGATAACCACGCGAATTTCACTGCAGTAACCTGCCAGAGCTTCATCGATGGAGTTATCCACCAGCTCGAAAACCATATGGTGCAGCCCGGTGCCGTCGTCGGTATCGCCGATATACATGCCTGGGCGCTTGCGCACTGCGTCTAGCCCTTTGAGCACCTTGATGCTTGATGAATCGTAAGCCTGCTCGCTCATTGACCACTCCGTCGTGAAGTCTGTCTCGTTCCGTGTCGCCTACCCGTCCGGCAGTAATTGGCTTAACCCTTGGTCGGACTGTTTCACGTGAAACATCCCGACATCTGTTGAGGGTTCCCATATACCACGAAGCGCGGAGGGTTCGACGCTAGTAATAAATGCCTGACACTGCATCTTTTCAAGTAAATTGCAAAACCGACCTTGGTGCGTGCTATCTAGCTCCGCTGGCAAATCGTCGATCAAGTAAATGCAGTGTCGTTGTGTGGTACTTTCCAGAAGCCGCCCCTGGGCAAGCTTTAACGCACTAACCACCAGCTTTTGCTGGCCTCTGGAAAGGACTTCAACAGCGGGCTGCTTGTTTAATCTGATTCGTAAGTCCGCACGCTGCGGGCCCTGCTGGGTAAAGCCCATTTGCTGATCCGCTTGGCGACTATCCTGTAACACATCTACAAGAGCGCGTTGCTTATCCCAACCTCTTGCATAACGTAGCGTTAAACCAGGTAAAGAGATCAGCTCTTTCAGGGTTTCATCGAATACCGGCAAGAACTCACTGAACCATGTCTGCCTGAGCGTATCCATCTGTTCACCCCAGATCGCCAACTCCTGCTCCCATACCGCTATTTCGCTAGGCACTATTCTACCACGCCTAAGGAGCGCATTCCGATGTTTCACCGCGCGACGCGTTCGCTTCCATGCGTCGAGAAAGGAGTGTTTCACGTGAAACACTCCCCAATCTAAAAACTCTCTTCGCCCTGCGGGCGACCCTTCAAGGAGACGAAAGGCATCTGGATTTATTAGCTGCAATGGCATAGCCTCAACCAATTCTGCTAAGCGAACACCTTTCTCTCCCCGCAGACGCAGCTCCAGCTCGCGCTGTGCACGCATTCTCCTTACGCCAAGCGTAACCTCAGGGTCTCCCGCCAAACGGCCGTAGAGCGTCATATAGGGCGCTTCCGCCTGTATTGCATGTTTCAGCTGACGGGTGCGGAAAGAGCGCCCCATTCCCAAGATGTGAATACCTTCCAATAGGCTGGTTTTACCACTGCCATTAACGCCGTATATCAAATTAATACGGGATGAAGGACACATCTCAACTGGCGCTAAATTACGCAATCCCTGAAGATTTAACCGAGTCACACTCATTAACGATTGCCGGTGAATAAGACCATAAAATCTACCATCCTTGTAAAACGCGAAAACGGCGCTTCTGCCATCAGAAGCGCCGCCCTCAGTTAGCCACCTATTACGGTTATAACCGCATCGGCATAACAACGTAAAGCGCATCACCGCCACCGGGCTCTTCTAACAGCGCACTACTATTGGGATCCGCCAGCGTCATCTGCACTCGATCCTCGTCCAGAACCGACAGTACATCTACCAAGTAGCCAACGTTAAAGCCAACTTCCATGGCACCGCCATTATACTCAACGGCCACATTCTCTTCGGCTTCTTCCTGTTCAGGGTTGTTGGCCATTACCTTAAGGTTGTTTTCCTCAAGATATAGCCGCACACCACGATATTTCTCATTAGAAAGAATAGCGGTACGAGAAAGCACTTGACGCAGTTCAGCACGCTCAGCAATCAGTACTTTGTCACCATTACGAGGCACCACACGCTCATAGTCAGGGAACTTGCCATCAATCAGCTTAGAGGTAAACGTAAAGTCGCCGGTATGAGCGCGAACGTGGGTTGAACCCAAGGTAAGACTTACCGGCTCATCGCTGTCATCCAACAAGCGGGAAAGCTCTAGGATGCCTTTACGCGGCACAATAAGCTTTTGCGCTTGGTCAACAACAATATCGATAGGCCGTGAGCACATGGCTAAGCGGTGCCCGTCAGTCGCAACGGTGCGCAATAAGTTACTTTGAATTTCAAGCAGCATGCCGTTTAGATAATAACGTACGTCCTGCTGAGCCATTGCAAAAGACGTTGACTCAATCAAGTGCTTCAATGTACCACGAGGCACACTAAGTTCCTGACTGCCATCAGCATCTTCAATATTCGGAAACTCTGCCACGGGCAGCGTCGATAACGTAAAGCGCGAACGGCCACTACGCAGCACGGCACGCCCCTCTTCTACCGCCAACTGGATCTCTGATTGATCAGGCAACGATTTACAGATGTCCATCAGCTTACGAGCAGGAACCGTGGCAGCGCCCTCTTGATCGACTTGGCTAGCCACAGTACGACCTACTAGCTCTACTTCTAGGTCGGTACCGGTTAATGCTACCTGATCCCCTTCTACTTGGATCAGTACGTTAGAAAGCACTGGTAGCGTTTGGCGCCGTTCGACTACGCCCGCCACCAGAGTCAGCGGGCGAAGCAGTGCCTCTCGGGAAATAGTAAATTTCATCGGTACTCCGGTTTCTATCCTGAAAGGCCCGCAGTGCAGGCCCAAACGATAACGGTTAACTAGTTAGCAGGCGAAGGAGATTCTTATAATCTTCACGAATATCCGCATTTTCTTCTTGCAGCGCTTTTACCTTACGACAAGCGTGCAACACGGTCGTGTGATCACGGCCGCCAAAGGCATCGCCTATTTCCGGCAAGCTATGATTCGTCAGCTCTTTTGCTAGCGCCATAGCAACTTGCCTTGGCCGCGCAACGGAACGAGAGCGGCGTTTAGAAAGCAGGTCAGCGACTTTAATTTTGTAATATTCAGCAACCGTTCGCTGAATATTATCAACCCCTACCTGCTTATCTTGTAACGCCAATAGGTCTTTAAGCGATTCGCGAATAAAGTCCTGGGTAATGGTTTTACCCATGAAATGCGAGTCTGCAATAACTTTTTTCAGTGCGCCTTCAAGCTCGCGAACGTTTGAGCGAATCTTTTGGGCAATAAAGAAGGCAGCGTCGTGTGGGAGATCAACTTTCGCCTGATCTGCTTTTTTCATCAAAATTGCTACGCGGGTTTCAAGCTCTGGTGGCTCAATAGCCACTGTCAGGCCCCAGCCAAAGCGTGATTTCAGACGCTCTTCCACACCGCTAATTTCTTTTGGGTAGCGGTCAGACGTAAGAATCATTTGCTGGCCACCCTCTAATAACGCATTAAAGGTGTGGAAAAACTCTTCCTGGGAACGCTCTTTACCAGCAAAAAATTGAATATCATCAATAAGTAGCGCATCAACACTGCGATAAAAGCGTTTGAAGTCGTTGATCGCATTTAACTGAAGTGCTTTCACCATATCTGCGACAAAGCGCTCAGAGTGTAGGTATACCACTCGGGCATTCTCACGGCGGCCAGCCAAAGCGTTACCAACCGCATGCATCAAGTGTGTTTTACCTAAACCAACGCCACCATATAAAAATAGCGGGTTATAGGCGCCGCCAGGATTTTCAGATACCTGACGGGATGCAGCACGGGCAAGCTGGTTCGATTTACCCTCAACAAATGTATCAAAGGTAAAATTAGGATTAAGACCACTACCATGTTTAAGGCTGCCTTCAACCTGCACCTGTCGCTCATTAACGCGCCGACCCGATGACTCCTCCCGCAGTTGATCAATTTCACGTTCATCAGCAAGGTCTCCCCTTGGCGGTGTATGAACCGCGGGCGATGTTTGCCTTGAGGGAGACGCTGAGACCGGGTTACCTAAATCTCTCGGCTGTGGAGCAGGTGCTGCCACACGGCGGCTACCTACCGTCAAACTGACTTTGGGAGGCTTGGATGGTGCAAGCTCGCGCATCAGCTCGCTGATACGCTTTGAATACTTATCACTCACCCAGTCGCGCACAAAGCGATTCGGCGCCAACAAGCGTAGCTCATTGGTCTCTCCTTCTTCTGCCTGCAGCGGACGTATCCAGGTATTGAACTGCTGTGAATTCAGTTCGTCCTGCAGGTAGTCCAGGCACTGTTGCCAAAGCGCGAGTGACACTCATCTCACCATCGGTTGAAAACGGCCGACCATTGTAGCGCCCAACGAAGCGGTTATCCACACGCACTCAAGCCTCTTTTTGACCTGTGGACAACTATTCATAAGAGATAAGGAAAAACTGGTAATGGATCAAGGACAAAACTGATCTGAGGTGTTTTATAACCTGTTGAACACATCAAATTAACAGCTTATTTAAAGCTTATCCGAAGGTTATGCACAGATTTTTTATGATTTTAAGATGTTGATAAAAATCAGCTAAAATGGCTTATCCACAATAAGTATCCCCACTATTAATAACAGTAATCTTTAAATAACTTCATTAGTAATAGTAGTGTCACGACAAAGAGCCACGATAGCGATGCACAAAAGGCTCCCATTGCCTTTTTCATGCTTTTTATGCAAGGAAAAATTGCACCTGACGCGGGAAGTCTCTACAATTTCCGGTCTTGAATTGAAACTCCCCGGCTGGTTCCTCACTGGACCGGGTCTTTTGGAATTCACTTTCCGTCCTAAACCACGTGGGAATAACGAGTTATGAAACGCACTTTTCAACCAAGCGTTCTCAAGCGCAAGCGCGCGCATGGCTTCCGTGCTCGTATGGCAACCAAAAACGGCCGTGCCGTTATCGCACGCCGCCGCGCCAAAGGCCGCAAGCGTCTGAGCGCCTGATCTCGGATTGCGTGTGCCGCATCAAGGCTTTCCCCGGTGCTTACGTTTGCTAAACGCTGGGGATTTTAGTCACGTGTTTGAACAAGCAGACCTGAAGGTTCATGGCAAAGGTATGATGGCGCTAGCGCGTTTGAGTACCCGGGGACATCCCCGCGTTGGACTGGTGGTCAGCAAAAAAAATGTGAAGCTCGCTGTTGATCGCAACCGCTTCAAGCGACTCGTTAGAGAGTCTGTTCGCCTCCGCCAGGATCACCTGCCCTCTGTGGACATCGTGATATTGGCAAAGCGTGGTGTACAAGATATTGATAACGAAACGCTTACTCGCCAGCTAAATGGCATGTGGAAACGACTTCAGCGCGACGCACAGGCGGTGTCTGTATCTCCCCCGCCTAATGGCGTAACACGTGACGCTTGACGACACACCTCGCCGCTCGACCTCGGCCTGCCGCCTGGCAGGCTTTCGTGTGTCATGGGTCGAGTAAATGAGGTCGAGTAAATGACACTGCGCCATTAGCATGTTCACCACCCATCGGGCAGAACCCTCATGGACGTAAAACGACTTTTATTACTGATTCCACTGGCAGTACTTGCCTACTTATTGGTTGTACAGTGGAATCAGGATTATGGGCAAACAAGCGTCGAATCGACGCCTGAAATTACCCAAAGCAGCAACGGCCCATCCGCCAATAATGTTGGCAGTGATGATTTATCGGTTCCTAGTTCGTCAGCTCCCCAAAATGCCATCAGTGAAGGCATGCCCGGGGAAGCGGAAAGTGACTCGTCAAGCCGAGACTTTATTGCTGTTACTACCGACGTTCTCGACGTACGCATTGACCCACATGGTGGCGATATTGTGTACGCAGCCCTACCGCAGCATAAGCTAACGCTGGATTCAGATCGTAACTACGTGTTGCTTTCTGATAACTCAACGCGTAGCTACGTCGCTCGTTCAGGTCTGCAACTCGACGGCCAGGCTAGCCGCATTGCCTTCACGCCCGAGCGTACCGAGTACCGCTTAGGCAATAATGAAGAGCAGCTAAGTGTTGATTTAACAGCGGAAGTTAACGGCGTTGAAGTTATTAAGCGATTGACGTTTGAGCGTGGCAATTACGCTGTCAACGTTAGTTACTACTTAGCCAACAACACCGAATCACCGATTAGCGCACGCTTTATCGGTCAGCTAGCTCGCGATAATAGCCCTGACCCTTCAAGCGGTGTTGCGATGGGTATGAACTCCTACCTGGGAGCGGCTTACTCAACGCCAGACACGCGCTACGAAAAAATCGACTTTGACGACATTCAGAGCCATAACTTTGAAAATCGTGAAGCGCAGGGCGGCTGGGTTGCGATTATTCAGCACTACTTCGTCTCAGCCTGGGCACCGGCGCAAAATCAGCAGAATCTCTACTATGTCACTACCGATTCACGTGATCGTAATGTCGTAGCGTTTGCTGGCCCCACTAGCAGTGTGGCCGCTGACGGCGAAGCAACTCTAAGCGCAACGCTGTATATGGGGCCCAAGGTTCAAGACTATCTTGAGCAAGTCGCTCCCAACCTACGCCTAACTGTAGATTATGGTTGGCTGTGGTTTATCGCCAACCCACTGTTCTGGTTACTAGATAAGATCCACGACATCGTTGGCAACTGGGGTTGGTCAATTGTACTGCTGACCGTACTAGTGAAATTGGTGCTGTTCCCGCTATCCGCCAAAGCCTACAAGTCAATGGCGCGTATGCGTAAGCTTGGCCCGGAAATGCAGCGTCTCAAAGAGATGTATGGCGATGACCGCCAGAAAATGTCTCAAGAGATGATGAAGTTCTACCAGAAGGAAAAGATCAATCCTCTGGGCGGCTGTTTACCAATTCTGGTGCAAATGCCGGTCTTTATAGCGCTGTATTGGATGCTGCTTGAGTCTGTTGAGCTTCGCCATGCGCCGTTCATATTCTGGATTCAAGATTTGTCGGTGAAAGATCCGTACTTTATCTTGCCAATTCTGATGGGGATCTCGATGTTCGTTCAGCAAATGCTGAACCCGACACCGCCCGATCCCATGCAGGCGAAGATTATGAAGATGCTGCCGATTATCTTCACCTTCTTCTTCCTGTGGTTCCCAGCGGGTCTGGTTATCTACTGGGTCGTCAACAACATCATCTCGGTGGCGCAGCAGTATTTAATTACGCGTAATATTGAGAATGATCCAAACGTCGGCAAAGGGTTGCGAACCAAGTAATACGCTCCCTTCTCCTACCACCAGACCCCCGCCCTAGCGGGGGTCTGGCGTTTTAGGATGAACAACGCGACAATCTTCGCCATACACCAACGAGAAGCGCCATGGCCGATCGACTTTACACCCAAGACACCATTACCGCCCTGGCAACCCCTCCTGGCCGCGGCGGTGTTGGCATTATTCGCGTGTCAGGGCCTGCCTGCCGCGATATCGCTGCCGCTGTACTGGGCCACTGCCCTTCCCCTCGTTACGCTCACTACGGCCCGTTTTATGCCGCTGAAAGCGTTATTGATGAAGGCATTGCCCTGCTGTTCAACGGGCCCTACTCATTTACCGGTGAGGACGTGCTTGAACTGCAAGGACATGGCGGGCCAATTATTATGGATATGCTGCTTGAACGCTGCCTACAGCTTGGCGCACGACTAGCCCGCCCAGGTGAGTTTTCAGAGCGTGCCTTTCTAAACGACAAATTAGATCTAGCTCAGGCCGAAGCCATTGCCGACCTAATAGACGCTACCTCCCGTTCTGCTGCAGAAAATGCCGTACGCTCGTTGCAGGGGGAGTTTTCTCAGCGCATCTCGGCGTTAGTGGAGCGACTCATCGAGCTGCGGGTATACGTCGAAGCGGCGATTGATTTCCCAGAGGAGGAAATCGATTTTTTAGCCGATGGTCACGTCGCCAACCGTTTAGAGAACGTTCAGCAAGCGCTGACGGCGGTTCGCAAAGCCGCAGGCCAAGGGGCACTGTTACGCGAAGGAATGAGCGTGGTGATTGCTGGACGACCTAATGCCGGTAAGTCTAGCTTGCTCAACGCACTGACCGAACAAGATACCGCCATTGTCACGGACATTGCCGGCACCACCCGTGACGTGCTGCGGGAATATATCCACATTGATGGCATGCCACTGCATATTATCGACACCGCTGGGCTGCGCGACACCCCCGACGCCGTAGAGAAAATCGGCGTTGCCCGCGCTTGGGAAGAGATCGAAAAAGCCGACCGCGTGCTGCTATTGGTAGATGCTTCCACCACTGATGCGACCGATCCTATGACTATTTGGCCGGAATTTGTCGCCAGACTCCCCGATCAAACGCGTCTAACACTGGTGCGAAATAAAATTGATACCAGCGCCGAACAAGCTGGTATTGATTTATCCACAACCACACCAACGATAAGACTATCCGCGAAAACTGGTGTGGGTGTGGATAACTTAAAAGCTCATTTAAAAGACATCATGGGGTTTTCTGCGACTACCGAAGGACGATTCTCAGCCCGTCGTCGCCATTTAGACGCCTTAGATCGCGCCATGGCTGCACTAGAAACCGGTCGCGCCCAACTAGATGGCTACGGTGCCGGAGAACTGCTGGCCGAAGACTTGCGCGACGCCCAGCAGGCATTAGGCGAAATTACCGGTGAATTTAGCGCTGACGATTTGCTCGGCGAAATTTTCGGCAGCTTCTGTATTGGTAAATAATCATTTGCTTTGATAGATAACGGTGGTGGCCAACCAGCTATTCGCCTACCAGCCACTCTGAACGATAGTCACTTTCCGAGCCTAGCAGCGGCGTTATGTTTGCCATCGCCGCCGCTAGACGCTCATCTAAGCCCCAGGGCGGGTTAATCACCAGCATTCCACTACCGTACATGCCATGGCTTTGTTCGTTGGGCGTATGACGATGAAGTTCACTGCGCCAAATTTTACGTATGCCACTCTCTCTCAAGCCGTTTAACAGAGTGTGATGGTTGCCTGCCGGTAGCAGTGGATACCATACCAGTAGCACCGCATGACGTACTTTTGCAAGGCTATATGTCACCGCGTCGACCACCTCCTGATATTCCGCTTTACGTTCGTAGCTAGGGTCAATCAACACACACAAACGAGGCGTTGTAACAGGCACCAGCTCGCTTAAGCCTGCTAGGCCATCTCCATAAATTCTCTGCGCCTGCGGGGGAAGCGATTGGGTGCTTAAGTGCTCATGCTCACCAGGATGAAGCTCAAATAGCGTAAGGCGGTCTTGCTCACGAAGCGGCTGAGAGAGCCACCAAGGCGAGCCAGGATAATGGGTAAGCTCGGAAGCATGGGGCTGGGCAGACCCTAGCGTGGCTAGCCAACCGTTTAGTAAAGGATCCGTTAGCTGTCCACTTGCTTGCCATAGAGGCCAGATGCCCTCACGGTACTCTTGAAGCCGCTGAGTCTCTTTAGTACCAAGGGGATAGAGACCTCGCCCCGCATGAGTATCTATATATGTAATGGCTGATTTTTTACGTAATAAATAATCAACCACCGCGTAAAGCGTTAAATGTTTCTGCACATCGGCAAAGTTACCGGCATGGTAAGCGTGTTGGTAGGACAGCATAGTCGCTCGCTAACAATGAATCGAAAAAATGCCCGCTATGTGATCATAGCGGGCATTCATCGGCAATGCTGAGGTTAGCTCATAAATCGTTAGCGTTAACCCTGGCCATTTCCCGTGGGGGTTAAGGTGATCTCAACACGGCGGTTTTGCGCACGGCCTTGTTCAGAATTATTGCTAGCAACCGGCTGATTTGCCCCATATCCCATCGTGTTTAATCGAGCAGAGGATACGCCGTTTTGGCTAAGGTAATTACCCACGGACTGAGCACGGCGCTCAGACAGACGCTGGTTATAGTTTGCATCTCCGGTGCTATCAGTGTGGCCAGCAATGTTGACGCGGGTATCCTGGTACTGAGTCAGTACATTGGCAACTTGGTTAAGGGAGTTGCGTGCCTCACTGGTAAGGTCGGCAGAGTCGAAACCAAAAGTAACGCCACTGGGCATATTAAGCACAATATCGTCACCACGACGATCAATCTCAATACGTGAGCCCTGGAGATTTTGGCGCAGCTGTTGCTCCTGACGATCCATGTAAACACCTACACCGGCACCCGCTGCAGCACCTACCGCTGCACCAATCAATGCGCGGTCACGACGGCTAGTGCTGCCATCGCCAGATAGCGCCCCGGCAGCTGCACCAATGGCCGCGCCAATGCCCGATCCCATCGCAGTGCTAGA
Source organism: Halomonas sp. TD01 (assembly GCF_923868895.1). Taxonomy (GTDB): domain Bacteria; phylum Pseudomonadota; class Gammaproteobacteria; order Pseudomonadales; family Halomonadaceae; genus Vreelandella. The sequence continues at coordinate 1,207,912 of NZ_OV350343.1, forward strand.
GCGCTGCGTCTGACCGCCATAAGGGTCCGAGGTAGCACAGCCAGCTAATAAAATGGCTGCTGCCAGTGGGGTCAGTAGTCGAGAAATACGCATCACTCACTCCTTGATAATCTACAGGGTAATTGCTTTATATATCGCTGATCACTCATCGCTTATTAATGTCAGCAATTCGTTCAAGAATAATAGACCTTGAGGCGATGCACGCAGCTTTTCGGGCATTTCCATTAAAAGTCCTTTTTCGTACGCGCTTTGTAACCGAGCAAGTAACACGGAGTGGGGAAGACCTGTGTGGGCGGCCCAGACCTCCATTGTCACTCCATCCGTTAAACGTAACGCGTTCATCGCGAATTCAAGGGGCAGTTCTTGCGTTGCTATCGGCTGCTTGCCGGCCACAAAGCCACGCGGATCATTTGAACGGCGTAAATACGCCTCTGGCTGACGTGTTTTCCAACGCCTTTCAATATGCCGCTTCCCCTGACTATCGACCGTCGTCAGCTTTCCATGGGCACCCGCCCCGATACCCAAATAATCGCCAAACTGCCAATAGTTGATGTTGTGGCGGCTTTGCTGTCCTGGCTGCGCGTAGGCGGAGATTTCATAGCGCCGCAAACCGGCTTGTTCGAGACGTTGATGCCCCGCTTCCTGAATATCCCAGAGTGCCTCTTCTTCTGGTAACACCGGCGGGTGAGAGAAAAATGCCGTATTGGGTTCAAGCGTTAACTGGTACCAGGAGAGATGCTCTGGTTCCAAGGCTAATGCTTGATCAATATCCTCCATCGCTTGAGCTGGGGTTTGCTTGGGTAATCCATGCATTAGATCAATATTGAGATTATCAAACCCCGCCTCGCGCGCCTGGCGAACAGCATTGACTGCTTCTTGGCCGCTATGAATACGCCCCAAGGCGCTAAGCTGTTCAGGACGAAAGCTCTGAACTCCCAAAGACAACCGATTGATCCCAGCTTCTCGATAACCAACAAAACGCTGCTGCTCGGTCGTGCCAGGATTCGCTTCTAGAGTAATTTCAATAGCAGAAGAGAACGGCAATCGGAGGCGTATCTCTTTGAATAATTGATCATAAAAGTTTGGCGATAACAGGCTTGGCGTGCCACCGCCAATAAATATCGTTTGAATTTCTCGCCCGCTGGCCAGGTGTAAATCACCGTCCAAATCATTCAACAGGGCATTCAGATAAGCGGCTTCAGGCAGCTCACGAGAGCTTGGCTCGTGAGAATTAAAGTCACAGTACGGGCACTTACGTACACACCATGGTGTATGGATATAGAGGGATAAAGGTGGCAATGGCTCAGCCATGCGCCACCTTCAAAAGCTCAACTAAGCCCTGTAATGCCCGGCCACGATGACTGAGACGGTTTTTGGTTTCGCTAGATAGCTCGGCAACACTCATTCCTTGATCCGGTAGCCAGAAAAGAGGGTCATAGCCAAAACCACTGTTACCGCGAGGGTGGGCCAGAATTTCGCCTTCCCAGCTACGTTGCACAATAACTGGCACAGGATCTTCTGCATGGCGCAAATACACCAATACACACCAATAACGCCCACTACGCTGGCCTTCAGCATAGTTACTGAGCGAAGTTAATAACTTTTCATTATTTCGCTCATCACTTTTAGGCTCACCGGCATAACGTGCTGAATAGATACCTGGCGCACCGTGAAGTGCATCCACTTCAAGGCCAGAATCATCTGCTAATGCAGGTAACCCACTGATTTTACTTGCTTCACGAGCTTTCAATAGTGCGTTTTCTACAAATGTAAGCCCCGTTTCTTCCACATCTCGTACACCGAACTCGGATTGCGGACAAACATCGAACCCAAGAGGTGCTAGTAATTGGTTGAATTCTTTTAGTTTTCCTGCATTTCCACTGGCTAAAACTAAGGTACTGGACGAGGCCATAGAGATATCTCCAAAAGGAAGAGTAATGAGTTTACATAGAACAAAATTGCTTCTAAAGCAGACTATTTGTTACCAAATGTAATTATCAAAAACTAATTTATATACCACTTATATTAATAATAAGTACTTTTTAAACATGGTCTTATATGATTTATTCCAAAAAACTATATATATATTCAAATTGGATTTACCAGTTTTCTAATAACAAAACTTTACGGAATGTATCTTATAAGCAACACTTCAAAGAACACCTGCTCACTCTTTCTTTCCACGAGGACTTCCCGATGTCACAGGAAAAGACCATAGGTTTGGTGTATCTCATTACCGAACAAAGTCCGCAGTCACAGCTGTTTGCAGACTATTTGCTCGATCATACTCATTGCTCAATTAGCATTTACTCGCCAGACAGCACCATACCGTCTTCACCTGTCGAACAGCTGCTCATCTTAATCGACAGTGATCATATTAGTGTAGAAGCATTGCCAGACTGGCAAGAGAAGCTGCCAGAAACGCTGGCAAAAACCCCTCTCGCCGCCTTCAATATTCGCGATATGGATCATGCACTGGAAGCTCTCGCTTGTACTCAGTTAAAAGGAATATTTTATCGTAATGAGAGCTTAGAGGTATTTTGCAAAGGTATCCACGCGTTACTCAATGATGAGCTGTGGATGTCTCGGGACTTAATGGCAAAACTAGTTCTTTTTTACCGTAAATACCAAAGCAACGCATTTCGCCCCACCTGTGGTTTAACCAGCCGAGAAATGGAAATCATTTCTTTATTAAGCATAGGTTCTTCTAATCATCAAATTGCCGACAAACTATGTGTTAGCGAACATACTGTTAAGTCTCACCTTTATAATATCTTCCGCAAAATAAACGTGCATAACCGAATTCAAGCGCTTAACTGGATTCATCAAAATCTCGGGCCGATTCTGCCGAATATTGAAACTGCGCGTAGTTTACAGCGCCATCGATAGCCTCCTTCAAAGGTAATATAGCCATGAGTAAACTTCGCTATTTACTGATTGTTTTTATTAGCAGTTTTACGTTAACAACGAGTGGATTAGCAAACGAACAGGAAGAAGTCGAAGCAATAAACCAACTATCAAGCCCAGACGGCCCAGAAATACAAGAACGCCAAAATAGAAGTAGCGAATTAACCGGCGTCATGGTCGACCGTACCGTCACCATGGCTGGCAAGACCTTCTATCGCGCTTTCAGCCAGCGGGCAATGGATAACCTCATCATCGGTAATGCCACGATTACCATTCAAGAGCGTCCCGATGCCCGCTGGGGTAGCCAAATTGCCATCGTGGAAGGCAACCGGATGTACTTCAGAGCACAGCTTTCTCCAAGGATTAGCGAAGCAGACCGCGTAGCAGGAGACGCTGTAGAAATCGTTGAGGAGGCACTCCTCCAGCAGCAGCTGGCATCTGCCCTTACCTCAGATAAAGACTTGGGAAAAGAGGAGTTATTCTAATGAAAAACCGTATAAAAATTAGCTGTGCGACCTTTATAGCAACAATCGGAATAGGAATGAACGCACATTCGGGAGAGTTAATTTATCAACCTATTAACCCTTCTTTTGGCGGCGATCCATTTGTAGGCAGTTACCTACTGGGTAAAGCACAAGCACAAGATACCAACACCGACCCAAATGTGCGAAGTGGTCAAACACTTTCTTCTACTCAACGCTTATTACAAAGCTTAGAAAGCCGATTAATATCGCAGCTAATTTCCGATGTAAGCCGAGGCGAAGTCAGTGAGGGGAGCTTTGATAGCGATGAATTTGGCGTTGTTGTAAGCGATAACAGTGGTCAGTTAGTTGTTAGGGTGGTTGATAAAGTCACTGGAGACGTTACAGAAATTAGCGTTGGCGGTTTATTTAATCCTTAACACTAAAAACAATGCCAACCGCTAAAAACAAGTAATACCGACTAACGCTATCTGCTTTGTCAGGGGATCATTATGAAAATTATCGCCTCAATTGTCATCGCTAGCCTGCTGAGTGGCTGTGCAGGAATGGTGGCAACGTCTGAAAATTTAGAAGGTGCTGAAGCAACACTCACACCTAGAGGGGCTACGTATCAGGATCTTGTATCGCTCCCGCCACCATCAGGAAAGATTTTTGTCTCTGTTTATGATTTCCGCGATCAAACAGGACAATACCGGCCAGCCCCTGCCAGCACATTCTCAACGGCGGTAACACAGGGGGCAGCAGCGATGCTTACCGGTTCGCTATCTGACTCGGGCTGGTTTATTCCACTTGAGCGCGTCGGGCTTCAAAACTTGTTAACTGAACGCCGCATTATTCGCGCAGAGTTCGAACGCTTTGGACAGCCCGATACGCTGCCATCGTTAAGAGCAGCGTCAGTCATGCTAGAAGGCGGCATTATTGCTTATGAATCGAACATACGAACTGGGGGAGCAGGTGCTGAATATTTTGGCATTGGGGCATCAGGCCAGTATCAGGTCGATCAGGTGACGGTTAATTTACGCGCGGTAGAAATATCAACCGGTGAAATATTAGCCAACGTCACCACGACCAAGACCATTTATTCAAAAGAACTACGAGCAGGCGTGTATCGCTTTATTGATTTTAGCCGCTTACTAGAAGCTGAGGCTGGCATTACGGCTAATGAACCTGTCCAGCTCGCAGTAATGTCAGCAATAGAGTCTGCCGTTATTCATCTTATTGCCAGAGGCATTGAAAATCGACTATGGAATCTTGCGCCAGGGGTTAGCCTTCAAGAATCCATTTTAAATGACTACTTAAATGCTCCAATCCCCATGCTGTAGCTTTCTTACAAGGGAACATCATTACAAAAAAAAATTAAAAGCCACTCTTTGAGTGGCTTTTTTAATATCTAAGTACATTAAATCTCAAAAGGCGATAATGTAATCAATGCGTTATTACTATTTTAATCCATAAATATAAAAAAGTATTAAAAAAATAATCGAAACATTAACAAATATTCTTATGGTGCCATTTTTTAAATGGTCCACACTCAATGCATGAAACAAAAAGACACACAAAGTTTCAAAAGGTAATAACAATGAAATCATCAAGCCTTCACTCAGCAACAAGCAAAGTAAGCGTTAAGCGCTATTACGCTTCGCTGATAGTGGCTGGCTTGCTGATAAACAATATTGTTTCAGCAAAAGCTAATAGTGATAACTTTTCAATAGAAGAAAGTACTAGAGTTGCTCAATACGCTCATCAAATAGACATTACATTAATGCAAGAAAATGTGAGCATTATAGAGCAGAGAGGAAACCAAAACCAAGCCAGTACTTTTCAGTCGCGCTCTACAAGTTACCAATCTGCCAACTTCTCTCATATATACCAGCGTGGTAATAATAACCATGCAAACATTACCCAAAACAATGGAAATAATATCGGTGTAATTTGGCAAGTGGGTAATAACCATAACGCTAATATTTCCCAACAAGGTAATAGCCTTTCTTTTAGGGCTGATATTTACCAGTTAGGTTTTAGTGGAGATGTATCAATTTCACAATCGGGCAGTGGCCAACGCGGTGTAAGTGTCCAGCAACAAAACTACTCGGGCAGCGCACGACCGGTCACTATCGATACCTACTGAGTTGCCACCTGCTTCTCAGTAAACAACCAAAGCAAGTTGATCGAAAAAAGGGGAAACACCATGAAACTGCAACTAACCGCAATTGCTGCCGCACTAGCACTTTCCAGCAGCATGGCCATGGCAACAACGATTGTTTCTACCAATAACCTAACTTATACCAGCGCTGGTGGCGGACAAGGCGGTGGCTATGGCGTAGATAACGACAATACGCCTATTGACGACACAGCGTGGGGGCCAACTGTAGGTGGTGGTGTAGGCTTCCCAACTAACTTCCAACCAGATTCCGCTTTCAACAACTACCAGACTGGCCCAAATGGCCTTGATAATATGCCCGGCAGTACGGCAGCAGTAGGTGACAACGACAGTACTATCACCCAAACTGCGACTGGCACCACAGGCAACTCGGCCAGTGTGCTACAGGGTGGTGGAGATCAAAACGAATCCAACATCACACAAAACCAAAGCGGTACAGGCGATGCTTTGAAAGCTGATGTAATACAAAACGGTACGCTTAACCGTTCCGATATTACTCAGGATCTGAGTACTGGCGGTGTTGCCAACGTTATTCAGGCCGGCAACGAAAACCAATCTCGCGTTGATCAGTTCGGTGGCGATGCCAACGGCGCTAGTGTCACCCAAGTGGGTGTTGGTCACAAATCCATTGTGAATCAAGGAGTCGTCGGCGGTGGTGCGGATAATAACGACGCCGTTGCCATTCAGTTTGGCTCAGCTAACCAAAGCTATATTCGTCAGCAATGGGATACCAACCAAGCCTTAGCGGTTCAAGTGGGAAATGACGGTATTAGTCATATCAAACAAGCAGGCAGCAGTAACTTAGCCGTTTTAGCCGATGATGGCTCGTTCAACAGCTCTTACATTCTGCAGGGCGCAGCAGGTACGGGAGATACCAATACCGCCTTAGTTGGTCAGAGCGGAATGGACAATGATTCTTATGTCTCTCAGTTAAATGGAGACAACAACTTTGCTGGAGTGGCCCAGTTAGGTACAGATGGTGAGTCTGATATCTTCCAAAATGGTAGCGGCAATACTGCATTAGTAGGCCAGTTCGGTGAAGGTGACGTTTCTTTCATTATCCAAAATGGTAATGGTAAAACAGCTACCGTTCTCCAGGATGGTGTTGGTATTGCAGGAGCTGAATTCAACGAGTCTTTCATCCTGCAAACTGGCGCCGGCATGCATACTGCAACTGTAAGCCAAACTCATAACCCAGCAAATGGCTGGAACAACATCTCCACCATCACTCAGATAAGTAGTACGGTAAACGCCAATGCCAGCGTAACTCAAGTGGGCAGTGGCAACCGCGCCTCTACCATTCAGTACTAATTCTTGGTTGACCAATGCTCTCAAACCGCCCCTTTTGGGGCGGTTTTTTTATGCTTAACGCACCACTACCGATAGCGTGCCACCTTTACCTTGGGTAGAGGAGCGCGAGCGGTTATTACCTTTCAAGATATTCACGTCTAACCGCTCATCCTCGCTTAGCAGTTTTACTGTGCCTTCTAAGGTGGTGCCTTCAAAGGTAAATTCAGCGGGTACGGTGCCACGTGTTTCGGGGTGTTCGATAGTTTCATCGTTATGAGTGATACGCCACTGGGCTGAAAATTCCGCGCCGGGTGTGCCGCCCATGGTGATGTGGATCTGAGTCATATCCTGCTCCTGTGCGGCCATCCCCGTTAACGGTAGGCCAAGGGTGAGAACAGCGGTTAACAATATGCCGTTAAAACGTGAAGAGTGCCAAGCCGGTTGCCGTTTCATGATTTGGTTACCTCACTAACCACAAGAGCCGCTCAATAGGAGCGGCTCTTGCAGTGTAGCAGTCAGCTGACAGGCTTGTTACCTAGCGTTACATAACGGCAAAGGCTTTTTCTGCCGCATCCAACGTTAGCTGAATATCTTCCGGCGTGTGGGCGCTAGACATAAAGCCTGCTTCATAGGCGGAAGGTGCGAGATAAACACCGTGATCGAGCATGGCACCAAAGAAACGACGGAAAGCATCGGGGTTGCAAGCGGTGGCTTGGGCAAAGTTATCCACACGGGATTGCGACGTAAAGAAAACGCCAAACATGCCGCCTGCAGACTGGGTCATCATCGGTACGCGGGCAGCGTTAGCACGCTCTTGCAAGCCGGTACACAGGGTTTGCACCCGCTGGGTCAGCGCGTCATGGAAACCAGGCACCTGCAGTTTGGTTAGCAGGGCAACCCCAGCGGCCATGGCTAGCGGATTACCGGAAAGTGTACCCGCTTGATAAACCGGCCCCAAAGGCGAGATATTTTGCATGATCTCTCGTTTACCGCCGAACGCCCCGACGGGCATGCCGCCGCCAACAATTTTACCTAAGCAAGTAAGGTCGGGCGTTACACCGTAATGTGCCTGAGCACCGCCTAAAGCGACGCGGAAACCGGTCATAACTTCATCAAAAATCAAAATACTGCCAGATTCATTGCATACCCGGCGCAACGTTTCTAAGAAACCCGGCTGGGGAGGAATGCAGTTCATATTACCCGCAACCGGCTCCACGATAATGCAGGCAATCTGCTCTCCGATCTCTGCGAAGCACGCTTCCACCCCTTCAGGATCGTTATAGGAAAGCGTAATGGTGTGCTCAGCAAGTGATGCGGGTACGCCTGGAGAGCTAGGTTCACCGTGGGTTAACGCGCCTGAACCCGCTTTGACGAGCAATGAATCCGAATGGCCGTGGTAGTTACCTTCAAACTTGACGATTTTGTCGCGCCCCGTTGTCCCGCGCGCAAGGCGAATGGCCGACATCGTTGCTTCGGTGCCAGAGCTGGTCATGCGCACCATTTCCATGGAAGGAATCATTTCACAGATTAGATCGGCCATGGTGGTTTCAACAGCGGTCGGCGTGCCGAAAGAGAGGCCGTTATCTAACCGTGCACGCACGGCAGCGAGTACATCCTGATCGGCGTGCCCGGTGATCATCGGGCCCCATGAACCGATATAGTCTACGTAGCGGTTACCTTCCACATCGAATAAGTAGGCACCCTGAGCACGCTCCATAAAAACAGGTGGACGATGGAGGCCTTTAAAAGCACGAACAGGGGAGTTAACCCCCCCCGGAATGTGGCGACTGGCGAGGTCAAACAGTTCTGCAGATGTGGTCATGGCATCCTCAACATTAATGGCTTACTGCCAATGAGATCAAAAGCGTACGGGGCGTGGCAAGCGTTTCGGTAAACACTGGCCGCTAGGGGGCTGATAACCATGAGACAAACTCTCCCAGGTAAAGTGCTGGGCTTGCTCACAGGCGGTTGGTAAGCGCTCACCAACAGCTAAACGAGCCGCAAGTGCTGAGGCTAATGTACAGCCTGATCCGTGAAATACTTCAGGCAAACGTGGCCACTGCCATTGGCGCGTGGTGTCAGGAGAGTGCAGCGTATGCACAACCTGTTGCGTATTACCCGGCAGTGGATCGTCAGTCGCGGTCACAAGTACACCTTGGCAACCCTGCGACAGTAGTTCAACGGCGCGGGCCGTGTCATCGAGAGGGTCGGTTATCTCAGGCGTCAGTGCAGCAAGCTCAAACCGATTGGGCGTTACTATATCCACAAGCGGTAGCAAACGATCAATATAAAGTTGCTGCAAGGCGGGTGTGGATAACTTAGCTCCTCCACCTGCTTTTAATACCGGGTCTGCGACGACGGGAATTCCAGGGAAACGGCGGATAATTTGTTCCGCTGCCCGCAGTGTCGCCTCATCAGCCAACAGCCCCAGCTTAATAGCCGCAATTTGCATATCACCTAACGCTTCTGCCATTTGCCTCATTGCAGCAGGATCTGCAGGCAGAATACGTATCACGTTATGGCAATTTTGAACGGTCAGCGCGGTTGGAATGGTGACTGCCCAGCCACCACAGGCGGCTATCGCTTCGCTATCAGCCACTAACCCAGCTCCCCCGGTGGGGTCGTGGCCAGCTAACACTAAAACAACGGGAGGAAGAGGTTGGCGCATCAAAAGGGCTTCACCACCGCCAGGATAATAATCGCGATTAACGCAATCACAGGCGCTTCGTTAAACCAGCGGAAAAACACATGGCTTTTGGTGCAGCGGGCTTGATCAAATTGCTTCAAATAAATTAAGCAAACATGATGGTAAGCGATTAGTAGTGCGACAAGCGCTAACTTAGCGTGCATCCAGCCTTGGCTAAACCAGCCAGGCACGAGATAAAGCATCCAGCCACCAAAGATCAGTACAATAATCATCGACGGCGTCATAATCCCACGGTAAAGCTTACGCTCCATGGTTTTAAAGTAAGTGATTGCTTGCTCATCGCCTGTGTCCCGCGCCATGGCGTGGTACACATACAGCCGCGGTAAATAAAACAGTGCGGCAAACCAGGTAACAACAGCCATCAAATGAATGGCCTTTACCCATAAATACATGGTCTCTCCTTAGGCGTTGGGCTCGCGGGGGTCAGTGTAGTGATAATAACGTTCGATAGCGCCACGCGTAATGATACCTGAAATTCGCTGCTGCTTTGGTCGATAACCGTGCACGACATAGAGCGCGCCTAGCGCATTGTCCTGAAGTTTTAGAAACGCTTCTGATAGCGTTGCTTGTAATCCGATAGGTGCCATTTCAAGCCGCTGACCGGGGATCTCAAGTAAGTCAATTCGTTCGTCATCGGGAGGAGCTTCGCCGTGCAGCGCTTCATCATGTTCCAGCAGCCAACGCGCAAGCTCAGCGGCCTTAAGCGCCAGCACGGGTTTTTCTGCGCTAGAGCGCTCAATGACTAGCCACACAGGATTCGTTTCCAACAAACGACGAGCTTGGTCAGGCGTGATCATGCGATCTGTGCGTACTAAATGGCGCTCCATTACCGCCGGCACCGACACCCGCGAAAGCGCCTGCATTAAAGGCTGCTGTAACGGATGCAACCCATAGCGTACCGAGCTAATAAAAAAGCCTTCACAACCAGTAAGCTGACGAGATGTCAGGCAGGCAACCACGACGACAAGCATGCCAGGCAGCATGATATGAGGCGAATGGGTTAGTTCAAGCAACGCCATCAATGCGGCAAGCGGGGCTTGCAATACAGCGCCCATCATCGCCGCCATGCCCAGCATGGCATAAATGCCGGGGTCTGCCGCTTTATCTGGCCATACCCAGCCGCCCAGCATCCCCCCTAGGGCACCCGTGGCAGCACCTACCACCAAGACAGGGCCAATAATGCCGATAGGCACACCACCTGCCACGGTGATGGCAGTAATCAAGAGCTTAGCGATCATCAGTGCCAGCAACACAGTAATGGTCAGCTGATTATTCAACATAGCCGCAACGCTGTCGTAACCAATACCTTGTACTTCAGGAAACCACCACGCAACAGCGCCCGTTATCACCCCGACGGCGCCTAACCTAAGCCATAGCGGCAACTGATGTAAGTGCTGACTACGCGAAATATGAATAAATACGCCCGCTAATAGGCCAATCACCAAACCAATAATAACCACCCAAGGCACATTCATTAACGAACCTAGGGCAACTTCAGGAATGCGAAACGCCGGTTCGTTGCCATACACTAACTGAGCGACCAGTGCCCCCATGGTAGAGGCAAGTATTACCGGCATAAAGCTCATTAGGGTGTACTCCATCATCACCACTTCCATGGCGAAAATCACCCCTGCGATTGGCGTATTAAATGATGCTGATATACCTGCCGCCGTACCGCAAGCAACCAACACCCGTAAACTGTTATTGGGCAAGCGAAGCTTGAGACCTAAACCACTAGATGCCGCTGCGCCCAGATGAATGGCAGGGCCTTCACGTCCCGCTGAGAGGCCACCCAGTACAGACACAACGCCTACCCACCACTGATTAAGCCAGTTGCGCATAGGGAAACGTCCCTGATGATAGGTGAGACGCTCTATAACATGGCCAACCCCTAACTTACGGGCGGCCGCCTTTTGGCGATAAAGCAGCGTGCCAATCAGCGTTACGGCAATAATCGGCAGCAGTGCACGTAGCCATGGCGCTAGCCCTTCAAAGGCCTCAGGATTGCCTTCAGGCATATAAAGTGCAGCGCCTACCTCTAGCAATAAGCGAAAAGCCACCATCACCGCGCCTGTGATCACCCCAGATACTAGCCCCAGCACACACAGCTGAGGCAGGGCATCAACGTTCGCCAACTGGCGACGAAAACTTTCTAAGGTGAAATCCGACCGGGAAAAACGTGCCACAACGTCCGTCCTTGCGCTTATTGTTCGTTTCTACGCATCATGTTCGCTTTAATGAACACATGCCTGTTTCCCCATAGCGCTCTTATGCGCCTACTCTCTTGTGTATCATAGCTAGCTACAGTTCAACAGCCTGTGGTATCTCATTAGGCTGCTAATTATTGTTGGGTCTGACTGTGCGTAATGCGCAAGGAGTGGTTTGTGATTAAGGTTGGCATTATAGGTGGTACCGGCTATACCGGCGTTGAGCTGTTGCGGTTGCTTGCCCTGCATCCACAGGTAAACGTAGAAGCCATTACCTCGCGCTCGGAAGCCGGCGTGAAGGTATGCGACATGTATCCCAACCTGCGCGGCCACTATGACGCGCTTACGTTTAGCGAGCCAGACGCCAAGGCGCTGGGTGCAATGGACGCGGTGTTTTTTGCGACACCCCACGGGGTCGCCCACGCGCTAGCAGGCGAACTGCTCGACAATGGCACTCGGGTAATCGACTTATCTGCTGACTTTCGGCTACGCGATGCCGACGAATGGAGCCAGTGGTACGACCAGCCCCATGGCGCCCCAGAACTGCTAAAAGAAGCCGTGTATGGCCTGCCAGAAATGCATCGTGAACAGATCAAAAAGGCTCGCTTAATTGCCGTGCCAGGATGTTACCCAACGGCTGTTCAACTCGGCTACCTGCCGCTTTTAGAAGCTGGTTTAATCGACCCAGGCCAGTTAATCGCAGACTGTAAATCTGGCGTTACCGGCGCAGGCCGTGGTGCCAAAGTTGCCTCGCTGCTAGCCGAAGCCAGCGAATCGATGAAAGCCTACGGTGCGTCCGGACATCGCCATTTGCCTGAAATTCGTCAAGGCTTAAGCGATATGCAGCCAAACGCCGTGGGGCTTACCTTTGTGCCTCACTTAACGCCTATGATCCGCGGCATTCATGCCACGCTCTATAGTACGCTGACTGAAGAGCCAGGCGATTTACAGGCACTCTTTGAGCAGCGTTACGCCCACGAGCCGTTTGTTGACGTCATGCCTGCAGGCAGCCACCCGGAAACTCGCAGCGTCAAAGGCAACAATACCTGCCGTATCGCTGTTCACCGTCCTGGCAATGGCAATACCGTGGTCGTACTTTCGATAATTGATAACCTTGTTAAAGGCGCATCAGGCCAAGCGATTCAAAACCTGAATCTCATGTTTGGCTTTGACGAAAATATGGGCCTCAACGCCCCAGCGTTGATGCCTTAAGGCACGACTAATTCCCAGCAATAGTTGACCATTTTGCTGGGAATTACCCATAATCACACTCCAATGTCGATTATTCGTTCTTAAAGCTCGCGGGAGGTACCCATGAGCGGTGCAGAAGCTTTTATTCCAACGCCTCTACTATTGTCTGACAGTGCTCGGAAACGCATCCAAGCACTCATGGCAGAAGAGGCCAACCCTGCGCTGAAACTACGCGTTTATGTCACCGGTGGTGGCTGCTCGGGGTTCCAGTATGGGTTTGATTTTGCTGAAAACGTGGCCGAAGACGACACGTTGATTGAATTTGGCGATGCCATCCTCGTGGTCGATCCTCTCTCCTACCAATACTTGGTGGGTTCAACCATCGACTATGAAGAAGGGTTAGCAGGTGCCCGCTTTCGTGTTCAAAACCCCAACGCTACGGCCACCTGCGGCTGTGGTGCTTCCTTCATGGTCTAACCAACGTTGGTAACAACCCCCTCCCCGTGACTTGACGCCTTGGTGGTTTCTCGCCAAGGTTAAAAGGTCAATAACGGTTGCAGACGTAATTTATAAGAGAAAATCTTCTTTAAATGACGTCACTAACCAAATAATACACGGGGAAACTAATGAATTACCTACTAAAAAAATCTGTCATTGCTACCGCTCTTGCTCTGGGTTTAGGCAGTACCACTATCGCGTTTGCACAAACGCCTTCTGTGAATGTGGCCACTGACCCAAGCTTTGTACCGTTCGAAATGATGGATCCTGAAACCGGTGAAATGATCGGTTTTGATATGGATATCATCAACGCCGTCGCCGAGCGCGCTGGCTTTGAAGTTAACCTCACCACGATGGAATTCTCTGGCATCATTCCCGCCGTCCAAACTGGCAGCCAGGAAATCGCCATCGCGGGCACCACCATTACTGAAGAGCGTGCCCAGGTCGTCGATTTCTCCGACCCCTACTATGACTCAGGTCTGCAAATCATCGTGCGCGCTGACAACGAAGATGTCTCTTCGATTGAAGACCTAGCAGGTCTCACCATTGCCACCAAAATCGGCTCTACTAGCTACGACTTCCTTCAGCAGGAACTCGGCGAAGATGCCGACATTACTCCCTATCCTGGCACGGCTGATATGTACATGGCGCTCTTAGGGCGCAACGTCGACGCAGTGCTGTACGACGCCCCTAACGTCGCCTACTTCTCACAAACCCGTGGTGAAGGCCGTACCAAGGTGGTTGGCCCACTATATGAAGGCCAGCAGTACGGCATTGTTTTCCATAAAGGCAGCGAGTGGGTAGAGCCTACCAACGAAGCGCTTGCCGCTATGCGTGAAGACGGCACCTACGATGAAATCTACACGAAGTGGTTTGGTGAAGCCCCCAGCGCTGAGTAACGCCGCTGTTCGCTATCACTAACAAGTGCTTTTCATCTCAGGGCCGGGCGGCTATTCCCCCGGCCCTGTGTCGTTGTTAATTTTTCTGGAGATAACGCGTGGACGTTAACTTTCAGTTTGATTGGTCGGCCGCATTTGGGTCGATCCCTTATCTGTTACCAGGTATTCCTTGGACACTGCTTATATCGTTTGGCGGCTTAGCTATCGGCTTCTTTATTGGCATTTTCTTTGGTTTATTGCGCATTAGTCCAGTGCGTTGGCTACGCTGGCCAGCGATTTTTTACGTCGAAGTTTTTCGCGGCACGCCCATTTTAGTGCAGGTTCTGTTTATCTTTTATGGCTTACCCCAACTACTGGGCAGCCCAATCAACGCATTAGTCGCCGGTATCGCCGCTATCGCCATTAATTCAGGGGCTTATATCTCTGAAATAGTGCGGGGCGGCGTGCAGTCTATCGAGCGTGGTCAGCGAGAAGCCTCTCTCTCATTAGGCTTGTCTCGAACCCAAGCTTTTCGTTACGTGATTTGGCCCCAAGCCCTACGGCGCATGATTCCTCCGCTGGGCAACCAGGGCATCATCAGTATCAAAGATACCTCGCTATTTTCAGTGATTGGGGTCGGTGAATTGGTTCGCCAAGGGCAAATTTATATTGCGACTACCTTTACCGCACTTGAGGTCTATTTCATGGTGGCGCTGATGTACCTTGCCATCACCTGGACTCTCTCTTTGATTCTGCGCCAAATTGAGCGCAGAGGCCTCGCAGGACAATAAAGGAACGTGCAATGACCTCTACCCAATCGCCAATTGTGCGTATGCAGCAGCTCAATAAGCATTTTGGCAGCCTGCACGTACTCAATAATATTGATCTTGAAATTATCCCTGGTGAAGTCGTCGTTATCATCGGTGCCAGTGGCTCTGGTAAATCAACACTCATCCGCTGTATCAACGGCTTAGAAGAGTTTCAATCCGGCTCTCTTGATGTTGATGGCAACCAATTACTGCCCAATGGTAAAAGCAGTAAAGCGCTGCAAACTATCCGTACTGAAGTCGGCATGGTGTTTCAGCAGTTCAACCTTTTTCCCCACTTAAGCGTGCGCGACAACGTCACCCTTGCGCCCATGAAAGTGCGGGGGTGGAGCCGACAAGATGCCGAAGATACTGCTGAAAGACTGCTAGAGCGCGTTGGTATTGCAGACCAAGCAGATAAGTACCCAAGCCAGCTATCGGGCGGGCAACAGCAACGTGTGGCGTTAGCCCGAGCATTAGCCATGGAACCCCGCCTTATGCTGTTTGACGAGCCTACGTCAGCGCTTGACCCTGAAATGATTGGTGAAGTGCTGGACGCCATGCGAGAGCTTGCCAAAGAAGGCATGACCATGGTGATTGTTACCCATGAAATGGGCTTTGCCCGTGAGGTGGCAGACCGCGTTATTTTCATCCATAAAGGCGAAATTGCCGAACAAGGCCCCCCCGAGCAACTGTTCGATACGCCACAACATGAGCGAACACAATCCTTCCTTGCACGCGTTTTGAAGCACTAATGTCGGAATTAATCTGACTTTTTTGCCAATTTTTACCCCGTTAAATGGCCTGTCACCACGACAGGCCATTTTTTTTGCCTGTGGATACTATTTTTTACACGCTTTGTTATATCGCGCTACGACACCTACCATGAGCGCAAATAAGCACTTTATAAGACACCAATCTCACTTGTTCACAGGTGCGGTAACAAACTCGGTATGAGCCGGTGGATAACCCGTTGTTTGTCATGCTTGTGTGTAAGTCGCACTTTCATCCACAGGAGTAGCACCGCTTCTACTCAGGTACTCCGCCGTTTAATCATGTAAAAGCTAACAATTTAAGTCGTTGAAATTAATTGTTTAATTTCGGTTATCAACAGATTTTGTCCACACCAGTAGTTACAACATCAATAGAACTTCTCTTATATATTTTTATTTTGTTATTAATAATAGATGGATACTTAGTTTTGGGTGTGGAAAAACCTGACGGTTACCCACAGGAGGTTTATACTGGCGGGCTTACTCAATCAGTGAACACACACTGACTCACATCATCCGTGCCAAACGGCGCAAGACGAGGTGCCTCTTGAACTATCCCGACCGCTTTGACGTGATTGTCATCGGCGGTGGCCATGCGGGAACTGAAGCCGCATTGGCCTCTGCTCGTATGGGTTGTCAAACCCTATTGCTAACTCACAATTTCGAAACGCTCGGCCAAATGTCGTGCAACCCAGCGATTGGTGGGATTGGCAAAAGCCACCTAGTAAAAGAAATTGATGCACTCGGTGGTGCAATGGGGCTAGCCACGGACTTAGGCGGCATCCAGTTTCGGGTATTGAACGCTCGTAAAGGCCCAGCCGTTCGAGCGACACGTGCTCAAGCAGACCGAATTCGCTACAAAGCCGCTATTCGCGGAATGCTGGAAAACCAGCCGAATTTAACGATTTTTCAGCAAGCCGCTGGCGATCTGATTGTGGATAACCACACCGTTCGAGGTGTCGTAACCGAAACAGGCATCCGCTTCCACGCGGAGTCCGTCGTTCTATCAACGGGGACGTTTTTAGGGGGAGTTATCCACATTGGGTTGGATCAAAGCCGCGGGGGTCGCGCCGGGGATCCGCCGTCCAATGCTTTGGCTGAACGCTTACGAGCATTACCGTTTCGCGTTGATCGATTAAAAACCGGGACGCCTCCACGTATTGATGCCAAAACCGTCGACTTCACATCATTGGAAGAGCAGCCAGGTGATACGCCAACGCCGGTCATGTCATACCTTGGTTCACGGGAAATGCATCCTCAGCAGGTGAGCTGCCACATTGCGCACACCAATGAGCGCACCCATGAAATCATCATGGCGAACCTAGACCGCTCACCCATGTATTCTGGTGTCATCGAAGGCATTGGTCCGCGATACTGCCCGTCGATTGAAGACAAAGTTCACCGTTTTGCCGACAAATCAAGCCATCAGGTATTTATTGAACCTGAAGGCTTGGACACACATGAGCTCTATCCCAACGGAATCTCAACGTCGTTGCCTTTCGATGTTCAGTTACAGGTGGTTCGCTCGATTAAAGGTTTAGAAAACGCTCATATCACACGGCCTGGCTACGCCATTGAGTACGACTTTTTTGACCCGCGAGATTTAAAACACTCGCTGGAAACTAAATTTATCCACAACCTGTTTTTTGCTGGACAAATAAACGGTACTACCGGCTACGAAGAGGCGGGTGCTCAAGGGTTGCTGGCAGGCTTGAATGCCGCTCGTCGCGCCAAACAATTAGAGGCGTGGCATCCCCGCCGTGATGAAGCTTATCTCGGTGTGTTGGTGGATGATCTGATTACCATGGGTACCAAAGAGCCCTACCGCATGTTTACCTCACGTGCGGAATATCGTCTCCTGCTACGCGAAGACAATGCTGATCTGCGTTTAACTGAGAAAGGTCGCGAGCTCGGTTTAGTCGATGACAAGCGTTGGGCGGCGTTTAGCCAAAAACGCGAAGCCATCGAACGTGAAACAGCTCGTTTGGCAACCGTTTGGGTGCAGCCCAATACACCTGCCGCCGCTAAAATTGCTGAAAAAACCGGTAGACCGCTTCCTCGCGAATACTGCTTGAGCGATTTGTTAAAGCGCCCCGAGCTTACCTATGCAGATATTACATCGCTGCCAGGTATCGAAAGCGGCGATGTTGACGATGAAACAGTTGCCGAACAGGTACAAATTCAAGCGAAATATCAGGGGTATATTGACCGTCAGCAGGATGAGATCGATAAACTCAAACGCCATGAAGCAACACCGCTACCTGCCGAGTTGGATTATCAGCGGGTCGAAGGTCTGTCTAATGAGATCCGTCAAAAGCTTAGCGAAACGCGTCCTGAAACCCTGGCTCAAGCGGCTAGAATCTCAGGCGTGACCCCTGCAGCGGTGTCTATTTTGCTAATACATTTGAAAAAACGTCGGTTAGTCAGCAATACCGAGGTAGTTAACGGATGAGTCAATTAACGCCATTGATCAACAGTTTGCCTAAAACGGTTGCACCCCGGTTAGATGAAGGATTAGCTGAGCTAGGTGCCACTGTGACTGCCAAACAGCGCGAACAACTACTCGGTTTGCTCGCTCTATTGCACAAGTGGAATCAGGCTTATAACCTCACCGCTGTGCGCGATGTTGAAGAAATGGTTTCACGACACGTGCTGGATAGTGCTGCTGTTGCGCCTTATGTTCATGGGCCTCAGGTACTTGATGTAGGTGCTGGCCCCGGCTTACCAGGCCTTGTGCTTGCTATTATGAAGCCTGAATTACAGGTAACGCTGCTCGATAGCAATGGCAAGAAAGTTCGCTTTCAGCGCCAAGCAGTGATGGAATTAGCGTTGACTAACGTCACGCCAACCCAAGCTCGTGTCGAGCAATTCAATGGTCAGGCGTTTGATCAGGTTATTTCCCGAGCCTTTGCCAGCTTGGTAGACTTTATTTCGCTAACCCGAGCGCTACCGGCAGCTCACGGGCAGTGGCTTGCTATGAAAGGCCCTGGCGCTGATGATGAACTGCGTAAGTTGCCCGCCTATGTTGAGCTCCAGGCGCGTCACCTACTGAGTGTACCCTTCGAGACGGCCGAGCGGCAGCTGTTGATTCTGACCCCAAAAGGAGTTGAGTAGTGAGCCAGATCATTGCCCTGACCAACCAAAAAGGCGGTGTGGGCAAGTCCACTTCAGCCGTTAATCTCGCCGCCAGTTTGGCAGCACTTGATCGTCGGATCCTGCTGGTAGACTTAGACCCACAGGGGCACGCCAGCATGGGCAGCGGCATTGATAAGTACGCGCTAGAAAAAAGCGTACTTGACGTACTGCTGGGAGAAACATCCGCAAGCGATGCGATTGTTCGCGGTCTTCCAGTAAAATACGATGTCCTACCTGGCAATGGCGACTTAACTGCCGCTGAAGTAGAGCTGCTCGATAGTGACCAGCGGCAAAGTCGTTTGTCGTTAGCACTGCAGACCGTGGCAGATGACTATGATGTCGTGCTCATTGACTGCCCACCGTCGCTGAATATGCTTACCGTGAATGCGTTGACCGCTGCTAATGGCGTACTTATTCCATTACAGTGTGAATTCTACGCATTGGAAGGATTATCAGCGCTGCTGGATACTGTTGAGCAGATTAAACAGAGCATCAATCCTGATCTAGCCGTTTCTGGCATTCTGCGTACTATGTACGATAAGCGCACCAGTTTGACTCGCGAAGTCGACAAACAACTGAGAGACTTTTTTGGCGATGCGCTGTTAAAAACAACCATTCCGCGCAATGTGAAGGTTGCTGAAGCACCAAGCCATGGCTTGCCCGTTACTCAATACGCGCGCTTTTCGCGGGGTAGCCAAGCTTATCGTGTGCTTGCTAAAGAGATGATTCGGCGGCTATCGCTGTAACATAAAAAGTACGAGGGGAAGCGAATGACGCGTAAACGCGCGCTAGGACGTGGCCTGGATGCCCTGATTGGTGCGGGCGCCCGTCGTCGTGACAGTTTAGATCTTACCGGTGGCGTGACGCTGGATAGTGCAGACACGTCACAGTTGCCTGCAGCACCAATGGAAGAAGCGGCGGCTGAACGGCTAGAACGCTTACCTCTTGGCCAGCTTACCCGTGGTAAATATCAGCCACGTCGGGATATTCAGCCAGAAGCATTGGAAGAGCTTGCTGATTCTATTCGTGCACAAGGGGTGATGCAGCCTATTGTGGTTCGCCCAGTGGGTGAGAACCGCTATGAAATTATCGCGGGTGAACGTCGCTGGCGTGCTGCACAGTTAGCCGAATTAGATGTTATCCCTGCCGTTATTCGCGATGTCAGTGATGAGGTAGCACTTGCACTGGCGTTGATTGAAAATATTCAGCGCGAAAATTTAAATGCCATCGAAGAAGCGCTTGCTCTAAAACGTTTAGGGGAAGAGTTTGAACTCACCCAGCAGCAAATTGCCGATGCGGTCGGCAAATCACGCACACAAGTCGCCAACTTATTGCGCTTGTTAGCGTTAGACCCTGAAGTACAAACGCTGCTGGAACGCGGTGATTTAGACATGGGGCATGCGCGAGCCCTGCTCTCGCTTAACAGTACCCAGCAGCGCCAAATTGCCCATGAAGTGGTCAATAATGATTTAACCGTTCGTGACACCGAAGCACTGGTTAAAAAAGTACAAGCTAACCAGGCACCTGCCCAGACTCCGCCGCGTACCGCCAAAACACCGGATGTCGCACGGCTTGAAACACACCTAGGGGAATTGCTAGGTGCTCCCGTCTCTATTGATCACGGGCAAAAAGGGAAGGGAAAAGTAACTATTCGCTATACCAGCCTTGAAGAGCTCGACGGGATTTTAGCGCATATTAAATAGCAGGCTTATGAAAGTTACGGCGTTTTTTTAGCCCTTTGGTCGCAAGTAGGTGCCGAAACGCGCGAAATCCGTGCAACTTCGGTTGAAGGTGTGATAGCGCTTCCCTATAATCGCGCAAGATTTGTGCAGGTCGTCTGTTATGACGATGAGCAACAGATTTTAAAAACGACGGTTGTAAAAACGATGGTTGTAAAAACTATCCAACCTAACGTGCTGGGGAATTATGCGACGTTTGGAAACCCAGCGACAAAAAACATATTTTGTTCGACTAATGTTGGCGCAACTTGTCGTTACGCTCTTGGGTATATTGCTCGCGTTTTCGATAGCTCATTTGGCAGGCGTGTTATCGGTGTTGAAAGGAGCGCTGGTAGCGCTACTACCACACGCTTTTTTTATACAGCGAATGGGTATTTTTCGCGCAAAGCGTCGTTTATCTGGCGCGATGGATTTATTTCGCGCCGAAGCAGGTAAGTTTGGTTTGACGGTGGCACTTTTTTCACTGGTGTTTGTTGTAGCGCCCCCTTCAAACCCCGCTTTCTTTTTTAGTGCTTATGTCGCGGTTATTTTGACGCATTGGCTAGCACCTTGGTTAATGCCCAGGAAATCGCACAACTTATTGAGGTGACATGTCTATGGCCGCAGGAAACGAAGTCTCATCGACTTACTATATCCAGCACCACTTGCAGAACCTAACCTTTGGTAATCACCCAGAGAATGGTTGGTCGCTGGCTCATTCCGCCGAAGAAGCGCGTGAAATGGGCTTTTGGGCTATCCACCTGGATACCATGGGTTGGTCAATCGCCATGGGCTTGCTGTTCATTTGGCTCTTCCGTAAGGCAGGTAAACTAGCCACTACCGGCGTGCCCGGTGGCTTACAAAACGCCGTAGAGATGGTGGTTGAGTTCATTGAGAACCTGACCCGCGCCACTTTCCACGGACGTAACCCCATTATTGCACCTTTGGCGTTGACGCTGTTCGTGTGGATTCTCCTCATGAATACGCTGAAGATTATCCCAGTTGATTACTTCCCTGTGCTGTTCAATAAGTTAGGCGTTGAGTACATGAAAATTGTACCGACGACTGATCCCAACGCCACCCTAGGTATGGCGTTAGGTGTGTTCTGTTTAATTATTTATTACAGCATCAAAGTGAAAGGGGCAGGTGGCTTCGCTAAAGAGCTTTCACTGACGCCATTCAATCACTGGGCACTCATTCCTTTCAATTTAGTGCTTGAAGTGATTGGTTTGCTCGTGAAGCCGCTAGGCCTTGGCCTGCGTCTGTTCGGCAACATGTTTGCCGGTGAGGTTATCTTTATCCTGATCGCCCTACTGCCGTTCTGGGCTATCTGGCTGTTGGACGTGCCATGGGCCATCTTCCACATTCTTGTGGTAACGCTGCAGGCCTTTATTTTCACCACGCTCTCGGTCGTATACTTGAGCGCGGCGCACGAACACCACTAAACCAAGCAACAACGCTTTCATTAACCCTCAACCCTTAACCAAAACTTAAACTCAGGAGCAACATCATGGAAATGGTTTATCTCTCAGCTGCCATCATCATCGGTCTGGGCGCACTGGCTACTGGCATTGGCTTTGCCTTGTTAGGCGGCAAGTTGCTTGAATCTACTGCGCGTCAACCTGAACTGGGCGACCAGCTGCAAACCAAAACCTTCATCATGGCCGGTCTGCTTGACGCCGTTCCGATGATCGGTGTTGGTATCGCGATGTACCTGATCTTCGTTGTCGCCGGTTAATGACAGCTTAGCCGAGCGGATAACCCGCTCGGTTTTGTTTCACTCCGGTCGCCACGAACTTGTCAGAGGTACATCCCTGTGAATATCAACATGACGCTTATCGGGCAGACGATCGCCTTCGCGATCTTTGTCTGGTTTTGCATAAAGTATGTGTGGCCTCCGATCAGCAACGCTCTTCACGAGCGTCAGAAGAAAATTGCTGATGGCTTAGACGCAGCCAGCCGTGCTACTCGCGATCTTGAGCTAGCTCAAGAGCGTGCAGAACAAACGCTGCGTGAAAGCAAGGAGCAGGCTTCTCAAATTCTCGAGCAAGCCAACAAGCGCTCTGCTCAGATGATCGAAGAAGCACGTGAACAGGCCCGCGCTGAAGGCGAACGCCTAATGGCAAGTGCACGTTCAGAAATTGAGCAAGAAGTGAATCGAGCAAAAGACGAGCTTCGTGCCCAGGTTTCTCACCTCGCCATCATTGGTGCTGAGCGTGTACTAGAAGCTTCGGTCGACGAGAAAGCACATCGCAAGTTACTTGATGAGCTTGCTGCTGAACTGTAAGGAGGTGACCCATGGCGGAATTACTTACCGTCGCTCGTCCTTACGCTAAGGCGGCGTTTGAATACGCGCGTGATCATGAGGCGTTTGATAGCTGGTCCCAAGCGCTTGGTTTTTTAAGCGCTGCGGTTGCTAACAGCGACGTTCGCCGTCTGCTGGGTAGTCCAAAACTTGAGAACGACAAAAAGGTAGCGTTGCTTTCCGATATGTTGTCGGAAAAGCAAGAAGGCCTGTCGCGGTTTTTGGATACCTTAGCTGACCAAGGACGCTTGTTGGCACTGCCCTTCATTGCTGAACAGTTCGAGTACTTGCGTGCCGAACATGAACAGCGCGTTGAAGTGACAGTAACGTCAGCTTACAAGCTGACTGCCGCACAGCAGACCAAGCTAGCGAACGCACTCAAGAAACGTCTGAATCGCGAAATCTCCATTACTACTCAGGTGGACAAGACGCTTATTGGCGGTGTCATCCTGCGTGCCGGCGATACCGTCATTGACGGTTCGGTGCGTGGTCGATTGAATCGCCTTTCCGAAGCGCTGACCGCTTGAGTCTGAGGGACATGGCATGCAGCAACTGAATCCTTCCGAGATCAGCGACATCATCAAGCAGCGAATTGAGAAGCTTGACGTCGCATCCGAAGCCCGTAATCAGGGCACCATCGTCAGCGTTTCCGACGGTATCGTGAAAATTCACGGCCTCGAAGACGCGATGTTCGGTGAAATGATCGAATTCCCTAACAGCATCTTTGGCATGGTACTGAACCTGGAGCGTGACTCCGTTGGTGCCGTTGTCCTGGGTGACTATCTGCAACTTCAAGAAGGTATGACCGCTCAGTGTACGGGTCGTATCTTAGAAGTGCCGGTAGGCCCTGAGCTGGTAGGTCGTGTGGTCGATGCATTAGGTAATGCCATCGACGGCAAAGGCGATATCAACGCCAAAATGACCGATGCGGTAGAAAAAGTAGCGCCTGGCGTTATTACCCGTCAGTCCGTTGACGAGCCGATCCAAACAGGTTTGAAGTCTATCGACGCCATGGTGCCAATCGGTCGTGGTCAGCGTGAGCTGATCATCGGTGACCGTCAGATTGGTAAGTCTGCCATTGCTATCGATGCGATCATCAACCAGAAAGGCAAAGGCGTTACCTGTGTTTACGTAGCAATTGGTCAGAAGCAGTCGACCATTGCTAACGTGGTACGCAAGTTAGAAGAGCATGGCGCGATGGAACACACCATCGTTGTGGCTGCTGGCGCTGCCGATCCGGCACCGATGCAGTTCTTGGCCGCTTATTCTGGCTGCACCATGGGTGAGTACTTCCGTGACCGTGGTGAAGACGCACTGATCGTTTATGACGATCTTTCCAAGCAGGCTGTGGCTTACCGTCAGGTATCGCTACTGCTGCGTCGTCCGCCTGGTCGTGAAGCGTATCCTGGTGACGTTTTCTATCTCCACTCACGTCTGCTAGAGCGCGCTGCGCGCGTTAATGCTGATTACGTTGAGAAGTTTACTGACGGTGAAGTAAAAGGCAAAACCGGTTCTTTGACCGCACTGCCGATTATTGAAACCCAAGGTGGTGACGTTTCTGCGTTCGTTCCGACTAACGTAATCTCGATCACCGATGGTCAGATTTTCTTGGAAACCAACCTGTTTAACTCCGGTATTCGTCCGGCGATTAACGCAGGTCTATCGGTTTCTCGTGTTGGTGGTGCAGCGCAGACCAAGATCATCAAGAAGCTGGGTGGCGGTGTTCGTTTGGCCTTGGCTCAGTACCGTGAGCTGGCGGCGTTCTCGCAGTTTGCTTCTGACCTTGATGAAGCTACCCGTAAGCAGCTTGAACATGGCCAACGCGTTACCGAACTGATGAAGCAAAAGCAGTACTCGCCGATGTCAGTGGCGGAAATGGCGCTGTCTCTGTACGCCGCTAACGAAGGTCACCTGGATGATGTGAGCGTCGATAAAGTGCTGGACTTCGAACGTGCTCTGCACGATTACATGAAGTCTGAGCACAACGATCTGCTCGATAAGATCAACCAGACCGGCGACTACAACGGCGAGATTCAGGACGGCTTGAAGTCAGGTCTCGAGAAGTTCAAGGCGACTCAGAGCTGGTAATGTTCGGCCCGCCTGCGGGCGGGCTTGCATGCTTTCTGAGAGCCACGAACGAAGGGTAGATCGCTATGGCAGCTGCAAAAGAGATACGCACCCAGATCGGGAGCATTAAAAATACGCAGAAGATTACCAGCGCCATGGAAATGGTGGCTGCATCTAAAATGCGTAAAGCACAAGATCTGATGAAGGCTGGCCAGCCGTATGCCAAGCAGATTCGTAACGTGGTAGGTCACATTGCTGACGCAAACCCCGAATACAAGCACGACTACATGGTCGAGCGTAACGAGGTGAAGCGCGTTGGTTATATTGTGGTATCTACTGACCGCGGTCTGTGTGGCGGCTTAAACGTCAACCTGTTTAAGGCAGTGGTGAAAGATGCCATTGTCTGGAAACAGCAAGACGCCGAGCTAGACTTCTGTGCCCTCGGCTCTAAAGCCGGCGCCTTTTTCCGCAACTATGGAGGCAACCTGGTTGCTGCCAAGAGCGGATTGGGAGAATCGCCGTCTGTTGAGGGACTGATCGGTAGTGTCAAGGTCATGTTAGAAGCGTACGACGAAGGACGCCTTGACCGTTTATTTGTGGTGTATAACGAATTTGTTAACACCATGACGCAACGGCCAGTTGTACGTCAGCTTCTTCCGCTATCGTCCGATATGGGCGCAGACGCGAAGCATGACGAAGAAAACGCCCGTCCCGGAAGCTGGGACTACCTGTATGAACCGGATGCCAAGGCGTTGCTAGACAGCCTGTTGGTTCGATTCATCGAATCACAGGTGTATCAGGCGGTAGTCGAAAACGGTGCGTGCGAACAGGCCGCCCGAATGATCGCTATGAAGAGTGCCACTGATAACGCGGGCAACCTGATCGACGATCTGGAGATGGTGTACAACAAGGCCCGTCAGGCCGCCATCACCCAGGAAATTTCCGAGATCGTCGGCGGCGCTTCTGCCGTATAACGCCTAGGGAGCTAGCTATCGCAAAGATAGCTCCCGGCAGACAGGTTTCATTTGCAGGTTTTTGAGAGGAACCAAGATGAGCGGACGTATCGTACAAATCATCGGCGCGGTGATTGACGTAGAGTTTCCGCGGGACTCTGTGCCCAAGGTCTACGACGCGCTGAAGGTCTCTAATGCTGAGACCATCCTCGAAGTCCAGCAACAGCTGGGCGACGGCGTGGTGCGCACCATTGCCATGGGCTCTACTGAGGGCTTGAAACGTGGCTTGGACGTGACCAACACAGGTACCGCGATTTCCGTACCCGTCGGTAAGGAAACGCTAGGTCGCATCATGAACGTGCTCGGTGAGCCGATTGATGAAGCTGGCCCGATTGGCGAGCAAGAACGCATGCCAATCCACCGTAAAGCACCAAGCTACGCTGACCAAGCAGCTTCAAATGAGCTGTTGGAAACCGGTATCAAGGTTATCGACCTCGTTTGCCCGTTCGCTAAGGGCGGTAAAGTTGGTCTATTCGGCGGTGCGGGTGTTGGTAAAACCGTTAACATGATGGAGCTTATCCGCAACATCGCCACCGAACACAGCGGCTACTCTGTATTCGCCGGTGTAGGTGAGCGTACGCGTGAGGGTAACGACTTCTATCACGAAATGACTGAATCCAACGTTATCGACAAGGTATCGCTGGTTTATGGTCAGATGAATGAGCCGCCCGGCAACCGTTTACGTGTTGCGCTGACCGGTCTAACCATCGCTGAGAAATTCCGTGATGAAGGCCGCGACGTTCTGCTGTTCGTCGATAACATCTATCGCTACACCCTGGCCGGTACGGAAGTATCTGCACTGCTGGGTCGTATGCCGTCTGCGGTAGGTTATCAGCCAACGTTGGCTGAAGAGATGGGCGTTCTGCAGGAACGTATCACCTCTACTAAAACGGGCTCTATCACGTCTGTACAGGCCGTTTACGTACCTGCGGATGACTTGACTGACCCATCTCCAGCAACGACCTTCTCGCACTTGGACGCCACCGTTGTACTGGCACGTTCTATCGCGGAGCTTGGTATTTATCCTGCGATTGATCCGCTGGACTCTACCTCACGCCAGCTAGATCCGCTGGTCGTGGGTGAAGAGCACTACGATGTAGCCCGTGGCGTACAGAACGTTCTGCAGCGTTATAAAGAACTGAAGGATATCATCGCGATTTTGGGTATGGACGAGCTATCTGATGAAGATAAGCTGGCTGTATCTCGTGCGCGTAAAATCCAACGCTTCTTGTCGCAGCCGTTCTTCGTTGCAGAGGTGTTCACTGGTTCGCCCGGTAAGTATGTTTCTTTGAAAGATACGATTAGTGGCTTCCAGGGCATCCTCGCGGGTGAGTATGACGAGTTGCCGGAACAGGCCTTCTACATGGTCGGCTCCATCGACGAAGCTGTCGAAAAAGCCAACCAGATGAAGAAGTAATCCCGTCCATTAGGGGGATTCGCTATGGCGAATAGCTTCACTTGCAATATCGTCAGCGCTGAAGCATCTATCTTCTCAGGCAGTGTTGAGCAGGTAGTGGCTTCCGGGATTATGGGTGACCTCGGCATTTTGCCGGGTCACGCCCCGTTGCTGACTGAGCTTCAGCCGGGCCCGATCCGCGTGATCCACGATGGTGGCCAGGAAGAGAACTTCTTTGTCTCTGGTGGCTTCATGGAAGTTCAGCCAGATGTCGTGACAATCCTGGCTGACGCCGCTGCGCGTGCTAGCGACCTCGATGAGGCCGCTGCTGAAGAAGCGCGTCAGCAGGCGTTGAAAGCCTTTAATGAGAAGTCAGCGGAGCTGGATTATACCCGTGCTGCCGCTGAACTTGCCGAAGCCGTTGCACAGCTACGAACGATTCAGCAGCTGCGCAAAAAGGCGGGTAAAGGCTAAAAACACGCGCTAGCGTGAATAAAACGCTCCTTGAACCCGACAGGGTTTAAGGAGCGTTTTTTTTGTCTGGTACTATGAGAAAACGTATTCAGCGCCTGGACGCTCTTCTGTAACACCTCACCTGCACAATATGCGTCTGCACAAAGGGAGATAGCGATGTCATTGAACGATGAAACCTTGCAGGAACTAAAGTCTGAGCTGCTTGGCGAGCTGAACAAAGAGGAACCGAACAAAACCCTATTGGCAGAGCGTTTAGCCGAAATTCGCTCGGCAGATATTGGTGAGGTAATTGAAGAGCTAATCGAAGACCACGAAGAGCTTCCGGCAGCGCTTGCGATACTCGATATTCTTTCGACTGAGCGCGCCGCCAACGTTCTGGGCTATTTGCCAAGAGAGAGTCAGCTTGAAGTCGTCGGAGACCTGTCTGATACCCAGGTGCTTAAGCTCCTAGAAGAGATGGGGTCTGATGAACGTGCGGATTTGTTTAATCTGCTTGGTGAGGACCGCCGTGAAGCGTTGTTGCGTCGTATGGCTCACCAAGAGCGTGAAGATCTTAAACGCCTAGCA
This sequence comes from Halomonas sp. TD01, assembly GCF_923868895.1. Lineage (GTDB taxonomy): Bacteria > Pseudomonadota > Gammaproteobacteria > Pseudomonadales > Halomonadaceae > Vreelandella. The sequence goes on from NZ_OV350343.1 coordinate 1,236,487, forward strand.
AGCTACGAAGAAGGTACAGCAGGCGCCATCATGACCTCTGACTATGTCGCCATAGCCAGTGGCATGACGGTGTCTCAAGCCATGATGCGGGTTCGCCAAACGGCCCCAGATGCGGAAACGGTGTATCAGCTTTATGTGTTAGACAGTGATGGCCAGTTAATAGGGACTATGTCGCTGCGCCAACTGATGGTGGCCCGCCCTGGGGCGTTAGTTGATGACATCATGATTAAAGATGTTATCAGCACACCGGTCGATAAAGAGCAGGAAGAGGTGGCGCGAATTGTGGCCCGCTACGACTTGCTGGCATTGCCTGTACTGGACGCTGATGGCCGTATGGTAGGCATCGTCACCCACGATGACGCTATGGACGTTGCCGAGTCGGAAGCTACCGAGGATATCCACAAGGGGATGTCTATCGGTCAGTTGGAAGATGGCGTTAGCCGAGTGCCGCTGTGGAGCCTCTACCGCAAGCGTGTTACCTGGCTAGTGCTGTTGGTATTTGCCAATCTTTTTTCAGGCGCTGGAATTGCCTACTTTGAGGACACGATTGCCGCCCAAGTCGCGCTTGTGTTTTTCCTGCCATTGTTAATCGGTAGTGGAGGTAATGCGGGAGCTCAGGCAGCTACGTTGATGGTACGCGGTATGGCGACTGGCGATATTGGTGTGAAAGACTGGAGTAAGATGCTAGGCCGTGAACTTCTGGTAGCGGGCTCGCTTGGCATCACTATGGCAATTGCAGTAGCACCTATAGGGATTTTTCGTGGCGGAGAAGCAGTCGCCATCATCGTGGCGTTAAGCATGGTGACTATTGTTCTGTTTGGTAGCATGATCGGTATGTGCCTACCGTTTGTACTAGAGCGCTTTAAGGTTGACCCTGCCACTGCCTCTGCCCCGTTGGTAACAACGTTAATTGATGCGACAGGGGTATTAATTTATTTCAGCATTGCGACTGTTGTACTCGGCAGCGTGTAACGCGGTTAACGCATCGCACTGCTGGCTGCGCGGGTAATAAACATCACTTCCACGTGGCCCAGCCACTCAATATCACTGGCCAGCGCTTTTAATTGGCTGGCTAAGCACTGAGGTGGCTGGTGTACTGAATCGCCAATAATAAGCGATACCGATACTTTATCGTCTAGATAGTGCAGTTGCAGCTCGGTTAACGTGCGCCAAACCGGATGCATATACCAGCGTTCATTTAGCGTGGCTTCTACTTCGGGTCGCAGTGGAAGGCCGGGGAGGCGGCTAGGGTCGCCTTCTCCAGCATCATCTTCAGGATCAACGTGAAAAATAACATCAGTGAGCAACGGAAACTCATGTCGCAAACGCCGGCTCACTTCGTTACCGATTTCATGAGCTTCTGACACGGTGATTTTTGGCCCAACCACCACATGTAAATCGACCATGACCCAGCCTGCAGACTGGCGAGTACGTAAGTCATGGACACTGTCTACCCCTGGAACGCTTCGAGCAACATCGTACATTTGCTGTTGAACGCTTTCAGGTAGCGCGGTATCGACGAGTTCCCTCGCTGACTCCCAAAGTAAATCCCAACCTACTTTGCCAACCAATAAACCAACGATGATAGCGGCAACAGCGTCTAGCCAGCCAAAACCAAACTGCGCGCCAATTAATGCGACCAGTACCACCGCGGTGGAAAGTGCATCGCTGCGGGAATGCCAAGCGTTTGCTTCTAATAGCTTAGATTTAACGCGTTTAGCAACGCGCATGGTATAGCGAAAAATCCACTCTTTACTGAATAGGGCGATGATTGTAATAACAATAGCGACCATGCCAGGAGCGTTGACTTCAGCACCACTAAACAATCGATCTAGGCTAGACCAGGCGATACCACCCGCCACAAAGATCAGGACACTACCTAGCAGTAACGTGGTTAAGGTTTCGATTCGGCCATGACCATAATGATGATCATCGTCTGGTTCCTGGCGGCCGTAGTGAATAGCGGCTAGCACAAAACCATCAGTCACAAGATCTGAAAGTGAATGGATACCATCGGCAATCAGCGCCGCAGAGCCCACCCAAAAGCCAACCACGACTTTAACAGTGCTCAACAAGCCATCTAGCCAGGCGCCAACGTAAGTAACGCGCTTGGCCTCTCGGCTATCTAGCTCATGCTTGGGAACCACTGGCGATTCTACGGTCTGAGTCATGAGGGACCTTACTGGGGCACACACTTCCAATAGATGGCTATTGTAGCGCACAGTGACCCTAGCTCTATACCTTCTTGTGAATTTGCTCGTATGCTGGGTGCGGACAATGAATTAAGGGATGTGTATCCTTAGCGCCATTGCAGGCGCATGAATGTCACCAAGCACATGAATGTCGTTAATAATAGTTAAACACAGGATAACCCATGGATTGGTTACAGGTAGTTGTGTTAGCGGTAGTTCAAGGGCTTACAGAATTTTTACCTATATCGAGCTCGGCCCACCTTATATTGGTACCTGTTTTGACCGCCTGGGAAGATCAGGGCCTTGCCTTTGACGTGGCTCTGCATCTTGGCAGTTTAAGCGCTGTTGTGATCTATTTTCGTTACGAAATAGGCAGAATGATCGCTAGCAGCTTGACCGCACTTCGGGGCCAAGAGGTTAACGATGATGCCATGTTGGCGTTTTGGGTCGTTATTGCCACGTTGCCAGTGTGTATCGTCGGTTTTTTGCTTCACGATGTGATCTCAGGTTATATGCGTTCTACGCTGATCATTGGTATCAGTTTGATTGTTTTTGGTCTGCTACTTGGTTACGCAGACTGGAAAAAACGTGGCGCTCGTAGCGAATACCAGATGACGTTAAAAGATGTGCTCATCATCGGTGGCGCTCAAGTATTGGCACTCATTCCTGGCACATCGCGCTCAGGTATCACCATTACGGCGGCATTAATGGTGGGTATGAGTAGAGAAGGCGCAGCACGGTTTTCATTTCTACTGTCAATTCCCGTCATTGTTTTGGCGGGTGGCCTTGAGGCAATAAACTTACTGAAAGACCCTCAGCTTATCGATATACCGGCCATGCTAGTAGGTACCCTACTCTCAGGCATTAGCGCCTATGTGTGTATCCACTACTTCCTGGTTGTGATTAAAAAGCTAGGCATGCAGCCATTTGTGGTATATCGGGTGCTGTTTGGGGCTTGGTTGCTTTGGTTTTTTCACTACTAGATTTTTCTAGGTTATTTTATTTTTAGGGGTTTTCCATTTTTAACCCAGCGCGTTTTATTCAAGGAAAAATAAAATGAAGGTTAATTCTCGGTTGTTAAAATGTTCGGGATTATTGCTCATTGCTGCTGGGGCTTTACTAGGGTGTTCAGAAAATGATCGGCCGTTGGATTCCCCTGTTCGCTTTGAGGGCGGTATTTTTGGGACATTTTATCAAGTCACCATTGCGGACCCGCTAACTCAAGGTGAGGCAAATGCGCTGGAAGAAGGTTTTCTAGCGGAGCTAAACGACGTTGATCAAGCAATGTCGACGTACCGCGATGATGCTGAGCTTGTGGCCTTTAATGATGCCCCTCTTAATGAATGGCAACCGCTTTCTAATGCGCTAATTGAAGTGCTTGCGATTAGCCATTCGGTATCAGAAGCAAGTAACGGCGCGTTTGATATTACCGTTGGCGATGTGGTTAATTTATGGAGTTTTGGCCCCGAAGCGCGCCCTGAAGAAGTGCCTTCAGACGCTGAACTAAGCGAACGCATGGCTACGATTGGCTATGATGCAGTTGATATTGATACTCAGCTTATGCAAGCGCGGCGCTCTCGCGATGTGTTTGCTGATTTGTCGGGTGTGGCTAAGGGGCACGGCACTGACCGTGTTGGGGCATATCTTGATCAGCAGGGGATTGAAAACTACCTCGTCAATATTGGTGGTGAATTAATTGCCCGTGGATACCGTGAGCTGGAAGAGCAAACCCTGTGGCGTGTTGGGATTGAGGTGCCACATAACGGTGTGCCAGAGGCGCAGCACGTTATTCCTCTTGAAAATATGTCGGTCGCGACGTCAGGGGATTATCGCAACTATTTTGAAGTAGATGGCGAGCGCTTCTCTCATACTATCGATCCTCGCACTGGTCGACCGGTTAAGCATCAGTTAGCGTCCGTATCAGTTTTTCACCCCTCTAATGCATGGGCAGACGCTTGGTCTACGGCTATTTCGGTAGCGGGTAGCGAAGAAGGGATGCTGATGGCAATTGAAAATAACCTCAATGTGTTGATGTTAGTTAAAGAGAATGATCATTGGCGAAGCCTAGCCAGTCCCGCCTTCATGGAATACTTCGATGAAGCGCTCATTGATGAGCTGGGTATTGAAGCCTGGGAAGCTCCCGCCGCCAACCGCTAAACCGTTACAGGTGAATAATATGCAAGACCTTGATGTCGTTATCCTTGCCGCTGGAAAAGGCACCCGTATGCGCTCACAAACACCAAAAGTGCTGCATACGCTGGCAGGAAAATCCATGGTGCAGCATGTGTTAGATACTGCTAGTGGGCTTACTCCTACTCGTATGCATGTTGTGATTGGCCATGGTGCAGATCAACTGCGTGAAGCGCTGGCAGAGAGCGCGGTATCGTTTGCTGTTCAGGAAGAGCAGAAGGGTACTGGTCATGCGGTTGCTCAAGCGCAGCCTCAGTTAGGTAACGGTAACGTATTGGTGCTGTACGGCGATGTTCCTATGATTCGCCGCGAGTCACTGACAGCACTACTCAGCCAGGTTGATGAGCAGCACATGGGCCTGCTAACCGTTACGTTGGAGGACCCTTCTGGTTACGGGCGTATTGTTCGCAATGATGAAGGTGAGGCAGTGGCTATTATTGAACAAAAAGACGCCAGCGCCGACCAGCTTGCCATTACTGAGTGCAATACCGGCATTATGGCGATGACCAGCGCTCAGCTTAAACGTTGGCTGCCGCAGCTTTCTGCTGAAAATGCCCAGGGCGAGTATTATTTAACTGATGTGATTGCGATGGCGGCAAACGAAGGCATCAAAGTGTGTACTGCCCAACCAGCCAGCGCGGTAGAAGTCGAAGGAGTGAATAACCGTTCACAAATGGCCCGTTTAGAACGCGCTTATCAACTGCAGCAAGCTGAGGCTTTAATGGCTCAAGGCGTTGCATTGGCCGACCCGGCAAGAATTGATATACGCGGTAAGCTCACCTGTGGCCATGATGTGTTTATCGACGTGGGCTGTGTATTTGAAGGCGATGTAGAGCTGGGTGAAGGGGTACGAGTCGGCCCTTACTGCGTGATTAAAAATAGTACGATTGGCGCTGAGAGCGTTATCGACAGCCACAGTGTGATCGACACAACCGTTGCTGCTGGATTGAACCAAGTTGGCCCCTTTGCACGACTTCGCCCCGGCACACGTCTGGCAGTTAAAGCTAAGGTAGGTAATTTTGTTGAAACCAAAAATGCTGATGTCGGTGAAGGAAGTAAAATCAACCACTTAAGCTATGTAGGCGATGCGCGCTTAGGTCGTGATGTGAATGTTGGTGCGGGTACAATTACCTGTAACTATGATGGCGCGAATAAACACCGTACAGAAATTGGTGACAATGCGTTTATTGGTTCGAATAGTGCGCTAGTAGCACCAGTGACGATAGGTAAAGGTGCCACGATTGGTGCAGGTTCTACCATTGCGAAAGACGTGGCAGAACACGCGTTGGCGGTTACTCGCAGCAGTCAGCTAGAAAAGTTAGGTTGGCCGCGCCCCGTTAAAAAAGCTAAGTAAGTTGAGATTCATTGTTGTTAGGTTCTAACAGCGATTTAAACCCTAATGAGAAATTGTTATGTGGGGTCTAAAACGGCACTGATGTAGATCTGCCTCGTCTCTTGGCTAAGCGCGTTATGGCTGAGAAATCCTTCGACTGAAATAAATTTTCCTGGCGCTATAAAACGGCTTTACAAGATGCGGCAAATGGCCGCATCTTTAGCGCGATCACTGCGTTGCAGCACTTAATTAGTGTGCTTATCATCGTGGCGGTCTTTCCCAACCCTGCCAGGATCACTTCACTATGAAACCACCTAACGTCCTTGCAATGCGGCAGTCTACTTGCCGGTTTGCTTGGTTGTTGATCGCGCTTTGTCTGTTTGCTTTTCCCTCTCTCTCCTATGCCGCTTCTGGCCCTTTAGATCTTACCGCTTCGTTTGCTGGTATCGCTTCTGTTGTCATCTTCGTTCTTGCCTATGCCTTGGTAATGAGCGAAGAGCTGATTCACATGCGCAAATCCAAACCTGTACTGGTGGCTGCTGGGCTTATCTGGGCGCTAGTGGCGTGGGTCTATGTACAGGCGGGCATGCCGCAAGAAGCGGAAGCGGCGTTTAAAGAAACGCTGCTTGAGTACACCGAGTTGTTACTGTTCTTACTGGTGGCAATGACCTACATCAACGCTATGGAAGAGCGCCGCATCTTTGATGCCCTGCGGGCATGGCTTGTGCGTAAAGGCTTTAGTTATCGCAGCCTGTTTTGGATCACTGGCTGTCTCGCCTTCGGTATTTCTGCCATTGCCAACAACATGACTACGGCGATGCTAATGTGCGCAGTTGTGTTGAAAGTGGCCGAAGGCGATAAAAAGTTTATTAGTCTGTGCTGTGTCAACGTGGTGGTAGCATCAAACGCAGGCGGCGCGTTCAGCCCGTTTGGCGATATCACCACGTTGATGGTGTGGCAGGCAGGTCAGGTGCCGTTTGGCGGCTTCTTTGCGCTATTGGTACCTGCCATTGTCAATTTTATCGTGCCGTCGGTGATTATGAATTTCTTCATCGTCAATAGACAGCCTGCAGCGCTTACCGAAAACGTCTGGTTAAAGCGTGGTTCGCGCCGCATTATCGCGCTGTTTTTGGTGACTGTCGCTATTTCAGTATTGTGCCACTCTGTGCTTTATCTACCGCCTGCGATGGGGATGATGTTTGGCCTTGGCCTGCTGCAGTTCTTTGGCTATTACCTGCGCCGCAGTCTACCGCGCTCGTTGGAGCGCAAGCGTGAGCGTTACTCTCGTCGTGGCGACTGGAAGAAGCTTGAACAACTGGGAAGCGTCGTGCCTTTTGATATCTTCAGCCGTATTGCCCGCTCAGAGTGGGATACGCTGTTATTCTTCTACGGGGTCGTGATGTGTGTTGGCGGCCTGGGTTTCATGGGCTATTTAAGTCTATTGTCAGAAACCCTTTATGGTAGCTGGAACCCTGTGTGGGCCAATGTCGTCTTGGGGCTGATTTCGGCGGTGGTCGATAACATTCCGGTCATGTTTGCGGTGCTTTCCATGGCGCCAGATATGTCGCAAGGCAATTGGCTGCTGATTACATTGACCGCTGGTGTCGGTGGTAGCTTGCTTTCGATGGGGTCTGCGGCGGGGGTTGCCTTAATGGGTCAAGCACGGGGAATTTATACCTTTGCGGGCCACTTACGCTGGGCACCTGCTATTTTACTGGGCTATGCCGCCAGCATTATGGCTCATCTGTGGATTAACGCAGCGCTGTTTTAAATGAGCTGCCAATTCAGATAGGCAAAACAAAACGCCCCTTATCAATTGATAAGGGGCGTTTTGGTAAATGCTAACGGTAGAGTTGGCTAGTTTTTCTTCAAGATTATAAATCGTGCCCGGTAATGACTTTGCAAATATCTGCAAAGCTACTGGCGGTAGGCACGGCTGACGAGGCGACTTTCATCGTGGTTTTATTGCCCATGGCATGTTGTATATCGGTGGCAGAAATAATACCGCGTACGCTTAATGGTTGATTTTGTTTATGTTCAGTAATTAACAAGTGCTGTTCTGTAAAACGCTCCATGGAAAGTACAAGGTCTTCAATCGTTAATGAATTAAGTTGCTCAAATGGCATCGCACTGAGTTTTTGCCAGGGCGTCATAATCATGTCGGCTGTGATTTCTGTTCGGCCAAGGCTTCGCTGCTGCATCGCCAAGTTGATGCGCCGTGTTCCGATAACTTCTTTGGCGGTGAGTACGCCAATGCAGTGGTTTGCCTTGTCGAGAACAAACAATAGGCGAATGCCACTGTGGCGCATTTTTAAATGGGCATCGTCGATGGGCGTATCAGCGGCTACCGACTGAGGCATGACCTGGGTAAAATCCGTCAGCACCGATAACGCGGAGCTTTCAGGTGTTAACTGTTTTGCTGTTGGCGTAATGAGCAGTGGTGTTTCACCAAACTGGATAAGTGGTTTGGGGGAGTGGACGAGCATATTCATTCAGGGAATCTCCGTTATGTGAATAGACAGGTCGTTAACGGCTTTGCCTGTCTTGTACCTTCACACTTGCACGGAATTCTTATGGGAATCTTAACAGACTCCTTATGACCGATTATTTTGTGGCTGGCGTTGTGATAGGGCGTTCCTGGTAAACGTTGCTCGCACGCGAAGCCCACCGCTGGGGGCATCATCAAGTTGTAAGGCGCCTTGATGGCGTTTAACCAAGCGTTCGACGATGGATAGCCCCAACCCCGCGCCAGCACCCGGCCCTGCACGCTGGAAGCGTTCCATCACCCGACTGCGTTGCGCCGCGGGAATACCTGGCCCTTGATCATCAACAGTGACGATGACGCCTTTCGCCGAGGTCTCAAGCGTGACCGTGATGGTGCCTTGCGCAGGTGAGTGTTGAATGGCGTTACCCACTAGATTTTGCACTAGTGCCTCAATCGCACCGGGTTCCTCTTCTATTTGCCAATTAGCCGAGTCGTCTGCCTCTAATAACAACTGCTGGCGTTGTTCTGCGGCAAGTGGCGCAAGTTTTGCCAAGGTTTCGCGGGTTTCATGCAATAGATTGGAGCGCCGATACTCTGGTAACGGTTCTTCTTCGGGGTCTAGGCGTGCCAGCGTTAATAGCTGAGAGACTAGACGCGTTGATCGGGCCACTCCGCTGCGTAAGTGGTGCAGTGCTTCCTCTCGGTCATCGGTGTTATCAGCAGTAAGTGCATTTTGCGCATGCAAATCAAGTACCGCCAAAGGGGTGCGTAGCTCGTGGGCCGCATCGGCAATGAAACGCTTTTCGCGAATACGCAGTTGGCGGAGCCGTTCCAGCAACCGGTTTATGGCGCCAGAAATGGTCTCCAGTTCCTGGGGAAGCGGATGAAGTGTCAGAGGCTTTAGGTGATGGGGGTCGCGGGCACGGATTTGCTCTGCCATCCGCGATAAGGGGGCGAGCCCCCAGCCAATCGACCACCACAGTAATAGTGTCAGTAACGGTAGGCCAATAAGATCAGGTAATAAGGTGCGCAGTGCCACTGCGCTGATCAGTTCACCACGAACGTCCTCTCGTTCGCCCACCACTACGCGTTTGTCTGTGCTTGTTATTTCCAGGACGTAAACGCGCCAGTCATGTTGATTCACCGTAAGCGTTGAATAACCCGGTGGTTGCTGGTTCAGCGGCGTTTCGGGGGCGCTGGCGGAGCGCAGCAGAAGGCGATCGCCTTCCCAAAGCTGAAATGCCAGCTTGCTTTCATAGCGATGGCCTGCCAAGCGGTTATCGGATTGCTCGGCACGTAGCAGAGCACCTTCCACGCTATTTAATAAAAGTGCACGGTCGCTATCAGGCAGTGGTGCCTGTAGTAGACCTTCTAGCAAACGGGCATTTTGTGCCAGGCTAGCGTCATGAAGCTCTTCAATTTCATGGGCGGCATAGCGATAGCTAATAAAGCCAATCACTAGCATGCTCGCACCAAACACAAGCAACGCAAGCCCCAGGGTGCGCTGGCGAATAGAACTCATAGGTTTGCCTTGTGCAACTTAATCATTACGATTTATCCATTACATAGCCAATCCCTCTCACGGTTCGGATAACCTCAGGAAATAGCTTTCGCCGCAAATGATGGATGTGCACTTCGATAGCGTTACTTTCGACATCTTCCTCCCAGCCGTACACTAATCGCGTTAAGGTATCGCGGGTGAACACACGGCCTGGGTGGCTCATAAATTCCTGCAGTAACGTTAGCTCACGGCGCGAAAGCGTGATCACTTGATGTTGATAACTCACCTGTAATGTCTGAGGGTCCAGGCTAATTCCCCGGCAGGTGAGCAAGCCGCTGGTTTGCCCTTGGCTGCGGCGCAATAAAGCACGCAGACGCGCTTTTAATTCTGCTACTTCGAAGGGTTTGGTTAGGTAGTCGTCGGCACCCGCATCCAATCCTTCAATACGGTTATCCACCGCATCGCGGGCGGTCAGAACCAAAATAGGCAGTTGGCTGCCATGCCGACGAATAGCGCGAAGTACTTCCATTCCATCGATCGTTGGCAAGCCAAGATCCAGGATGACCGCATCAAAAGGTTCATTTTTAAGCGCATGAAGAGCGTTATCACCATCGGCTAAATGATCTACCGTATAGTGCTCTGGTTTCAGCGCCATACGAATCCCCGATGCCAAGCTTGGGTCGTCTTCAACCAGTAAAATGCGCATATCGACGGATGACTCCTTTCATTCACGGCGGGCTACTCAGGAACGTAACATGACACGTCATTCTTCTTTCGGCCACCGCTCCTTAGCCTACACAGTAATGCAGTGCCCACCTGAACAACGGCGTGAAGCATTACTCCATTTGGCTGCCGTGCATGACCCTGCGCAACAACCTGCATTGCAGCATGCTTTGTCAACGGTAAAAGCTGGCCCTGACACTGTTTGGCAGGGCCTTTGGATAGCAACCCAAGCGGGCCATATCGAAGCTGCCGCCTGGGTACAGCCATTGGCTAATCAAATGGCACAGCTTTGGCTACCCAGGCAACATAATTCAGCAGCCGATGCGCTGTTGAAAGCCTTACAGGGCTGGGTAAGTAAGCAGCCGATTGCGCTATGCCATGTGGCGCTACACGACGATGCAGGCAACTGGGAAACGACGTTAGTGGCCCACGGCATGCGAGCACTTGCCTCCCTGGAGCACCTTGTGTGGCAGTGCCAAGTCGGACAATCGCACGCTAACCCGCTAACGCTACGTTCCTTCGCTGAGCTGGCTCCCACCCAGCAGCGGACGCTGGTGGCGAAGGTAAGCGAAGGCTCGTTAGATTGCCCTGGGCTTCGCGAAGTGCTCACCATTGACGCGTTGCTGGCCGGTTTTTATGACCAAGCACCGAATGCGCCAGACCATTGGTATCAGCTACAGCATCAGGGGGAAGTAGTCGGTGTACTATTGCTTGCTCCTAACCATGTTACTCAGCGCTGGTCATTGCAGTTGATGGGGCTGTTGCCTGAGTGGCGCGGCGAGGGAAGGGGCAAGGATATTATTCAACAAGCGCAGTCGTTGGTTAGCAAGGCGGGAGCCCGTGACATCACGCTCACCGTCGATACGCAAAATATCCCCGCAAAGCGTGTATATGCTCAGGCAGGGTTTACGCGTTATGCTCAGCAGCGTTTACTGGCTTGGTGTTAATCAGGCGATCGTTGGCACCGTTTTTAAACCGCTGAATAAAGCACAGAGTACGGCATAGGTTGAATTGCCGCGCTTAGTAGCATTTTCTTACGCTTGGCGTTCTCGGTATACTAATGCGATATGCACGTCTTGGCGTCTCGGTTGCCGAAGGTTGATGATGTCGCTGCCGCGCGCAGGGGTTAAGCACAAAACGTTTTATGACAAAACTCAAGAGGTGGTGAGAGTGAAATCTAAGCTGATCATGAGCGGGCTGGCGGCCCTAGGCGTCATGGCAGGCACATCCGGTGCTTATGCCCAAGACGCAGCACGTGACGCAATCGCTGAGCGCCTAGCGCCGGTAGGTCAACTCTGTTTGCAAGGCCAAGACTGTGGTACCGCAGCAGCACCGGCCGCCGCTAGTAGCGGCGGCGGCGGTGAGATTGATGGCGCGGGTATCTATAACAATATCTGTATGGCGTGCCACGAAACCGGCGCTGCTGGCGCTCCGGTTCGTGGCGACGAAGCCGCTTGGTCTGAGCGTACCGAGCAAGGCTTCGCGACATTGCTAGACCACTCGATTAACGGTATTGGTGCGATGCCTGCTCGTGGCGGCAACCCCAACCTGTCAGATGAAGAGATGGAAGCGGCGACAGCGTATTTAGTAGAACCAGTGATGGAAGTGCCAGAACTGGGCGGTGGCGAAGAAGCGGCTGCGGAGGCAACTGAAGAGAGCGCTAGCGACGATATGGCCGCGGCAGATGATGCCAGTGCTGACGAAGCCACCGCAGATGCTGCGGCCAGCGAAGAAGAAGCGGTCGCCAGTGAAGAAGAAGCTTCCAGCGGTGGCAACGGTTTAGATGGCGAAGCGCTTTATGCCAGTGCTGGTTGTGTGGCTTGCCACGCAGCAGGCGTTGCCGGTGCCCCTTTGATTGGCGATGCTGACGCTTGGGCGCCACGCCTTGAGCAGGGTGTCGATGCACTTTACCAAAGCGTGTTTAACGGTAAAGGCGTGATGCCACCGCGTGGTGGTAGCAGTGCTTCTGACGAAGAGATTATGGCCGTTGTAGACTACATGGTGTCAGAAGTGCAATAAGCAGTTTTGCGATAATCGATGTGTAATCTATCCACAGGTGGGTTTTGAAACTCCCTGTGGATATTTTTTTGTGTTTTATTTTATTCTTACTTGTCGTTAACCCAACAAAGAACGCAGCCCGGCAATCGCGTCTTGCCCGCGTGCCTGCTTTTTCTCGGGGTCTTCTTTATCGGCACGGCCCTCCCACTCCAAATCATCAGCGGGCAGTTCGTCTAAAAAACGGCTGGGCTGGCAGTCCATCAGTTCACCATACGCTTTACGCTGGCGGGCTAGCGTCAGCGTTAGCGTGCGCCTTGCCCGTGTAATGCCAACGTAAGCCAAGCGGCGCTCCTCTTCCACAGTGCCCATCTCAATGGCGTTGCGGTGGGGCAACAAATCTTCTTCTAAACCCATCAAATACACATGGGGAAACTCCAGCCCTTTCGAGGCGTGCATGGTAAGTAGCTGCACACGGTCGGAGTCGTCTTCTTCAGCCTGCTGCTCAAGAATATCCCGCAGCACAAGGCGGGAAATAGCAGCCTCTACGCCATCGGTTTCCGTCGCAGTGGAATCATCAGCATCTTCCGGGTCACGGTTGAGCGACTTTTCTAGCTGATCAATCAAAATCCATACGTTGGCCATGCGCCGCTCAGCGACGGTTGGGGCGCTGGCGTTTTGGTATAACCACGCCTCGTAATCCATATCGCGCAGCATGTCGCGAATGGCTGCGATGGCATCGTCTTGATCCATGCGTTTGCGCACGCCATCAATAAAGTGCGTAAAGCGTGAAAGCCGCTCCACGGCCCGAGTCGGCAGCGTTTGCTCTAACCCCAGCTCGTGGCAGGCAGCAAACAGCGAAATAGAGCGTTCAGTTGCATAGTTGGCCAGCTTTTCCAGCGTGCCGGGGCCTATTTCACGGCGGGGCACGTTCACAATGCGTAAAAAGGCATTGTCATCGGCGGGATTAATTAACAACCGCAGATAGGCCATGGTGTCCTTGATCTCGTTGCGAGAGAAAAACGACGTACCGCCGGAAAGCTTGTAGGGAATTTGGTAGTGCTGCAGCTTGAGCTCTAATAAACGTGCCTGAAAATTACCCCGATAGAGCACCGCAAAATCTCGCCATTCTGCTTTCTCTTTGATGCGCCGGGTTAGCATTTCGCTGGCTACCCGCTCTGACTCCGCCTCTTCATGGCGGTTGACGATGACTCGGATAGGCGCGCCGTCGCCCATATCTGACCATAGCGTTTTATCGTAAACGTGGGGGTTGTTGGCAATTAACGTGTTGGCCGCGCGCAAAATGGTGCCGGTCGAGCGGTAGTTCTGCTCCAGCTTGATAACGTTCAGGCGTGGGAAGTCTTCGCCAAGGGTCACCAAGTTTTCAGGCCTTGCCCCGCGCCACGCGTAGATCGACTGATCGTCGTCGCCAACCACGGTAAAGGTAGCCCGCTCCGCCATCAGCAGTTTCACCAACAGGTACTGGGAAACATTAGTGTCCTGATACTCATCCACTAGCATGTAGTGGATTTTGTTCCGCCAGCGGGCCAGTGCCTCTGGGTCACGTTGTAGCAGAACCACCGGCAGTAGAATCAGGTCGTCAAAATCCACCGCGTTATAGGCTTTTAAGTGGCGCACGTAAGCTTCATAAACCCGTGCGGCAAAGTGCTCGTCATCATCCGCGGCAAAAGAAAGCGCGTCACTGGGTAGCACTAAGTCGTTCTTCCACGTGGATATTTTGCTCTGCACTGCGTTGATCTGCTCGGCGTCTACCTGAGCGTCTTTGTTCATCAAATCGCGCAGCAGTGCTTTGGCATCTTCTGGGTCAAACAATGAAAAGCCCGGCTTGTAGCCCAGGGTTTTTAGCTCGCCGCGAATAATATTTAGGCCTAAATTGTGAAACGTCGACACCGTTAGCCCGTGGCCCTCTTTACCCTTCAGCATTTGCCCAACGCGCTCTTTCATCTCTCTGGCGGCTTTATTGGTAAAGGTAACCGCCGCTATTTTGCGCGCGCTCATGCCGCACTCTTGCACCAGATAGGCGATTTTAGTGGTAATAACACTGGTTTTACCTGAACCCGCACCCGCCAGGACCAAGCAGGGGCCGTCAATATAGCGCACCGCTTCTTGCTGGCGCGGGTTTAGCCCTTTAATGCGGCTAAGAATGCTCTTTGGCGGTTGGGGCGTCATGGTGAAGGGTGACCTCTACAAGTGTTTCTTGGCAAATTCCATTACAATCAGCGGCGCTGGGCGAACGCACAATGAGTTAATAATAGGCAGGTGGTAATGTTTGAAGTAGCGCTATTTGAACCGCGTATGGCACCCAACACGGGTAACATTATGCGCCTGGTGGCTAACAATGGCTGCCGATTACATTTAATTGAACCGCTGGGCTTTGATCTCGAAGAGAAAAAGCTGCGCCGCGCCGGGTTAGATTACCGCGACCTAGCCAATGTTACCCGCCATGCTGATTTTACGGCGTTTCAAGCGGCGATGCAGGAGCGCACGATATGGGCGATTACCACCAAAGGCACCCGCGCTCACAGCGACGCGGCTTTCGTGCCGGGCGATGTACTGCTGTTCGGTTCGGAAACCGCAGGGCTGTCGCCCCAGGTCCATGCTGCGCTACCCGCAGAACAGAAGCTGCGCATCCCCATGCAGCCCAATAACCGCAGCTTGAACCTTTCCAACGCCGTTGCCATCGTCAGCTATGAGGCGTGGCGCCAGCAAGATTATGCTGGCGCATTAGGCAGTGAGTGATAGATGGAGCGACTAGCCGGTGATGCCGTAGCGGTCGCGATAAGCGCGTACGGCCTCAGCGTAAGCAAGCATTTCGCCGCCAGCATGCTCTTCAAGGTAAGTAAGCACTTGCTCTAAGGTGACAATACTGACAACCGGCATGCCGTACTGAGCCTGAACTTCCTGGATAGCACTTTGTTCGCCCTGGCCGCGCTCTTGGCGATCTAGCGCAATAATCACGCCACCCGCGCGGGCACCGCTTTGCTCAATTAGGCTCATCACTTCACGGATAGCAGTCCCGGCAGTAATCACGTCATCAATGATCAAAATATCGCCGGTCAGTGGTGCGCCAACAATATTGCCACCTTCGCCATGGGTTTTGGCCTCTTTACGGTTAAACGCGTAGGGCATATCGCGGTCATGGTGGTCAGCTAAGGCCGCAGCGGTGACCGCCGCCAAGGGAATGCCTTTATAGGCTGGGCCAAACAACACATCTGCCTGCAGGCCACTATCGACAATCGCTTGGGCATAAAACCGGCCCAGCTTGGCCAAGGCACGACCGGTTTGAAACAGGCCTGCATTGAAAAAGTAAGGGCTTACTCGCCCCGACTTAAGCGTGAACTCGCCAAACTTGAGCACGCCCTGCTCAATAGCGAAGGCAATGAAATCGCGCTGATAGGGTTGTAGAGTGGTGGCCACGGCGGTCTTCTCTTGTCGATAGGAATGTAAGTAAACGCAACAATAAAACGGGGTTAAATAGCAAGATTTGGTTTGTCTATTTACCCAAACGTCTAAACGTCGGGTATCATACAGCAGCGACGCAAAAGGGACGATTTATGAAAATTGCCAGCATCAATGTCAATGGTATACGTGATGCCGTCGATCGTGGCTTCCTGGACTGGCTGGCTCAGCAGGATGCCGACGTGATCTGCGTGCAGAACATCAAGGCAAAAAGTTTTGAACTGGACGACCATATTCTCTATCCGGAAGGCTACGAAGGCTATTTCCTGGATGCAGAAGAAGATGGTTTCTCCGGTGTGGCACTCTATTGCCGCAAAATTCCCAAGGCGATTATGTACGGCCTTGGGTTCCCTCAGTGTGATCACGAAGGGCGCTTTCTGCAGGCGGATTATGACCGCTTCAGCATCGCCACCTTCTTGATGCCTGATGGAAGTGATCAAAAAGCCAAACAGGCGTTTATGGAGCAGTACCAAGAGTACCTAACGAAGATGTCGCGCAAACGTCGCGAATACATCATCTGTGGTACCTGGCACGTTGCCCATAAAACCATCGATTTGGCCAACTGGTCGGATAATCAGCTTACCTCTGGTTTTCGCCCGGAAGAGCGTGCCTGGATGGATCAGGTGCTTGGCCCAACCGGCTTTATCGACACTTTCCGCGAAATTAATCGCGATGCTGGCGAATATACCTGGTGGCCAAAGCTCGACCAAGACGTGCCCCGTGAGCGCCAAGAAGGCTGGCGGATCGACTACCAGCTGGTCGGGCCCAACTTCCGTCGCCATGTGGTCGACGCGTGGATTGATTACGATGCGACCTTCTCTGAGTTCGCACCGCTGATCGTTGAGTATGACTTAGCGCTGTAAGCGCTCACTTTCCCGCGTCGCATTACCCGTCTCAGCAACAGGCCAGCTTAAAAGCTGGCCTGTTTGCGTAAGTGCGTTGAGTACTTGCTAAATAATGGCTTAGCCGCGAATACCCAGTGCTTCGCGCTGTTTTTCGCGCAGCTCGGAGCCCGCTTTCTCAGCGAGATCAAGCATCGCATTCAGCTCGGTACGGTTAAACGCGCCTGCTTCCGCGGTGCCCTGCACTTCAATCAGCTCGCCACTTTCAGTCATCACTACGTTCAGATCGGTGTCAGCTTTGCTATCTTCCGGATAATCCAAGTCCAGTACCGGCACGCCTTTATAAATACCCACCGAAATTGCGCTAACCAGCTGTTTAAAGGGATCACCTTTGATCTTCTTCTCACGCTGCAGATAACGAATGGCATCTACCAGCGCCACACAGCCGCCAGTAATCGACGCGGTACGGGTGCCGCCGTCGGCCTGGATCACATCGCAATCCACGGTAATGGTGAATTCGCCCAACTTCTTCAAGTTAATCGCTGCGCGCAGGCTACGGCCTATCAAACGCTGAATTTCCAGCGTCCGGCCACCTTGTTTGCCACGCGTCGCTTCACGGCCACTGCGGGTGTGAGTGGCACGGGGCAACATGCCGTACTCAGCGGTAATCCAACCCTGATTTTTGCCACGCAGCCAGCGTGGTACGCCCGCTTCTACGCTCGCATTACACAGCACCTTGGTATCGCCAAACTCCACCAGTACCGAACCTTCTGCATGGCGGGTGTAATCGCGGGTTATGCGAATTTCACGGAGCTGGTCGGCTTCACGACCGCTAGGGCGAACAACATCAGGACGCATAGCACCTCACATCAATTTAACAGTGGGAAAGCCCTCTATTGTACACGTCAACGCCACCGCTGATGGGCCTATTCAAGGCAGACGTATCTACCAGCACAAGATCGGTTAGACTGACCTAAATGCGCGATGAACAGGAAACTTTAATGGCCAACCTACGCCACGTACACAGCATGACCGCCTTTGCCCGCACCGAGCAGGCCGCCCCGTTTGGCACCCTGCAGGTAGAAATCCGCTCGGTGAATCAGCGTTATCTGGAACCGCACTTTCGCCTGCCCGACGCTCTACGCGAGCTAGAACCGGTGCTGCGCGACGCCTTACGCACACGCCTAGCGCGGGGGAAAGTAGAGTGCAGTCTGCGTTTTGAAGCCGCTGAAGCCAACCAAGCCCCTGCAGTTAACGCCCAGCGCTTAAAAGAAATAGCCGATGCCCTGGCCGCCATTCAGCAACAGGTGCCCAGTGCCGTGCCGCCCACCACGCTGGCGTTGCTTAACCAACCCGGCGTTATGGAAACCCAGCACCTCGATCAAGACGTCATTAAAGCCGCCGCCAAAAACCTGTTTGACCAAGCGCTAGACGAGTTGATCGACGCCCGCGCCCGAGAAGGCGAAAAACTCGCTGAGATGATCACCACTCGCCTATCGGCTGTGAGTGAACAAGTCGCCACCGTGCGCAGCTTGCTGCCGCAAATTTTAGAGCGCCAGCGCGCCCAACTGCTAGAGCGCCTGGAAGTCGCCAAAACCGAACTCGACCCTCAACGTTTGGAAGCCGAGCTGGTACTGGTGGCACAGAAAGCCGACGTAGACGAAGAACTGGACCGCCTAACAGCGCATGTGCAAGAAGTCAGCCGCCAGCTGGCCCAAAAAGGCCCCAAAGGCCGCCGCCTGGATTTCCTAATGCAGGAACTCAACCGCGAAGCTAACACGCTATCGTCAAAATCGGTTGTGGCTGAGACAACCCGCTGCGCAGTGGAGTTAAAGGTGCTAATTGAGCAGATGCGGGAACAGATTCAGAATATTGAGTGAAAATTATGAGCCAAGCGACACCCTGGAGCGCAATCGAGGTAGAGGCGACTGTCCTCACCTACCGACAGATGCTGGTGGCGGAGCTAAGCGGGCGCTCGTAGTAGGGAGTGCTAATTTCGAGCTCCAGTGCCCTAGCGTTCCAGCTTTGGGTGATCGCTTCGTGCAAATACTAATCGCGAGCTTGGGCGTTTTCCACTCGCAGCAGGGTTCGATAGTGAGTCCAGCTCAATTCGGTACGCACTGCGTTCCGTTTTGGAAAGCTTTGATAAAACTGGCGCATATTGCGTAGGTTGCGGACATCAAAGCCTTTGCCCAGCTGCTCGGTAAGCTGTTGTGAGAGCTGCTGTAGCGGTTGCTTACCATACTCAGCACGATTATTGTCCTGCTGTTCGTGCTCGACAATTAAACGACCTATTTCCCAGTAGCTTTGTACCATGGCCGTATTCACGGCTTGGCGCACTTGACCGCGTGCTTGTTCTATCCGCAGTTCAGGTTGGGCTGATGTTGGCTGAGAACAGCACGCCTGCCATTCCCATGAGTAAAGTTATTGCCCACGAACTTGAAATTCTGGGCAGTCATGGCATGCAGGCCCACCGTTATGACGCCATGCTGGCGATGATACAGTCTGGCAAGCTGGCACCTGAAAAGCTTATCGGCAAGCGGATCACTCTGGAGCAGTCGATTGATGCGCTGATGAGCATGGATAAGT
Organism: Halomonas sp. TD01; assembly: GCF_923868895.1. Lineage (GTDB taxonomy): Bacteria > Pseudomonadota > Gammaproteobacteria > Pseudomonadales > Halomonadaceae > Vreelandella. Next base: position 1,255,817 of record NZ_OV350343.1, read on the forward strand.
TCGAAGGGGCGGGCGTAACGGTGGTACCGAGTTTTGAGATAACGGGCTTCAGCATCACTGCCCGTTCTAAATTGAAAGGCTTAGGTAAGACTGACGCTAATAGCATCGAGGGCGTTGAATTAGCATCTACTCACGATGTGTGGTGTGCGGTAGGCTCACTAATTGCTTCCAACCTGATTGGACACCCTCATGCTCACCTTGCGCACTGTCACTTTCACGCTTCTGGTCGTTATTCTCGGCATACTGCCCATCAACGCTTACGCAAACGAATCAACTTGGCAGGCGCTGCAGGAAGGCGGCTTGGTGATTCTGATGCGTCACGCACTGGCTCCAGGCATTGGTGATCCGGCTGGGTTTGAGCTTTCTCAGTGCGATACACAGCGTAACCTTTCAGCCCAGGGGCGCGCTCAGGCTGAGGCGATTGGTCGTTCATTTCGTGAGCGGGATGTGCCTATTGCCTCGGTGTATTCGTCTCGCTGGTGCCGGGCGCTGGAAACTGCTGAGCTAATGGCGTTGAGCCGCGTGGAGCCAACCCCATGGTTAGATTCGTTTTTTCGTCAGCGCAGTGAGCGAGGTGCACGCACGCAAACGGCGCGTGAGCACATAGCTGCTTGGCATGGCCCAGGTAATTTGCTGCTGGTGACCCATCAGGTCAATATTACGGCGCTCACAGGCGGTGGAGTGAGCTCAGGCGAAATGATCGTCGTGCGCCCAACGGGCGATTCGTTTCAGATGGTGGGCCGGTTGAACGATGAGTAGGCGATGACCGCTAATCGCTAGCGGGCGTTTTAAGTAGCATTAGTGCTTCCTTAATGGTTTTTATTAGTCAATTAAAAATCAAAGTGTTAAAGAAACACTTTTTAGCAGTTTAATTAATTCATGATTTTTAGCGTTAATTATTAATGCGATAATTGTTTCTTATTGTTTAATTTAAAGCCTTGGGTGATATTTAGTTGCCCGGTTTTAAAGGCTGGTATATAAAAGCTTGTCTTTGTTGTAGGCGATTAGTTGAATGAGTTTTTACACTGAGTCGCTATGACAGAATTTAACAATGTGGTTAGTTTTTAAGAACTAGTTTCTTACTTTTGATTAATTAAACAAGAGTCGTGCACTGAGTGCGCGCATTACTGCGTACACATGAATAAGTGCCTTGTCGGTGCTTAATTAGCTGGCGCGGTGTTCCCAATGGTGCTTGGACATTAGAGGAGTAGGGATATGAAAAAGTACGCAGCGGAGTTAATCGGTACGTTTTGGTTAGTGTTGGGTGGTTGTGGCAGCGCGGTGCTAGCGGCGGCTTTCCCAGACGTAGGTATTGGCCTATTAGGGGTATCGCTGGCCTTTGGTTTAACGGTTGTCACGATGGCGTATGCGATTGGGCATATTTCGGGCTGCCATTTAAACCCTGCGGTATCGATAGGGCTTTGGGTGGGCGGGCGCTTCCCTGCAAAAGAGTTGCCTTACTATATTGGCGCGCAAGTGCTGGGTGCTATTGTTGCCGGCGGTGTGCTGTATCTTATTGCGAGTGGTCAGGCGGGTTTTGATGTGTCGGCTGGATTTGCATCCAATGGGTATGGAGAGCATTCACCCGGCGGTTACAGCATGATGGCAGCACTACTCATTGAAGTCGTGATGACCATGATGTTTATCTTCATCATTATGGGGGCAACCGATGGTCGTGCACCGGCAGGCTTTGCGCCTTTGGCGATTGGCTTGGGCTTAACGCTTATTCACCTGATCAGCATTCCGGTGACCAATACCTCGGTGAATCCAGCGCGCAGTACGGGCGTTGCGCTGTATGTGGGTGATTGGGCGACGGCTCAGCTGTGGTTGTTCTGGGTAGCGCCAATGATCGGTGCGGCGTTAGGGGCATTAGCGTATCGCTTTATTGCTCAGCCTGAGGCACTCATAGCCCCGCCATCGCCTTCTGATCACGATGATGATCTGACGGGTAAGATCGTTCCTTAAAGCGGTTCTCCACGATAGTAGTGCCATAAAAATAGCGACCCCACGCTACGCCAGGGCCCCCAGTGTTCGACTAACTGGCGAGCCTGTTTAGGCGTGGGTTTGCCTTCCCGTTTTTTTAGACGGCCAAGCGCTACACGTAAAGCAAGGTCGTCGGCGGGAAATATATCCATGCGCTGGAGCGAAAACATCAGGTAAATTTCGGCGCTCCAGCGTCCAAAGCCACGCAGTTGAGTGATGGCGGCAATCGCCTCGTCATCGCTCAGCAATGCCAGCCCATCGGCGCTGAACGTGCCTGCAAGCTCTGCCTCCGCCAGCCCTTTGGCATACGCCACTTTGCGCCAGGAAAGCCCTGCATCTCTCAGCGCTTGGTCTTCAACGTCCATCACCGCCTTTGCGCTCAATTCGGGCAGCAGTGCCTTCACACGGCTCATAATGGCGCGAGCTGCTTCCGTCGAAATCTGCTGGCTAACAATCGTGCTAAAAAACGTTGCGAAGCCTTGGTCGCGTTGGCGCGGCTCGGGTGCGCCAACGAGTGGATAGGCACGGGCGATATCTGGGTCGACCTTAGCGAGTGCGGCCATGGCGCGTTCGATAGTCTCAAGTGTCATGAATATTCCACCTGCTTATAAATTTAAAAACACACTAACAAAATAGGCCATTAGCGTTGTAACCCCTTTGGAATTATCTTATTCGCCCGCTAACTTTTTTGGCGTCGCATATTTCTACTTTTGTCTAATCCTGCGATCATTTGCCGCTATAAAAGACCGTTTTGTTGATCAGGCGTTGAATGCGCTTGGGGAGAAAAGTATGCAGGCGTCGTCATCGGGATTGGCACGTAACCCGCGGTTGGCAGAAGTCGTGTTGGCGTTAGGTGGGTTTGGTATTGGCACCAGCGAATTCGTCATTATGGGGTTAATGAACCGTGTCGCGGAGGATCTTGCCGTGACGGTGCCCCAGGTGGGCTACGCCATCAGCAGCTATGCCCTTGGCGTGGTGGTCGGTGCGCCACTGATTTCTGCCTTTGCCGCGCGGGCGCCAAAGCGGGCGTTGCTCATTGTACTGATGCTGGTGTTTGCCGTCGGCAATATCGCCAGTGCCATGGCGCCGGGGTTTTGGTCATTTGTAGGGCTGCGCTTTATCGCCGGATTACCGCATGGTGCTTACTTTGGTGTAGCCGCCCTGGTGGCCGCGGGCGCAGTGCCCGTTGATCAGCGAGCACGGGCTATTTCACGGGTAATGATGGGCTTAACGTTGGCGATTCTGATTGGCGCGCCGTTAGGCACGTGGACAGGCAATCTGTTTGGCTGGCAAATCGCCTTTGCAGCGGTGGGCATTATTGCGCTGTTGACCGCGCTATTGATTCGTCTGTGGGTACCTGTGCAGCCGTTCGATGCTTTAGCAAGCCCGCTGCGTGAACTGTCGGCATTGATAAAGCAGCGTGTGCTGGTGACGGTGGCCATTGCCTGTATTGGCTGTGGCGGTATGTTTGCTATTTTTAGTTATGTGATGCCCACGCTTACTCAGCAGGCGGGTATGAGTGAAGCGCTGGGGCCACTTGTGCTGGTGATTTTTGGCCTTGGTTCTATTGCTGGGAATTTAATTGGCGGCCGTGCAGCGGACAAGAACCTGATGCGCGCGATTCCCGCTACCTTGGTGTGGTGCGCGGTGATTCAGGGGTTGTTCTATTTTGCCGCTAACAACGTTTGGACGGGGCTGTTATTTGTAGGATTAGTAGGCACTAGCATGGCGTTAGCACCTGCGTTGCAAACCCGTTTAATGGATGTAGCAGAAGATGCTCAAACGATGGCGGCTTCGCTTAACCATGCCGCTTTTAATGGGGCGAATGCATTAGGTGCGTGGTTAGCGGGATTGGTGATTAGCGCAGGCTTCAGTTGGTCAAGCACGGGGTTAGTCGGTACCGGTTTAGCGCTTTGCGGGCTAGTGATTTTTGCTTGGGGGCGCTGGCTTGAGAAACGCACTTTCGCTACGGCTGAACGTTATCAATGAGTGTTTACTAACGACATAACCGAAAGCCGCGCATGCCTAGGTGAAAGTGATCAGCATGTGCGGCGTTATAGTCTGGCCCCAACACGTTACCAAAAGTGTCGCAGGCGCCATCTCTCGCTGCTCTTAAAAATTCCCCTGTTTCGCCTTCGTCATCCCAGTGATTGATTAGCGTAATGCGCTGACCATTTTCAAACTGAAACCCCACCACATCCAATGCTTCAGCGGTAGCATGTTCGCTGCGCCTGCCTGTTTCTCGGCCATAGACGTTACGGCAGGCAAAGCTGCCAACGTGGTTGATCTGGGCCACTCGGCTGCCCATGATTTCCTGGGCGGCGGGTTGCAGGGCATGGCGTTCGTACATTACCCAGGCCAGCGCCATCGGGCAGGTAGCGACAAAGCTTTGATTAAAACGAACGCTACTGGACTGCATACGCACGATATTAGTCAGTGGACAGCTTTCGGTTGGGGAATAATCGGCTAATGGTGTGTATCGAAGATCGCTTTCTGGCACGGTGTCCAGTGCGGCTAAACAGGCTCCCCGATCATCGTTTAGACGTTTGAGCTTTAGCTGAGTGATGGGCGTTATTGGGTCATCGATATAGAGCGGCGCCCAAGGTGCCCAGTGGCGGGGAATCTCAATCAGCCCTTTTTGGAACGCTACTCCCAGGGTAATTAAACATAAAATAAAGATCGTACTGCGCATAATGACCTCCCTGTGACTGCGCTGAAACGCTACAGTCCATGGCACAGGTGTGCGATACTGCGCGCTACTTTATACACAGTACAACGCATAGCCGTTGTCTTGTTTATCTTCGCCAACGATCTTTCGCTGACTATCATTTCGCTATCTATCTTTTGCTAATTAGGGAAGCGCTTCATGTCCCAGGGTACGCTTTTTATTATTTCTGCCCCGTCGGGTGCTGGTAAAACCAGCTTGGTCCGCGAGCTGATCGAGAGCTTGGATGGTATTCAGGTATCGGTATCTCATACCACGCGAGCTAAGCGCGAGGGAGAAGTGGATGGCGTGAACTACCACTTTACTCACGTAGCCGACTTTGAAGCGATGATTGGGCGCGGTGAATTCTTTGAGTATGCCAAGGTCTTTGATAATTACTACGGTACGTCTCGCTGTGCGGCGCAAACCGTGCTGGACGCGGGGCAAGATGTTATTTTAGAGATCGACTGGCAAGGCGCCCAGCAGGTACGTGAACAAATGCCTTCGGCAGTATCGATTTTTATCTTGCCGCCCTCGCGTAGCGAGCTGGAGCGTCGTCTTTCTAGCCGCGGTACCGATGAACACGCAGTGATTGCTCGGCGCATGCGTGATGCCGTTAGCGAAATGTCCCATTTTGATGAATACGACTACTTAGTGATCAACGATGATTTCACCACAGCGCTGCAAGAGTTACAGTCGCTAGTGATCAGTCGCCGCTTAACACGTGAGGCGATGCAGGTGCGTCATGCGCCACTGCTCGATGCGCTCTTGTCACAGGCGCCTAGCGTCGAGTAATCTAGCAGGTTCCATTACCACTTTTTTTGCTGGGCCAGCGGCGTTTAACCACAACGCTGGCCCAGCGTTGTCATTACAGGAAGGCCCCCATGGCTCGCGTAACCGTTGAAGATTGTCTGGAAAATGTTGAGAACCGCTTCAAGCTGGTAATGATTTCTACCCAGCGCGCGCGCCAGCTTGCCCGTGGCTCTCGTGAAGCGCAACTGCCCTGGGAGAACGATAAACCTACCGTTATGGCGCTGCGTGAAATTGCCGCCGGCCTTGTAAACCACACCGTGCTAGATGAGCCGGTTGAAGCCCCGGTTCGTGCACGTCCAGCGATGGCACCTACCACACATATCGACGACTAGTGTTTGAAAGACTGGGCTAAGAAGCGACTAGGGGCGCGGTAAATGTTCACCATTGATGACCTGGCCGATCGACTTGGCGGCTATTTACCTCCAGACGAAATACAGCAGGTCAAACGCGCCTTCTATTATGCCGAGCAAGCCCACGACGGCCAACGCCGTCGGTCTGGTGAACCCTATGTGACCCACCCTTTAGCGGTTGCTAATATATTGGCTAATATGCACATGGACCATCAAAGTTTGATGGCTGCCATGCTGCATGATGTCATCGAAGATACCGGTGTCTCGAAAAAGGCGCTGTCCGTTCAATTTGGTAAGCCTGTCGCCGAATTGGTGGATGGTGTTTCCAAGCTGACCCAGATCACCTTTGAAGACAAAGCCGTCGCCCAAGCGGAAAATTTCCAGAAGATGGTGTTAGCGATGTCGCGGGATATCCGCGTCATTATCGTAAAATTGGCTGACCGTCTGCATAACATGCGCACGCTGGGAGCACTGCGGCCGGATAAGAAGCGCCGTATTGCCCGAGAAACGCTGGAAATCTATGCCCGTATCGCGGGGCGTTTAGGTATCAATACGATTCGCGTTGAGCTTGAAGACCTCTCTTTCCAGGCGATTCACCCCATGCGTGCAGAACGCATCAAGCGCGCGGTGGCCAGCGCGCGGGGGAACCGCCGTAGCGCAATGCGGGAAATTCAGTCATCGCTACAGCAGAGTCTGGACGATGAAGGACTTAAAGGCACCGTGATCGGCAGGCAGAAACATCTACTGTCGATTTATAAGAAAATGCGCGACCAGCGTAAGCCGTTCGCAGAAATTATGGATGTCTTCGGATTTCGCATCATTACTGAAGATGTCGCTAGCTGCTATCGCATCTTAGGCGTGGTGCATAATCTCTATAAGCCCGTACCAGGGCGATTTAAAGATTATATCGCTATCCCAAAAGCCAACGGCTACCAAAGTCTTCACACCACGCTGTTTGGTCAGGGCGGGATGCCAATTGAAGTGCAGATCCGCACCCGTGAGATGGAGGCGATGGCTAATAACGGCATCGCGGCCCACTGGCTCTATAAAGCCGGGCAAACAACCCATCCTATTGCTGAAGGCAGCCATGCCCGTGCCCGTGCTTGGGTAAAAGGGCTGCTAGAAATGCAGCGCCATGCGGGTGACTCGCTGGAGTTTATTGAGCACGTCAAAAACGACTTGTTCCCAGACGATATCTACGTATTTACCCCCAAAGGCGACATAATGGAGCTGCCCCAGGGCGCGACGGTGATCGACTTTGCTTATAGCGTACACACCGATATTGGCAATAACTGCATTGCTTGCCGTATTGATCGCCATTTAGCACCGCTCTCAACGCGTCTTGAAAGTGGCCAAACGCTGGAAATCATTACTGCCCCAGGGGCACGGCCTAACTTGGCATGGCTCAACTTCGTCACGACGGCAAAAGCGCGTTCCGCGATACGCCATGCATTGAAGCACCAGCAGCAGGCAGAAGCGATTATCTTAGGGCGACGGCTGTTGAATAAAGCACTGGCGCCGTTTGAAACCAGCCTTGAAGAACTGGATGAAGGTGTTTTTGCGAAAGCATTTAAAGAGCTGGACGTCGTTTCTCTAGATGCTTTGTTAGAGTCGCTTGGCTTGGGCAATCGTATGGCCCATGTAGTGGCGCGTCGCTTGGTTGATGTCTCCAATGGCGGCAATGCTGACTACGTTCTCAGTGCGGATAGTGAAAAAGCTGTCGTTATCAGCGGTAGCGAAGGTATGGTGATTAATTTTGCTCGCTGCTGCCATCCGTTGCCGGGCGACCCCGTTGTTGGCCACTTGTCAGTTGGCAAAGGGTTGGTGGTACATCGCAGTGAATGCAAAAACCTAGGTGATCGTAAAAACGACCCAGAGAAGCTGTTTGCACTTGAGTGGTCGGACAGCATAGATGAAGACTTCCCGGTTGCTCTGCGCATTGAAATTGAGAGCCGTCGTGGGCTGGTGGCTGAGCTGGCTGGCGTAGTAACCGATGCTGACGCCAATATCGAGCGTATCGGCATTGAAGAGCGTGATGCACGGCTTTCAATCGTTAATTTAACCTTATCCGTAAAAGGCCGGGTGCATCTTGCGCGCATTATTAAGCGTATTCGCAACCTTTCTAATGTCGGCAAAATAACCAGAATGACCAATTAATTACCCGTTAGTGTGCTGCTAGCTGTGGGCTGGCAGCGACCGCTATGGCGGGCCATAAGAATTAATATCTACCACTATATCTATAACGATATCATATTTATAACGACATCTATCACGACAGGAGCATGCTATCTCATGAGCAACAAAGCGGTTATTAACACTGATAAAGCCCCCGCTGCAATCGGCCCTTATTCTCAAGCAATTAAGGCTGGCAACACGGTGTATCTTTCGGGTCAGATCCCACTGAACCCGGCGACGATGGAAATTGTCTCTGACGACTTTGAGGCGCAAGCACGTCAGGTATTTACCAACCTGCAGGCGGTCTGTGAAGAAGCGGCCGGCACGCTTGGTGATATCGTTAAGCTCAACTTATACCTTGTTGATCTGGATAACTTTGCAATCGTGAACAAGGTGATGGAAGAGTTCTTCTCGTCGCCTTTCCCTGCCCGTGCAGCGGTCGGTGTCAAAGCGCTGCCTAAAGGCAGCCAAGTGGAAGCAGAAGCCGTGATGGTCATTGGCGACTAAGCCACTGGGTCCACTGTTTCCAGCAAAACGAGCGAGCACTCTATTATCAAGTGCTCGCTCTTTTTTTGAGGGTAGTACTAGCAAACAAGTACTAGCAAACAAGTACTAATAGATAAGTACTGATAAATAAGCACAAAAAATCAGTGCGAAGCAAAATTAATGCCGAACAGATTAGGCTTTCTGTGGTGCTAAGAAGCCGCCTTCTTTTAGCACCTGCGCGTAGCCTTCTTTGTAGGTCGGATAGCGAAATTCATAGCCCGTTTCACGGATACGGCTATTATCGCAGCGTTTACTGGTTCGACGGCGCAGCGGCGACTGCATGGTCTCGGTAGATTCAACCTTGAGCTGTTTGGCTAACCACGCCATCACGTTATGCAGGGTGACGGGCTCGCAGTCGCTGCCTAGGTAAAGGTCAGCTAGTGGAGCGCCTTTTTCCTGACAGCGAATTAAGTGCGCCAAAATACCGGTGCAGTCATCACGGTGAATACGGTTGGAATAGCTGACCGGCGTGACTGCAGCGATGCGGCCTTCCGCGACCTGATGAATCAAACGATCACGGCCAGGGCCATAAATCCCGGAAAAGCGCACCACCGTGCCGGGAATCGTATGGTTAATCAGCGCTTGTTCGGCATCACACATCAGCTTGCCAGAAAAGCTTGTTGATCCGGTTGGGCTGTCTTCGCTAACGACCTCGCCTTCCTGCTGGCCATAGACGCTGGTCGACGACACAAAAAAGATGCGTTTCGGCGGGGTCTTATGTTGTTCCAGCACGCCAAGCACACGATTGAGGCCATCCGGATAGGCGCTTTGGTAAGCACTTTCCTCGAAACGATCAGCGCTGACGGTATAAATAACGTAGTCAGCGCGAGGCAGTGCGTTAGCACCGGCACCTTCAAGATCGTTAAGATCAAGCGCTAATGGCTCAATGCCGGTGTCTTTTAATACCTCGACCTGACGGCGTACGCCGATAACGTGATGTCCTTCACTGAGGAGCTCGCGTCCGAGTGTTATGCCGATATCTCCGCAGCCAATAATCAGTACCGTTAGCTTCACCTTGGTCACTCCTCTTGATTAATATTCCCTATCAGATACAAAGTCCCTATGAGATGTGCCATCTTCAATAGGGTTTGTTTGTCCTTTTCCATCTCGCTATCACGATGAACTGTAACGAGCTGCAACGAGAGGATGCCACTGGCACCACTATGACTTTAACAGAACTACGCTACATCGTAACCCTTGCCCAAGAGCGCCACTTCGGGCGCGCCGCTGAACGCTGCCATGTTTCACAGCCAACGCTCTCGGTGGCGGTGAAAAAGCTTGAGGACGAGCTTGATACGCCGTTGTTTGAACGTTCCAAATCAACTGTGCAAGTCACCCCGTTGGGGGAGAAGATCGTTGCTCAGGCTCAGCGCGTGTTGGAACAGAGCCGACTTATCTACGAAATGGCGAATGCTGGAAAAGACCAGTTGGCTAACCCGCTGCGCATAGGCGCTATCTATACGATAGGTCCCTACTTATTTCCCCATTTAGTGCCAGCACTGGCGAGTGCCGCACCGCAAATGCCGCTATATATTGAAGAAGGCATGACTGGTTCTTTGCGGGCGAAACTGCGCAGTGGCGAGCTGGACGTGATTATCGTGGCCCTTCCTTTCACAGAAACCGACGTGGTCACTAAGCCGATTTACGATGAACATTTTGAAGTATTGATGCCCGCTAGCCATCGCTGGGTAAGCCGCAACGCGATCCACAAAGAAGATTTGTTGGAAGAGCGACTGCTGTTGCTTGGCGAAGGACACTGCTTCCGCGACCAGATTTTAGAAGCCTGTCCGGCGATTACCCAAAAGCTTAATAGCCCCAATAATACGCTGATTGCAGAGGGGGGATCATTGGAAACCATTCGCCATATGGTGGCATCTAAATTAGGAATTACGGTACTGCCACAGTCGGCGCTGGGCACTGATCAGTATGAAAATGCCATGCTGGTGAGCCGACCCTTTGTTGAGCCCGCGCCTTCGCGCACCGTTGCCATTGCGTGGCGGGCAAGCTTTCCTCGGCCAAAAGCAATTGATGCCCTAGCCAAGGCGATTAGCCAATGCCAGCAACCTGTACACCATGCAAGCCCGTCCTCATGAGTGACCTTTCTGCACCGGTTTCGTCGCTGAAAGGGGTTGGTGAGGCGCTCGCGCTAAAGTTGGCGCGATTGGGAATAGACTGCGTGAGCGATCTGCTATTTCATCTGCCGTTGCGCTACCAGGATCGTACACGGCTAACGCCTATTGGTTTGCTGCGCGCAGGAAGTGAGGCGGTGATAGAAGGGGAAGTCACCGCTTGCGACGTTGTGAAGGGGCGCAGGCGTAGTTTGTTAGTCAGAGTGCGAGATGGCAGCGGTATTTTAAGTCTGCGTTTTTTTCATTTTTCACCCGCCCAGCAGCAACAGATGCGCCCTGGCGTGACAGTGCGCGCATTTGGTGAGGCGCGCGCAGGGGCAACAGGCCTGGAAATTTATCATCCGGAGTATCGGCTAAGCGGCGGAAGCGAAACGCCGGTAGAGGAGTATTACACGCCGATTTACCCCACTACGGAAGGCCTGCACCAAACACGACTGCGCGCACTTACCCAACAAGCGCTAGCGCTATTGCAGGGCTCCCCTGAGACGCTGCCGGAGGTGATTCCCGATGCCCTACGCCAGCGCTTCAATCTACCTGCGTTACACGCTAGCCTACAATTGCTGCATCAGCCGCCACCGGATGTGGATATAGAGCAGCTTGCCCATGGCCATCACCCCGCTACACGTAGGCTGGCACTGGAAGAGCTACTGGCTCACCAACTCAGTCTGCGTGAAGTACGGTTACGTATTCAGGCCGATGGTGCGCCGTCGCTGCCGTCGGGTCGCAGCCTGCAAACCCGCTTTTTAGCCCAACTGCCGTTTGCTCTTACGGGAGCCCAACGTCGCGTGCTGGAAGAGATTACCCTAGACCTTGCGCGGCCCGCCCCGATGCTACGGTTAGTGCAGGGCGACGTCGGCTCGGGGAAAACCGTTGTTGCCGCGATGGCGGCACTCTCGGCGCTGGCGGGCAACTGCCAAGCGGCGATGATGGCCCCAACGGAAATCCTTGCTGAGCAACACTATCGGGCGTTTAAAGCCTGGTTTGAACCGCTTGGCATCGAAGTGGCTTGGTTGGCAGGCAAGCTAAAAGGTAAAGCGCGGTTAGATGCCAAAGCCGCGATTGCCGATGGCCGTGCCCGTATGGTGGTGGGTACCCACGCGCTATTTCAGAGCGACGTACACTTCCAGTGTCTAGGACTGGCGATTATTGATGAGCAGCACCGCTTTGGCGTTCATCAACGCTTGGCGCTGCGCGAGAAAGGCGAGGCGGGTGGGCTAACACCGCATCAACTGATCATGACCGCGACGCCGATTCCCCGCACGCTGGCTATGAGTGCTTACGCTGATTTGGATGTATCGGTGATTGATGAGCTGCCGCCAGGGCGTACACCGGTTAAAACCGTGGTGGTGTCTGATGAGCGGCGGCCTGAAGTGGTCGAACGCATTCGCAACGCCTGCAGTGATGGGCGCCAAGCCTATTGGGTGTGTACGTTGATTGAAGAGTCAGAGGTACTGCAGTGTCAGGCCGCCGAAGTCACCCGAGATGAGCTGACCCAGGCGCTGCCTGAGCTTGCCATTGGTCTGATTCACGGGCGTATGAAGGCCAGCGAAAAAGTCGAGGTCATGGAGGCCTTCAAGACCGGCGAGCTCGACCTTCTCGTGGCCACCACGGTGATTGAGGTTGGCGTGGATGTACCGAATGCCAGTCTGATGATTATCGAAAACCCCGAGCGTCTGGGGCTTTCTCAGCTGCATCAGCTGCGCGGCAGGGTAGGGCGCGGCAGCACGGAAAGCTTCTGTGTGTTGCTTTACCATCCGCCGTTATCGAAAAGCTCTCGTGAGCGCCTGGGCGTAATGCGCGAAACCACCGACGGATTCCGTATTGCTGAAAAGGACTTGGAAATTCGTGGCCCCGGCGAAGTGCTCGGCACTCGCCAAACCGGTCTGGCCCAGATGAAAATTGCTGATCTTGAGCGTGACGCCGACCAGATAGAGCGCGTCACCGCCCTGGCCCAGGCGCTTCAAGGCAACACTGAGGTCACCGCCGTATTAGTGCGGCGCTGGCTAGGCGAAGCCGCCGGGCGCTACGGGCAGGTTTAGGGCGTGATGGAGCATTTAAGCAGTGGTGCTCTCTTCTTGGTGGCTCTCTACCGGAACGTCAGTTAAACGGTTGGCGGCTTCACCAAGGGGCCCTAGTTGTGTGGCAATCAGGCGTAGCTGGCTTTGAATGGGACGGTAAAGGGTAATGGCTTTTTCGTCTTCATCTGAGCCCTTCTTTTCGAGAGAATCTGAGGCATTCTGCTCCAGCTGCGCTAATAAATCGTCAACCTGATCAGCCAAGGGCGTGACGGGCTGGCGCTTGTTGAGCTGCTCTGCCAACTGCTCCAGCAGCTCGCTGATGCGCTTGGCCAGGGGTACCAAGGCAGCGTCATCCTCATCTTCAGCCAACTGATGGCGATGAGCGCCTAGGGCAGATAAATGGCTTAGCAGCGTATTAGAAAGCACTAGAAAGCGTAGGCCGCTGTCTGCGTCCTGTTTGCGATAGTGCCCCGGCTCGTGGAGCATATTGGTGAGCAGTGTTGAGAACGCTGCATCTGCATTGTGGGCATTGCGGCGGGCTAAACGGTAAGCTAAATCGTCCTGCTTTCCTTCTTCGTACTGGTGAACGATTTCATCTAAATAACGGCGGTGGTTGTTGAGAACTTTCGCGGCTTCCCGATATAGTCGGCGCCCCTGCCAGTCAGGCAGAATAAAAAATACTGCTAGCCCTGCAATCAGTGAACCCACCAAGGTATCCAATAGCCTGGGTAAGATCAGATTAAAGCCGTCGCCGACCTGGTTAAAGCTGCACAGTACCAGCAGTGTGATTGAGGCGGTGGCGATAACATAATGACGCTCGCGGTTGGCAAAAAAGCAAACGCCCGCGGCCACCGCAATCATGCTTTGAATGCTGGCCTGGGGAAACAAACTGATGGATGCCCAGCCGGCAATTAGGCCGAGTACAGTGCCTAAAATGCGCTGTGAGAGAAAACGCCGCGTAGTGGCAAAATTGGGGCGGCAGACAAACAGTGTGGTCAGCAAAATCCAAAAGCCCTGTTCAGGGTCGAGCCACTGAAGCAGCCCATAGCCCACTAAAAGCGCGGTAGATAAGCGCACCGCATGACGAAATGTGGGTGAACCCAGCGTCAAATTTAGCTGAACGCGTTTCCACGCTTCTAGCACGCTAGAGGGGGAGCGGTCGTAAAGTGAACTATCACGACGGTCATCGTCGGTATCTGGATTGTGGGCACTGGCAATCTGAGCTTCCAAGATAGACAGGTTATCGGCAAGTGCATTGAGCGGGTGCATGAGCGGACGCCATTCTGGCTTACCGCGTTCGCTTAGGTTGTCGATAGAGGCGCGTAGGTCGGCCAGTGCCTGCTCGCTCTGTTCATGCCCGAAGGGGCGATTAAGCAATAGCGATTTGGCCAGCTGGCGGCAGGCGCGGCCTTGCTGGTCTAAGAGTCGCTGGCAACGAAAGAGGACGTCATGGTGAAAAAACGCTTCAGTGAGCGCGCTATAGGGGTAGTGGGTAGAGCTTGCCCGCTCATGAATATCCTGGGCGATAAAGTAAATCTGTAAATAGCGATTTAGCTTACGGCTGCCACGTTGCCCTTCTAATCGGCGGAAAATCATTTCTTTTGCTTGGTTGAGGGCATCGACTACCTTGCCGTTTTGCCTGGCTAGCGCCACGCGACGCGCCTCTAGATCTACCCCACGGACAGGCTCAAACAGCGCAGACTTCAATATTAAAAACTCACCTAGCGCTTTATATACCCGCGCCATGCTTTGTTTAACTGGCTGCCGCGAAAAAAGGGCGCACCAAAGGATCGAGATAACCCCGTACCACGCTGCGCCTGCAAGCAACAGCAACTGCCGAGAAGCTACGTCTTCATCCACGCCACCGTGCTGCTCAATGTTGATCATTGAATAGATCGATAGGATTAACGTGCCCGACGCAATGGTCGCGTACCGCTGACCAATAGCGCCCAGCATAATTAAGGTGAAGGTAGAAACTGCCAGCCCAACTGCAAACAGCCACGGCCAGGGGAAAAGCCACTGCACGACAAACGACGCCGATGCAAAGCAGGCAAGCGTGACTACTAGCGCCTGCAGGCGTCCCTGCCAGCTGTCATCAGTTTCAGAAAGAGCGCTCGCAATAATGCCTAAGAACAGCGGAATCACCAGCGCGATGTCTCCTGCCAAACCGCTAAACAGCAGCGCCCCGCTGAACGCGATAAACACGCGCAGGCTGTAGGCGAACTTGTCTAGGGTCCATAGACGCCGCAGGGGCAATGAAATAGGCATAGAGTCTCTAATGGGTCGCTTTTTTAGACTTTAGTTTAATGCTTAGTATAGAGGGAAGAGTGTGTGCTTGTCTTTACCCGCTGTTTTCAACGGCCGTGCTCAATGGCTATACAAAACGTAACCGAGCAAGCGTGATGCTTGGCAGCGAGGGGCTGGTCAGTGAGAGCCTAGTCTGAAAGATAGCAGGGGCAATAAGAGAAATCTTAGGAAGGAACCCACCACCTTGAGGTGGCGGGTTAGTTATTACATATTTTTCAGTAGCTTTTGAAGCTTGTTCATATCGGCGGAGTCGCCCACTAGGCGGACTTCGCCAGCTACCATGCCGTCCAGAAATGCCTGTTGCGTCGGCTTTTTAAGGATTTTCAACGCGGCATCCTGATCGCGAAAACGAAGCTCAAGGTCTAGGTCAACGGGTAGTCCTTTGCCGGTATCAATGCCTTTCGAGGTCATTCGATAATACCGAGCAATACTAAGGTCTTCCGTGGCAACACCCCAGTCCAGGCCGCGCATACGCTCAAGTTGTTCACGAAAGCGCGGCTTGCGTCGCAGGGCTCTTTTAAGCAGTAAGCTCAGTAGCCACAGCGTCAGCTTGAGTTTCATTAGGAAACGGCGTCCTTAAGCGCTTTGCCTGGCTTGAACGCAACGTTTTTGCTGGCGGGAATCTGCAGGGGCGCGCCAGTTTGTGGGTTTTTGCCGGTACGTGCGGCACGCTGGCGCACGGTAAACGTTCCAAAACCAATGAGAGCGACATCTTCGCCTTTGGCAACGCTGTTAGTGATTTCGTCCAAAATAACGTTCAGGACTTGGCCTGCTTTGTCTTTGGATAGATCTGCGCTTTCAGCAATTGCGGCGGCGAGTTCAGGTTTGCGCATAAAGGTATCTCCCTATGTGAAAATCAAGCGTAAGCTCATCAGTGTTGTTAGAAGCACTGCCTAGCTTAGCCTAGCCGTGAATGCGGCGAGAATTAGCCTAGCAGCGCAGGTGCTACTCTGGAAAGCTCCACTTTCCTTCTCACGCAGCCGCCTGTCAACGCAAATCCAATCAAACGTCCGTCTTTATTTTCAGCAATCGCTGTCATTTCACCCTCTTTTCCCTCGATTCGCCACTGTGCCGGCGTGGTTGCCGGTGGGTAGGCAACCACGGGTAGCAATGCTGTTTTTACAATGACTGGCCACGCACCGAAGCTGACGCTGGTTGGGTTTCCAACGAGTGTTGACGCCAGCGCTTTTACGCTCGCTTGCAAAGGCTGCACATACATAGCGTTAATTCCCTCAACGCTAGCCACATCGCCCAACGCAAATATGTTCGGTTGAGAGGTGCGTAATTGGCGATCAACGACGATACCTCGGTGAGTAACCGCCAGTCCGGCTGCTTCAGCAAGCTGAGTGCGCGGGGCTAAGCCGGTGGCGAGTAGCGCGATGTCGGCAGCATAACGGTCGCCATTCTCAAGGCGAAGTGAGAGGGTGTTATCTGTTTCAAGCGCCAGTGTTTGCAGGTTATGCCCTAACGCAAGTTGGATGCCTGCTTCTTGGAATGCATTAGCCAGCGCCCGGCCTAGCGGTTCGGGGAGCAGACGTTGCAGCGGCGTGCTTTCTGGCGCAATGAGGGTGACTTGATGGCCACCTGCATAAAGATCATTGGCAAACTCGCAGCCCACCAGACCGGCACCGACAATTGCTACACGTGCCGGTGCTGGTCCTAACGCGGCATAAAAGCGGCGGTACTCGTCTAAGTCGTTCACCGTGAAACATCGTTTGGCGACACTTTCGGGCACGCTGAAAGGCGTACGGGGCGCCGCACCAGTGGCTAGCACTAGATCGTCATAGTGGAGCTGGTGGCCATTACTGAGTTCTACGCGTTGGTTATCCACATGCAGTTGCACGACCTGGGTGTGGGTAATCAACTCGGCATTGAGTTCCTTTGCGACGTCGCGGGCGTCACGTTGGGCGAGTTGGTCTGGCGTTAAGCGTTTCGCAAAGCCAGTGGAGAGCAATGGTTTACTATAATCATCGCCACTATCAGCACTGATAAGGGTAATGGTACGTGTATCGCCATGTCGTCGTAGGGCGCGGGCAAGGCCAATCCCCGCCATACCGGTGCCAATAATAATCAGCGCTGAACGCGAACGGGGAGATAACGGTGTCTCGTGTGCGGGCATGCAGTCACCAAAAGTCGGTGGAACAAAAGCCAGTGAGGTCACCATGTTACACTAGCTTTCTCTGTATTGACCGCCTTGGAGACCCTGGTGATCGCCCCTACTGTTCGGCAAGCCTCTCTATTTCCTCACCTGCTATTTCCTCACTGGCTCCCCGTTGCTGCGGCTCGTCCTGCGATGAGCGCTTCGTGGTGGCAGTGGGTAGCATCGACGGATTCCTTAACATCGCGGCTAACCGTTGCAGGCGGTACAAAAGCGTTTCGGGTGCAATTGCTTCGTCAAACGATTGGTTTACCCTTGCGGGATGAAGCGCTAGCACTGGGAATTGAACCACGCCGCTATGCATGGCTGAGAGAAGTGGCGCTGTGTTTGGATGATATGCCGTGGGTAGTCGCGCGCTCAGTAGCACCACTCAGCCAATTGCAAGGGAAGGGATTAGAAGGACTTGGCGAGCGCTCATTAGGCAGTTGGTTATTTCAACAGCCTGATTTGGTGCGTGGGCCGCTCTATGCCACCTGCCATCAGCCACGCTTTGTCGCCGAACAGTCAGCTTCACTTTTAGACAGCGTATGGGGGCGACGCTCAGTGTTTCAGCATAGTGGGTTGTCACTCTTGGTGCAGGAGTACTTTTTATCGACCATGGCTGATGATCTTGGCCTGCCTTCGCGCTAGGCTATCGCCAGCGTTTTCTTTTTGAGAGGTAAGCATGGATCGTTCTCTGTTGCGGCCAACGGGATGGGCCCGAGTGGCAGATTTCTTACATTTAATGCGGTTGGACCGCCCGATTGGTACTTGGCTATTGATGTGGCCCACCTTATGGGCACTGTGGCTAGCGGCAGAGGGCGTGCCTGGGCGAAATGTGCTGCTGATCTTTATTGCCGGCGTGTACGTTATGCGCGCCGCGGGTTGCGTGGTCAATGATTACGCTGACCGCCATTTCGATGGTCATGTAAAGCGCACTAAGCATCGTCCGCTAGCCACTGGCCGTATCAGTGAAACCGAGGCTCAGCTGCTGTTTATCGCGCTGGTAGCCACTGCTTTCGTTTTAGTGCTATTGACCAACTGGTTTACGGTGCTGCTTTCGATAGGCGGTGTTGTCTTAGCGTTTATCTACCCGTTTATGAAACGCTATACCCACTTTCCCCAGGTGGTCTTGGGGGCTGCGTTCTCTTGGGCGATACCCATGGCATTTGGTGCGGTATTGGGCCATGTACCGTTTGAAGCATGGCTATTGTTTAGCGCGAATGTGTTGTGGACCGTTGCCTACGATACCCAATATGCCATGGTCGACCGCGACGATGACCTTAAAATTGGCATTAAATCTACCGCGGTGCTGTTTGGTAGCGCTGACCGTTTGATAATTGGTGTGCTGCAAGTGATGACACTGGGATTACTTGCCTGGGTAGGATGGCGTGTTGGTTTAGGTGGTTTTTTCTGGCTTGGGCTAGCAGGTATGGCCGCTACGTTTGCCCACCAACAGCGGTTAATTGCTGACCGTGAGCGTGATCGCTGCTTCCAGGCATTCCTTAATAATCATTGGTCTGGATTGTTAATTTTTGCAGGTATTGCACTAAGTTGGTGGCCAATAACTGGCTAAATATCCTCTATGTCATAGAATTGTCATCAAGTCATGGTGTTATCGTCACTGACATGTCTTTGAGTTACCTTTCATTGAACACCGTGAGGCCCTGGAATGACCGCCAAGACCGTTTTGATTGTCGATGATGAGGCGCCTATCCGCGAGATGATCGCTGTGGCGCTGGAAATGGCTGACTATCGCGTGCTTGAAGCGGATAACGCCCAGGATGCCCACGCAATGATGGTTGACCACCAGCCAGATCTACTTTTGCTGGACTGGATGATGCCGGGCACCAGCGGTATTGAGCTTGCAAGGCGTTTAAAGCGTGAAGAAGCCACTGCCGAAGTGCCTATCATTATGCTGACTGCTAAAGGCGAAGAAGATAACAAGATTCAAGGTCTAGAGGCCGGGGCAGACGATTATATCACCAAGCCTTTCTCTCCCCGCGAACTGGTGGCGCGCTTGAAAGCGGTATTGCGACGTACCACCCCCCGTGGTGTCGAAGATCCTATCGAAATTAACGGCTTGCTATTAGACCCGGTGAGCCACCGTGTGAGTGCTTACGGTAAGGCCTTGGAAATGGGGCCTACGGAATACCGATTGCTGCAGTTTTTCATGACCCACCAAGAGCGTGCTTATACCCGTAGCCAACTGCTCGACCAGGTGTGGGGCGGTAACGTATATGTTGAAGAACGGACGGTAGATGTTCACATCCGACGTCTACGTAAGGCCTTAGGGGAAGCTCACCAGAGTCTCATTCAAACGGTGAGAGGCACTGGGTACCGTTTTTCCGCGCGGGTGTAACGGTGCGCCTGTGGAGCCGAGAGTTATGGCGGATTGCGTGGTTGGCTGCCCTAGGCGCGTGCCTGGGGTGGCTGCTGGGGCTGCCTGGTCTAGGATTTGCTGCGGGCTTAGCCGTTTGCTTGGTTTATCAACTGCGTCAACTGCGTGCGCTCTTTAAGTGGTTAACGCTTCATCCCCATGATGAGCCACCTGCTGCGAGCGGTATGTGGGGCGAGCTGTTCGATCGCTTGTATCGCTACCAAAAGAGCCAGCGAATTACTCAGAACCGTTTACGTGCCACCCTTGCACGTATTCAGGAATCATCCGAAGCAATGCGTGATAGTGTCGTCATGCTTGATCGGCACGGAGACCTTGAGTGGTGGAACAGCGCCGCGACAGAAATGCTGGGCCTGCAAACAGCCCATGACCGTGGCCAGCACATTACCAACCTACTTCGTGACCCGCGATTTATCAGCTACTTTAATGCGCGTAAATACGGTGAGCCGCTGACCTTAACGTCGCCCATCGATGAACGGCGTATCCTTCAATATCAAATTACCCTCTATGGTGATGATGAACGCTTGGTCATGGCGCGGGATATTACCCGCTTGCATCGTTTAGAGCAGATGCGTCGTGATTTTGTCGCCAACGTTTCCCATGAACTGCGCACTCCACTAACGGTACTAACGGGGTATTTGGAAACCTACGGCGACTTGAAAGAGCAACTTCCACCACGTTTGGGCCGAGGTATTGCTCAAATGGAAGAGCAGACGAAGCGGATGCAAAACTTAGTCAACGATTTGCTATTGCTCTCTCGGTTAGAAATTGACCAAGGTGGAGAAGATCATCACGCGCTGGCGCTGGGGCCAATGCTCGAGAGTATCCGCCGCGATGCGCTAGCGCTGTCTAATCGACAGCACAATGTTCAAGTCGTGCTTGAGAACGATGCGCGATTAGTTGGTAGTGAGCAGGAGCTGCATAGCGCTATTTCTAACCTTGTCTTTAATGCCGTGCGATATACCCCGGAGGGTAGTCAGATAACGCTTCGCTGGAAAACCCTACCGAATGGCGGTGCTTGCATTGAAGTCGATGATGACGGCGAGGGGATAGATCCTGTTCATATCCCACGCTTAACCGAACGCTTTTATCGTGTTGATAAAGGACGTAGCACGGCAACTGGTGGTACGGGCCTTGGCCTAGCGATTGTGAAACACGTGTTGCTGAGACATGATGCGCTGCTACAAATTGAATCTCTCCCTGGCGAAGGGGCCCTCTTTCGCTGTGTTTTTCCGTCATCCCGCGTTGTCGAAAGCGAACCCCACCTCGCTTAATACTGTTTGAATACATATATTGTACAAGTGTGCCATGTTGTCATATAAGAATGGTCAAATAATGCTCATGTGCCATTTTTAACCACTTTACCCTCTTAATTTGAAAGGCTTAAATCGCTTTTCCTATTTATTTTTTTCATTAAATTCATGTTTTTTAATAATTTTTATTTTATCTATGCCTTTTGGCATAGTGTCTGCAAGAGTATGGGTAAGAGAGAAAAACCACAGGAATTGGTAAGCCGAAAGGCAATCTTTCTTACCATTTAGGCAGTATTGAACAGCGATCGAGGAGACGGAATATGATGTCCAAGGAACTACTCAAGAAAGCTGGTATTTTAAGTGTAGCGTTTGGTCTAGTTGCTAGCCCCGCGGCATTCGCTCAAGAGCCAGCAGACCCAGCGAACAATATTTCCCCAGATGAGCAGCCCGTCGAGTCCCAAACCGAAAGCACAACCGGTGCAGGTAACTACGACAGCCAAGATTTGACCCATGACGAAGGCGATAATGTCAGCGACATGGATCCAGCCTCAACGAATCATGGCGATTCAGAGGCAGGCTTTGACAGCACAGATGAGTTGCCTGAAGAAAACAGCGGCATGTAACATTAACTTTAGTTACATATCTTTTCAAAAGGTATTAAAACTCTTACGCTCACGGATGAGCTATTCAGAGGCACGGATGTCAAATTGCAGGGATGCTCATAGATTCAAGGATTGAATCTTTCGACGATCAACACGCTAGTCAGGGTTAATTCCAAGGTTGGAGCCCCTCAAATGGATGGGAAGCTAGTGTTACGCATCGCGATACTAAGAGTGCTCAAGGCCCCACTTCGGTGGGGCCTACTTTTTTGTGTATAGTATTATCAGTGTCACTAGACGGGGCTGTGACGACTGATCGTTCGGTAGCTGAATCAAATATCGCCAAGAAAAAACACATGTAAAATTTATGAAGCAGTGCTTTGTTTTGTGCATATTTTTTCATATCTATTTGGAATAGTTGGATTTTATTATTTTGTGGTTTTCTCGGTGTTAAAAATGTAATTATTCTGATGAAACGTTTAGCGACTGACAAAAGAAGGTACCTTGTATCATTACACTGTCGGTTGCTCCATGCATAAGGAGTTTTTATTTATGTTGTTGAAATCATTTGTTAAAAACACTGCCGTTGTGGGCATGTCGCTGGGGCTTATCGCAAGCCCAATGGCGTTTGCGCACTCTTCTATTGAGCTGAATCAAGAACGTGCTGATAACCAAGAGATTATTCAGCCTGAATCTCGTAACACATCGGGACCTGCGACCTATTCCGCTAAGGATTTGATCAACGATAACGAGAATACTCTGATATACACTCCTTCAAGCCGAGCCAGTAAAACTGATGACAGCTCAAAAGATAGAGCAGGTTATCGCGCTGAAGAACTAAACCGTGAAGAGGGTAGCAGTACACGCTGGTAAGTGGCGCTATGGCTAAATGTGTATGATGAAACAGCTTGTTTAGTAAAAAAGCCCTGCTTCGGCAGGGCTTTTGCGATTAAGGGCTATTTTCGGTTGATTCAGTTAATGCTGGTGATGGCGATCAGCCGCTGTACTGCCTTCTTGGGCACTTTGTACCCAAACCTCTATTTCAATATCGTCTTGCTGGGCAAATTCGAGCGTAATTGGAAAGCGGTCACCCTCTACCAGTGGTTGGTGTAGGCCCATTAGCATTAAGTGATAGCCTCCACCCGGGCGCATTGTCAGCGTTTCATCCTTAGCGATTTCGATGGCACTGACGTGGCGCATTTTCATCATATCGCCTTCCATCTGCATATCATGTAGTTCAACACTTTCACTCACAGGTGTCTGCGCACTAACCAGTGTGACGGACTCTGTATGCGCCGTAATATCCAGGTAAGCAGCGCCATTTGTCACGCTGGGAGGCGTTGGCGTAGCAAAAGGATGAGCGACTCTTAACTGGTCAGTTTGAACGTCGTGAGCCGACGCAAAAGAGATTGAGCCAGTGAGGAGAGCCGTCAACCAGAGCGCACGGGTTAGCATGATCGTATTCCTTGTAGGAGCCTTATTTTCTTAACAAGGCGTATTCTTGATCTTGAGAATAATAGGGAAAGCCAAACAACCTTAAGGTAACAAATAGGTTGTGTCAGCGTTATAGCGACTCAGCCATTAGCGATGAGGCGAAATGTCGCGTGTTCCGCGGTAATGGTCGTCCCACATCAATACAGCGCCTGCCACTGCGCCGGGAATCAAGAACAAGTTGGCGAGAGGGATCCAGGTCACTAGCATAATCAACCCGCCGTAGGTGAGACTTGGCCACCACCGTTGCGATAGTCGTGTCCGCATATCGCGAAACGTTATCTTATTGTTATCCATGGGATAATCTAAATAAGTTATTGCCATGATCCAGGCGGAAAAGAGAATCCACAAGATAGGAGCTATCAGGTTTAGGCCGGGTATCCAGCTAATGATAAACAGTATCACCATGCGTGGCAGAATATAGCCGAGTTTAACTAGCTCGCGGCCTAAGGCATCGACGGCAGTTTTGGCTAGCCCGCGGTCATCGAGGGGTTCACGCCCTGTCGCTTGACGCTCTACCTTTGCCGCTAAAAAACCATAGAAAGGCGCGGCGATTAAATGGGTGACCAGGGTGAAGGTAAAAAAGATCACCAGCAGCAGGCTGATAAAGAACAGTGGCCAGATTAGCCATGAGAGCCACTCTAGCCAGCTTGGCACCATCGCCATGGCACTGTCCAGCCAGCCAGAAAAGCGATTGACCACGACGCTAAGCATGCTGGCATAAACGATGATATTGACCAGAATGGGTAGGAAAATATAGCGCCGCAGACCTTTCTGGTACACCAAGCGAGTGCCTCGACTCAGTGCTGTCATCGCATTCAACATGCTTGCTCCTTATAAAAAACGCCCAGATGGGATATCTGGGCGTATTGCAGGAGGAATCACGTGCTAGGTCAAGATTTTTTAAGTACCTGGGGGTCGATAGTGTCGGGATCGCTATGGCGGATATCTAACCCTTTTACCAAGTAGACGACGTACTCCGCCAAGTTGTTGGCATGATCACCCACGCGTTCTAAGGCACGTAGCACCCACATAATGCTAAGTACGGAGCTAATCG
Organism: Halomonas sp. TD01; assembly: GCF_923868895.1. Lineage (GTDB taxonomy): Bacteria > Pseudomonadota > Gammaproteobacteria > Pseudomonadales > Halomonadaceae > Vreelandella. The sequence continues at coordinate 1,279,777 of NZ_OV350343.1, forward strand.
AACGTGAATCTTCCATCATAAAGGTCATCAGCGAGCGCATGGCGCTACCATACTCGTCGTCAACGAACTCATCTTCGCGCACAACTTGCATTGCAAGGTCGGTATCAAAACGCGCAAAGGCGGTCAGCGCGTCGCGAAGCATTTTACGTACATGCTCGCTGATATGGCGTACTTCCACTAAGCCACGAATGTTGCCACTATTTTCGCTTAACAGCAGCGCATTTCGAGCAATTTTGCTGGCTTCATCGCCAATACGCTCAAGGTCAGACGTTGCACGAATAACCGCCAACACCAAGCGCAAATCGGAAGCAGCCGGCTGACGACGCGCCAGTACTCGCGTACATTCGTCGTCAATTTGCAGTTGCAGGTCGTTTACTTGGCGGTCGTTGTCGCGCACTTTCTCGGCAAGGCGGCTGTCGCCTTCAAGTAGCGCAAAAACAGCATCTTGCACTTGTTTTTCCACCAGACCGCCCATGGCCATCAGGTGGGTTTTTAGCTCTTCCAGCTCTTGATTGAACTGGCGAGAGATATGCTGGCTGTGGGTATCGCTCGTAATATCCATTGAGCTCTCCTGACGTGATGTCTTTGGGGCCTAGGTCATGCGGCCGGTGATGTAGTTTTCGGTGCGTTGTAAACGCGGGTTGGTGAACACTTGATCCGTTGGCCCGTACTCAACGAGTTCACCGTGCTGCAAAAAAGCCGTGTAGTCAGAAACCCGCGCGGCTTGCTGCATATTGTGGGTAACCAGCACTAGCGTTAGCTGTGATTTAAGGTTACGAATCAGCTCTTCAATTTTTAGCGTTGAGATAGGGTCTAACGCTGACGCTGGTTCATCGAGTAGCAGTACATCCGGCTGTACGGCAAGTGTACGAGCAATGACTAAGCGCTGCTGCTGGCCGCCAGATAGCTGCCACGCCGAGCGATGCAGCCGGTCTTTAACCTCATCCCACAGCGCTGCCGATGTAAGCGCCCATTCGATAATGTCGTCTCGTTTTCGCTTGGGTAAGCGTTGCTGTAAACGCAGGCCAAAGGCCACGTTTTCATAAATCGACATAGGGAAAGGGTTGGGTGTTTGAAACACCATCCCAACGCGCCGTCGTAATTCGGTAACATTCATGTCCGGAGCATGAATATCCTGGCCTTCAAGCTGAATATGGCCACTGTGTGTTACCGATTCATTAAGGTCGTGCAGTCGATTAATTGCGCGTAGCAGCGTCGACTTGCCACAGCCTGAAGGGCCAATAAAGGCCGTTACACGGTGGCGCGGTAGGTCTAACGTTAGGTCTCGCAACGCCATTTTCCCCGCATAAGCGAGGTGAAACTGTGCAATGCTCAAACAACGCTGTTCGGCAGAAAAACGCGTCACGGGTGCTAGAGCCGCATTGTCGGACGATAATGACGCTAACATTCGTTTCCTCGCTGACGCCTCAGATAATGACGCAGAAATATGGCAGTTAGATTAAGCACGAGTACAATTAATACCAGCAGTAGCGCGGTGGCAAAAACTAATGGAATCGCGGCCTGCACATCTTCACCATGAAAGGCCGTATCAAATAAATGATAGCCGAGGTGCATAAACTTGCGCTCTAGGTGAAGGTAGGGAAACTCACCATCCACTGGCATTTGCGGCGCTAGTTTGGCGACGCCGACCAGCATTAGCGGCGCTACTTCACCAGCGGCTCTGGCAATGGCTAAAATCACCCCCGTTAGCATGGCGGGCATTGCCATGGGCAATACCACCCGCGTCAGCATTTCTAAACGTGTGGCGCCCAGCGCAACGGCGCCTTCCCGTTGGGCATCGGGTATGCGTGCTAGCCCTTCTTCGGTAGCGACAATCACCACGGGTAAGGTGAGTAAGGCGAGCGTTAGCGATGCCCACAGAAGGCCACCGGTTCCAAAGGTGGGAGAGGGCAGTTCATCACTAAAAAACCAGCTGTCGATAGAGCCGCCTATTCCATATACAAATACCCCAAGGCCAAACACGCCATAAACAATCGAGGGCACGCCCGCAAGGTTGCGTACGCCAATGCGTACTAAACGTGTTAAGCGGTTTTGGTGGGCGATTTCGTTAAGATAAATAGCGGCGAGAACCCCAAACGGGGTAACGATTACTGACATCAAAATAACCATTAACACGGTGCCAAAAATGGCTGGCCACACACCTCCGCCAGTATTCGCGGCGCGCGGCCCCTCGCTTAGAAATTGCCAGATGCGCTGTCCCCAGGCGATGGTTTTTTGCCCCCATGACATAGCATTCGGTGTCTGAAAATGGCTAACACTCGCCAGCGGCTGACGAAGGGTTTGGCCGTCAGCGGTGGCTAACAGTAACTCTCCGGGGGGGCGCTGGTTGACGGGAAAGGCAAGCGCATCACGGATGAAGGCCCAGGCAGCTTGTTCTGTTAGCCGTTGATCGCCATTCTCCACAGCGATTAAGCGGCCAATAAAATCACCCCATGGGGCGCGCGTTATGCGGATAAGGTCTGCTGGCTCAGCCTGCTGGTTAATCTCATCAATGGAAATCCACTGCCAGTTGCTTCCCGTAACCTCCTGATTTCCGGTGAAATAGAGCCGTTCTGTACCTGCCCCTTTGGGCAGCGTCGTTTCACGAACCGACTGTCCAATAACGATGTCACCTGACTTCAGGGTAATTTCCTCTAATGACGCTGGCCAAAAATGGCCTAACCCGCGAATCGCCAGTAGCGTTAATAATGATGCCAACATTAATAACGAAAGCGCCACGCAGGCAGCGCACAGCCACGGCCAGAGTCCGCTGCCGCTCATTTTTAAAAAACCAACTTTTGAAAAACCAGCACGCTGCCAATGCATTAGAGTGTGCTCCCTAAGCGTTGATAGCGTCGGCGCAGGCGCTGCCTGACAATTTCAGCTAGCGTGTTTACCACAAAGGTAAAAATGAACAAGGCCAGGGCTGCCAGTATCAGTAAGTGATAGGTTAGTCCGCCCGGTGAGGCCTCGGGAAGCTCAATGGCGATAGAGGCTGATAGTGAACGCAGCCCTTCAAACGGACTGGCGCTGAAGAGCGCTGTGTTGCCGCTGGCCATTAAGACAATCATGGTTTCGCCAACAGCACGGCCAGCGCCAATCATCACCGCTGAAAAAACCCCGGGAGCAGCTGTGGGTAAAGCAACTTTCCAAAGTGCTTGCCAGCGACTAGCACCCAATGCTTGGGCGCCTTCCATTAATGTGGAAGGCACATCGGCAAGCGCATCTTCTGCGAGTGAATAAATACTGGGAATCACCGCAAACCCCATGGCAATACCCACAATCAATGCATTTCGCGTGGCGTAATCAAGGCCGTAACGTTGATCCAGCAAGCGACGCAGGTCGCCACCAAACCAGTGCTGCTCAATGATGGGGGCAAGCCACATTGCCAGTAAGGCCATGCCTGCCAGCCAGGGAATAAGCCATAAGCCCGCCCAAGAAAGCGGTAGTCGTCGGCGAACCCAGGTGGCCGTTCGATACCACAGATATCCCGCTAGGGCTGCGCTAAGTGGTAACCAAATAATAATCATCAAGGTACTGGCCAGGTTTCGTTCCACCCAGGGGGCGAGTAGTAAACCGGCAATAAAACCGACGACAACGCCAGGCACGGCCTCCATCAACTCAAGCGTTGGCTTCAAACGGCTACGGAGTCGCGCGGACATAAATAGCGCAGAGTACATTGCCGCACCCAGGGCAATGGGCGTTGCGAATAGCATTGCAGCCAGTGCAGCTTTTAACGTGCCCCAGGCAAGGGGCGAGAGTTTGGCAAGGGGGAGCGTGTCGCTAAACGCGAGCAGCGGTAGCGTTTCCCAAACGAGGAAGACGCCAATTGCTAAAATGGCCAACAAAACACCGATACCACCGGCGGTAATCAGTCCGGTGGCAATACGGTCTTGTACGTGGCGCAGCGGCTGACGCGAAAAAGGTAGCCGAGGAAGAGTCATGTCGACATCATAGAAAAGCGATAGCCATCACAAAAATAAGCATGCATGGTCGAGTCTCCTTACCCTATCGTTTATTTATGACAATTAAATGACAGCTTACGGGTCTTGGCGTTGGGCATCGCGTAAGTGATCAGGAAGCGGCACAAAGCCCGCTGCTTTGACAATTTGCTGACCCTCGTCGGAAAAGATAAGTGCCAGAAATGCTTGTTCCACGGGGGGTAATGACTCGCTGGGCGGCAGGTTAACGTAAAGATAGAGATCGCGTGATAATGGATAATTTCCCTGCTGAATCGAGCGTTCATTGGGCGCAACGGCAGCCCCGTGTTCATTCACGAGGCGCAGAGCACGCACCATCGGATTTAAATGGTTATAGCCTGCATAGCCCATCGCATTGAAAGACTCTCCCACTGCAGCAATGACCGCCGATGAACCGGGGTGCTCGCTAATATCAAGGCGAAACTCGCCATCGCAAAGGGCTCTTGCCTGAAAGAGGCCATGAGTACCTGACGCCAGATTACGGCCATGCAGAGCTATTTGGCCATAGGGCCAATCCGTTGTCGGAATAAGCGTGCTCCAGCGCCGGATGGGATGGGGAGCACCGCAAGCGAGACTAGTTGAAAAAATCGCATCGACTTGTTGGAGTGTCAGGGTATCCAATGGGTTATGGCGATGCACCACGACTACTAATGCGTCCCGAGCAACACGAAGTTCAAGCGGTGGATAACCATAACGGTCAATAAACTGCAGGCGTTCTCCATTGGTCATGGGGCGCGACATTGGCCCTAGGCGGGTGGTGCCAGCCACTAAGGCGGTCGGTGCGCTAGCTGAGCCTCCGGCCTGAAACTGCAGATTGATCTCTGGATAGCGGGCGTTTAAGGCTTCCCCCCAGCGCAGTACCAGGCCCGCCATGGTGTCAGAGCCGACGGCACCTAACGTGCCGCTCACCGAAGCTGTCTGACCCCAGGCAAGATTGCCTGCCATCAGAAGCCAGCCAGTCAGAAGCAGTAGCAGTCGATGTTTCCTCACACGTCGTAAATTGTAACGCTTCAAACGACACCCCTCTTGTGATTAACTATTACCAGCCTATTGCGATGCAGCAACATCACAACAATAACCTTTTGAAGCGACCACCTTATGACACCGCTGGATACCGATTTGGACGATGTGCCTGCTCCGCAGGGGCAGCTCACCTTAAAGTTACTGGCTTCTCGGCAAGATACCAATCTCTATGGTGATATTCCGGGTGGCTGGCTAGTTAACCAGATGGACCAAGCCGCCGAACTGGCTGCGGGCCGAGAAGCAGGCGGACGCACAGCGACCGTGGCTATTGAGGCGATGGATTTTTTAAGTCCGGTGCGCGTGGGTTCTATGGTGAGTGTCTATACTAGCGTGCGGGAAATAGGCCATAGCTCGATTAAGATTGATGTCGAAGTATGGGTACGTCCACCTCAAGGCCGCCATTTGGAAGAGCGACAGAAAGTGACCGAAGCGCGCTTTGTGATGGTGGCGTTGGATGATAATGGGCGTATCCGCGCGGTACACAGCTGAGAAATCTGCTGATCATCAGCATCGAAAAAGGGCGCCTTGGCGCCCTTTTGTGTGTCGCGACTAGAAGTTGGCGGAATGCCTAGGCACCGACGTTGTCGCGGTTTTTTAGATAGGCGTATTCGCCGACATCGCTGAACGGACGCACCAATTTCTGGAAGGCCGAGTAAGATTCATAAACCCGGCGAGACTCTTCGTCATTGTCTACTTGGCGCTGGATAGCCTCTTTTGAGGATTCATACAGCGCTGCCATCACATCTTCCGGGAAGGTGCGTAGTTGAACACCGTGTTCATCGACCAGTGTTTCAAGCGCCTGAGCATTACGGTAGGCAAATTCGCTGATCATAGCGAGATTGGATGCCCGTGCGGCTTCGCGAATGACATCTTGAAGATCTTCTGGCAGGGCATTCCAGGCGTCTAAATTAACAGTGCCTTCCAGCACGGCTGTCGGCTCGTTCCACGCGGAGGTGTAGTAGTAATCCGCCACTTGGTGAAGGCCAAACGCCATGTCATTGTAAGGCCCGACCCAGTCTGCTGCATCGAGCGCACCGGTTTGCAGCGAGGTGAAAATTTCTGAGCCCGCCATATTGACGGTACTAACGCCAATGCCGTTCATCGCTTCGCCGGCAAGTCCTGGCAGGCGAAGTTTCAGGCCCTGCATGTCATCTAGGGAATTGATCTCTTTTTTGAACCAGCCGCCCATTTGCGTGCCGGTGTTGCCGACAGCGAAAGGCTTCAGGTTGTGGTTGGCGTAGATTTCATCCCACAGTTCCTGGCCGCCGCCGTGATATAGCCACGCGTTCATTTCAGTTGTGTTCATACCGAACGGTACAGCGGTGAAAAACTGTGAGGCCGCGACTTTGCCACGCCAGTAGTAGGACGCGGAATGGCCCATCTCTGCGGTACCCGCAGCGACCGCATCGAACACTTCAAGCGCTGGAACAAGCTCACCAGCGCCATGTACGCGTATGCGCATGCGGCCATTGGAGAGTTGCTCGACCCGGCGTGCGAAGTCATTGGCACCTGTGCCCAGGGCCGGGAAGTTTTTCGGCCAGGAGGTCACCATATCCCAGGTGTAGGTTTCGTTGGCGCTAGCAGTAGAAACAAAAGGCGCAGCAGCGACACCGGCGGCACCGAAGCCGGCGGTTTTCAGAAATTGGCGGCGTTGCATGGCGGGCATAACTCCGAAATTATAAGATGTTGTTATCAGCGCGCAGTGAGCGCTGTGTCCATTAGCCAGTATGCGCCAAGCAGGTTTTAATGGGCAAGTACTCGCCTACTGCTTTACGCTTACGTTAACACCGCTCAAAGTGGTGCTAGTTTGGCAAACCCTAGTACGAGCCATTTCACCCCTTCACCTTCAAAGCTGACCTGTACTCGGGCGCGGGCACCTTCGCCTTCCGCATTAAGAATGATGCCTTCGCCAAACACTGGATGCATTACCCGCTGGCCTACATGCAGTGCCGGTAAGTCGCCGTCGCTTTCAATACGCTGTTGCGCAAAGCTAGAGCGCGAGGCGGTAACGGGGCGGGAAATATGGCCACGTAGGCGGACTTCTTCCAATAGGTGGGGCGGAAGTTCACGTAGAAAGCGCGATGGTCTGGGAAACACTTCTTTGCCGTGCAGGCGGCGGGTTTCAGCATGCGTCAGGTAGAGTTTCTGCATCGCTCGGGTAACGCCGACATAGCAAAGCCGCCTTTCCTCTTCGAGCCGCCCTGGCTCTTCGATCGACATTTTATGAGGAAACAGGCCCTCTTCAACGCCGGCAATAAACACCACGGGAAACTCCAAGCCTTTGGCAGAGTGCAGGGTCATCAGTTGCACACTGTCTTCAAACTCATCGGCTTCATGGTCGCCTGCATTAAGCGCCGCCTCGGAAAGAAACGCTTCCAAAGCCGCCATGCCTTCACCTGCCTCTGGGGTTTCAAAAACATCGCCATGCGTAAAGGCGCGAGCAGCGGTCACCAGTTCTTCCAGGTTTTCCACACGTGCTTGACCTTTTTCGCCGCGCTCGCTCTTGTGATGTTCGATAAGGCCGGTATGAGTGGTGATGTGGTCGATAATTTCATGCAGCGGCAGGCCAGACGCATCGTTGTCTAATTGCTCAATGAGATTGGCAAATGTCTGCACGGCGTTGGCCGCACGGCCTTTTAGCGTGCCGTCTTGAATGGCATCGTGCAGCGCCTGCCATAGTGAAATGCTTTGTTCCCGAGCGCGATGGCGCACAATTTCTACTGTGCGGGTGCCAATGCCACGGGTGGGTACGTTAATCACGCGCTCCAGGGAAGCATCGTCATCACGATTTAGCAGTAGGCGCAGGTAGGCTAGGGCATTTTTGATTTCTAAGCGCTCATAGAAGCGATGCCCCCCGTAAATACGGTAGGGCATGCCTTGGCGGATCAGCGTCTCTTCCAGCAAACGCGATTGAGCATTTGAGCGGTAAAGAATGGCAACATCGCGGCGATTAAACCCTTCATCGACCTTTTCTTTGATGGTATCGACGATATAGCGGGCTTCTTCTAAATCGTTAAACCCGGCGTAGACAGAAATAGGGTCGCCTTCGACACCGTCAGTCCACAGATTTTTACCCAGCCGCTCGCTGTTATGACTGATCAGCGTATTAGCGGCCTCCAGAATCGCGCTTGTGGAGCGGTAGTTCTGCTCTAGGCGTACGGTATGAGTGTTAGGAAACTCCTCCTCAAAGCGGCGAATATTCTCCACTTTGGCGCCACGCCAACCGTAAATTGACTGGTCATCGTCACCGACGGCGGTCATGGGTGTTTGCAGACCCGTGAGTAGTTTTAACCACGCGTATTGCAGCGTATTGGTGTCCTGAAACTCATCGACTAATACATGACCAAAGCGCTCGCGGTAATGATTTAGCAAAGGCGGGTTGTCACGTAACAGTTCTAGGCTGCGCAGTAGCAGTTCACCGAAGTCCACTAGGCCGCCGCGTTCGCAGATAAATTGGTAGCGCTCATAAAGCTCTACCATCTGGCCAAGATAACCATCGCCGTCCACGTTCACTTGGTGGGGGCGAAGTCCTTCCTCTTTGCAGCCAGAGATAAAGCCTTGTACTTGGCGGGGCGGGAAGCGCTCATCATCGATGGAGTAATCTTTGAGCATTCGCTTTACCAGCCGCAACTGGTCATCGGAGTCAATGATTTGGAAGTGCTGAGGTAGCCGAGCATCCTGCCAGTGGGTGCGCAGCAGGCGATGAGCGATAGAGTGAAACGTGCCGACCCACACATGTCGCATGGAGATGCTCAGCAGCGCTTCCAGGCGGGTACGCATTTCCCGCGCAGCCTTATTGGTAAACGTAACGGCCAGCAGGGCATAGGGAGAAAGCCCTTCGGCCTGCATTAGCCAAGCAATGCGATGAACCAGCACGCGGGTTTTACCGGAGCCGGCACCCGCCAGTACCAATAAGTTACCCTGGGGTGCGCTCACTGCCTCGCGCTGGGCAGGGTTAAGCTGATCAAGTATCGCCGTGACGTCGTCCATATAAGCCGCTGCCGGTTCGAAAAATAGGCAGCTAGTTTAGCACAGCCAGTGAACTGGCTGTGTATACAGTCGATAGGCAGCTACGACTCTTCTGGGTAACGCAGGGTATTCAGGCTCTTCTTGACTGCTTTTAGCTGCTCAGCAAGCTTCGGACCGCGAGTTTTGGCAACGCCAACGGCGAGAACATCGATGAGCACCAGATGGGCGATACGTGAGCTAAGCGGTGTGTAGATCTCGGTATCTTCATGCACATCGATATATAACGGCAGGCTCACTTCGCTGGCCAGTGGTGAGTCACTCGGGCAAAGGCCTATAACGGTAGCGCCTGCCTCGCGCGCTAAGCGAACGCTAGCGACCAGAGCTTTGGTACGGCCTGTTTGTGAGATAGCCACCACCACATCGCCTTCTTTTAGCGTGACCGCCGACATATTTTGCATATGAGGGTCGGCATAAGCGGAGGTCGATATCTGTAGGCGGAAGAACTTATGTTGGGCATCGAAAGCCACGGCACCGGAGGCCCCAAAGCCATAGAACTCAACTCGGTTGGCCATGGCGAGAGCGTTGACCGCACGCCCGAGGGCATCATTATCAAGCCGGTCGCGAACCGATAAAAGCGTGCCCACGGTGGAATCGAAAATGCTGTGGGAAAATTCGGCAACCGAGTCGCTATCGTTCATAGAGAACTGGGCAAACTGACTACCACTGGCCAGCATCTGGGCAAGCTGGAGTTTAAAGTCTTGGAACCCGTTGCAGCCGAGTGCGCGACAGAAACGCACAACGGTTGGCTCGCTGACCTTAGCCTCTGTTGCGAGGTCGACAATCCGCATATGGATGACCTCGTCGGGATTGCGCAGTACGAACCGCGCAACCTTTTGCTCGGAGCGACGAAAATGCTCCATGCGGCGTCTCATTTCATCGAACAGGGCGCGGCTCACGTTCAGCTCCTTAAATTCTCTTTAGTGCTTATGCAGACATGCTCACTACAGTATGCCTGAGCGCGCTCTGCAGCGTACATTGCAGAGCGCGCGATGCAAAAACAGTATAAATGCGATTTACGCATGCGTTTAAATGTCGTTAAGACATTTCACCAGGATTCGTCATCATTTTGTCAAGTAGGTTATAGTAAGAAGTGAAGTGCCGCACTGCATCATTTAAAAAACAGTCGTCACGGATGCAGGTGGACGTAGGCATATTCACCTGGAGGAACGTCGATTATGAGAAACATCGAACGAATCACCTCGGTAAAAAGCGAACTGCTCGACATTTTTATGAGTATGGAAGTGGATGAGCATGTTCAGCGTCGACGCAGTGCCGCCCAGCGCAGCCTAAGGGCGCGTCGGGGAATTGAGCTGCATCGGGAGTTTCAGAAATTATCACGGGATATCGCCCCCTTGCCAGACGATGACGAGCAGCAAGAGAGTGAATTGCATTAAAAAAGTGCACTAAAGAGTGCACTTTAAGATAGTAGGGCGGTTGAGTAAGTCCGCCCCGTTCATTCACAGGGCGGCATCTTAGCCAACAGTGCTGGTTGCCAGCGAGGGCTTAAACTTAAAGTAGCCCTGTGACGAACACAGCGATAACGCCCGCGGGCGCTACAAAGCGCGCGATGACGTTCCATACGCTAACGCCAGTGGACGAAAGCCCCAGCTCGGCCTCTACACTGTCACGCTTCAAGCACCACGCGACAAATACAATTGCCCCTAGGCCTGTTAATGGCAGCAAGATCTTGCTGGTAAACGTATCGAGTAGATCGAAAATATTAAGGCCGAAGAAGAGCACCTCAGACCACACGTTAAACGACAACAATGCGGCAACGCCAAGCAACCATACGCCAATCCCGCTTGCTAACGTGGCGGTAACGCGAGACATTGCAGTGCGCTCTTCAAGCATTTCTACCGTCGGTTCCAACAGTGAAATCGCTGACGTTAAGGCAGCAAAGGTCAGCAGCAAGAAAAACATCAAGCCCAGAATAGTACCGCCTGCCATATTACCGAAAGCCAATGGCAACGTGACAAAGATCAAGCCTGGACCTTCTCCAGCACTGAGACCATTAGCAAACACAATGGGGAAGATCGCCAGTCCCGCCAGCAGTGCAATCACCGTATCAAGAATGATCACCGTGCGTGCCGTGCTGATGAGGTTAACGTCTTCGCCTAGGTAAGAGCCGTAAGCCATCATGATGCCCATACCCAGTGATAAGGTGAAGAAGGCTTGGCCCATGGCAGCTAGAACGACGCCACCGTTCAGGGCACTCCAATCAGGGCGGAACATAAACGCTAGTGCTTCGCCAAAATAGCCGCTGGCCACGCCGTAGCCCACCAGTATTAGCATTAATACAACCAGAGCAGGCATCAGCAACCGTGCTGCGCTCTCAAGGCCCTTGGTTACGCCACGTGCGACGATACCAATGACGAGGACCATAAAGGCAGTATGCCAAAGCAGCAGGGTAATCGGGCTAGCCAGCATGCCGCCAAAAAGGCCACTAATCGCATCAGCATCTTGGCCGTTAAACGTACCAATGACTGAACTGAGGGTGTAGTTCAGCGACCAGCCCCCAATGACGCTGTAAAAAGACAGAATCAGGAACGCCGCTAATACGCCGCTCACCCCGATTAATGCCCACGCCTTGGATTTACCATGATCGGCTGCTAGGTCCGCCATGGTGTTAATTGGATTTTTCTGGCCACGACGACCAATCATCCATTCAGCCACCAAAATGGGCAGGCCCACCAACGCTACGCAAGCAAGGTAGACGAGTACGAAAGCGGCACCACCGCTGTCGCCCACCATGTAAGAAAAGCGCCAAATGTTGCCAAGGCCAACGGCTGAACCAGCGGCCGCCAGCACAAATCCCATGCGCGATGACCACTGTGCATGTGCAAGTTTTGCCATGAAATCACCTGTTTCGTTAATTGTAATAAGGCGTTATTAGCCTAATGTGCCGATTTTCGGAAAATAGAGAGGTTCCAGCGTTATTTCCCGAAAGTACGCGCAATTTATCCGATCATGGTAGGGGTTGCCAGTCAGTTAGCCTAAAAAGATCGGTCAAAACAGTTGGCTCTGCTTCTCACCGGCGAACGACGAAAGTGCTGGCAAACTGATGCGGCGTTGAACTTCATGGTACAAGTAGCGCGCCATTTCTGGTGACGCTCGATTATCGGCAGTATGCACAAATAAGAAAGGGGTTTTCCCCTGACTTATCCACAGGCTGAGGCGGTCAATCCAGGGCGTGAAATAGCCTGTATTAATTGTTTTGTCAATATGGCCAATGAAGCGAATGACCGGATAATTCGCTGTGGAAAGCACGTGTAGTGGGAGTTTCGGCTTTTCTTGCTGAGCATGCGCTAAGCCAGGATAGTCAGTGGCAGGGGTTGAAAACAGCGGACGAACATCGAGCATCACGCGGTTAGCTGAATAAGTTATTAACAAGCGGTTAAGGGCTTGTTCTGCGTCTCCTTTGAGGAAAAAAGCGGGGTGACGTACCTCCACTGTGCAAGGCAAGTGAGCAGGCCATTGCGCAAGGAGTGTTTCTAGCTGGGGCAGCTCTGAAGGGCCAAAATCGCGTGGTAACTGAACCATGGTGGGACCAAGACGATCATGCAGGGGCGAGAGTGCATCTAGAAATGCCCAGGCATTTTCTGGCTGGGTTAAACGCTGGTCATGGGTAACCGTGGCGGGCAGTTTAAAGCAGAAACGAAAATGGGGCGGTGTTTGGCGCGCCCACGCGGCCACCGTTTCCGGCTTTGGTGCGCCGCTATAAAACGTCGTGTTGCCCTCAACGCTTGAAAAGACCGCTGCATAATCGCTTAACAGGTCTGTCTTGGCATGCCGTGGGTAGAGAGTACCAAGCCAATCCTGGTTAGCCCACATAGGTAGGCCCAAATAAAGAGGGAGCGTCATGTCGAGGCCTTTGGTGGTGATTTTATATTAGTGTAATCGCTTCACGGGAGTGTTTAGGTGCTTTTCTAGGACATAGTTATGGCGATTAAACAGACAAGAAATGAAGCTTTGCACGATACCAGTACACTCTTTTAAGTATCGATTAGCATTGGTGTCAGTTACCCACACTGCTCAGGCGCTGGCAGTGTTGGGAGGAAGGTGATAGAACGGGGCCATGCCGCTATTTTAGCGGTTTAAGTTAGGCCTAACCGTTCAGGAGAACGTTATGAGTCAGGGAAAAGTCTTGGTTTTACATGGCCCTAATCTCAACCTGCTGGGTAGCCGCCAGCCCGAGATATACGGCTACGACACCTTAGAAGATGTGAATAACCTTCTACGGGAGAAAGCGGTGATGGCAGGGTGGGATATTACCTGTCAGCAAAGTAATCACGAAGGTGAGCTGATCGACGCTATTCACGCAGCACGTCTTGATGGTACCCAAGCGATTATTATTAATCCGGCGGCCTATACCCACACATCCATTGCGATACTTGATGCGTTGAATGCGTTTGATGGCAAAGTGATTGAAGTGCATCTATCTAATGTTCATAAGCGTGAAACCTTTCGGCACCACTCCTATGTTTCACTTCGTGCTGACGGCGTGATTGCCGGACTGGGCGTACAAGGGTATCGCGCCGCACTAGACGCGGTAATGGCTAATTAATATGCAAACGTATTTGCGCGGCTTTGTTTTGCAACACAAGTAAGTAAACATTAACTAACTAGGCCCGTCTGTAGAATTTCAAGAGTTGACAGCCACGTATGGTTACATGTGGTAGCAGCGCCTAATAAAACTTTATATTGCCCGATAAGGTTGCACGCAATACGCTGAAATAAGAACGCAACAAATACCCGCTATAGCTGGTGAGGTCGATCGGAACCCGCCGTTATTTGCAGAATAATAAAAGGGAGTATGCAATATGGCCATGTGGGAATGGATTTTGGAAATGCTCCGCGAGCGTACGGAATCGGCAATTTTTCTCACGCTTGCCGGGAATTACTGAGTTGGCGCGAGTGTCTTTCGCCAATCTAGATGACGAGTCCTACGACGCCATCGGACGTTCGGTTCGATCTATCGCCCGCGTCTATGTCCAGGCATATCAAGCATCTAAAGGAGAAGTGAACGCATGATTTTAGCCGGTAGAGTAGGCCACCCCCTTCATTTTTGGTCGGCGATCCTGCTGCTGCCAATGATGCTTGCTGGGTGCTCAATGAATGCCCACTCGCCGACACTTTCCTTGTACGGTTCGTTCTTTCCTGTCTGGCTAATGGCGGCCCTGCTCGGAGTGATCTGTACAGTCGTCCTGCGGCTACTGTTTATCCGCATAGGGCTGCACGAGCATCTGCCGATGCCGCCGCTGACCTATCTCTGTGCGGCAATCTTCAGCGGCATCATGATATGGGCGTTTTGGACTGGAGTGCTGGCGCTATGAGCAACCAGAACGATATGAGCAACCAGAACGACACGGGTAACGAGAATGATACACCCGCACCACGCGGGCCCAGAATGCGAATACTCCTCGCGCGCCTGATCGGCTTCGCGCTGATCGCTAGTGCCATTGTTGCTATCATCTTTGTGGCTATGCAGCGCACAACTACCCTGCGTACAGACCATGCCGAGGTGAGCGCCACGATTGCACCAGTATCGACCAACGTGCCGGGGCATGTAACTGAGGTTTTCATTGAGGACAATGTTTTCGTAGAAGCTGGAGATCTACTGTTTCGCATTGATCCAGAACCTTACGAGCTGCGAGTGGAACAGGCGCGCGCAATGCTACGCACTGCCGAAGCCGAACTCGAGACCGGTGGTCGCTTACTCTCCGTTCAACAGACCAATGCTGAGATTGCCAGTCGCCAGATCGATCGTGCCCGCAATCACGTTGATCTCACTCGTCAGTCGCTGCAGCGACTGGAGAACCTGCTGCCGCGAGGCATGGTGACCGCCCAGCAAGTTGATACCGCGCGCACGGTTCACGGGGATGCTTTAATCTCGCTTGATGAGTCATTGAGCCAGCAGTTGGCAGCGCAAACCATGATCGGGACGCTCGATGCCCCTCAGGCTCAAGTGGATCTGGCACGCACCAGCCTGGCACTGGCCGAACGCGAACTGCGCAGGACTGAAGTGCGCGCACCAATTTCGGGCCGTATCACTGGGCTTGATCTCGGTGTCGGCACGTATGTGGTGACCGGTGTTTCGCTGTTCTCGCTCATCGACACCGAAGACTGGGTGGTCACGGCTCTGTTTCGTGAAACCGAATTACCGCGCATCCGCGTCGGCGCGCCGGTCGATGTCTTCGTAATGTCGGCCCCAACGCAGCGCCTGAGCGGTCGTGTCCAGAGCCTCGGCTATGGGGTCAGAACCACTGATAGCATCAGTATTCTCGGCCTGCCGGTCATCGACAGTTCAGTCGACTGGGTACGGGTCGCGCAGCGGTTTCCGGTCACCATCCGCCTTGAGGAGCCACCCGAAGAGTTAATGCGCGTTGGTGCCTCCGCCTCCGTCACCATCCACTCGGCTGAAGAGCATGAGTAGCCACGCCGACACTTCGTCGAACGGTATGTTGCAGATAATTATCGACGACCTGCGCCCCTATGACGGGCGTTTGGAGATGACGCTGCACATTGCGTTGCTATGCGGACTGACGGCGGTTGTTGCAATGGCCCTGCAGGTGCCTCTGGCGCTGCTCTCGTGTTATCTGATCTTCCTGATGTACCGAGACAATGCGGGCGAGAACATTGGGATTGGCGTCGGCCTGATCCTTGCGGCGACAGTCCTCATCGCTTTAAGTATCCTCCTCATGATGTTCGTCGCCGATGCGCCTGCACTGCGGCTGGCGATGATGGGAGCGGTTACCTTTGGCTTCATGTGGCTGGCACGGGCTAGCAAGCTGGGTGAACCCGCCGGTCTGCTGGGTTTCATCATCGTGTTTATCCTGACGTTCTACGATTACATCTCCATGCCGGAATTGGTGCTGCGTGGCCTGGCCTGGGTGTGGATGGTGGTCTTTGTGCCGATGGTACTGCTAGTCGCCCTCAACGTGTTTTTCGGCCGCAGCCCACTGCGCCTAGTGCGCGAGCGGGTGCGTGATCGACTGCGCGAGTCTGCGCGCCTTGCTGAAGGTGGTGATCCTGCTCCAACCGACCGGTTGCTACAGGAAGGCAATGAGGCGGCCGAAAAGCATGCTGGTATGGCGCGTCTGCTTGCTCTGGCATCGAAAGAGGAGCACGACCGGCTCGTAGCGGAGCTCGCGGCGAGCTTCGATTTGCTCGCTACAGCACAGGCGGCTACAGCAGCAGGTCGACCCGAACCCGACATGGCGCCCTTGCTGCGCCGGATGGCCGGGGGTTCGGCGCCGCCCCTGCCCGCGGGTACTGGCCCGGTCGCCGATGCTGCCCGTGCCTTTGTTGCCGCCCGCAACGCCGCTAGCGTAACTACCCCCGCGAGATCCGAGGCCGAAAGCTCGTTTCTGAAACCGGATGCTTTTGAGAATCCTGCTTACACCCAGTTTGCGCTCAAGGTGCTGCTTGCTGTCTTTCTGACCTATGCCTTGTACACCAGCATCGGTCTGTTCGAGATCCATACGGCGATGGTCACTTGTTTCGTCGTCGCACTCGGCACCTCTGGCGAAACCTTCCACAAAAGTACCCTGCGGGTCATTGGCTGTCTGATAGGGGCGGCGATGGGGGCGTTCGCCGTTATCTTCGTGATGCCGCACCTTAATGACCCTGGACACCTTTTCCTGCTTATCGCCACGGGCAGCCTGATCGCTGGCTGGGTAGCGACAGGGTCGTACCGCGTGCAGTATGCAGGCTTTCAAATGGCACTCGCCTTTTTCATCTGCGTGCTGCCAGGATCACCGCTGGAATTCGGACCGAACTATGATCTCTCAGACGCGGGCTATCGAGTGCTCGGCATTCTCGTGGGCATCGGCATCATGGGGCTCGTGTTCTCCTTGATCTGGCCGGAGAGTGCGAACGATATCCGCGATAGCGAGACTGACGCCGCGCTCGCGGTAATGACCGAGGTGCTACGCGGCGAGGATCGTCTTGATGATATGTACCGCCATATTGGTGCTGCGCGCCACGCCGAGGAGGTCATGACGTTCGAGTGGCTTGGGTCTGCTACTGACCGGCAAACAGCCGGCGCCAAGCGACTCGCTGCCACCGAGCAGCTAGCGCGGCTGCTGCCGCTCATGAGTGGGAAGAATGCAGGCCTCCTTGCCGCTGCTCTAGAGACATCAACTGAGCACCAACCGGCTGGTTCCTATACAGCCAACGGTACCAGTGACGCCATATACGACCGCGCACGAGTTCTGGTCGGGATACTGACAGGGGAAGGGAAAGTGAATGAGAGTTGAGCTTCATCGAATCGCACTTGTCACGCTTTGTGCTGGGTTAGTGGGCTGCGCGCAACAGACGATCCACCCGACCTCGCCCGACGCCTCGACACCCCTGGGTTCGTCGCAAACGGCAACCGGCGCCATGGATTTTTCTCTACCTGCCGATCTGTCGTTGGCAGAAGACCAGGCCTCTACCTTCATCGGTCAGCAGCTTCCGACTGAACCGTCGGTCGCTATCGATCCGGAGCGGATTTACACTCTACCGGAGTTGATCGACATCGCGCAGCGCACCAAGCCGGCGACCCGTGCTGCTTGGCTGCGCGCCCGTGAAGCCGCACTCGCAGTGAATGTCGTTGAAGCTTCCTACTTGCCACAGTTGTCAGCCAATGTGCTAGCGGGTTATGAAACCGTGTCACGTCCCGAACAGGCAATTCCGGAACTCGGAATCGGAACAGGGCGATTGACAGCGACCGGATACCAAGTAATACCCCATCTTGCCGTAGAGTGGCTGCTGTTCGATTTTGGTGCGCGAGACGCCGCTCTGGAAATTGCAGAACAGGCTGCTATCGGCGGCAATATCGCTTTCCACGGCGTCCACCAAAGGGTCATCTTCGAAGTCAGCGAGGCCTACTTTCAGTATTCCGCAGCACGCGCGGAAACACGCATCGACCAAGAACGGGTGGAGGATGCCAAAACCCTACGCAGAGTTGCTGAAGGCAGACTTCGAGAAGGCTTGGCGATTCGGGCAGAAGTCGCTCAGGCACGACAGATCGAGGCCCGAGCCCAGTTCGATCTGACGCTGGCCGAAAGTCGAGAAGAAAAAATTCGGATGGCGCTGATGCACGCCATGGGCTTATCGCCAGCAACCACAATGCGGGTAGCGGAGCTCTCTGATAGGCAGTTGCCGGAAGAGGTACCTATGCCGCTTGACGAACTGATCGAAACCTCGCTGGCCCAGCGGCCTGATATTCAGGCTGCTTTGGCTCGGGTGCGAGCCGCCCGGTCGGAAGTGGATCTGGTGGCTGCAGCATCGAGACCCAAGATCGCGGCAGTGGCAGAAGTTGGAAGGGCAATCGGCGGCGTTAGCCTCCGCGATAGTCGCTTCGGCGGAAGTGCCTCGATGAATAGAACACTTGATGAGGCTATAGCTGGCGTTGTGTTTACCATGCCCCTTTTCGATGGGGGGCTGCGCCAGACCCAGGAGCGGCAAGCGCGTATGCAGGCCGAGGCGGCTAAACAAGATCTCCTTGAGATCCGCAATTTGGCCGCACAGGAAATTGTAGAAGCCTACAGTTTGCTGCACAGCAGCTTAGCGGCCTACACGGCCTCCGGCCCACTGCTCGAAGCTGGGCAAGAAACCTATGAGACGGCCCTAGGACTTTACGAAAATGGTCTCGCGACGCTGGCTGAGGTCAGTCAGTCTAAAATCGGGCTAAACGACGTCCGTTTGCTCCGTGAGCAAGCCTTTGCTGATACTTTCGCTGCTGCGACCGGCCTCGCCTTCGCGACTGGCCGTCTCACCAACCGCGATGTGCCAGCCCAATTGTGATGTTGGGAACGACGTGTGGATCAGCACTCTGGACTAAAGTGTTGATATAAATGCGGGCACACTGTGCCTAGCTGCACCATTAACAAGCATTGGAGTGCATGAGATGAAGCAGCTTTTGTGGGTAACAACAGTTGTATTCCTGGCCGCCTGTAGCGGGGAACCTGAGCCGGAACCGACAACGGAGGTCGAGATCTCTGGTGAGGCGCATTACATGGAGCGGATTATGATGCCGCCCGACTCGGTTCTCGAGATCGCACTGGTTGATGAGGTTAGCGGTGACCGCTTGGTTGTCGAGCGAATGGAAGATGTGGGGGCGCCGCCTTATCCTTTTGACTTGCGCATCGATCAAGACCTGATGAGCTCCGATAATCAATATCTGCTGCAGTTGACCCTATACTTGCCCGATGCTACTCCGCGATTTGCAGCTGAGGTGCCGGTTTCATCGAATCAGACCAACGTATCGGAGATAAGACTGATCGGCGTCGATTCCAGTGCACAGGGCATGGGCTCAGAAACGTTGGCCGTCGAATGGCACTCTTTCCAGTGCGGTGATATTGCTGTGGACGCAAACTTTGAGATGGGCGATCAAGCCACCCTGTCCTTGCCCTGGGGCAAAGCCGAGCTGCCTTTGGTGCCCGCTGCATCAGGGGCTCGATATGACGACGGTGAAATTGAGTTTTGGACCCGAGGTACCGATCAGGCCCGCTTGACCATTGCCGATGATGACAGTGTCGAATGCTCGCTGCGCGACAGCGTTTCTCCTTGGACCCAGGCGATGCTCGACGGGGTTGATTTCAGGGCCGTGGGTAACGAGCCGGGCTGGCACGTCGAAGTCATAGAGGAAGAAGGAGTAATGTTCCTGACACTTGACCATGGCGCCAATCGCCACGTTTTCGAGGATGTCGAGGTGTTGGCCGACCAGGCAGGCTACCATGCTGAATCCTCGGGTCACGAAGTGAAGGTCACGCTTGCCTCGGAGCCTTGCCAGGACAGCATGGTGGGGTGGACGTTCCCACTCACGGTCAGCCTTGATCGCAACGAGCAGACACTGCAGGCCTGCGGACGCTTTCTGCGCTGAGCTCCCAGAGGAGGCCGTAGCCACGGGTATTTATTGAGCCCCGATTTTGTCGAGGCCGTGTCCGGCGGCAGAATCGGGCCCCTTTGGCGAGTTTTTTAAGAACGGGGGAACTGCATGCTCAACGTTTCTTCTTTGCCAATTGCCTTGATAAGCGCCAGATTTTGGGCGCTTCCAGCCGCTGCACTTTTCGCCTCTGTAAGTACTACCACGCATGCGCAAGATGGGGGAACAGCAGAGGGCGGAACCCTGCGATCTTTCGAGCAGGTGAGCGAGCGGGCTATCGGTAGTGTCTTCGAGTTCATCGAGCCGGTGACGGAACGTGGTATCGAAGGTGCCTTTGCTTTCCTCGACGCGCAGCAATGGGTGTTTATTCTGCTCGCGCTTGCCATTGGGTACCCACTCGGGCGACTCAAACTCGGCCCCATTTCTCTTGGTTCAACCGCCAGCACGCTGCTTGTCGCCGTCGTAATCTCGATGACTGCGCAAATCGCTTTTAGCATGACTTATGCGATCCCAGGTATTGTTGCGACCATCTTCCTGTCGCTCTTCATGTATGCGCTGGGGCTCGGGGTCGGGCCAAAATTCTTTGCAGGTCTAAAATCCGGTGGCTTAGCGGCGATTGTCTGTGGGGTGATCATCTGGGCGTTGAACTGGGTGATTTGCGTCGGTGGCGCACATCTCGTCGGGCTAGAATCCGGCTTCGCAGCGGGTCTGATCTCGGGCAGCTACACCATCACCGCCGTCCTTGGGGTCGCGGAATCTGCCGTGCAAAGCGGCTCGGCAGCGGTGCCGCCGGGCATGACCGCCGATGAGATTGGGGCCAACATGGCGGCGGGCTATGCCGTTAGCTACATCCTGTCGAGCATCGGAATCATCCTGCTTATGCGCTACCTGCCCGCGATGTTTGGGCACGACCCTGTCTCAGATGCTAAAAAGGCCGAAGACGCCTTTGCTGGTTCCGGCACCCATCCTCTTCCGGGCACACCGCATGCGTTCTTGCTCGGCTACATGCCGTTCGACATCCGCGCCTACAAGGTTGAGAACGAGAACCTAATCGGAAAGAGCGTCAATGAACTTTTCGAGGCCCATCCGCAGGCGCCTATCCTGCGTGTGGAGCGCGACGGTGAGGCTATCGATGCGCTCGATAACCCGACAATTCGTAAAGGCGACATCGTGACTGTGCGCGCAGATGTGCATGACATGATCCTGCACGGCAACGAGGTCGGCCCGGAGGTCGACGATCCGGTTGCTCGCGATATAACCATCGAGTCTGCAGATATCGCGGTATCGTCTTCCGAGATCGCAGGCAAGACCGTTGAGGAGCTTGCGAAGTCTTCGCTCGCCTACGGTCTTAGGCTGATTGCGGTTTTCCGGGCGGGACAAGAGATTCCAATCGGGCCGCAAACCGATATCCGCGTAGGTGACGTAGTGCGATTGACCGGGCCGGACAGTTGTATCGAGCGGGCGGGCAAAGCCCTGGGCAGCAAAGTCATTACTGAACAGACTCTGGCGACGACCGAAGTCATGTATATGGCGATCGCCATGGTGGTCGGCTTCATTGCAGGGACGCTGAGTGTCACGATTGCGGGCATTCCCTTCGCACTTGGTACCTCGGCCGGCTGCCTGCTTGCCGGTATCATGGTTGCATATTTGCGCAGCCGTAACCCGCAATTCGGCGGGCCGGTATCTGAAGGTGCGCGCAGTTTTCTGCAGGATATCGGCCTTAATGTGTTCGTCGCTGTGCTGGGTGCGAATACCGGGCCGAAAATAATTTCGGCGCTAGGCGGGGACACTGTCATTTGGCTCGCTCTGATAGGTACCACAGCGGCCCTTCTACCGGTAGTCGTGGCCTTTTTCGTTGCTGACAAATTCTTCAAACTGAACTCTGTGATTAACGCGGGCGCATGCGCGGGCGGGCGTAATTCGACGCCGAGCCTGAATGCAGTGCTTGAACAGTCTAAAAGTCAGGTGGCTGCGGTGCCTTACCCAGTATCCTACGCCATAACGACCGTGCTTGCCCTTGTCGGCGGCTACATCGCGCAGATCTTGTCTTGACGTGCCAGGGAGCAGAGGCTGGCGCTCCCTGCATTATTGCACTTGGCGAACTCTATCACCTGTCGGGCAATTAAGCCGACACCCTGGAAAAGGCAAAAGCTGCATGACCCAGCCTGCGCCGGGCGGTTCCGGAGCGTGGCCTCTACCACAGATTGGAGATAAGCAATGACAAATCGTTCTCACAGCATGGATGATGAAATCTACGGATCTAGCACGTTGGCGAAGCCGCTACCCAAATCCGGGTTCCCCGACGATGAGCAATCGCCGCGCTGGGTCTGCGCTGCCGTGCGCGACGAATTGATGCTGGACGGTAATGCACGCCAGAACCTCGCAACCTTCTGCCAGACCTGGGAAGAACCAGAAGTGCACGAGCTGATGGATGCATGCATCGACAAGAACATGATCGACAAGGATGAATATCCGCAGACTGCTGAGATTGAGGCACGTTGCGTCCACATGCTGGCTGATCTCTGGAACGCGCCCGAAGGGCCGGCAACGGGCTGTTCGACGACAGGCTCGAGCGAGGCCGCTATGCTGGGTGGGCTGGCCATGAAACGCCGCTGGGAGGCCAAACGCCGCGCGGATGGCAAGCCAACCGATAAGCCTAATCTCGTGACGGGTCCTGTGCAGGTCTGCTGGCACAAATTCACCCGCTACTGGGATATCGAGCATCGCGAGATTCCTATGGAGCAGGGGCGGTTGCTGATGACCCCCGAGGAAGCTCTGAAATACTGCGACGAGAACACGATCGGCGTGGTTCCGACCCTCGGTGTGACCTTTACCGGTGAGTATGAGCCTGTAAAAGCCGTCAGCGACGCGCTCGATCAGTTGGAGCGCGATACCGGTCTTGATATCCCAATTCATGTGGACGGTGCCAGCGGAGGATTTTTAGCACCATTCTGCGCAACGGAACTGGAATGGGACTTTCGCCTTCCGCGGGTGCGCTCGATCAACGCGTCAGGCCACAAGTTCGGCCTCGCGCCACTCGGTGTTGGATGGGTACTGTGGCGCCAGGAAAGCGATCTGCCTGAGGAAATGATCTTTTGGGTCAATTATCTGGGCGGCAACATGAAGGACATTGCCCTTAATTTCTCGCGGCCTGGCGGGCAGATTGTTTGCCAATACTACAACTTTGTCCGGCTCGGCCGCGAGGGCTACGAAAAGGTGCACGGGGCCTGTTATGACAGCGCGGCGTTCCTCGCCGCCGAGATCGCCGCATTGGGTCCGTTCGAGATCGTTTTCGACGGGGAACGCAGCCGCGGCATCCCAGCGGTGTCATGGAAGCTGAAGGACGGCAGTGATCCAGGCTTCACGCTTTTTGATCTTGCCGACCGTTTGCGGGTGCGTGGCTGGCAGGTGCCGGCTTACACACTGCCCTCTAATTGCGAGGATCAGGCGATTCAGCGCATTCTTGTGCGCAACGGTGTCAGCGGGGATTTATGCGCGCTACTGATCGATGACATGAAAGCGGCATTGGCGCATATTTCGGCTCATCCCAAACAGGTGCCCCTTGCAGAAGAAGACGCCTCAGGGTTCCATCACTAATGCACCATTCTATAGCTCCCATTCTATAGCTTCGGAGCTTTGAGCTGCTGTCGAAACCTGCTAACGCTCGAATTTACTGTCTTTGAATGCGGATCGCGGGTTTCAACGGATCCGCTTCAGAGTGAGAAGGCAGGCGGAACGAGATTGCACAGTAGACCAACGCTTTATCGGGGGCGTGTCTTTAAAGTGTGCGGCCTCGATGGACTACTGTTTGACCTTCTCCGCAGCTGCAACCAATTGCCTTTCGAGTTCGAGAGTGAGGAAGTTCAGCATCCCACTGTCGACGAACTTGCCGCTGACTTCGCCGGCGATTCCGTGCTCGACAGTCAGTTCGTTCACGAGGTTGAGCTTCAGCTGGGGGGCGCCCTCGGTGAGGTCTAGGTCGCTCAGGTCGACCCAGACGATGTTGGGGCGGGTGGTCGACTCAAAGACGTAGCGCTTGTTGGTCAGGTCGCTGACAGTTTGCCAAAGGGTCTGGGACGCATCGGGCTTGCCGGGATCCGGGATCCGGAACGGCTGTGCGGCGTTACGGATGACGCTAAACATGGCCGCGATGGCCTGTAGCTGCGTTTGCGGCTGGTCCAAGCGACTCACGTAATACGCCGCACGGGCGAATCGGTCGCTCGCGAGGGTCGACCCAGGGATCGGTTGGTCGCCGCCAAGTCCACTGATGGTCTTGACCAGTTCAAGTTGCTGGTCGTACGTGGGTGAGTTCGTCATCACACAGTACTCGCGGCTGTGGTAGACCTTGGGCTTCCCATCACTGTACTCGATGATGCACGAATCGCCCGTGGCGTCATCGAGAGCCAAGTGAATCGCTGGCGGCGTCCCGCCTGTAGGATCTATCATCTGCACCACTTGAACGCCAGATTTTTCAATCCATTCGACGGCTTCTGCTACGGTGGCGTAGTTGTCGAGGAAGTACTGCATCCAGATGGCCTGACTCAACTGAGTGCGGCTGTCGTCCTGGGGGCCGTAGTCCGACTCCGCCAACCACAGCACGTGACCCGCCAGGCCGGCTTCATTCAGGCCATCGACCGAGATCATGTCGAAGGCGGTCGCAACGACGCTCCCGTACTTCGATGTCCATGTCAGCTTTCCCTGCACCCCGTCGTCGCGTGTGATGCCTTTCGGCTGCGTCCACAGATTTGTCATCAGGTCTTTGTGAAAGTCCATGTTACGGCCAACAATGACCGACCCGTTGGCGTTTGGCCAAACCACTCGCGTGCACATACGGCTACTCCTCTCGCTACATTGCAACTGACACATTGCCAGAATAGGTCCCGCATCGTCTCCGCCGTGTATCGGCAGTATAAGCCACCTTCTGGGAGATCGACCAGATTGGGCTACCCTACCCAAACTGGGACAGATTCTCTGTTTATGCCAATCACAATGCTGCTGATAAATTCAGCGGCGGACTGGGAGCGAGAGTTTGACGTCGAGAATCGCGCTCAGGGAGATTCTTTATGACTTAAGGGAGTCTGCCTGCCGATAGCAATAACGACTACGATGTATCTTAATCTCCCTTAAAACCACTTGATGTTGGAAGAGCGTTTGCTGCTTAATCAGCGCAAATTGCTCGGTTCTATATCCGAGTTCTGGTTTGAAAACGTTGGGGATATCGGCAAATGTCTAAATTTTTTAAGGAATTCCGCGAGTTTGCGGTGAAGGGAAACGTAGTTGATATGGCCGTCGGCATCATTATTGGTGGTGCATTCACGCTGATTGTGAAAAGTCTGGTCGCCGATGTTATGAACCCATTGATTGGGCTGATGGTGGGTGGGATTGATTTTTCGAACCTCTTTGTCGTGCTAAGAGAAGGAGGTATTGGGGGGCCTTATGCCACGCTTGCTGACGCTCAGGCGGCAGGGGCAGTAACGCTTAACGTTGGGTTATTTATTAATGCGGTGGTGAGCTTTGCGATTGTCGCGTTTGTGGTGTTTTTACTGGTTCGCACGATTAACCGAATGAAACGGGAAGAGGCGGTTGCGCCTGCTGACCCCACTGAAAAGCCTTGCCCATACTGCTTTATGGTGGTGCCTATTAAAGCAGTGCGCTGCGGCCATTGCACGTCTGAATTAACCGCTGAGGACGCGGCTGAAATGACGTCAGGTTTGGTTAAATAACGCGTTAATAGGTAAAGAAAAAGGGTGCCCATTGGGCACCCTTTTTGATTGACGGCTTTCTGACGACGTTAAGCGCTGTTCTTCACGGCTTTTTTGGGCTCACTTTGCTTGCTGTCATTGGCGTCGCTTGGTTGTGGAAGCGAGGGCAGTGACTTAGCGAGCATATCCACACTGTGGCGGTAGTAGAGCTGGCTTTTGTTGTGTTCGCCAAGGCTTGCATAGAGGCGAGCAAGCTCGGCGCATACTTCACCGTTGGGGCGTTGACGTTGACTGGCTTCAAAGTACTCCAGCGCTTTTTCCCACTTGCCAGTACGCAGCGAAAGGCGGCCGCAGGCAAGCAATAGTTCAGGGTCGTTGGGGCGCTCTTGCAGCCATTTCTCCGCTTTTGCTAATTGGCGTGAGGCATCTACGTTAAGCAGGCCGTAGCGTTTCACCAAACGCGCATCCCAGTGGCTGTCAAGCGAGTGGTTAAGCAAGCGCTCGGCGATAGGCTCTTCGTTGGCCTGTAAAAGTGCCTCGGTATAGAGCACGATTAGCTCTGTATTGCCGCGTAGATAGTCCGGCATATCGGCCCATAGCCCGCGCACCCGCTCGATATTCGTGGGGTTTTTGGCCTCAAAAACAATCAATTCACGGTACGCTTTGAATTCCAACTGCTCACGCTCTTGCTGTGTAATCAGCTTTTGCGCAGACAAACGCGGTATTAACTGGCGTAAGCCTTCCCAATCGTTAACGCTTAGGTGCACTTGCTTAAGAAGCTTGAGCACTTGCGGGTGGTTGGGCAGCTTCTTATCCAAGCGATTCAAAATGGCCAGTGCTTCTTCAGGTTGCTGACGATCAACCATCAGTTGAGCCTGCATCAGACCAATGGCCGTATCAGCCCCTTCGGTAGTGAGCTGAGCCTGGTTTAAATGCTCTTGAGACTGCTCATGGTGGCCTTGGTAATGCGCCGCCAGTGCCGCAGAAAGGTAGTTTACAAGTGGTGTGCTGGAATCGTCAGCCGCTCGCACCAGCGTTTTCTCGGCTTTTTTCCAGCGGCCTTCGGTTAAGGCAACCAAACCGCGCACGGTACGTTTCATTGCACGACGATTGCGGGCACGGCTATTCCAGGTGCGAAAACGCCCCACCGGACGAATAATGCCGCTGAGCAGGCGCAATGCAAAGTGCAAGATGATGAAAGCACCCAGCAGTAGCACCAAGCCGAACCAGAATGACGTTTGTACCGAGGTGTCACCAACGCGTATTAACCAATAGCCAGGCACCGACATCATCAGATGCCCGAACAATGCGCCGACCGCCAAGCCGGCAACAATTAAGAGAATTAGTTTTCTCATGCATCACCTCCACCTTGGCGACGCGACTCAAAGCGGTTTTCAATAAAACCCGCTAGCGCCTGTTGCGAAGCGCTAATGTCCGGTAGCTCAGGTTGCACCTGGGTTTGCTTCAGTTCTTGCAGGCGAGCAATAACGCTTTGGGTCTCTTCACGTTCGGTGTCGTAGTAGCCGTTGAGCAGCGCTAGTGACTTATCGATGCTTGCCTCAAAAAGCGCTTGCTCTTCTTTCAGCAGTGCCAACTGAGACTGTTCAAGAATCAGGCGCAGGCTTTGACGCAAGTAGGACTCTTGCTCTGGTGTAATCAGTGTTTCTAACGCTTCGTCGTGCTGACGAATCACCACAAGATCTTTTAACTCTTCACCAAAGCGGGCCAACTGACGTTGGAAAGTGCCAGTGGGCGGCTGCTCAATGCTAGAGGTAACGGCGCGCTCTTCTATCTCTTGTGACAGGCGTAGGTCAGCGATACGCTCTTGCTGAGCGTTCAACGCGAGATAAATACCGGTGCGATCAACCTGCGGTACGGCGTCCAGGGCGGCAAGTTCATTCGCAATTTCACGGCGTACTGGCGTTAATGCCGGATTGTCGGCATCGACCAAGCGAGCGTCGGCAGTGCGCAGCAGGGCGGCAGCACCTTCAACGTCACCTTCCAACTGCAGGCGCTGGTTGGCTAGCCGTAACAGGTAAGCGGCTTCAGCATGCAGCCAGTCACGCTCGTCGGTCTCTTGCTCTTGAGAGAGCTGTGCTAGCACGTTGTCTAGTGTGCTGTTGACCTCTCCGCGGTAGCTATCCAGCTCGCTACGCAGTTCGCTCATCGTGCTGTCCAGCGCTTGGTTGCGCTCGGCTTCGCTGTTCTCAATACGCGATGCTAGGTCGCTAACCGCTTGCTGTGAGGCACTGCTTTGCGCCTGCTGGGCGAGCTCGTCTATACGCTGCTGCTGATTATCCAAGCGCTGCCAGCCCTGCCAAGCGGCAAACGCGACGGCGAGTGCCAGGATAATCACCAGCGCAATGGCAATACCACTGCCTTTGCCACCACCACTGCCACTGTTCGTGGAGCTATTCGTGGAAGAAGGGGGAACGTGCGCAGCATTTCCAGATGCGCTACTGCTTGTTGGTTTAGTGCTGGCCGTCTGCTTGGTTCCTGCTGACGATTTAACGTCTGTTGAAGACTTAGGTTCTGCTGAAGACTTCGTATCAGTTGCCTGTTGGGGGTCAGCGCTTGGTTTGGTCGAAGCTTGGCCATTATTGGTGTTCGCCGACACGGTGCTGGCATTAGCTGCGTTATTGCCCCCTTTATTGCGGCGACGCGAGCGGCTGTTTTTAGCAGCGTAAGAAGACGCTGCCGTATTCCCTGCCGTTGATGTTTCGCTGCTCGACGAGTCTGACGCGGCAGTGTCGCTTGGTTTGGCGTCGTATTGAGATTCATCGGCAGACGCGTTGTGTACGCCTTCCTGATCGTTTGGTTGTTTGCTCATCTGTCGCTAGCCCTTATTAAGTTCCTTGATCGACATCGGCACCCTTTGGGTTGCAGGACCGACCCAACGCTGCTGCCAGTGCAGCTGGCGTTGCTCCCGACGCCACCTTGAGGTCACGAAAACCCAGTTTACCGGCCAGTTTAGCTAAACGGTGACTGGAAACGATTAGCGGTTGGTTCAACGCTGCTTGTTCACACCATCTTGCCAGATGTTGAAGCAGTTCGCCGCTGGTAGCGATTAACGCTCGATAATCGCCTGATAATAGACGTTGCTGCATGGCCGGCGTTGGCGCTTGATATACACGTCGATACACCGCGGTGCGGGTAACATTGGCCCCGCGAGCGCTTAGTGTCTCTGCTAATAATGAGCGACCACCCTCACCAGCCACTAGCAAGACACGCTGATGCGTAAGCGTTTTGAGTGAGGCAAGTGACAACAGCGCCTCGCTCGTGTCTTCTCCGTGGTCAGGCGAAGGAATATGGACACGCACACCCAGCTGTTCAAATAGTACGCTTGCCGTTGCACGGCCCACACTATAGTAGTTAATGCCCACCGGCAGTTGGGGCCAATAGCGATCAAGCGCTTCGCTTAAACAGTAAGCGGCAAAGGGGCTGACCACCACTATTTTATGGTACTGATCAATATCTAACCAAATACTGCGCTGAACGTGATCCTCGGGCAACGACTCTAAGCGCATAACGTCAAGTTGCTCAACAGAGGCTCCCTGAGCACGCAGCGAGTCTGCTAAGGCTGTTCCCCGTTCACCAGGGCGGCAGATCAGTACCGGTTGACTCATACGTTGCGGCCATACACCTCGGCTAAAATATCGCCTGCCCCTTGATCCAACAGCTCTTCGGCGATTCGGATACCCAGGGCTTCGGGCTCATGAATAGAGCCACTGCCTTCTGCACGCAGTACCTCAGTGCCCTCTGGGTTGCCCACTAATCCCCGCAGCCAAATGGTCTCATTGGCTTTATCCAGCACCGCGTGCCCCGCGATAGGCACTTGGCAGCCGCCTTCCAAACGCGTGTTCATGGCGCGTTCGGCACGCACACGGGTAGCGGTGTCGGGGTCATCCAGTGGGGCTAATATTCCAATTAACTCTGGATCATGGAGACGACACTCAATGCCTAGTGCCCCTTGGCCGCAAGCGGGAAGGCATATTTCAGGCGGCAGTGCTTGGGCAATGCGCTCATCGAGACCTAAGCGCTTCAAACCAGAGGTGGCGAGAATAATGGCATCAAATTCGCCCGCATCTAATTTAGCTAGGCGAGTCTGCACGTTTCCGCGTAGATTAAGAATCTGCAGGTCAGGCCGGGCTTCGCGCATTTGCAAGCCACGGCGCAGACTGGCGGTGCCGATTCGCGCACCCTCCGGTAGCTCTTCTATGCTGTTATAGTGGTTGGAAACAAACGCATCTGTTGGATCGGCACCTTCCAAAATGACAGAAAGTCCGAGCCCTTCAGGAAAGTGCATGGGAACATCTTTCATTGAATGCACGGCGATATCCGCACGCCCATCGAGCATGGCGTCCTCTAGCTCTTTCACAAAGAGTCCTTTACCACCAATCTTGGAAAGCGGCGTATCAAGAATTTTATCTCCTTTGGTGGAGAGCGCAATAAGCTCGACTTCAAGGCCGCTATGTGCCGCCATCAAGCGGTCGCGGACGTGTTCGGCTTGCCACATAGCAAGCTGGCTTTTACGCGTAGCAATGCGCAATTTAGTGATGGATGACACGTGATTCTCCCTTTGCCGCTGACAGGTCGCGACGAACTATGATAAGTCTCATCATAAAGCACCCAGCTACACAGTAAAAATAACCGGCCGAAATTATGGTCAGTGCTGTAAGGCAATCCACACGTTTAGGTGATGCCATGCCCTTTGTTCAATCTCAAGGCAAGCTAAATCAGTTTTTTTTGTTATCGCAAGATTTATTCTTTTGCATTGATTTTGCGGGCATCTTACTTAACGTTAATCCGATGTTCGAAACGTTGCTGGGCTATTCCGCGAGTGAGTGGATAGGTAAATCATGTGGCAAAGTGGTGGACCCACGCGATATCCCGGTTATTGAGGAGGCGTTGGCGCGTCTCCAATCACAAAAGAAAGTAACTCCGTTTGACGTTCGAGCACTAACGGCAGAAGGAGAAATGGTGTGGCTGGAAGTCACCGCCGCAGTGGGAGAGCACGTCATTTACGTGATCGCCCGTGATATTTCGCGACGAAAAGCCGTCGAGAAACAGCTCCTTCGTAATCAGAGACTCTTCCAAATTGCCGGCGAGACCGCGCTGATTGGCGGCTGGTACGTTGATATGTCCGAAAGGATGCCCATTTGGTCGAACGAGGTGTGTCGCCTGCATGGTGTTCCTGATGGATTTCAGCCCACCATTGAAGAAGCGATTGACTTTTATACGCCGAGCTCTCGGCCACGTATCCGTCAGGTGTTTGAAGCCTGCTGCGAACAAGGGATTAGTTTTGATGAAGAACTGGAGATTATCACTCGGCAAGATGTCCGGCGTTGGGTAAGAGTGATCGGCAAAGCCTTACGTGACGAGTTGGGGGAGGTTATTCAGGTACAGGGCTCAACCCAAGACATCACTGAGCGCAAAGCGACCGAGCGACAGCTCACGCTGCTTGAGCGTAGCGTTGAATCAAGCACTAACGGCGTCGTCATAGTAGATGCTCAACAGCATGATTTACCCATTGTCTATGTGAACGCGGCTTTCGAGCGCATTACTGGGTATTCTCGCGATACGGCACTCGGCCAAAACTGCCGTTTTCTTCAGGGGGAAGAGACAGACCCAGCGACCCTGAAGAAGTTGCGCAAAGGGATCTACAGTCAGCAAGAAGTCCATGTCGTTATACGCAATCATCGCCGCAATGGGATGCCGTTTTGGAATGATCTGTATATCTCCCCTGTGCGTGATGCAACCGGTGCTGTAACGCACTTTGTTGGTGTTCAAAATGACATCACGGCCCAGCGCGAATACCAGGCACAACTTCGGCATAATGCCAGCCATGATGCATTAACGGGGTTACCTAATCGGCTTTTACTTGATCAGCGATTGGCGAAAGGGTGCCTACTGGCCAAGCGTTATCACCGCTACATCGCCGTGCTATTTGTCGACCTAGATGACTTTAAACCGATCAACGACATGCTAGGGCATGACGTGGGCGACCATATTTTAATTGAGGTCGCTAAGCGGCTTGAAAAAGAGCTGCGTCCTTGGGATACCGTGGCGCGTTTTGGGGGCGACGAATTTATCGTTTTACTGCCTGACTTGGCACAGGAAAAAGATGTTCTGCAGGTGGTTGAGCGACTTCTCGCTTGTCTCTCTGCGCCCTACTGGTATCGAGACAGTGAGCTGCGTATTACTGCCAGCATGGGCATTGCCACTAATGATGGAACGATCAGTGAGCCGCGCCAGCTTCTACAGCGAGCAGATCTGGCGATGTATAAAGCCAAGCGGCAAGGGCGTAATACCTATCAGTGGTATACCGATGAACTCAATCGCAAAGTTTCCGAGCGGGTAAATTTACGTCATGCGTTGCAACAAGCTATAGAACAGTCGCAATTTGAGTTGCATTACCAACCGCAAATACATGGCCCCACTGGCCGAGTCTCTGGTGTGGAAGCACTGATTCGCTGGTATCACCCTGAGCGTGGCAACATTCCTCCTGGCCAGTTTATTAGTTTGGCAGAAGACACCGGGCAGATTATGCCGATCAGTGAGTGGGTGTTGGAGAGGGCGTGTTGTGATGCTGTCAGGCTTAATGCGAGCGCAAATATGCCCGTTACAATGGCGGTTAATATTTCGCCCATGCAGTTTCAGCGCTCAGGTTTTCTGGCGTCTATTCAGAGGGTACTCGAGTCGAGCGGTCTAGCTCCCGAACTATTGGAGCTGGAGCTTACCGAAGGCGTGCTAATGGATAGTACGGAGCATGCCATACAAACACTTCAGGATCTGCGCTCGCTGGGCGTGCATATTGCGCTGGATGATTTCGGTACCGGTTTTTCAAGCCTTAGCTATCTCAAGCGTTTACCGATTAACAAGCTTAAGATTGACCGCTCATTTGTACGAGACGTGGTCAATGACTCTCGGGATGCGGCGATTGTAGACGGCGTGGTAACCATGGCAGCCAAGCTTGGCCTTGAGGTATTAATCGAAGGCGTGGAAACGGCAGAGCAGTATGCGTACCTCAATGCCCACTACAGCACGTATTTCCAGGGTTTTTATTTTGCTCGACCGATGCCCCTTTCAGACATCCGTGCCTTCTTACACCAATCTCCTTATCCGGTTAGTGATTCTGAGCCGCACTCTACTTGAGAAACGACTATAAAACGGCATGCCGCTGAGTGCGGTGACTCTGGTACACTTTCTGATAACGATTCCTTTAGTTTAGTCAGCAGGATATGCCTCCGATGAGCCAAGCTACGAACCAGTCTTGGGGCGGTCGCTTTAGCGAGCCCACCGATGCTTTTGTTGCACGCTTCACCGCGTCTGTGACTTTCGACCAGCGCTTAGCGCGCCAGGATATTCAGGGCTCTATTGCCCATGCCACTATGCTGGCTCGTGTCGGTGTGCTGACCGATGACGAGCGCGATACCATTATCACCGGCCTCACCGAGATTCAGGGCGAAATTGAGCGAGGCGAGTTTAACTGGTCGATCCCGCTTGAAGACGTGCATATGAATATCGAAGCACGGTTGACGGATAAAATCGGTATTACGGGCAAGAAGCTACACACCGGTCGTTCACGTAATGATCAGGTAGCGACCGATATCCGCCTATTTATGCGCGATGAGATTGACGTGATTGAAGCAGAGTTGGTTCGTCTGCGTGAAGGCATGATTGAGCTTGCCGACCGTGAAGCCGATACCATCATGCCTGGTTTTACCCATTTGCAAACGGCGCAGCCGGTGACTTTTGGCCATCACCTATTGGCATGGCAAGAGATGCTAACCCGTGATCATGAGCGCCTGCTGGACTGCCGCAAGCGCGTGAATGTAATGCCTCTTGGCGCAGCGGCGTTAGCGGGCACGACCTATCCCATTGACCGCCATGTCACTGCAGAGCTACTCGGCTTTGATCGCCCAGCAGAAAACTCACTGGACGCCGTCTCCGATCGTGACTTCGCTATTGAATTCACCAGCTTTGCCAGCATTCTGCTAATGCATCTATCGCGCATGAGCGAAGAGCTGGTGCTGTGGACCAGCGCCCAGTTTGACTTTATCGACCTGCCTGACCGCTTCTGCACGGGTTCTTCTATCATGCCGCAGAAGAAAAACCCGGATGTGCCCGAGCTGGTTCGCGGTAAAACGGGCCGGGTGTATGGCCACTTAATGGCGCTATTAACGCTGATGAAGTCTCAGCCCCTGGCCTACAATAAAGACAATCAGGAAGATAAAGAACCGCTGTTTGACGCCGTTGATACCGTGCGAGATTGCTTAAAAGCCTTTGCCGACATGGTGCCTGCTATTGAGCCGAAAAAAGACAGCATGTATGAAGCCGCACGACGCGGCTTCTCGACCGCCACGGACCTTGCTGATTACTTGGTGCGCAAGGGCGTAGCCTTCCGTGATGCCCATGAAATTGTCGGTCAATCAGTGGCCTACGGTTTGAAGACTAAGAAAGATCTGTCTGAAATGACCCTTGAAGAACTGCAGCAGTTCTCTGCCACGATTGAGCAGGATGTGTTCGAGGTACTTACGTTAGAAGGCTCCGTGGCCGCCCGTAACCATATCGGTGGCACCGCGCCTGAGCAGGTTCGCGCTGCTGCCAGCCGTGCCCGCGAGGCGTTGGCAGCGCTGAAAGGTGATGCATGAAACGCTGGGTTACCACCTTTAGTGCGGTGTTGTTGATCACGCTGCTGCTAGTTGGTTGCGGTCAGAAAGGGCCGCTTTATTTGCCTGACGAAGACACTAATGGTTCGGCTGCCGAGCAGGAGGGATAATGGATCACTTTAACTACCGCGATGGCGTGCTTTATGCTGAAGACGTCCCGCTTACTCAGCTTGCCGCCGATCTGGGAACGCCTTGTTATGTCTACTCAAAAGCGACGTTAGAGCGCCATTTCCGGGCCTATACCGAAGCCCTGGGTGGTCATCCTCACCTGATTTGTTATGCGGTGAAAGCCAATTCCAACTTGGCGGTGTTGGGCCTGCTTGCACGGTTAGGGGCTGGGTTTGATATTGTTTCGATTGGTGAGCTTGAGCGCGTGCTGAAAGCGGGCGGCGACCCGTCAAAAATCGTGTTTTCGGGCGTTGCCAAGCAGCCTCATGAAATGGCCCGTGCGCTAGACGTCGGCATTAAATGCTTCAATGTTGAATCCCGTCCCGAGCTTGAGCGGCTAAACGCCGTTGCGGCGGAACTGGGCAAGGTGGCACCGGTATCGCTGCGGGTAAACCCGGATGTAGATGCAGGCACCCACCCGTATATTTCGACTGGGCTAAAAGATAACAAGTTTGGCATTCCTGTCGATGAAGCGCTGGACGTTTACACGCTGGCCGCCAGCTTGCCCCACCTACGAGTGAAGGGGCTTGATTGCCACATTGGCTCTCAGCTAACCGAAACCGCCCCGTTTTTAGATGCCCTTGAGCGCCTCTTAATGCTGATGGAGCGGCTGCGTGAGCGTGGTATTGAGATTGATCATTTGGATTTGGGTGGTGGGCTAGGCGTTCCCTATCGTGATGAAAAACCACCTCAGCCGTTTGATTACGCGAGCCAGTTGCTGGCGCGCCTTTCTCGTTGGGAGGGCGGTGAAGCGCTTACTTTACTATTTGAACCGGGCCGCTCGATTGCGGCTAACGCAGGCCTAATGCTAACCCGCGTAGAGTTCTTAAAGCCCGGCGAAACCAAAAATTTCGCGATTGTTGATGCTGCCATGAATGACCTAATCCGTCCTGCGCTGTATCAGGCATGGCAGGCGATTGTGCCGGTGGATACCCGCCAGCAACGTAAGTGTGCGGTCTATGATGTCGTGGGCCCTGTCTGTGAAACCGGCGATTTCCTCGGTAAAGAGCGCGAGTTGGCGATTGCTGAGGGCGATTTACTAGCCGTTCGATCAGCGGGCGCTTACGGCTTTGTGATGGCGTCGAATTACAACAGCCGTCCGCGCCCACCGGAAGTGATGGTCGATGGCAGTCGCTACCATGTGGTACGTGCTCGGGAAAGCCTGGAAAGTCTGTGGGCCGGTGAAGCACTGCTGCCGGAAGGGGAGCGCTGATGCTGTTGCACTTCACCAAAATGCATGGTCTGGGTAATGATTTTATGATGGTGGATCTAGTCACTCAGCGAGCGCGCCTGCGTGATGAACAGATTCGCCAGCTAGCAGACCGGCGTTTTGGCATTGGCTTTGACCAATTATTGGTGGTTGAGCCGCCCCGAGATCCAGAGATGGATTTTCGCTACCGTATTTTTAATGCTGATGGCAGCGAAGTTGAAAATTGCGGTAATGGTGCGCGCTGTTTTGCTCGCTTTGTTCGCGATCAGCGCCTCACACATAAGCATGAAATTCATGTGGAAACTGCCGGTGGGCCGCTGGTCCTCAATGTTCAGCACGACGGTATGGTGCGTGTTGACATGGGGAGGCCGCGTTTTAATCCGGCCACGCTGCCGTTTGAAGCACCGGGTGACCAACCACTACACGCTGTTGACGTCGACGGCGGCACGCTGGAACTAGGGGTTGTTTCAATGGGGAATCCCCATGCTGTGCTGCAGGTTGAATGTGTTGACAGCGCACCGGTTGAGCATCTTGGGCCGCTGCTTGAGTTTCACCCTCGCTTTCCCAAGCGGGTAAACGTAGGTTTTATGCAGGTCGTGTCGCCCAGCGAAATTCGCCTGAGGGTGTATGAGCGTGGCAGCGGTGAGACGCTTGCCTGTGGCACGGGGGCCTGTGCTGCGGTGGCTAGCGGTATTCGCCAAGGGCTGTTGAAAAGCCCGGTAACCGTTCACCTGCCGGGTGGCCAGTTAAGCATTGAGTGGCCCGACCCTGAAGCGCCGTTGGTGATGGTGGGCCCTGCCACACGTGTCTTCGACGGTCGAGTTACACTCAACTAATTCTAGGAGAACGGCGATGTCTCAAGCCCCCGAGCCGCGCAAAACGCTCGACCCTGATCAAGTGGCGTTTTGGCTGGCACGCCACCCCGATTTTTTTGTTGGTCGTGAAGGCTTGCTGCAGCAACTCAAGGTGCCACATCCCCATATCGATGGGGCGGTATCGCTGTTAGAGCGCTTGGTGATTGATTTACGCCAGCGTGCTGAAACAGCAGAGGGGCGGCTTGAGCATCTTCTAGAAACGGCACGACATAATGAAGCCCAGTACCGTCGACTGCGTGAGACGCTACTCAATCTGGTTGAAGCAGAAGATCGCGATACGTTGGCCCAAGCGCTAGCTGTTCAGCTAAGCGAGCACTTTCAAACGCCTGCAATGGCGCTATGGAGCCCATCTTCATTAAGTGACGATGAGCCAACGCCGCCTCAGCCACCGCGTCACGTGTTGGATCAGCATGCCAGCGCTCGCTTAGCTGCGCTGTTAGATGGGCGCACCAGCCGTTGTGTCAAGCTCAGTGTTAGCGACTGGAAATGTCTGTTGCCGCATACCAAAGCACCCCGACGGTCGGGTTCCTGTGCCATTTCGCGGCTTTCGGCGGGCGAGCAGCTGGGATATTTGCTTCTCGCAAGCCCTGATCCCGACTGTTACCGCGCCAGTATGGATACGTTGTTTACAGAGTATCTGAGCGATATCGTGGCACGGCTACTGCTTCGTCTGGAACATCATGGATAGCCCATGCTCATTGACGACGCAGGTCGAAGCGTATTTACGTAAGCTTGCTACCCACGCAAGCCCTGCCACGGTGGCAGCGTATCGTCAGGATTTAATTGCCTTGCAGCGTTTTTCTGAGCAACGTGGCGTAACCGATGCGGCGATGTTAGACACTGCATTTCTGCGCGCTTTTTTAGGGTCAGAGCGCAGCCGCGGGCTCGCGCCGAGAAGTTTAGCCCGCCGCCGCGCCGCGCTATCACGTTTTGCTGACTATCTTGTGCAGCATCACGTGCTTGTCGACAACCCTGTGGGGTTGCTGCGCACACCAAAGCAGCCAAGCCACTTACCAAGACCGCTTGATGTGGATGCGCTATCACGCTTTTTAGATACGCCTCACGATGGCACGCCGCTGGCAATACGTGACCAAGCCATGCTCGAGTTGTTTTACTCCAGTGGCCTACGGTTAGCGGAACTCGCCGCACTGGATTTAGGTCACTTAAATGCCCACCATGTGCGGGTGATGGGCAAGGGCAGTAAACCGCGGCAAGTGCCTGTTGGCAGGCGAGCGGATCAGGCGATTAAGGAGTGGTTGTCGTGTCGACCTGAACTGGCGGCAATGGGGGAAATGGCGTTATTTGTCGGTCAGCGTGGGCAGCGTCTTGGACATCGGGGTATTCAAAAGCGGTTGGCGCAGCTTTCTGTTGTGCGTGGCTTGCCTGAACACCTCCACCCCCATCGGCTGCGTCACTCATTTGCAAGTCATTTGTTGGAGTCCAGCCAAGACCTGCGGGCGGTTCAGGAATTGCTGGGCCACGCTAATTTATCGACGACCCAAGTCTACACCCGCCTGGATTGGCAGCATTTGGCCGAAAGTTATGATGCCGCTCACCCCCGCGCTAAACGCCGCACGACACGGAGTTAACCATGGCTTCTCTACAAGCGATTACGTTTGATCTTGACGATACGCTGTGGGACAACCAAGGCGTGATGTTAAAAACGGAAGAGGGCCACTATCGATGGCTAATTGAAGCGCTGGCGGCGTGGCGCAAAGCCCGCCATGAAGCGCCATTGACGCTGAGTTACGAGCAAGGGCTAGCCGACTACCTGGAGCGCCGCCAAGCGTGGGCCAAGCAAGTTCCGGAACGGCGCGGAGACTTTACCTGGCTACGTCTACGGGCGTTAGAAGCACAGCTAGAGGCCCAAGGCTTAACACGCAGTTGTGCGTTGCTGTGGGCTGCCGCTGCCATGAATGAGTTTCATCGACTGCGGGTGCAGGTAACCCCTCACCCTGAAGCCGCTGGGCTACTATCCGCGTTGAGCGAGCGTTACCAGCTAGCCGCTATTACCAATGGCAATATTCACCTCAAGCGTCAGCCGTTAGCGGCGTACTTTCCGGTGGCTATTGCTGCAGGCGAATTACTGGCACCAAAACCAGACCCTAAGCCATTTCTCACCGCTTTGGAGCGTCTGAATGTTGTGCCGCACCGCGCCATGCATGTAGGTGATTCCTGGCAAGAGGACGTGTTACCTGCACAGCGGTTGGGCATGCATGCCGTATGGATCGCCGCGCAAGGCGATCAAGCTTTGCCAACACGCATTCACCGAATTGCCCACGTGAAAGAATTGCCCGAGCTAATCGATTGGTTGGAACGACGCTCCTGACAGACACCGCGGTGTGCTTAAGGAACCTGGGTTTATTTGGCAAGGCTGTCTGTGTTGAGCAAGCTTCAGGCTGTTTGGGAAAACTTGGCTTGTTCGGCAATCCTTGGTTTACTCAGGGGTATGCAGCCACTGGTCTAGTTTTTGAGAAAGCGTATCTACACCGTCGCGCTTGAGCGATGAGAAAAGCTGAACCGAGACAAAATCTTCCCACTCTTTAAGGCGCGAACGGACTTTTTGCAGCGCGGCGCTAGCAGGACCTTTTTTTAATTTATCGGACTTGGTAAGCAGAATGTGCACGGGCATTTCGCGCTTATCCGCATAGTTGAGCATCATTTGGTCGAACTCGGTTAGCGGGTGGCGCACGTCCATTAGCAGTACAAGGCCACGTAGGCTGAAGCGGCCACGCAGGTAGTCAGACAGATGCTGCTGCCACTCTAGCTTCACCGCTTCAGGCACTTTGGCGTAGCCGTAGCCGGGCAAGTCGACTAAGCGACGCGATTCGTCATTCATGACGCTGAAAAAGTTGATCAACTGGGTGCGGCCTGGTGTGCGCGAGGTGCGGGCAAGGGCATTCTGTTGAGTAAGCGCGTTAATCGCGCTTGATTTACCCGCATTCGAGCGCCCAGCGAACGCGACTTCAGCACCGGTATCGTCTGGGCACAGCGCAAGCGTAGGGGCGCTGATCATAAAGCGGGCAGTGGGGTAGTTCAGTCGAGCGACTGGGTTATCATTGGCAGTAGACATGGTGTTAATCCTGAAAAACAGACGTATAAGACGGCCCGTTTCACCACGTTAACGTGAGTAAATGACGGTACCGCGACGAATTACCCCAAAAGCAGACCTGGACTTGCATTCCCGCCGCTAGGGTGATTCGTTATAATGCAAGCGGTTTATAACTGCGACCTGGGGCGCTAGTGTACCATCGCGCTCTAGCCAGCAGCGACCAACACGACATGTTGTTCGTTTTGGCGGAGCTGACCCTGGTAAAGTGCTGAACCTGGGCAGCGCCCAGGGTGCGTACCAGTCAATAATCAAACGGCATAGTGGAATAGCAATGAGAAAGTTACTGGCAAGCCTGGCAATTACCATGGGTGCCGTTGGCACCGTACACGCCCAAACCGACCACCAAGCTGACGCGGATGCAGCGGCTGGTCGTGAACTGGCTCAAACCTGCGCAGCCTGTCATGGCCAGCAAGGTATTAGTCCATCGGGCGCTTTTCCAAACCTAGCAGGGCAGCAAATGTCCTATCTGGCCAAGCAAATCATGGATATCCGTGACGGCGACCGTTTAGTTCCCACCATGGCCGGTCAAGTCGATGATTTCTCAGATCAAGACGCTTGGGATGTGGCAGCTCACTTTGCAGGGCAAAACGCGAACCTTGGTCAGACAAGCGATGAAGACGCAGAGCTTTTAGCTCGCGGTGAAGAGCTGTACCGGGCAGGCGATATGTCCAAAGGCATCCCTTCGTGCAGCGCTTGTCATACGCCTACGGGGGTTGGTATTGGAAGCGCAGTATATCCAGCGCTTTCAGGCCAGCACGCCGAGTATACGGTGTCTACGTTGCAAGACTTTGCTTCCGGTGAACGTGCTAACAGCCCGAATAACATCATGGGCGATATCGCTTCTAAAATGAGCGATAGCGATATGGAAGCCGTAGCGAATTACCTATTAGGCTTGAACTAGTCGCTGCTAATAAAGGTGCCCTATCTCACTGGTAATTAAAGAGATGGGGAACCTCTTTGCATAACCAGCGGTCACAGTCTCGCTCATTTTTGGAGAATTATCGCTATGTTAAAAACGTTAATGGTCGCGATGGCCGGCTTAGGCTTATCTGCGGCCGTAAGTGCCCAGGAGCTGGTAGAAGGTCAGCATTACACGCTGCTCGAGTCGCCGGTGGCGACACAGGTCGAAGAGGGGCAGATTGAAGTGACCGAAGCGTTTTGGTTTGGCTGTCCGCATTGCTACCGGCTGCAAACACCTGCAAACGAGTGGTATGAAACGCTTGAAGACGACGTTAGCGTTGTTCACATGCCGGCCACCATGGGCGGGGACTGGAATACCCACGCGACAGCATTTTATGCAGCAGAATCTCTGGGTATCGAAGA
The DNA here is from genome assembly GCF_923868895.1 of Halomonas sp. TD01. Lineage (GTDB taxonomy): Bacteria > Pseudomonadota > Gammaproteobacteria > Pseudomonadales > Halomonadaceae > Vreelandella. The sequence goes on from NZ_OV350343.1 coordinate 1,320,741, forward strand.
CGAACTGCACACTGATTTCTTTGAAGCTATTCATGAAGATGGTCGCTCACTGACAGATGCGGATGAAATCGCTGAGTTTTTCTCTAATTACGGCGTAAGCGAAGAGAAAGCTAAGCAGGCGCTGACGGCGTTTGGCGTTCGCAGCGAAGTTAATAAAGCCAACAGCCGCATGCGTGAAATGCGTCTGATGGGCGTACCGGCGCTCATTATTGATGGGCGCTACCTTGTGTCGCCAAGTACGGCAGGTAGCTTGGAAAATATGCCGCAAATTGCGGATGCGCTTGTCGAGCGCGTGCGTAACGAGCGCGCACAATAACGGTGTTAGAGCATGGTCACGCAGGGGGGCAGATAGGCTCGCCTGCGTCATCATTGGCTGAACGTGGCCATATTCGCTTGCTGACGTTCAATTTGCAGGTAGGTATTCAAACGTCGGCGTATCATCACTATCTCACTCGTAGTTGGCAACATGTGTTGCCCCACCCTCAGCGCCTTAAACGCTTGGCGCAAATGGGCAATGTGCTAGAGCCATTTGATGTGGTGGGACTGCAAGAGGTCGACGGCGGTAGTTTCCGTTCTGGTCGTGTTAATCAAGTTGAATACCTTGCCTCTAAAGCGCGGTTTCCCCACTACTTTCAACAGCTTAATCGTAATCTAGGACAGTTTGCTCAGCACAGTAATGGGCTATTGTCGCGCATCGTGCCTAGTCACATCGAAGAGCATCGTTTGCCAGGTATGCTGCCAGGACGTGGTGCAATTCACGCGCGCTATGGTGAAGGGCCGGATGCACTGCATATCTTTGTAGCCCACTTGGCGCTGAGCCACCGTGGGCGTGTGCGCCAGCTAAATTATTTGAGCAACATTATCGAGCCGCTGCGCCATGTGGTGGTCATGGGCGATCTAAACTGCACGCCTGATCAGCTTCATGCACATGAACGCTTTAGTACGTCGTTGCCGCTTCACCCGGTTAAGCCACTGCTTAGCTATCCTTCCTGGCAACCCCGTCGCGCCCTGGATCATATTTTGCTGTCCCAAACCCTTGAAGCTGCGGATGTACGTGTGTTGGATCACTTATTTTCTGACCACTTACCGATCGCTGTCGATTTACCGTTACCTGCAGCCTGTCTGGCGGCGATTCGCCAAAGCGTTTAACGATAAGCGTGCTTAGTGGTTTACGGGCGCTGCATTGTCTGCGTATATACGCTATTGTCGGAGCGCTGACTCCCCTTAGCCGTTTTTACGCGAGACACCTCCATGTCGGACACAACACAACTACCTGCGTTTATCGCTGCGCTGGACCGCGCCTCGGAGTGGTTCGGGCGTAGCCTTGCGTGGCTGATCATCATCATGATGTTGATTCAGTTCGCGATTGTACTGCTTCGTTACGCTTTCAGCGTTAACAGCATTTTTATGCAAGAGCTGGTGATGTATATGCATGCCAGTGTCTTTATGCTCGCCGCGGCCTACACCTTTCGCCACGATGGCCATGTGCGGGTCGATATTTTCTACCGTGGAATGACACCCCGCCGCCAAGCGGTAGTTAACATTGTGGGTATTATCACGCTCTTGATCCCAGTGATGGCTTTTATCATTGTTTCCAGCTTGGGCTACGTTGCTAACTCCTGGCGTGTTATGGAGACCTCCTCAGACTACGGTGGTATTCCAGCCGTCTTTGCACTGAAAACGTTAATACCGCTCTTTGCCGCGCTGATGATCGTACAAGGCATCATTGAAGTGGTGCGCAACGGCTACGTATTTACTGGCCGGATACCCCCATCTGTTGGTGATGATAACCACCTTGAGGAGCGCGTTTAATGTTGGAATTTATGCCGCTTATTTTATTTGCCACCATCTGTATCGTACTGATGTTCGGCTTCCCGGTGGCGCTTTCGTTAGCGGGCACCGCGCTGTTGTTTGCAGGAATGGGCTTAGGCCTTGAAGCCATCGGCGTCGACGCCAATTTCGACAGTGGATATCTTGCTGCGCTGCCCAATCGGCTTTACGGCATTATGACCAACCAAACGTTATTGGCGGTGCCATTATTTGTCTTAATGGGTGTTTTACTTGAGAAGTCCAAAGTAGCCGAAACACTGCTCGATGCGATGGCGCTACTGTTTGGTGCTATGCGTGGTGGTTTGGGTATTTCCGTGACATTGGTCGGTATGCTGATGGCGGCGTCTACCGGCATTGTGGGGGCCACCGTGGTTACCATGGGGCTTATGTCGCTACCTACCATGCTAAAGCGTGGCTATAGCACTTCGCTCGCGACCGGCACCATTTGTGCGACTGGCACGCTAGGTCAGATTATACCGCCTTCCATTGCACTGGTACTGCTTGGTGATGTGTTGTCGTCCGCTTACCAGCAGGCGCAGCTCTCGATGGGCATTTTTAGTCCTAAAACGGTCTCTGTGGGAGATCTGTTTATGGGGGCGCTGGTGCCAGGGTTGATTCTGGTGGTTATGTATATGATTTACGTTGCCATGGTCGCGTGGCTGCGCCCGCAAATGGCGCCTGCTGCTGACCGTGAAGAGCTAATGGCAGAGCTTGGTCATACCTCAGGTCTTGGATGGCTGCTATTGAAAGGCCTTGTGCCTCCCGTGGTACTTATTGTCGCGGTGCTTGGCTCGATTTTAAGTGGGTTTGCAACGCCCACAGAAGCGTCAGCCGTCGGCGCCTTTGGTGCTCTGGTGCTGGCCATTGCTTATCGGCAGTTGGATTGGGCAACGCTGAAAGATGTGCTGCGTTCAACCACCCATGTGACCACCATGGTGTTTATGATTTTGATTGGTGCGGCGCTGTTTTCGCTGGTCTTCCGAGCCTACGGCGGCGAGCATATGGTCACCGACTTGTTCGAAGGTATGCCCGGCGGGGTGGTGGGTGCGACCATTATCGTGATGCTGGTCATCTTCCTGCTTGGCTTTATTCTCGACTTTATCGAGATCACTTTCGTGGTGGTGCCCATCGTTGGGCCGATTCTGTTGGCCATGGGGCTGGATCCGATTTGGCTGGGCATCATGATCGCCATTAATCTGCAAACATCGTTCTTAACCCCACCGTTTGGCTTTGCGCTATTTTATCTGCGCGGCGTAGCGCCACCCTCGGTGCCGACTTCGGCGATTTACCGCGGGGTCATCCCGTTTATTCTTATGCAGCTTGGCATGCTGCTGGTGCTAACGTTCTTCCCCCAACTAGCGACATGGCTACCTGCTCAATTTTAACCTGGGTCATTTTGATTAGCGCTGAGTTGAAAACTATCGTTACTATCAACGCAACTAAGTGGCAACCTTAATTAAAAGCAGCCAAGCTGCATCAACTAACGGCTTGCAACAAACCGCCTAGTCAAAAGGGCTAGGCGGCCTCCCCCTACCTATAACAGCAACAATAGAAGCCAGAGGGTTAATGTATGAAAGCCAAAGCGCTACCTGTCGCCATTGCGATGACGACTGCTCTATCCGCTAGCTTGCTGGTGGTTTCAAGTTTTGATAATCAGGCCCAGGCACAAGAAAACTTCCGCTGGAAAATGGTCACTTCCTGGCCAAAAAACTTCCCTGGCGTGGGGCAGGGGCCTGAGCGGCTCTCGCAGCTGGTGGAAGAGATGTCCAATGGTCGCCTGACCATTGAAGTATTTGGCGCTGGCCAGTTGGTGCCTGGGTTTGAAGTGTTTGACGCCGTATCTGATGGCACCGCTGAGCTTGGCCACTCGGCTTCTTATTACTGGAAGGGCAAAGCCCCTGAAGCACAGTTTTTCGCTGCCGTACCGTTTGGTATGAATGCACAGGAAATGAATGCTTGGCTGTATTTTGGCGGCGGCATGGAACTGTGGAACGAAGTTTACGAGCCCTTTGGTGTAGAGGTCATGGTGGCTGGTGCCTCCGGTGTCCAAATGGGAGGCTGGTATAACAAGGAAATCAATTCCATTGAGGACCTTAATGGCCTGAAAATGCGTATGCCAGGCTTAGGCGGTGAAGTGATGAGCCGTATGGGCGTTGCCATTGTGAACATGCCTGGCGGCGAAATATTCACATCACTTCAGTCGGGTGCCATTGATGCGACTGAGTGGATTGGCCCCTATAATGATTTAGCTTTTGGCCTGCATCAGGCCGCCGATTACTACTACTACCCAGGCTGGCACGAACCGACGGTGATGTTTGAAACCATCGTCAACGAGGAAGCATTAGCCGAGTTACCCGCTGATTTGCAGGCGATCTTGACGACCGCAGTGCGCGATATCAACGCAAACGTGCTTGATGAGTACACCGCGCGTAATAACGATGCGCTAGAGACTCTGGTCAACGAGCATGAGGTTGAATTGCGCCGCATTCCTGACGACGTGTTGGCTCAGGCCCGTGAGTATTCAGAAGACGTTACTGCTGAATTGGCTGAATCAAGCGAGTTAGGTACACGTATTTATGAGTCCTATCGTACCTTCCAGGATAAGGTCGAAAACTACCATGCGATTTCTGAACAGGCGTACTACAACGCACGTAATCCAGATGGTGACACAACGCAGTAGCGGCTCAATAGCGATGTAACTATGCTATGAGCATTCTGCTCTCGTTGAATACGCAATGGCCGCCTCTCAGGCGGCCATTGTTTTAGTTAAGAAGCCCCTATTTAGCGCTGTACTTGGGTATTCTAGAGAACTACTGAACCGTTAAGTAAGGAGCCCCATGTCCAACGATTCCCGCCTTCGCAATGTGCTCACCATCGCTGGTTCTGACCCCTCGGGTGGTGCTGGCTTGCAGGGTGATTTGAAAACCTTTTCGGCGCTGAGTGTCTACGGCACCAATGTGATCACCGCGGTCATCGCCCAAAATACCTGCGGTGTGGCCTCTGTGTATCCGGTTTCGCCTCACGCTATTCGCGAGCAGTTAGAGCACCTGATAGAGGATGTGGCATTAGATGCCGTTAAAATCGGTATGGTTGCTAGTCGTGAGGTTGCCGAGGTGATCGCTGATGTATTGCGGAAAAACCGCCCCCGCTGGATCGTATTGGACCCGGTGATGGTTGCCAAAAGCGGTGACATTCTAGTCGATGACGCTGGCATTCGTGCCGTGCGCGATATACTGGTGCCTTTAGCAGACGTCATTACGCCCAATTTGCCTGAAGCTGCTGTGCTCTTAGACGCCGAACCACCGGCTTCATTGGATGACATGGAGGCGATGCTGCCAGCGCTGGTTGAGTTGGGAGCACCTTACGTGGTGCTGAAAGGTGGCCATCTGCGCGGTGATACCTGTCCTGACTTACTAGCAACCCCGAATGGGCATGCATGGCTTCCTGCTTCACGTATTGATACTGACAACTTGCACGGCACGGGCTGTGCACTCTCATCTGCGATTACTGCGTGCCTAGCAAAACTACCCGCCGATGCTTCGCCAAGCGCCCCTAAACAAGCGATTGGCGAAGCAAAACTGTGGTTGCACGCCGCTTTAGAGGCTAGCACTCGGCTAAATGTCGGTCATGGCCGTGGGCCAGTGCACCACTTTCATGCGTGGTGGTGATGTAAATGACCTAGCGCAATAAGCGTACAGAGCAGCAGTCGAAAAGCTAAGACACACCTTGCGGTATGCACAAACGGACACCATGCTGAAAGGTGCCCGCTTGATCGTCCAAAGTGCCTACTGACGGTGCCGACTTGATCGGCCAAGGAGTTGCGCCATGTCTCGCACGCTGCTGTTCGCTACGGACCTTTCTCAGGATAACCGCGCTGCGTTTGCCCGCGCTCTACGGCTGGCTTATGCCCAAGGAGCACAGCTCGACATTCTTCATGTCCTGGACCCTTACTTGCCTCGACGTGTTCTTCACGACGTTGAAAGCGCGGTTAATGAAGATATTAGCGCCACATTGACCGACCTACGCGAAGATTACGCGCTGGAAGCGCCTTCGTTGCTTATTCAAACCGTTGTGGGGGCGCCTCATGTTGAAATTGTGCGAGAAGCCCACGAACGCAATGCCTCGTTAATTATTATGGGCATGCACCGTAAGCGCGGTCAGAAAGATCTCCTCTTGGGAACCACCGTGATGCGTGTGCTGAGAAGTGCGCCTTGTCCGGTGGTGGTCGCTTCTTATCTACCGACACAGCCTTGGCAACATATCCTGGTGCCGATCGATTTTTCGCTTACCGCCCGACAGACACTCCGGGAAGCACTCATTCGCTTTCCAGAAGCGAAGTTGACGCTACTGCATGCCTGGAGCTTGCCTGGAGAGCGTGAGTTGGGCTCTCAGGCTAATTTCGCGCAGTGGCGAGATCACGAAGTAGAGCGCCTACGTAGAACGCTGGATAACGAGGTTGAGAGCTTAATGCGTGATCTTGATGGCGTTCCTGATGTCGAGCTAGTGCTCGAGCCAGGGCAACCCTGTGATGTGCTTCAAGATTATATGAAGCGACACTCTCCCGATTTGGTGATTATTGGTAGCCGTGGCCAGCCCCAACACACCAGCCAAGTGACCGAAATGCTGTTAGGAGAACCTCACTGCGACCTCATGCTGTGTCGCTCTTGGTAGTTGTTGTACGGAACCTTTATTTTTGTTTTGTGTATGTATAGCTAGTGTTCCGGGAAATGAGGAGGTTTTCGCTATGCTATCTGTACACGGTCAACATTTAGCGCTAGGCGCGCTGCTGTCAGTGGGCACGTTCTTATCAGCATCTAATGTGCTGGCCGATAGTGTGACTGAGCGGGGAGAACGCTTTGAGCGAGTCGTAGAAATTGATGGTCAGCGCTACGCGTTAATGGGCAGCGGGGTGTTTCGCTACATGATCTGGACTGCCTATGCGGGTGCCTATTATCAGCTTGAAGGAGAAACTGAGCCACAGCCGTTGAGTGATGTGCCACGCCGCCTTGAGTTAGCTTACTTTCATGACATTGAGGCTGCCGACTTTGCGGAAGCGACTGAGAAAACGCTAAAAGAGTCGCTGACACTCTATGAATTTAACCAGATTGAACAGGACCTGGAGCGGCTGAATCAGCGCTATCGTGATGTAACGCCCGGCGATCGCTATCTGCTCAGTTGGGATGGAGAGTGGCTACGTCTTGCCCTCAACGGTGATGTGGTATTTGAGGATGACAGTGCTGAGTTCGCCAGCGCCATGTTTGGTATTTGGCTGGGCGAGCGCCCGCTAAGCGATGCTTTTCGTGATGCGCTGCTGGGCCAGAGCTAGCCCATAGGTGGGTTTTGTCTGAAACCTATGCCAGCGATTACACTGTCTCTTCTTTGGATGACATCGCAAGGGGCTAGTGTGAAGGCACTGATTCAACGGGTAAAAAATGCCAGCGTGACGGTCGAGGGTAAGACGGTAGGAGCTATTGATCATGGCCTGCTGGCACTAGTGGGTGTTGAAAAAGGCGACAGCGAGGCCGATGCTGAAAAACTACTGCATAAGCTGCTGCACTACCGTGTTTTCAGTGACCATGAAGGCAAAATGAATAATAACCTTCAGCAGGCCAACGGGGGCTTATTGCTGGTATCACAGTTTACATTGGCTGCCGATACCCACAAAGGTTTGCGCCCCAGCTTTTCTAGCGCGGCACCGCCCGCCGAAGGCGAGCGTCTGTTTGACTATTTAGTGGCTAATGCACGCGCTGCTTGGCCTAACGTTGCTACCGGCCAATTTGGCGCTGATATGCAGGTGGCGCTGGTTAACGATGGGCCGGTAACGTTCTTGCTTGAAAGCTAACCGGCTTATTACATGCAGGTTAGGTCAGGCGTCTTCGCTGGCCAATAGCTCTGCTTCCATCGTTTCCAGTGCTTCCTCGGCTGCCAGCCACTGCTGCTCGGCGGTGTCCAAGCGACTTTTGATTTTCGCCTGTTGGGCAAGTGCTTCGGTAAGTTCTGCTTTACGAGCGCTGTCGGTATAAAGTGTTGGGTCAGCCAGAATAGCTTCTACTTCTTCAAGTGCTTGCTGAGTTTTCTCCATGGCTTTTTCAGCTTGATCGCGCTCTTTTTTCAGCGGTCTTAGCTTCTCGCGTAGTTCCGCTGCGGCCTTGCGAGCGGCTTTGCGGTCACCGCTAGGCTGTTGGCTTTGGCGTTCGCTTTTTTCGCTACGTGCATCGCGGCGGCCCTCTTCTAAACGCGCCTTTAGCCATACCCGATAGTCGTCGAGATCGCCATCGAAGGGTTCCACACGATGATCGGCAACCCGCCAGAACTCATCAACCGTGGCGCGCAATAAATGACGGTCGTGAGATACCAGAATGACGGTACCCTCAAAACTTGCCAGCGCCTCGGTTAGTGCCTCGCGCATTTCCAAGTCCAAGTGGTTGGTTGGCTCATCGAGCAGCAGCAGGTTTGGTTTCTGCCAGGCGACCAGCGCCAGTGCCAAGCGCGCTTTTTCACCGCCGGAGTAGGTGGCCACTTCGCCAAAAGCGTCATCGCCCTTAAAGCCAAATCCACCGAGGAAGTTGCGAATTTCTTGGTCACTGGCCGTGGGCGAGAGCCGCTGAACGTGTACAAACGGCGTCGTGGTTACGTCCAGGCTTTCCAGTTGGTGCTGGGCAAAATAACCAATGGCTAAATGCTCACCTGGCACACGCTTGCCCTCTAGCAGCGCAAGCTCACCGGTCAGTGATTTGATCAACGTTGATTTACCCGCGCCGTTGGGGCCTAACAGACCAATACGGCTGCCGGGTAATAGCGTAATGTTGACCTTCTCTAATTGGGCGACATCGCCCGCGTCTCCACGATAGCCAAGGGTGGCTTGGTCCAGCACGAGCAGCGGGTGCGAAGTCTTATCTGCGGCAGGTAGAGTGAAGTGAAAAGGCGAATCCGTATGAGCGACGGCAATGTCGCCCATACGCTCCAGCATTTTCACGCGACTTTGCGCCTGTTTTGCTTTCGTTGCCTGGGCGCGGAAGCGCGCTATGAAACGCTCAATTTCCTCGCGGCGGGCCTGCTGTTTGGCCGCTTCGGCTTGCTGTAGGGCGAGCTTTTCAGCTCGTGTGCGCTCAAAGCGAGAGTAGTTGCCACGGTAAAGCTCGAGCGTTTGGTGATGCATATGCACGATGTGATCGCACACAGCATCCAAGAAGTCGCGGTCGTGAGAAATCAGCAGCAGCGTGCCTGGGTAGCGGGTCAGCCACTGTTCTAACCAAAGCAGGGCGTCGAGATCCAGGTGGTTAGTTGGCTCATCAAGCAGTAATAAATCGGAAGGCATAAACAGCGTGCGAGCTAGATTCACCCGCATACGCCAGCCACCGGAAAAGTCCGACAAGGGCCGCTTAAGATCTGCTTGTACGAAACCGAGCCCCACCAGCAGCTGCGACGCCCGTGATTCGGCTGTGTAGCCATCCAGAGTTTCGATAAGCCCATGTAACTCGGCTTCACGGTGCGCATCATCTGCTTTGCGAGCGGCCAGCAGATCAGCTTCCGCTTGCCGCAACGCATGATCGCCATCCAGAACGTACTCCACAATGGGGCGATCCAGTGCTTCAACTTCCTGGGCCATGTGAGCGATCCGCTGGCCACCGCTCATTTCAACGTCACCTTGGTCGGGGCCAAGTTCGCCTAGCAGGAGTTTGAATAAGCTCGACTTACCGGCGCCGTTTGCCCCGATAATGCCAGCCTTTATGCCGCTGTGGAGCGTAAGGTCGGCGTTATCGAGTAGCGTTTGTGTGCCCCGTTGCAGGGCGACTTGGCGCAGTGCGATCATGCATTCTCCCGAAAAAGTGGGTAAATCAATGTTCGATTCTAACCGATTCCAGCGCTTACAGCAGGCTCCGCTGTGGGATTTTGCACTGACGTTTTATGCCCAGCCTGGGGTTGAGCAGGCATGCCTTGTTCTGCAGGACAGTGCAGGGGTTGATGTGTGTGAGCTTCTAGTGCATGGCTGGCTCTACCAGTACGGCCTTCAGGCAACGCCAAGTGCGCTGGCAGTGGAGCGCGAAGCACGTGAGCATTGGCAGCAATCGGTCACAGTAGTTTTGCGACAGTTGCGCCGTGACCTTAAGCCACAAGCCGCAGTAAATGAGGGCGTTGCTCAATTGCGAAAGACGCTTCAGCAGGCTGAGCTTCAGGCTGAGCGTGAGAATCTTCAACGCTGGCAGCAATGGATATTGCAAGCATCTAAACATAACCAGCGGTTAAAAAACTGCGCTATAAGTAAGCAAGATGTTGCACAATGGCTGCAAAGTAAGCTGTTTTCGAATGTTCTTGCCTTTGATCAAGAGGTTGTGTCACCCGAGCGCGAGAACGTCAGCGAGGCACTTAATATGCTTGCGACACAGCTTGACCGCTACGAGCGACCGCGCTAGCCTGAAATTAAGCTATTTTTGAATAACGCGTGTTTCAAGGTTTGTTATTACTTTTGACACTGTTTCTAAAAGCTACTTCTAAAAGTTATTCTAGATGTGTTCAAAAAGACATGCTTTATGAATAGTGCTTTTATGAATAGTGATTCTAAAAGTCTGTGACAATTAACAGAGCGTTTTAAGAGCGGCACGCATTATACAAAAATTAAATATTGGCGCACTCGCATAGCGCGCTTACCACTGCTAGAGGAACTCTGCATGAAGGCAAGCAAGTTAATTTCGACTCGTTCAGTAACGACCAAGTTAATGACGACGGCGAGCATTGGTGCACTACTATTTGGCCTCAGCGCAGCCGCTCAAGCAGATAATTGGCGTTACGCCCACGAAGAGTACGAAGGCGATGTCCAAGACGTATTCGCTTACGCATTCAAAGAATATATCGAAGAGAATTCTGATCACAGCGTTCAGGTCTATCGTTTTGGTGAGTTAGGTGAGTCTGATGACATCATGGAGCAGACTCAAAACGGCATTCTCCAGTTCGTAAACCAGTCGCCTGGTTTCACGGGTTCTCTTATTCCAGAAGCGCAAATCTTCTTTATCCCTTATCTGTTACCAACAGATGAAGAAACCGTCCTTACTTTCTTCGACGAAAGTAAGGCTATCAACGAAATGTTCCCAGAGCTCTATGCCGAGCAAGGCCTTGAGCTACTTAAGATGTACCCTGAAGGTGAAATGGTTGTTACCACCGACGAGCCAATTAGCTCGCCGGAAGATATGAATAACAAAAAAATTCGTACCATGACGAACCCATTGCTTTCAGAAACCTACGATGCCTTTGGTGCAACACCGACGCCACTGCCTTGGGGTGAAGTATATGGTGGTTTGCAAACTGGCATTATCGATGGCCAAGAAAATCCGATTTTCTGGATCGAGTCTGGCGGCTTGTATGAAGTGTCTCCGCACCTTACCTTCACAGGCCATGGTTGGTTCACTACCGCGATGATGGCTAATCAAGACTTCTATGAAGGCTTGTCTGATGAAGACAAAGAGCTGGTGCAAGAAGCGTCTGATGCTGCCTATGACCACACAATTGAGCACATCAAAGGGCTAGCCGACGAGGCATTAGCTAAAATCCAAGAAGCTTCGGATGAAGTCACTGTGACGCGCTTGAATGAAGAGCAAATTCAGGCTTTCCGTGAGCGTGCTCCGCAGGTGGAAGAGGCCTTCCTAGGCATGACGGGGGAGCGTGGTGCTGAGCTGCTTGAGCAGTTTAAAGCCGATCTCGAAGCCGTAACTAACGAGTGATTCACCGTTTAGCACGCTCGCTTTAACGGACAATCACCTAGGGGGCAGCCAGCGCTGCCCCTTTTCTATTCCTACACGCTCGTCTGGTGCTGACAGCCACCTAACAAAAAAAGCGCGTTACCTTACGCAAAAGACAGAAAAATTTACGTACATCCAGCGTTGAAGCGGAAAGAGTTATTAACCGTTACGCTACAAAATGAGTAGGGCCGGACATGCTCCGTTCGGTGGTCAGTGAAGGAAGAGGCGCTAGGTTGTCTTAAATAGTTAGCTGCCACGCTGCATAAGAGGAGATCGGCCATGACCGAAGAAGAATCCGAAAAGAATTACAGCTCTGGTTTGCCCGGCATACTAGGGGTGATCGACACTGCAATTAGCAAAATCGAGTCAGTCATACTGGCGCTGGGGGTTTTGCTAATGGCGCTGAATACGGTCACCAATGTTATTGCCCGTTTTGTATTTGGCAATAGCATTATGTTTTCAGGTGAATTAAACCGTATTTTGATCATTATGATTACCTTCGCGGGTATTGGTTACGCCGCTCGACACGGCCGCCATATTCGCATGTCAGCAATCTACGATGCTTTGCCCGTTGGGGGGCGCAAGGTGTTGATGATAGGTATTTCGTTATTTACCTCCCTCGTTATGTTTTTCCTGCTGTACTACTCCGTCGTGTACATCCTCGACCTTCAAAGCAAAGGTCGTGTGTTGCCGTCACTAGGGATACCTATTTGGATCATTTATGTCTGGGTACCCATGGGTTTCCTAATTACGGGCATTCAGTATCTGTTAACGGCAATTAAAAACCTTACCTCTCGGGATGTATATCTCTCTACAGGGGTAGTCGACGGTTACAAAGACACCGAAACAGAAGTGTAAAGCAGGGCTTGCACCCTAGGGGAACGCTATGACGACGATAATGGTAGTCACCATGATTGCCCTGCTGCTGCTGGGCTTTCCTATGATGATCCCGCTGATTACGGCGGCGGTGATCGGTTTTTATATGATGTTTAACGGCTTCGGCCAAATGGATACGTTGATCCAGCAGATGATGGCGGGCATCCGGCCTGCCTCGCTGATTGCGGTGCCGATGTTTATTCTGGCGGCAGATATTATGACGCGCGGCCAGTCTGCTAATCGCCTAATCGATATGGTGATGTCCTTTATAGGCCATATCAAAGGTGGTCTTGCGGTCAGTACAGCAACTTCTTGTACGCTGTTTGGCGCGGTTTCTGGTTCTACCCAGGCAACCGTGGTAGCGGTGGGCTCACCTCTGCGGCCCAAGATGCTGAAAGCGGGCTACTCTGACCCCTTTACACTGGCGCTAATCATTAACGCTAGTGATATCGCCTTTTTGATACCCCCAAGTATTGGCATGATCATTTACGGGGTTATTTCGGGTACATCGATTGGCGAGCTGTTTATCGCGGGTATTGGGCCAGGGCTTTTAATCCTGTTTATGTTCTCAATCTATTGCATTATTTATGCCGTGGTAAAAGGCGTGCCTACTGAGCCTCGCGCTAGCTGGAAAGAGCGCGCCATCGCAGTGCAAAAAGCGCTATGGCCGTTAGGTTTTCCAGTCATTATCGTTGGTGGTATTTACGGTGGTGTTTTTAGCCCGACGGAAGCAGCAGCAGCCTGTGTGTTGTATGCAATACTGCTCGAATTTGTGGTGTTCCGTTCCCTCAAAATGAACGATATTTATGCGATTGCTAAATCCACCGGCTTAATTACCGCGGTGGTGTTTATATTGGTCGCCGTGGGTAATGGGTTCTCCTGGATAATCTCGTTCGCGCAGATTCCACAAATGATTTTGGAAGCGGTAGGTGTAAATGAAGCCGGGCCTACAGGCGTACTGATCGCGATCTGTATTTCTTTCTTTGTTGCTTGCATGTTTGTTGATCCGATTGTGGTCATTCTGGTGCTTACGCCCATTTTCGCGCCTGCGATTGCGGCGACCGGCCTGGACCCTGTTCTGGTGGGTGTTTTGATCACGCTGCAGGTGGCCATTGGCTCGGCGACCCCGCCCTTTGGCTGCGATATATTTACCGCGATTGCGATCTTTAAGCGGCCTTACTGGGAAGTCATCAAAGGCACACCGCCCTTCATCTTTATGCTGATTTTAGCGGCGGCGCTGCTGATCATGTTTCCGCAAATTGCGCTGTTCTTGCGTGATGTTGCCTTCCGCTAAGCAGTCACAAGGAGATCGCGGATGTTTAATCGCATTTTAATTCCCGTTGATGGCTCAAAAGGGGCGATTAAGGCACTGGATAAAGCGGTTGGCCTGCATATGCTTACCGGTGCAGAACTTTATTTGCTGTGTGTCTTTAAGCACCACAGCTTATTGGAAGCATCGCTTTCCATGGTGCGGCCGAATAAACTTGATTTGCCCGATGATGCACTGAAAGAGTACGCCACGGAAATTGCAGTACACGCCAAGTCCTATGCCATAGAGATGGGGGCAGACAGCGCGCGAATAAGGGCGTTTGTGAAAGGCGGGCGCCCCTCGCGAACCATTGTGCGCTTTGCCCGTAAACGGGAGTGCGACTTAATTGTGATTGGCGCTCAGGGAACCAACGGCGAGAAAAATCTGCTGTTGGGCAGTGTCTCCCAACGTGTGGCGGGTGCGGCACACTGTCCTACGTTGGTCGTTTAAGACACCAAACTACTGCACTTGATCGTGGTCTTACTAGCACCCGTCGTCTCAGGTAATGCAGCCTGGGGTGGCGGGTGTTAGTCTTTGAAGCACTCAAACATTTGGCGCGTTGCGCCTTGGATAAGGTTCTTTTCATGAAAGCATTATTTTCTTCCACCGCTTTGGCGAGTTTGTTATTGGTCGCTCCTTTTGCAGCAGCGGCCCCTGAAACCGACGAACAGCGCCTTGCTTACAGCTTAGGCGTGACCCTGGGCGAGAGCATGCAGGCCGATATTGAAGACCTCGACCTTGATGCATTTACGGACGGCATGCGCGATGTCTTTGATGGCAATGAGTTAGCGTTAAGCGAGGAAGAGATGATGGAAGCGCTGGTCGCTTTCCAAGAACGTTCTATGGCGGAGCGCGAGCAAGAAGCCGCTGAAATTGCTCAGATTAATCTAGAGGAAGGCCAAGCTTATTTGGCTGAAAACGCTGAGCGTGAAGAAGTTGAAGTTACCGAATCTGGCTTGCAGTATGAAGTACTTGAGTCCGGTGACGGCGCAACTCCTGGCGCTGAAGACACCGTTGAAGTGAATTATGAAGGCATGCTGCTGGACGGCACCGTATTCGACAGTTCCTTTGAGCGTGGCCAGCCGGTGAGCTTCCAGGTAAATCAAGTCATTGAAGGTTGGCAGGAGGCGCTTCAGCTGATGAGCGTCGGCGATAGCTGGATGCTATATATCCCTGCTGAGCTGGCTTATGGTGAAGGTGGTCAAGGTCCTATTGGCCCGAATGAAATGCTGACGTTCCGCGTTGAACTGTTAGGCGTTGAGTAAATGATACGTTCCGCCGCTTCTACGTCTTGCCTTTTTGGCGCGCTTTTACTGCTGGGCAGCGCGGCTGTTCACGCTGAAGCAGAGGACGTGCCTGGAGATTTACCTGCATTAAGCGCAGCGAGTGACCGCGCTAGCGTGGTCGGCGTGTCGTCTGGCGGCTACATGGCCGCACAGTTGGCGGTTGCTTGGCCTGAACGCTTTAGTGGCGTAGGCGTATTAGCGGCGGGCCCCTGGAGCTGTGCCCAAGGTGCGCTTAGTTTGGCTCTTAGCCAGTGTATGAGCACCCGACGTGGGTTGCCTTCTCTGGATGAGCTGGATCGCCGGCGCGAGCGTTATGAGTCGCTTGAGCAGGTGGGTGAGCGCGATGCGCTAAGCCAGCTGCGAGCCTATGTATGGCACGGTGATGAAGATGACACTGTTTCTCCAGAGCTGGGTAGCTTGTTGGCAGAACAGTGGCAGCGCTGGCTGGCATCTTCAGAGCAGCTGCGTTTCGTACGCAGTGAGAACACTGGTCATGGTTGGCCCATAAAACTGCCGAAGCAGGCCAACGCTAGCCCCCAGACATTTGGCGGTTGTCGACAGGGCGGGGGCAGCCATGTGCTTGCTTGTGATGAGAATGTGGCTGGCGATATGCTTTCATGGCTTTACCCTGAGCGTGATGCAAATGCTAGCGAGGGCGAAGTAGTTGCCTTTGATCAGTCGGAGTTCGCTGTTAAAGGCTTGGCCGACGTGGGGTATCTGTTTATTCCTGAGGCGTGCGAGGCGGGGGGCTGCCCTGTCACGATAGCGTTGCATGGCTGTCAAATGAGTGTAGACGCCATTGGCGACACGTTTATGCGCCACAGTGGTTTAAATCGCTGGGCAGCAGACTATGGTCAAGTGGTGCTATACCCGCAGGCGGAAAGTAGCATGGCTAATCCGCAGGGGTGTTGGGATTGGTGGGGCTTTGCCGAAAGCACTTGGCAGCTCAATCCGCTGCATGACACGCGTGATGGCACTCAAGCCAGAGCGCTAATGGCGATGCTTGAGCACCTACAAAGTACGCCTTAAACCTAAGCACATCCTAATTCCAGGTTCTAAATCCAAGTACTTGGTCAGTACTGCTTTGCTGTATTTCTTACTAGTTGTTTAGCTCATTCTCCAGCGCTGACACTAAGCCGTGTGGTGCTGGGGAGTAGAGCACTCTCTGTAAAATCTTACCGTTACGGTTAACTAAGAAAAGCGATGCGCTATGGTCAATGGTATAGGCCATGGCTGAGTCGGGTGCCTCTACTCGTCGCCAAATAACGCCATAGCGTGCCGCAACATCTTCAAGCTGCTCTTGACTACCCACCAAGCCGATAAAGGCATCACCAAAGAACTGCATATACTCTTCCATGCGTGGCAGCGTATCGCGTTCAGGATCAACCGTTACCATGACAGGCACCACGCGTTCGCGCTGAGCGTCGCTTAGCTGGGCCAACGCCTGACGCTTAACGGCCTGATTCATTGGGCAAACGTCGGGGCAGTAGGTGTAGCCAAATGAAACAATGGCAATGTCGTCTTCATCTAGCTGGGAGAGAGAGAAATCACCTTGAGTAGAGGGCATTTCTATTGGTCCTCCCGTCACGTCGTCACTGTCAGGCTGAAAGGCAAACTGGTACAGGCCGATAGCGGAAACGGTCAGCATGACGAGTATGAGTGCTAGTCCCAGCCAGAGTGATTTACGATTGTTTGGTTTAACGGCCATGCGTATTAACTCCTAATCACATCAAAGTCGAACCAACTGCCCAACTTGCCTTCCGGTGTCTCCAGAATAACCCGTGCCCGCCAGGGCATCACGTCTTGCGTGCAGATACCGACTTGCCCTTGGCCATGAAAGTGCCCAGGTGCCGTGGCGGTTAAGCCAAAGCGGTGTAAGCCCATATCCATATCGCGACCAATAAAGTCGACCGTTACATGACTTGGGTTGAGGCCCTCGACCTCTACATCCAGTGGCAGAATATCTAACGCGTCGATACGGCCGTCGGCATCAATGGTTAGTGTTAAGCGGCCTTTATCTCCCAGGACTGCCGAGCACGTGCTGGAATGTAGATTGCAGTCGGCATTCGGCGTAAACCATGTGATATCACCATCATCGCGCAGCCAATTGGCAAACACGTACCACGTGCAGGCGGCCAGTGAGATGCCAGTGATGAGGATAAGCACTTTCAGTGCTGGAAAACCCGTAAAGTAGACAGGTTTAGGCAAATTCTTCATGGCAGAATGGTCACTACGCAGGCCGTAAGGTGGAAGTTAGTTTCATGGTAACAGTAATCGCACGGATGTCGCTGTGCTGGGATGTCGCAGTTAACAAGGAATAACAATGGAGAGTATTACTGGCGCACTTGGGCCACTGTTTTTATTGATTTTACTGGGCGCTGCCATTGGCTATGGCCGCTGGCCAAGTGCTACGTTTTGGCCGCAAATGGAGCGTCTGATCTACTTTGTGCTATTTCCAGCAATGCTGATAGGTACGTTGGCCACTGCTGATGTCAGCCAAGTGCCGGTTGGACGCATAGCATTGGTACTACTCGGCACTATGGGGGTTTTTGGTCTGTTGCTATGGCGCTGTCGTGGTTACCTTGGTTTAACGCCAGCGGCGTTCACGTCGGTGTTCCAAGGCGCCGTGCGCTTTAACACCTACGTGGGCGTTGCGGGGGCAGCGGCGCTACATGGCAGCATGGGGGCGACTACCGCTGCAGTGGCGGTGGCGCTTATGGTGCCGGTGGTGAACGTAATGTGCGTCGCAAGCTTTGTCGCGGCAGGTACGCTGGGTAGTGGAAGCCTTGGCCAAAGTGCCCTTGCACTGGCTAAAAATCCACTGATTTTGTCCTGTCTAGCGGGTATCGGGCTCAATCTTTCGGGGGTTGGCTTGCCCGGTTGGAGTCAGGATACAGTAGGGCTGTTGGGTGGTGCGGCGCTGCCGCTAGGGCTAATTGCCGTGGGTGTGGCGCTTCGCCCAGCGGCACTGTTACGGCTTGATCGTGGCGTGATAGCGACAAATAGCATAAAGCTGATGTTAATGCCTGCGGTGGTGCTGTTATTAGCGTGGCTGGTGGGGCTGGACCCTATCAGCCGCGATGTGGCGCTGCTGTTTGCAGCGCTGCCTACTGCCACGTCTGCCTACATTCTTGCTCGACAGCTGGGTGGTGATGCTGAGCTGATGGCGGCAATTATTACCGGCCAGACGCTGTTAGCGATGCTGACGTTGCCCTTTTGGTTGCAGTTGGTGGGCTAATCTAAAAATAAATAAAAAGTATTCGCATTTGGGTTGACGGGGTAAATGAGAATGATTATATTGTGATTGTCAGCGTTTGATGAGACGTTGGCAACCACGACAGAAACCGCCAGTTTCCTGTCATGGTTTCTCCCTCTCATTGCTAGTCACGGTCTTTTGCCGCTCCCGCTTGGAGCGGCTTTCTTTTTTTTAATGCGCTACGTTTTTGTGATTTTCCTTGAGATGCCATGCGTAGGCTGTGGTCAGCGTTTGATGAGGCGTTGGCAACCACGACGCTATTTCAAAGACCAGCGCCAATTTCCTGTCATGGTTTCTCCCTCTCATTGCTAGTCACGGTCTTTTGCCGCTCCCGCTTGGAGCGGCTTTCTTTTTTTAATGCTCTACGTTTTTGTGATTTTCCTTGAGATGCCATGCGTAGGCTGTGGTCAGCGTTTGATGAGGCGTTGGCAACCACGACGCTATTTCAAAGACCAGCGCCAGTTTCCTGTCATGGTTTCTCCCTCTCATTGCTAGTCACGGTCTTTTGCCGCTCCCGCTTGGAGCGGCTTTCTTTTTTTAATGCGCTACGTTTTTGTGATTTTCCTTGAGATGCCATGCGTAGGCTGTGGTCAGCGTTTGATGAGGCGTTGGCAACCACGACGCTATTTCAAAGACCAGCGCCAGTTTCCTGTCATGGTTTCTCCCTTTCATTGCTAGTCACGGTCTTTTGCCGCTCCCGCTTGGAGCGGCTTTCTTTTTTCTAGCGGCATCTTTCTTTGACCTCGGTGAATACCTCTTCTGACGTTTAGGCAGATAATGGGCAAATTGCCTATGCTGATCATCCATCCAGAGTCAGGAGAAATGCCATGCGCATTGCCGTTTTTAGCGCTAAACCTTACGACCAAACCTTTCTAGCTCGATCCAATGCAGCAAGGCATCATGAATTAAGTTTTTTCGATGCGCGCCTGACGGCAGATACGGCTCCGTTAGCGAAAGGGTTTGATGGGGTATGTGCCTTTGTTAACGATTGCCTTGATGCGGCCGTGTTACAGCAGTTACATGACAATGGTACGACCTTAGTGGCGCTGCGTTCAGCAGGCTTCAACCATGTCGATTTGGCGACGGCCGAGCGGTTGGGAATTACCGTGGCGCGGGTGCCCGCTTATTCACCTCATGCCGTAGCAGAGCACGCGGTGGCCTTAGTGTTAAGTCTGAACCGTATGACCTATCGCGCTTACAATCGAGTGCGCGAGGGCAACTTTGCCCTGGATGGCCTGCTGGGGTTCGATCTGCATGGCAAAACCGTGGGCGTGATTGGTACTGGGCAGATTGGCTTGATCTTTGCCAATATCATGCATGGCTTTGGCTGCCGAGTAGTTGCCAGCGATCCTTTTCCAAACCCGAATGCCGAGCCGTTTGTGGAGTACGTGCCGCTTGAGTCGCTTTATGCTCAAGCAGATATTATTTCGCTACACTGCCCATTAACACCCGATACTGATCACCTGATTAACGCCGATGCCATCGCGCAAATGAAGCAGGGTGTCATGCTGATCAACACTGGCCGCGGCCGAGTGGTCGATACCCCGGCGGTGATCGCTGGTCTGAAAAGCGGCAAAATTGGCCGTTTAGGGCTAGATGTTTACGAAGAGGAGGAGCAGCTGTTCTTCGAAGACTTGTCTCATGGGGTGATCGACGATGATCAGTTCATGCGCCTGACGACCTTTCACAATGTGCTGATTACCGGCCACCAGGCATTCTTTACCGCCGAGGCGCTGACCAATATCGCCGAGACCACATTGGCGAATATTGATGCCTTTGAAAGCGGTAGCGGTACGCTGCATCGCGTCGTTTACGATAAGCGAACGTAAACGACGCTTAGCTACCTTTAATTGCTATTTTTAAACGTCACGGCGGTAGATCAAATCCCATACGCCGTGGCCAAGTTTCTCGCCGCGGGCTTCAAACTTGGTGAGTGGGCGAAAGTCTGGGCGCGGCACGTAGGGCGCTGTTTCTGAGCTAGCGGTATTCACGTAGCCGGGCGCGGCGTCCATCACCTCGGCCATCCACTCGGCGTAGGCTTCCCAGTCGGTCGCCATGTGAAAGGTGCCTCCAGGTTTTAAGCGCGTACGAATCAGCTCAACAAACGCGGGTTGCACAATGCGTCGCTTGTGGTGCTTCTTCTTCGGCCATGGGTCGGGGAAAAAAAGCTGTAGCGTGGTTAATGAGTCTTCAGGTAGACACTGCTCCAGCACCGCTAAGGCATCTTCGCGGTAAACGCGCAGGTTGGTTAGGCCGCGTTTATCTACCTCGTCTAGCAGCTTGCCCACACCAGGCGCGTGAACCTCAATACCGATAAAGTCAGTATCTGGGTGGCGTTCGGCTTGCTCGATGAGTGAGTTACCCATACCAAAGCCAATTTCCACCACGCGCGGTGCTTGGCGGCCAAACAGGGTATCCAACTCCTGTCGCCCATTGGCAATCGTTAGTCCTAAGCGTGGCCAAACGTCTTCTAAGCCGCGGCTTTGTGCTGGGGTCATGCGCCCTGCGCGAATCACGTAGCTCTTAATCCCCCGCCGGTGTAGCGGGGCATCAGCATTTTCAGGACCAGTGGTGTTGCTCTCAGAGCCGGCAGCGTTGCTTTCAGGCGTGGTGTCGTTCGTATCGGTCATGATGTCTCTGTATCAGCCGTTAATTCGGCCTGCAAAAGGCGAAGAGGGGTCGGCGCTCTGGCGGCGAGGCATACGGCCTGCTAAGAAGGCATCGCGGCCAGCTTCTACGGCAAGCTTCATGGCGTTAGCCATACGCAACGGGTCGCGGGCGTGAGCAATCGCTGTGTTGAGCAGCACGCCGTCACACCCTAGCTCCATCGCCATGGCGGCGTCAGATGCAGTGCCAATGCCCGCATCGACCAGCACGGGCACACTGCTTTGCTCAACAATCAGGCGTACATTATGCGGGTTTTGAATGCCGTGTCCCGAGCCAATCAACGAACCTAGCGGCATGATAGCGCAGCAGCCCATGGCTTCTAGTTCACGTGCCACAATGGGGTCGTCGCTGGTGTACACCATCACGTCGAAACCGTCAGCCAGCAGTGTTTCGGCGGCTTTTAGCGTCTCGACCACATTGGGGTAGAGCGTGTGGTCGTCGCCGAGTACTTCCAGTTTGACTAGGTTATGGCCCTCTAACAGCTCACGCGCCAAACGGCAGGTACGCACCGCATCTTTGGCGTTGTAGCAACCAGCGGTGTTGGGCAGCAAGGTGTAGCGTTGAGGTGAAATGACATCGAGAAGGTTAGGCGCGTCGGCATCTTGACCTAAGTTGGTGCGGCGCACAGCAAAGGTGACAATTTCCGCGCCGCTTTGGGCAATGGCCGCGCCAGTCTCGGTAAAGTCTTTGTATTTGCCAGTACCCACCAGCAGACGGGAGCTGAACTCGCGCCCAGCAACGGTAAACGGTGTATCAGTCAGTGGCGTCATAGCGGTTCCTTGTGAAAGCAAAAACGGGTGACGGGCTAAGCTAGCCGCCGCCGATGGCGTGAACGACTTCTATTTGGTCGCCATTGGCTAAATGCGTTTGAGCAAGCTGGCTTTTGGGCACGATCTGTTCGTTAATTTCCACAGCGATACGGCGCCCGGTCAAGCCTAATTGCTCAATCAGATCAGCAGCGCTAAGGCCAGCTGCCAGCGTATGCGATTCGCCATTGAGCGTCAGTTGTATCGACTCATTAGGAGTAGGCATAACGGTAAGTGTCCCATTCGGTGAGGCAAAACATTGTCTATTGTAGCGGTTTCGCACCGCTCAAGGTATGTGACAACGTTAATCATCTCAGTGAAATATCGAGTGCTTATCTCAGGTACTTATCTCAGGTACTTATCTCAGGTACTTATCTCAGGTACTTATCTCAGGTACTTATCTCAAGTGCTTACAATAAATAGTTATAAACAGGAGTAACCCATGCAGCGAGCAGACAAACCCTGGTGGTGTTTAGTGGCCCTCTCAGGAGCATTAACGGTGATACTAGGAGCTTATGCGGCTCACGGGTTGGCATCGCGTACCACTGCTGCCATGGTCGACATCGTTGAAACTGGCGTGCGTTATCAAGCGTGGCATACGTTGGCCATGTTAGCGATGCTGGCTTGGCGCAGCCAGGACCCTCAGCCAGGACAGCGAATAGTGCTGGCGCTTTGGGCGTTGGGTATCACGGCGTTTTCAGGCTCGCTTTACCTGATGGCCCTAGTGGGGCTTAGCGTTGGTGTTGTGACGCCCATCGGTGGTTTGCTGCTGATGGCAGGCTGGTTAGGCTTAGCCGTTACTGCGTTGCTCAGCCGTTAGCGCGGTGGTTGGCCAGCTGGGTTGTCTGGCAGCGCATAGCTCGCGGTAATATGCGCAACCGGCTTAGTGTCATCGCAGGCCGAGAATATCTGCACTTCGCCTACCGCTAGACGGCGGCCTAACTTGATGAGTTTGGCGTGAGCAACAATATCGTGTTCGCCAGAGGCCGCGCGTAAGAAATGGCAGTTTAAGTCACTGGTGACCGCCATGGCTTCGGGGCCTATTTGTGCCAAAATGGCCACATACAGTGCCACATCAGCAAAGCCCATCATGGTTGGACCAGATACCCGAGGGCCAGGGCGAAGGTGTTCATCACCGATCGTTAGTCGCAGGGTGGCACTCATCGGGCCAACGCTTTCAATTCTGCCCATCCGCTGGGGAAACACCTCATCTAAAAAGTGTTCAATCTGCTCGGCAGTCATTACGGTCATTATTATTGTCCTTTATAAAAAAGCCCCGAGGCGTGCGCCTCGAGGCTGATGATACCGTAAAACGGGCTTACTTCGCCTTGTGCACCTGACGCCACGCGTGGAGTAGCGGCTCAGTGTAGCCAGAAGGCTGAACGCGGCCTTTGAACACCAAGTCAGAGGCTGCTTTAAAGGCGGTTGAGCCTTCGAAGTCGGCGCTCATAGCAGTGTAGGTGGGGTCGCCAGCGTTCTGCTTATCAACCACTTTAGCCATACGCTTAAGCGTTTCTTCCACTCGCGGCGCATCGACAATGCCGTGGTGCAGCCAGTTGGCAATATGTTGGCTGGAAATACGCAGCGTAGCGCGGTCTTCCATCAGGCCTACGTTATGAATGTCTGGCACTTTCGAGCAGCCCACGCCGTGCTCAACCCAGCGCACTACGTAGCCCAGAATGCCCTGGCAGTTGTTATCCAACTCTTGTTGAATCTCTTCATCCGACCAGTTGGCATTTTCGGCGACTGGCACGGTGAGCAGGTCATCCAAGAAATCGGGTTCGCCCTGGGCTTCCAGCTCGCGCTGTACATCCGTTACGTTGACTTGGTGATAGTGAAGCGCATGTAGCGTAGCCGCCGTTGGAGAGGGCACCCATGCCGTGTTAGCACCCGCTTTCGGGTGGCCAATTTTCTGCTCTAGCATGTTATGCATCAGATCCGGCATCGCCCACATGCCTTTACCGATTTGAGCACGACCACGCAGGCCACAGGCTAAGCCTACCTGCACGTTGTTCTTCTCGTAGGCGGTGATCCACGCAGCGCTCTTCATATCGCCTTTGCGAACCATCGGGCCTGCTTCCATGGCGGTGTGCATTTCATCACCGGTGCGGTCAAGGAAACCGGTGTTGATGAATACAACCCGAGAAGCCGCTTCAGCAATGCACGCCTTCAAGTTGACGGTAGTGCGGCGCTCTTCATCCATGATGCCCATTTTCAGGGTGTCACGGCTCATGCCCAAGATGTCTTCAACGCGACCAAACAGCTCGTTGGCGAATGCTACTTCTTTCGGCCCGTGCATTTTCGGTTTCACGATATACACTGAGCCAGCGCGTGAGTTACGCGGCTGATCGGCGTCTTTTTTCAGGTCGTGCAGCGCCAGCAGTGAGGTCACTACTGCGTCCAAGATACCTTCCGGCAGTTCGTTGCCGTTTTCGTCTAGGATGGCAGGCGTGGTCATCAAATGGCCAACGTTGCGCACGAACATCAGCGAACGACCCGGCAGTTTAACGGTGCTGCCATCGGTGGTTTGCCAAGTACGATCAGCGTGCAGCGTCCGCTTGAAGGTTTTGCCGCCTTTGTCGATGCTCTCTTCCAGGTCGCCCTTCATCAGGCCAAGCCAGTTGCTGTAAACACCGACTTTATCTTCAGAGTCGACAGCAGCAACGGAGTCTTCACAATCCATAATCGCGGTCAGCGCCGCTTCGACAACCACGTCTTTCACGTGAGCAGGGTCGGTTTTACCGATCGGGTGGCTATCGTCGATCTGGATTTCCAGGTGCAGGCCGTTGTTGGCGAGCAGGATTGCTTCCGGGGCAGATGCGTCGCCGTTAAAGCCGATCAGCTTGCCGGAATCTTTTAGGCCGGTTTCGCGACCGCCTTCCAGGCTAACGACCAAGTGGCCGTCACGAATAGCGTATTTCACCGCATCACGGTGAGAACCTGTGGCCAGTGGAGCTGCACGATCGAGCACGCCGCGAGCATAAGCGATAACTTTTTGACCGCGCTTCGGGTTGAAGCTGGTGCCTTTTTCAGCGCCGTCTTCTTCCGAAATCGCATCGGTGCCGTACAGGGCATCGTACAAACTGCCCCAGCGGGCATTAGCAGCGTTCAGAGCATAGCGGGCGTTGCTCACAGGTACTACCAACTGCGGGCCTGCTTGAATAGCCACTTCTCGGTCTACATTGGCCGTGGTGGTTTTAACGCTATTTGGCGCATCAACCAGGTAACCTGCTTCTTTCAAGAAGCTGCGGTAAGCTGGCATATCGCTAACCGGGCCAGGATTCTCACGGTGCCAGGCATCCAGTTTTTCTTGTAGCGTGTCGCGCTCTTCAAGCAGTTGGCGATTTTTCGGTGTCAAATCATGGAACAGGGCGTCAACGCCAGCCCAAAAAGTGTTTTCGTCAACACCAGTGCCCGGTAAAGCCTGTTCATTGATGAAACGGTCCAGGTCTGCTGACACCTGTAAACGGTGACGCGTGATACGCTCGCTCATGGGGTTCTCCTATGAAAGGTGCCCGTGGGATATTATCGTGCCACGGTCAGGTTAAATGTATATTTGTGGAAAATACTTCCACAACTGAACTGGCATGTAAACAGTCGATGCCGTAAAGCAGCAAAATGCTCGACCAAATGATGAGAGCGGTAGTGGTCTCCGCTGTCATTCAGCCAATGGATAGGTGGCGTTCACGGAGAGACGTTAATGCATAATTTCCAACACCTGGAAGGCTTGTTTCGGCAAGCAGCAGGCAAGTCATCACTCTCTCGACTAAGGCCGGGCGATGCGCTAACGGACGCCGTGCACGACTATTTTCGCCACTACGGCTTAGAAACGCTATTAAACGACACCAGTGAAGTGCACGCGGGATTTATTGATACTGGACGCTTTGCCCTTTGGTGCCAAGTATGGAGCCCGCCTGTTCCAACCGGCACTGCGTTTGTGATTCACGGCTACTTTGATCATTTGGGCCTTTACCGCCATTTGCTCGGCTGCCTGTTGGCTAAAGGGTGGCGTGTGGTGTTGTGGGATCTTCCTGGTCATGGGCTTTCCAGCGGCCCACGCGCCGAAATTGAAGATTTTGACGACTACCAGCACTGCCTTGCGCATTTGCAGGCGACATTGCAGCTCCAGGGCATGGCCCCTATGCCGTGGCTAGGTGTCGGGCAGAGCACCGGGGCGGCTATCCTGGCGACCGATGCGCTTACCCGCCGTGAGGCGGCAGGCTGGGCAGGTATTGTGCTGCTGGCGCCATTGGTACGTCCTTGGCGCTGGAGTCAGTCTAGCTGGCTGCACCTTATTGCCAGCCCCTTTTTAAAAGAGCTACCGCGTAAATATCGCCCTAATTCTACTGACGAGCAGTTCACGACGTTTTTGCGTGACCAAGACCCACTTCAACCCGAGCGGTTAAGCGTTACGTGGATAACCGCGATGCGACGCTGGATGCCGCGTTTGCTGGCGCTAGCACCTAACCCGTTGCCGACGCTTATTTTGCAGGGTGAGCAAGACTTAACCGTCGATTGGGAGTGGAATTTGGCGGTATTGGAGGAGAAATTTCCCAATGCCGAGATCCACCGCCATCCAGAAGCCCGACACCACTTAGTTAACGAAGCTGAGCCGATTCGGCAAGTGCTGTTTGATGCCTTGGATAACTTTGTTGAAAATGTGCACTAGGCTCCCCTTAGCAGCCTATCCAACTGCCGGTAGCCGATAGCCTCGATAAAGTGTGGATGAGTGGGCTTGGGTTCGCCTTGTAGGTCGGCCAGGGTAAGCGCGACCCGCAGAACACGGTGATAGGCGCGGGCAGAGAGCTTGAGTTTTTCCAGCACGCCTGCCAACCAGGCGCGCTCTTCATCGTTCAGCGCGCAGGCGGCTTCTAGGGCTTTGCCGCTAAGTTGGCTGTTGAGTGCACCTCGCGCCATCTGCCGCTCTCGGGCGGCCATCACCCGCTCGCGCACGGCGCTGGAAGGTTCACCCTGAGTTTGGGCGGTGAGCTGTTCGGGCGGTAGAGCGGGCACTTCTACTTGCAGGTCAATGCGGTCTAGCAGCGGACCAGAAAGCCGTGCCTGATAGCGCTGAATCTGGCTGGCGCTGCACTGGCAGCGCTGGCGTGGATCCCCCAGGTGGCCACAGGGGCAGGGGTTCATGGCGGCAACGAGCTGAAACTGCGCTGGGTAACGGCGCTCATGACTGGCGCGTGAGAGGTGAATTTCCCCTGTTTCTAGTGGCTGCCGTAAAACTTCTAATACATTGCGGGAAAACTCTGGCAGCTCGTCTAAAAACAGCACGCCGTGGTGAGCAAGCGAGATTTCCCCAGGTTTGGGTTTTGAGCCCCCGCCTACCAATGCGGCGGCGCTGGCGCTGTGGTGGGGCTGACGAAACGGCCGCTGGCCCCAGTCTGCTTCCAGGGGCAGCCCACATACCGAACGCACGGCAGCCACCTGCAGCGCATCGTCTTCGGAAAGCGGCGGTAAAATGCCCGGTAAGCGGCTAGCGAGCATGGTTTTACCGGTTCCAGGAGGCCCAGCTAACAACAAGTTGTGACCGCCAGCGGCCGCTACTTCCAACGCGCGGCGTGCCTGCTGCTGGCCGCGCACGTCGGCTAAATCGGCAATGGGGGCAGTGGATCTCACCGAGGCAGACAGCTGGTGGGGCGGGATTTTCTCTTGCCCCAGCAAATGAGCCACGACTTGCCATAGGGTGTCGGCGGGTAGCACCGGTAAATCGCCCGCTAGTGCGGCTTCATCGGCACAGGCGCGTGGAATAATCAGTGCTTTATTGACGCGCCGTGTGGCAAGGGCAAAAGGCAATACGCCGGGCACGGCGCGTAGTTTGCCATCCAGCGCCAGTTCGCCAGCGCACTCCATGCCTTCTAGCGCATCTACGGGAATCTGGCCGGAGGCAGCCAAAATGCCGAGCGCAATCGGCAAATCGAAGCGACCACCCTCTTTAGGCAGGTCGGCAGGGGCAAGGTTGAGGGTAATCCGCTTGGTATTGGGAAAATCAAATCCGGCATTGATGAGCGCGCTGCGCACCCGCTCGCGGCTCTCTTTGACGGCGGTTTCAGGCAGGCCCACTAGCGTTAACCCCGGCAACCCGTTTGCTAGATGTACCTCGACATGCACGGCGGGGGCTTCCAGCCCGACGCCTGCGCGCGTGGCCACAATGGCTAGTGTCATGGCGCTCCCTCGCTAGTTTTTATTCCTAACCTAACCCTACGGTATCTGGAACGTTTAAAAATAGCGTGCGCTTGAAAAGAAACCTTAGTTAATAGTTAGATCGGCCGCTTGAGTTGGGCTGTGTGGCTCGAGTGCAGCGAACAGCTCTCGGGCAAACCGCTGGGCAGAGGGCAGTGCTCCGAAGCTCCAGACGGGCGGTAGGCGTAGTAGTTGAGCATTCTGAACACTGGGTAAGTGCTGCCATAGACCGCTGCTTTCGAGCTGTTCCTCAATACTTGAAGGGAGTGGGTCGATAATCACTAACGTTGCCTCCGGATAGCGGGCCAAGGCTTCAATCCCCACCAGTGAAAATCCCCACGCATTGGTGGGTTGATCCCACGCATTGGGCAGTGCCAGTTGCTGAAGTACGGCGTTGTAGAGGCTGTTTTCCCCAAACACTCGTACATGGCGGGCGTCCATAAACTGCACCATCAGCAACGGCGCACTATCAGGGCGCTGGTCGCGTAGTTTGGCCATTAGGGTTTGAGTGTCGTTGATCAGCTTTTCTGCCTGGGCGTCACGTCCGGTTAGCGCACCCAATTGGCGCGTTAATGTCTGCATCTCTTGCCACGTATCGCTCCCCGGTGAGTAGAACGAAAAGGTGCTGACAGGAGCAATCCGCTCCAGGCGCGGCGTCAACCCGGCAAACATGGGGGATATCAATATTTGTTCTGGAGGCACTTGGGCCAATAGCTCCAGGTTAGGCTGGTTACGTAGCCCCATATCGGTGGCACTGTTAGGTATTCGTGGCTCGCCCACCCATGCGTGGTAGTCGCTCTGCTGGGCAACGCTGCTGACAGGGGCGTCTATCGCCAATAAGGTCTCTGCAATAGTCCAATCGACAGTTGCCCACTGTGCTTTGGCGGTAGAAAACGCCAGCAGGCAAAAGGCAAATAGCCCGCCGCGGGCGAGCAAAGAGAGCAAGCTGGAGTGACGCATGGTGGTGAGGAGCCATCCAAGAAGTAAGGCGTATATTTAAACGATAATGTTTATTGTTTGCAAACATTGGTTTCGGGAAAAACTTGAGTAAAAAAATGCCCAGGCGCTATACCTGGGCATCACTGACGCTGACGTTTTTAGAAGCAGTGTTTTAGAAGCAGTGTTTTATAAACAATGGATTAGAAGCGATAGTGAACGCTGGCGGTAACGCCTCGTTCTGCGCCGAAGTAGCAGTACTCCAGCGAGTTGCAGGAAGCCACGTACTCTTTATCCAGCAGGTTGTTCACATTTAGGCGTGTTTCGACCCCTTCAACGCCAATGTGGCTTAGATCGTAGCCAATGGTGGCATCGACCAGGGTGTAGTCAGGGACGGTTTCAGTGTTGGCTCGGTCGGCGGCAATATCTGCGTAGTGGCGTACGCCAACCCCGACATCTACACCGTTCAGCCAGCCATCGTTAATCGCGTATTGACCCCACAGCTGCACTTGATGGCGCGGCGAATAGATCGCATTGTTGCCCTGATTGCCGTCGTCGCTTTTTGCGTAGGTAATATCTGTAAAGCTATAGCCAGCCTGCAAAGAAAGCGCCTCGGTTAGCTGGGTTTGTGCTTCCAGCTCCAGCCCTTGGGATTCAATTTCACCTACCGCGCGATAAGGGTCGGATGGCTGCTCCTTGGTTGCGACGTTTTCTTGGCTGATATGGAACAGCGCTGCGCTGAACTGGCTAGCGCTGCCGTTAGGCTGGAATTTTAGGCCAACCTCCCACTGCTCACCTTCCATCGGCGCTAACAAGTTGCCGTTTTCATCCACAAAACTGGTAGGCGTGAAAGCGGTCGAGTAGCTGGCATAGGGCGCTACACCGTTATCGAACAGGTACACCACACCAGCACGGCCGCTGAACTGGGTATCGCTAAGTGAGCTGGTGTCACCGCTATCACGGTTGGTATTGTCGATATTCACCCAGTCGTAGCGGCCGCCTAGCGTGAAGCGCCAGTTATCGACGGCGATTTGATCCTGTAGATAAACACCCGTTTGGTCTATCTCATGGCGTTCACGGATAGGGGCGTAAAATTCAATCGGGCCGCTACCATAGACAGGATTGAAAGCATTAATGGGTTGGAAATACCCAGAAGGCCATGACACGTCATTTTCTCGCTGTTGATAATCGACCCCAACGAGCAAGGTGTGATCCATAAAGCCGCTGCTGATGGTGGCTTCAAGCTGGTTGTCGATAGTCCAGGCTTCTAGAGATTCATCACTGCCAGAATAGTAGCGGGTTAATTCATCAGAGGTGGGTGACGTCCAGCCATAGCCATAGACTTGGTTAAGCACCACATCGGAATTGAGATAACGTAGTAGCTGGCGGCCCGTTACGTCGTCATTAAAGCGATGTTCCAGGGTATAGCCAGCCATGCGCTGAGTACGCTCGTAGGCGTTGTAGTCGGCTTCGCCATCGAAGAAGTTATTACTGATCTTCTTGCCATTTCTTGGTACTACCGCTCCTTCATAGGGCACGCCGGAGTGGTAGCCGCCTTCTGGCTCATCTTGAAGATAAGCTTCTACGGTTAGGCTGGTGTCGTCGGTGATATCCCATGTTAGTCGGGGCGCAATGGCATAGCGCTCTTCTTCGGCGGGGCCAAACTGGGTGTCGGCGGTACTGGCAATGCCGGTCAGGCGAAACGCCACCCGCTGTTCTGCGCCAATCGGCCCAGTGAGGTCAAAGGCGGCACTGCGCTGGTTATTGTTGCCTACCCGAAAACGTAACTCACCGCTTTGTTCAAATTCAGGGCGCTTACTGTTTAGCGCCACCACACCACCCGGTGACGCGCGGCCGTAGAGCACCGAGGCGGGGCCTCGCACCACTTCAATGCTGTCTAGAAACCACGGATCGATGCGCATACTGCTATGGGAGTTGGCATCACCCATGACCTTTAAGCCATCTAAGAAGGTATTGCTCAAACTGCCGTCAGAAAACCCGCGCAATACCAGGTAATCGAAGCGATTGGAGGCACCGACCTGGTTGCTGTAAACACCCGGCGTGTAATCGGTAGCGCGCTGAACGGTGCTCACCCCGCGGTGATCCATTTGTTCACGGGTAATGCTAGAAACGCTTTGGGGCGTTTCGATAAAAGGGGTGGTGACTTTGGTAGCCGCCTGCTGGGCGGTAACGGTGACCGTTGCTAGCTCGGCAGCCTGCTGTGCAAAAGCCGGAGTGGCGGTAAAGGCTATCAGCAGGGCGCTACTAAATGGAGAGAGGAGAAAGAGGCGTTGTGTTGACGACATGAAGAGTTCCTGTGGGCCGAGGAAGCAAGGAAAAATAAGTAATGAGAATTATTGCCTTTTGCGAGTCTCAAAAGGTATGCGCAATGCCAAACTAGTTATGCGTGCTGCCAAATGCCGCGGAAGGAAGGAACTATTGGTGATAGATGGCTGCACCTGGGTACCTGCAGGAGGTGCCGGGCATGCAGGGGCAACGTCACGATGTTTATGGTTAGCGCTGCATGCTGTGAGGTGCCATACCAAATTGGCGCTTGAAGGCCGTAGCAAAGTTGCTGGCATGGCGATAGCCGCACGCATGAGCAGCCTGTTGCACGCTAAACCCCTTTTCTAGATCGCGATAAGCTTTGTGCAGCCGGGAAGCGCGCAGGTGTTCAAAAATTGAGCAGCCATAACAAACGTGAAATTTCTGACGCAGGCTACTGGGGCTCATCGCCGCTTCTTTGGCCAATGTTTGCAGGTGATAGCGCTGCTCGGGGTACTTCGTGATTTGCTGATGCAACGCGGCGATGCAGCGTCGGTCACGCTGGGAAAGCTTGGGGGATTTAGGCTGTCGCTCGAGATGCTCTGGTAGTCCAAGCCCCAAGAGCTGCAGCGCCAGCCCTTGCCATAACAGTGATTGACGCCAAGCTGCGGCTGGTTGCTCTATGGTGGTGCACAGCGTTTGCCTTAGCGCAGCAGGTAACTGCCAAATATGAAATTGCGGGCTGTTTGGGGGGGGCGGTAGCGCAAGGGAGGACGTCGCCAATACCGCGACATTGACAGTGCGCAAGCGGGGTTGGGCAGGCTGGATAACAATGAGCGGGTGTTGGGCATCAAAATGCGCGCAAAAACCATCGCCCGCCGTTAGTCGATAGGGTGTCTCGCCTAACTGAACACTGATCTCCCCTTCCAAAATAACGCTGATAAACCATGGCACACTCTGGTAGGAAGTAGAGGTATAAGTGCGTTCCACCTGCAGGTCAGAAAGTGTCAGGTGGAGTGCCTGCGAGAGCCTGACATCGTGAACATGGCCAAGCGCTACCGGGCTAAGAGGGCTAGGTGAATCTTCAATGCGGTAGTGAATTCCAAAGCGCTGGCCAAGCTGCAAAAGCGCTTGGGAAGTGATTTCAGGCGTTGAAGCGCGTTGCTGCTGTGGCATCGTGGCGTTAGTGATCGAGGTGAGAGCAGCTTGGTGCAGTTACCCATCCAATACGTGTATCAACATGGGACTGCTTTGTACGGCTGCCCTTAATTGGTGCTCAAAAAGAGGCAAAAAAGTTAGCGCATAGACAAGATATCACCATCAATTCGAATGTCAATGATAGTGATTCTTATTAATAGGTGGGAAAGCCAGCGGCAGGGAGCCGCTCGCCGCTGGCAATAGTATGTCGCTTACGCTTAGGTATCCGCTTTAGGCGGTTCGGGGCTTTCGGTTTTAGTACTTTCGGTTTTAGTACTTTCGGTTTTAGTACTTTCGGTCTTGGTGCCCTCGCTCTTAGTGCTGTGTGGCTGAACGGGCGTCGGCGGCGCTTCTGCTTCAACCGGGGTGCTGCTTGTTGAGGTAGAGGCTTCCACCGCTGCCTCAAGGCTGGCCACTTGGCGCTCCAGGGCTTCAACGCGGGAACGCGTGCGCTGCAGTACATCCATCAAAATATCAAAGTCTTCCCGTGACACCAGCTCCAGTCTGTCAAAGGCGCCACGTACCACCTGCTGTACGCCTTTCTGAATATCTTCCGGGGCTTGGGACGCATTCTGTAAACGATCCCCAATCTGCTGGGCTAAACGGCTGATGCGATCTTGAGGCGCCATAGCTCTCTCCTTAAATGACCACGCATAAATGTGCACTGCTTACTAATAAGGATACGCAACCCGCCGTCGATGCGCATGCGTCGTTTGCAAATTAGCGTCTGGCCTTTCTGTATCGATGGATTGCATCGAAATGAAGCGCCTCGCTTTTATTAATGTTCTTTTATGGTGCAAGTAGGCGATCGCGGGTGCTACTAAGTCTTCCTTGTCATCGGATAATCTTAAATTTCATGAAACAAACTGCTGACTTATAAGAAAAAAAAGCTGGGTGGCACGGTATGCGCATTAACGAGATAAGTACTTAATTCGGGCGGCGCTGCCGCTACCTAATCCAGCAGGGGAGATCCGGGATGAAACTCATCACCGCTATCATCAAGCCATTCAAGCTTGACGACGTTCGTGAAGCGCTCGCCGACAACGGCGTTCAGGGCATCACGGTGACTGAAGTTAAAGGCTTTGGTCGTCAAAAGGGGCATACCGAGCTGTATCGTGGCGCAGAGTATGTCGTCGATTTCCTACCCAAAGTAAAAGTAGAAGTTGCTGTCGATGATGCGCGTCTGGAGAGCGTTCTTGATGCTATTTGCAGCGCAGCTAACAGCGGCAAGATCGGTGACGGCAAGGTGTTTGTAACGCCATTAGAAGATGTGATCCGTATTCGTACTGGTGAGCGCGGCGCTGACGCCGTGTAACGCTTTCCGGCCTGCCTTTTACGTATAACTTCTCTTAATACAACGGGGAACTCCTCATGAATGAGTTAGCTGATTTGAGCTATGCGCTCGATACGTTTTACTTCTTGATTTGCGGCGTGCTCGTAATGTGGATGGCCGCTGGCTTTTCAATGCTTGAAGCTGGCTTGGTGCGTTCCAAAAACACCGCCGAAATCCTGACCAAAAATATCGCACTGTTTGCGATTGCTTGCACCATGTACTTGTTGGTCGGTTACTACATCATGTATTCCAGCAGCGCGGGTGGCTTCTTACCCAACCTTGGTTTCTTAATCGGCGCTGAAAACAGCGTTGATGCAGTGACCGCAGGCGGTGATGATGCGCCTTACTACTCAATGCGCTCTGACTTTTTCTTCCAGGTGGTGTTTGTTGCCACTGCCATGTCGATTGTGTCGGGTGCGGTTGCTGAACGTATGAAACTGTGGGCATTCCTGGCCTTCGCTGTTGTGATGACAGCCTTTATCTATCCGGTATCTGGCTACTGGACATGGGGTGGCGGCTGGTTGTCTGAAGTCGGTTACTCCGATTATGCGGGTTCCGGCATTGTTCACATGGCGGGTGCCGCCGCTGCCTTAGCCGGTGTATTGGTACTTGGTCCGCGTAAGGGTAAGTACGGCAAAGATGGCTCTATCCACGCGATTCCAGGCGCTAACATGCCGCTGGCCACGTTGGGTACCTTCATTCTTTGGATGGGCTGGTTCGGCTTCAACGGTGGCTCTGAGCTGAAAATGTCTGACATCAGCTCTGCCAACAATGTTGCTCAGGTGTTTGTTAACACCAATGCGGCCGCTGCCGGTGGCGTGCTCGCTGCACTGATTCTTGCCAAGCTGTGGTTCCGTAAAGCGGATCTTACAATGGCGCTTAATGGTGCATTGGCTGGTCTAGTGGCGATTACGGCTGATCCGCTGTCCCCCTCTGCGCTAGGCGCTGCTGTGATTGGTGCGGTGGGCGGTTTGATCGTTGTTTTCGCTATCATTACGCTAGATAAACTCA
This sequence comes from Halomonas sp. TD01, assembly GCF_923868895.1. GTDB lineage: Bacteria > Pseudomonadota > Gammaproteobacteria > Pseudomonadales > Halomonadaceae > Vreelandella. Next base: position 1,355,439 of record NZ_OV350343.1, read on the forward strand.
AGCTAGATGATCCGGTCGGCGCTATCTCGGTACACGGTGTTGTGGGTATCTGGGGTGTGTTGGCGGTGCCGCTGACCAATAGCGATGCTTCTTTCGGCGCACAGTTGATCGGTATCGTTGGTATCTTTGGCTGGGTATTCGTCGCTAGCTTAGTGGTGTGGCTGGTGCTGAAAGCCATCATGGGTATCCGCGTTAGCGAAGAAGAAGAGTATGAAGGTGTCGATATCGCTGAGTGCGGTCTTGAAGCCTACCCCGAGTTTAGCGTTAAGAAATAAGCTCGTGCTAATGAAATGAGCTGGCGTGCTCCCTTGGCCTCCCTACGTGGGAGGCCTTTTTGTCTTGGTACACTCTCACTGCACATTTGCGTTGATTTTTTATTCTCTGCCAGTAGCGGTGTATGCTTAATAGTAACGGGCTTGGCTAACAGCAGTGTCCCGCCAACCTTTGATAAAAGGCCACCAAGCTAGAGGATGTCGCAATGAAATTGATCTCAGCCATTATCAAGCCGTTTAAGCTTGATGACGTACGCGAATCGCTCTCTGATATCGGCGTGCAGGGCATTACGGTAACGGAAGTGAAGGGCTTTGGCCGCCAGAAAGGTCACACAGAGCTATACCGTGGTGCAGAGTACGTGGTGGATTTTCTGCCTAAAGTAAAGCTGGAAGTCGCGGTAGATGACGATATGGCAGAACAGGTAATCGATGCCATCACTCAGGTTGCCAATACTGGCAAAATCGGCGACGGCAAAATTTTTGTAATGCCGCTGGAGCAGGTAATCCGTATTCGTACCGGTGAAACCGGTAAAGACGCGGTTTAGGTTTGTTAACTGTGAGTGGTGAATGGTAAGTAAAAAGCAGTAAGTTGTTTGAACTGTAGGCAGTAAGCAGCACAAAGCCCCTGTGGATCATCTCCAGCAGGGGCTTTGTATTAGCGACTAGAATTTTTCTACTCACTACTCACTACTCACTTCTCAACAAAGGCACGCTCGATCACGTAATCGCCCGGCTCGCCCATGCGCGGGGAAATATTCAGGCCCAATTCGTCTAGTAGTGAGCTAGTGTCGTCGAGCATGGCGGGGCTGCCACAAATCATCGCGCGGTCTTGGCGCGGATCAATCGGCGGAAGGCCGGTATCTTCAAACAGCTTGCCGCTGCGAATGTGATCGGTCAGGCGTCCCATAGTGTGGAACTCTTCACGGGTTACCGTAGGGTAGTACACCAGCTTCTCGGCAATTTCTTCGCCTAGATATTCGTGAGCAGGCAGTTCTTTGGTAATAAAGTCGGCGTAGGCCAGTTCAGACACTTCGCGCACGCCGTGTACCAGCACCACTTTTTCAAAGCGCTCGTACACTTCAGGGTCTTGGATCAGGCTCATAAACGGTGCAAGGCCCGTGCCGGTGGAAAGCATGTAAAGGTTGCGGCCCGGTAGCAGGTCATCGCATACCAGCGTGCCTGTAGGCTTGCGGCTGACCATAATTTGGTCACCGACCTGAAGGTGCTGCAAGCGCGAGGTGAGCGGGCCATCGGGCACTTTGATGCTGAAAAATTCTAGGTGGTCTTCGTAGTTAGGGCTAGCAATGGAGTAAGCACGCATCAGCGGTTTACCGTTCACTTCCAGGCCAATCATCACAAACTGACCATTTTTGAAGCGTAGGCTACGCTCGCGAGTGGTGCGGAAGCTGAACAGGGTGTCGTTCCAGTGGTGAACGCTGAGGACTTCTTCCAGGGCAAACTTGCTCATGCTAACTCCTCCATTGGGCAGAGTGGCCTAAGCCTCGTCTGCCATATTCTAAAAAAGCATAAAAGATGGCTAAATATGTTGATGGTAATTCTAAATAAAGAGAGATATATCTGTTAAGCAAATTATACTGATAACACTTATCTAAAAAATAGATATGCTGCCGAAACAAGATAGGTTCTTGCTATGCATTACACCCTGCGCCAGTTGGAAGTCTTTGTGGCGGTCGCCCAGCACGAAAGTGTTTCCCAGGCAGCGCGTGCCCTCGCGATGTCCCAGTCTGCCACCAGCACGTCGCTAGCGGAGCTTGAGCGTCAATTTGACTGCCAGCTTCTTGATCGCATGGGAAAGCGGTTGAAGCTTAATGCGTTAGGTTTTCAGCTGTTGCCGAAAGCGGTTGCCCTGCTAGATAGGGCGGAGGAGGTAGAAGAACTGTTGCGCGGCCAGCAAGGCGTGGGCGCGTTGGATGTGGGCGCGACGCTAACCATAGGCAACTATTTAGCGACCTTATTAATTAGCGATTTCATGCAGCGCTACCCCGGCAGCCGGGTGCGTCTTGCGGTGCGCAATACGCGTCACATTATTGAGAGTGTGCGCCAGCACTCGCTTGATTTAGGGCTGATTGAAGGGCAGTGCGACGACGATATGATTATTAGCCAGCCCTGGGTGGAAGATGAGCTGTGTGTGTTCTGCTCGCCGCGCCACCCGTTGGCGGGGCGCGAGCATCTTGAGCTGGAACAACTGTTGCGTGAAGACTGGATTATGCGCGAGGAGGGCTCTGGCACTCGCATGACTCTTGAACACGCCGCGCGCCACCGGCGTAGCCGGTTTAATACCCTGTTGGAGCTTGAACATACCGAGGGTATTAAGCGGGCGGTGGAATCGGGTCTAGGCATTGGCTGCGTTTCCAGGCTAGCACTGCGTGATGCGTTCCGGCGCGGCAGCTTAGTGCCTCTGCCAACACCGGAATTAGACTTAAAACGTCAGTTCACTTTCATCTGGCACCGCCACAAGTATCTTACCACGGGGGTACGAGAGTTCTTGCGACTTTGCCGCGAGATGACCGCGGGTGCCAAGCGCAGTGATGATATTCCACTGCCGCCGATTCCTTAGTCACTCAATACGATAGTTACTCAATACGACGGCAAAACGTTGGTCGAATTGACTGTTAGGGGAGCCGGGGGGTGTTGAGACAGCTTGAAGCTGCTGATAGTGCCTTTAAGATGATTGGCTTGCTCTTTCAGCTGTTCAGCAGCGGTGGTGGACTCTTCCACCATGGCAGCATTTTCTTGGGTCATACGGTCAAGTTCAGACACTGCAATATTGATTTGCTTGATGCCATCGCTCTGCTCGCTAGTAGCGGAGTTGATTTCCTCTAGGACATCGGTGACGCGGATGATATGAGCGACGATATCCTGCATGGTGGCACCGGCATTTTGCACTAATGCGGTACCGTTATTGACTCTGCTTTGTGAATCTTCAACGAGTTTTTGAATATCGTTGGCGGCTTCGCTACTACGCCCTGCTAATTTACGTACTTCATCGGCAACGACCGCAAAACCACGGCCATGTTCCCCCGCCCGGGCGGCTTCTACGGAGGCGTTAAGGGCCAGTAAGTTGGTTTGGAAGGCAATGCTGTTCATTAGCGTGACAATTTCACCAATTTTATGGGAGGCCTGGGAAATATCTTCCATCGTGGTGACCACATTGGCGACCACTTGGCCGCCCTCTTTAGCGACTTTCGAGGCCTTATGGGATAGCTGATTGGCTTCTTGAGCCGAGGCGGCGGTGTGTTCCACCGTGCTGGTTATCTGTTCCACCGAGGCAGACGTCTGCTGCAGGCTAGAAGCCGCGTTATCGGTACGGCGGGATAGATCCTGGCCGCCCAGAGCAATTTCGTTAGCGGCATGGTGCACCGACTCACTGCTGGTGCGCACATCAATCAAGACCGCTTCCATTTTGCCTACAAAACGGTTGAAGGCACCGCAAATTTGGGCCACTTCATCGCGGCCTTGTTCTGGAAGTCGGCGGGTCAGATCCCCTTCACCACTAGCGATGTCATTTAGGGCATCTCGGGCTCGTTCGAGGCCAGCGAACGCACGCTTGAGCCACAAACTCAGCAGTAGAGCCGTGACAGCAATGATGGCTATTAACGTGAACAATGAAGACTTGAGGATGGCGCGCAATCCTGCAGTGGCTTCACGCTCGTCTAACGCCACGCCGAGCTCCCAGTCGGTACCGGCGATGGAGATCACTGATAGTCGCTTAGTCTGGCCGTCGACTTGGACAGGCTTCCACTCATCCTGGGCAGCGCTCAGCTGCTTGATAGCCTCAGGAGATAAGGTGTCGCTAATTCGACTCAGCGGCTCGAGAGCCAACGCAGCGTTGGGATGCGCAATCACTGTCTCGCCACCGCTACTCAGAAAGGCAAAGCTCGAAGGCGTTGGCTGAATAGCGGTGACCTGGCTGACGAGGTTGTCGATGACGACATCGCCGCCGATCACCCCATATAAACGGCCATTACGCTTGACTGGCGTCGCAAAGGTAACCACTAGCTGATTGCTATTAGCGTCCACGTAAGGCAGCGAGACGATAGTACGATCCTGCTTTGTTGCTGCTTGGTACCAGTCACGCTGTCGTGGGTCATAATCACTGCCTGGTATCCAACCATCGGAAGAAAGATGACTACCATCAGATTGGCCGTAAAAGGCCGCTAAGAACCCGCCTGACTCTGCTAACTGGGCGAGTGGCGCAAGCGGGTCATTATCAATCACGGGCATGCGCGCTGCTTCTAGTATGGCGGCTCGGGCATCAATCCATTCTTCAATTGCCAGGGCGTTCCCCTGTGCGATGGATGCCAGCTGTCGGGTTACTTGCTGGTCATTATGTGTCTGCAAGGTCAGGTAGCTGACCGAGGCATTAATAGTCAGTGCTAGCGTGATCACCAGCAAAGTGATCATCATGATGCGCAAGCGTAGGGACGACAGCATTAATTAAGTCTCGCTATTTAGGTAAAGTAAGGTCGGAAGTTGACCGCTTGGTAGGTAACGTCTGCTGTCATGCTATCGGCGTCGACGGATACGACTTTAGGTGTACGCTACGGTCAATGCAGATTTTTAGACGAGGAAAATACGCGCTGGCTTAAAGCACGCGAACAGGGGTGACATAACAGCGGGAGCCTCAAAATAAGGCCTGGGCAGGATAATGACCGCCAGAGCCAGTGGTAGCGATAAACTTCCGCTACCGTCGGTGCCCCGGCGGCCTGATTTTATAGCAGTTTAGTGTTGTGACAGCGCTGGCGCAGGCAGTGTGCGCTGGCCCTGTGTATGGCGGCTGTCATGTGCTTCAAGCGTGAACCCACCTACCAGTGCATCGAGCCGATTCGCCTGATCTTTAAGCTGTTCGGCGGCGGTGGTGGACTCCTGCACTAGGGCTGCGTTTTGCTGAGTCATCTGGTCTAGATCGGTAACGGCAATGCTTACCTGACTGATGCCGTCGTTTTGCTCTCGCGCGGCCGTACTGATATCGCCCAGCATTTGAGTAACACGCGTCACGCTTTGAGCCAGTTCATGCATAGCGGCTTCGGCATCGCGCACCATTTGTGTGCCGCTTTCTACCTTACCGGCTGAGGCATCAATACGTTGGCGAATATCTTTGGCAGCGTCGCTGCTGCGCGAGGCGAGTTTACGTACCTCATCAGCCACGACGGCAAAACCACGACCATGCTCCCCAGCACGGGCAGCTTCTACGGATGCGTTTAGCGCCAGTAGGTTAGTCTGGAAAGCGATGCCATCAATGACGCTGACAATGCTCTGAATTTCATCAGAGTTGGTGCGAATATCCGTCATTGTGGCGACCACCTGCTCAAACGCACTGTCAGTGCGGGACGCTAGCTCAGAGGCGGTTTGAGAAAGTCCGCTGGCTTCCTGAGAGGCGTGAGTGGTGTGGCCAACGGTACTGCTGATCTCTTCCATGGCTGAAGAGGTCTGTTGCAGGCTGGCGGCGGCCTGTTCGGTACGCCGTGAAAGATCGTGCCCACCTTGGGTAATCTCATTGGCCGCATGGTTGACTGCTTCGCTGCTGCGCCGTACATCCAGCAAGATGGTTTGGATTTTCTCCGCGAAGGCATTGAACTGTTCTGCTACCGCTGCGCTTTCATCGCGCCCATGAACTGGCAAACGTTGGGTAAGGTCGCCATGCCCTGTCGCGATCTCTTCCATACGGTTAGCCAGGCGCTTAAGAGGACGTGCGATTCGTCCACCAATCCACCACAGTGCGCCGACACCAATGGCTGCCAGTAGCAGACCCACCAGTGACATGCCTAGCGTGTTTTGCTGGCGCTGCTCGCTGAGTACGTCTTGCAAAGCGTTCAGTTCGGCCAGTGCCACTGACTCAGGGAGCTGTAGTACCAAGACCCAAGGCTGGTCTGTATTGCCAAGGGTGATGGGCTGATAGCGCTGAAGCATACCGTCGGCCATGCTGCTATGGAGGCTGCCCTGCGACACTGCCTGTTTAATACCTGCCAATAGCGTGTCGCTTAGCGAATCGCTAGCGGGTGATCCTAGGGCTTCTTCGCTAGCGGTATCGGCTACCAAGCCGCCACGCCCGGCTACCAGTGTCATTCGTCCCGCACCATCATAAAGCGTCTGGTTAGCATCGCTTAATAAGGTTTGGATAAAGTTAAGCGCCAAATCAATCCCTGCCACCCCACGAAATTCACCATCTACCAAGATGGGGGCATTGAACGAGGTGACTAGCTGGGTCTCGCCGCCGAAATCATAAGCCGCGGGGTCGATAATACAGGGAGCCAAGGTTTCACGCGGGCACAGATAGTACTCACCTTCGCGCACGCCGCTGGCAAGGGGAGTTTCGCTCTCCATGTCCTCACCTAGCGGTAGTATCGCCAGCTCGCCATCATCGGTGCGGTACCACCAGGGCATAAAGCGGCCGCTTCCGTCATGGCCGTAGCGCTCGTCACCCGCGTAGCGGGCGTCATCTCCAAAGGCGTTGGGCTCCCAGCCGATATAGGCATCCAATAGATCAGGATTATCGGCGACGGTTTGGCGGACAAGATTCGAGAGCTGTCGGCGGCTTAAGTACAGCGCGCGTTGGCCTTCTGCATCTTCCATGCCCATTAACGCATTGGTCGTGGCTAGTTGGCTGGCCAGCGTCATCGCTTTGTCCAGCTCGCGCTGAATGCGTTGGCCTTCCGCATCGGCAATGGCGTTTAAGCGGGCATCTAGCGCGCCTTCCATGAGCTCACTGGTGTGGTCATCCACGGTTTGTTGGGTGTGAGCGGCGGCGATCAAGTTATACACCACCATGGCGGCCACGATGGCTAACAGGCAAGGGCCTGCTAGTGCCACGACAAAAGAGCGTAACGAGCGAAAATGCATAGTGTAATCCCTAGGCGATATGGCGACGTTGGCTGTCAGGTGCTTGATAGGGCACTTGCAAAGCAGGTGTAGCGGTGTGGGACAGCTTAAAACTGCTGATAGTCCCCGCGAGATGTTCAGCTTGCTCTTTTAATTGCTCGGCGGCGGTGGTGGACTCCTCAACCATCGCGGCGTTTTCCTGGGTCATGCGATCAAGCTCGGCAACGGCGATATTGACTTGATTAATGCCGTCGCTTTGCTCGCTGGTGGCTGCGTTAATCTCCTCCAGCACATCGGTAACGCGGGTGATATGGGCAACAATATCCTGCATCGTCGTACCCGCATTTTGTACCAGAGAAGTGCCATTGTTGACTTTGGTTTGTGAGTCTTCGATTAGCTTTTGAATATCGTTGGCAGCTTCGCTACTACGCCCCGCCAGTTTGCGAACTTCGTCGGCCACCACAGCAAAGCCGCGGCCATGTTCGCCGGCACGGGCCGCTTCCACGGAGGCGTTGAGTGCCAGCAGATTGGTTTGGAAGGCAATGCTGTTCATCAGCGTGACAATTTCACCAATTTTATTAGAGGCTTGAGAAATGTCTTCCATTGTCGTGACGACATTTGCCACCACTTGTCCTCCTTCCTTCGCGACGTTTGAAGCCGCATGGGAGAGCTGGTTGGCTTCCTGGGCGGACGCAGCGGTGTGCTGAACAGTGCTGGTGATTTGCTCAACCGACGCAGACGTTTGCTGCAGGCTAGAGGCAGCGTTGTCGGTGCGGCGCGATAAATCTTGACCGCCCATGGCAATTTCGTTGGCTGCGTGATGAACCGCTTCACTGCTCGTACGGACATCAATCAGAACGGCTTCCATTTTGCCGACAAAGCGGTTAAAAGCGCTGGCAATTTGAGTGACCTCATCGTTGCCCTCTTCCGGTAGGCGTTGGGTTAAATCACCTTCTCCCGAAGCAATGTTGTCCATCGCGCTACGCACACCGAGTAAGCGGCGAAGTAGCAGTGACAGCAACAAACCGAATACCACCGCGGTGATGGCGGCGACGACTAACAGCGTAATAATCGAGGTTGTCGCAATGGCACGTAGGCCTGCGGTGGCTTCGTGTTCATCAAGCGCCACCACTAACTGCCAGCCGCTGCTGCCACCCACAGTGCTGCCCATAAGCAGCTTGCTGCTGTTTTGCAGCTCAAGCGCTTGAGGCTCTTCGGCCTGGATAATCTGAGCCAAACTAGCGTTGGTAAGATCGCTGCTCAACACTGAGGAAGGCTCAAGCGTTAACGCGGCATCAGGGTGTGCCACGAGCGTGCCATCTTCCGTCGTCAAAAAGCCAAAGCTTGATGGCGTCGGGGCGATACTGGCCACAATAGCAATAACATCTTCAATCGTGATATCGGCGCCGATGACAGCAGCAAGCTGTCCGTTACGGTAGAAAGGGCGTGCAAAGGTAACAATTAATCCCCCCGTTTGGGCATCGACATAAGGCGTTGTGATAATGGTGTCTTTGGCGTTGACAGCGTCTTGATACCAGGGCCGTTGGCGAGGGTCATAGTCACTGGGCGGCTGCCAGTTATCAGAAAAAACAGCATCGGACGTAGAGGGGTAAGCTATATAGGCAGTCATGAAACTGCCGGAGTCAGCCAACTGACGCAGTGCGGTAAGCGGGTCGCTGTTGCTGACAGCATCATCCATGCTGGCCAGCATGGTATAGCGGGCGTTAAACCACTCATTAATCGCCTGAGTATTGCCGTTTACAACGGCATCTAGGTTGCTGCTTACCTGTTGGTTATTGTGATGCTTGACGGTGGTATAGCTGGCTATGCCATTAATGATGAGGGCTACAATAATGGCCGTGAGGGCGGCTAGTAAGATGCGGGCTCGTAGGGAGGAAAACATGGTCGCTCTCTAAATCGTCAGGGGTCAGACGACTATCGGCAAGAACGACCACTTCTTTAGTAGAAAAGCACGTTTAGTGGAAAAGAGAGGGTGATGTTTTAAGTATTAGCGTAAGTCGCTAACGGCGTTTTGAATATCGGCCAGGGACGCTTTACTCAAATCTTTTGAAAGCGTGTGAATGACCAGTTTGTGGGTGGTGTTATCAAGTTTTTCACGCAGCAAGCCGAGAAATTTAGGCGGCGCGACCATAATAAGCTTTTCCATGCTGTTATCGACGCGGGCGTCATATAAGCGCTTGGCGACTTCTTTGGCGAATAGCTCGTTTTCATGCTGCGAGGCAGCGCCCTCTTCTCCAGACGAGCGCGATGACGTTGACGTGGATTCATGGACATCGGCACCGCGGCGGTCGGTGATTAAATCACCTTCGTGCAGCCTGCCTGCTGCGTGTACAAGGCTTTCATGCTCGGCGAGATTCAACGCATCACGGGTAAAAATACGTGCGCGGGCGGCGTCAGCTACCACGATATAGGTGGTCATCGTCGTACGTCCTCCTTGTCGTTAGTTACCCTCTAACCATGGCAAGCGTTTGCCGTTTGGTCAAACACTTGCGAGTGGCGAAGTACGTTGTTGGGGGGTTAAAGTACCTTGCTGCGCAGTAGACTTGTAATGGCTTCGCCAATCAGTACCAAGATAATAATCGCGATCAAAATGGTGGCGACCGTCGGCCAGGCAAAGGTGTCGATAGCTCCTTGAAGAATCACACCAATGCCGCCTGCGCCAACGAGTCCTAGCACGGTGGATTCACGGATATTAATATCCCAGCGCAAAATCACAATGGCAAAAAAGGCTGGCATCACCTGGGGCACAATGGCGTAGGCAACCACTTTTGCCTTGGAAGCACCGGTAGCTTCCATCGCTTCCACCGGTCGCCGGTCGATTTCTTCAATCGCCTCACCCATTAACTTGCCGATAAAGCCAATTGAGCGAAACACAATCGCTAAAATCCCTGCCAGCACGCCGGGGCCAAAAATAGCCACAAATAACAGCGCCCATATAATCGTATTCACCGAGCGGCTTGATACTAGAATAAAGCGCCCTAGCCACAGGCAAACACGATTGGGAGTGGTGTTCTGTGCGGCGATATAGGCCACGGGCAAGGCTAGGAAAATAGTGAGGAATGTTGCTAACGTCGCGATATGTACCGTTTCAAGCAGGGCGTTGAGAATACTGTTTAGCCCGGCAGCGCTGGGTGGCCACATGCGCGCACCCAAGTTAGACATTTGATTGGGAGCGTCCCATACCCAGGGCCAGAAAATATCAATATCGCGAACCGCCCAGAACACCAGCATTAACGTGCCCAGCAGCACGGCGTAGCGGATGAGCCGCTCTTTACGGTCGTAGCGATGCCAAACGCGGTCGGCAAGTTGCTGTGCGTGATCTACCATATTTTTTTCCTCACCCAGCCGCTGATGCCTTCACTAAGCAAAATAACCGCGATAATGACCAGCAGAATCGCAAAGGCGAAGTCGTAATCATAACGACCAAAGGCATTCATTAACGTGCCACCGATACCGCCTGCACCGACGATCCCAACCACCGCAGAGGCGCGAAGATTGCTATCAAGCTGGTACATCGACAGGCCGACCTGGCGGGGTAATATTTGAGGAAAGACGGCGTAATACAACGTAGCAATGTAGCCTGCACCTGCCGCACGCATGGCCTCTACTTGCCCCCAGTCAATCTCTTCGATTTCTTCTGCTAACAACTTTCCAACAAAACCGATGGAGTAGAGGGTAAGCGTTAAAATACCTGCCAGTGGCCCAAACCCAACGGCCGCCACGAATAAGATGGCCACAATAACGGGGTGGAAGCTGCGCGAGATAATAATGACCGCGCGGCCAATAACGTAAATGGGCATTGGTGCAATGTTACGAGCGGCCATCACCGCAAACGGTATCGATAGGAAAACGCCTAGCAATGTGGCGAGAATGGCAATTTGGAAGCTCTCTTTAAAACCTGTCAGCAGCAACTCGTATCGTTCCAAGCTGGGTGGGAAGCCTCCGCTAAAGATGCGCGCTGCCCGCGGTAAGCCTTCTGAAATGCGCGCCCAATTAAACGGTAAAGAACCGAAAGCCCACACCAGATAAATCGCTGCGACAATAAAAATGCCGTAACGGATGACGGGATTGGCAATAAAAGGCGGCTTTTTCCAGGTGCGCGGAGAAGCGGGGGAGTCAGACGGCGTCATGTCGTGGCTCCTCTGTATGAGCATCGGGCTGCTCGGTTATTGCATCGTCAGGTGCTTCAATACCGCCATAGATAGCATCGAGCGCATCTTTATTAAAGTCCGCGGGCAACCCATCAAAAATCATCTTGCCGTGGCGTAAACCGACAATACGCTCAGTGTAGGTTTTTGCTTGAGCAACGTTGTGAATGTTGATCAATACCGGCAGCGAAAGCTCACTGGCAAGGCTCTGCAGCAGTATCATGATCTGCTCGGACGTGCGCGGGTCTAGCGACGCCGTTGGTTCGTCGGCCAGTAACAGGTCGGGTTCTTGCATTAATGCTCGTACCACCCCGACGCGCTGGCGCTCACCGCCGGAAAGCTCATCGGCACGTTTATTGGCGTAATGAGCAATCCCAACGCGCTCCATAAGGGTAAAGGCGCGCTCTATATCGGCTTGGGGGTAGCGCCGTGAGATTGCTTGGTAGAGATTAACGTAGCCAAGCCGCCCAGCGAGTACGTTCTCCATGACGGTAAGGCGGTCAAGTAAGTTAAAGCCCTGGAAGACCATGCCAATTTTACGCCGGGCACGGCGTAATTCAGCGCCTTTCACGTTAACCAGTTCGGCGCCGTTGAGTTTGATAGAGCCCGATGTAGGTTCTACTAACCGATTGATGCAGCGGAGCATAGTGCTTTTACCAGCACCGGACGCGCCAACGATAGAAACAACGCTGTTGTCCTCTACCTTAAGATCGAGGCCCTTCAGCACCGCCTCGTTGTGGCCATAACGCTTGACCAGATTCGTAATTTCCAGCATGTGATGGCTTCCATCAGAAGATGAATAACCGCGCCATCAGTGACGACGCGGCCGCTATTACTCCAGGTTGTCTGGCGTGTAGCTCACGCCGTTTGCCGCCTGAATAGTGCGAATCACTTGCCAGTTATCTTTGTAATTAATCGGAATAAACTTCTCGACGCCTTCAAACTCTTCGCCAAGCTCGGTGCCAATGAAATCGAAGGTAAAGAAGGCTTCCTCGATTTTTTCTACAAGGTCCGGGTGTAAGTTATGGGCGTAGTTATAGGAGGTGGTAGGGAAACGGTCAGACTCGAAAATTAGACGTACATCATCTTCATCGTATAGGCCGCGGGCTGCCATGCGCTCGACCACTTCAGAAGCCACTGGGGCGGCATCGTAGTCCCGTGCTACCACGCCCAGCATTGATTGGTCATGGCTGCCGGAGTAGACCACGTCGTAATCTTCGTCGGGGGTAATGCCAAGCTCTGGCAGTAAGGCTCGCGGCGCTAGATTACCGGAGTTGGACGTTGGTGAGGTGTGGGCAACACGCTTGCCCTTGAGATCTTCCAGGCTCTCAATGTCTGAGTCTACGTGGGTAAATAGCTGCAGGGTGTAGCCGAACTGGCCGTCATCTGACCCCATTAATGCGAAGGGTACCGCGCCTGCCAAGTTAACGGCAAATGGAGTAGGGCCGGTTGAGAAGCCGGCAATGTGTAAGCGCCCGCTACGCATGGCTTCGACTTGTGCGGCGTTAGATTGAACGGCGAAGAAGCGCACATCGCGTTCGGTAACGTCAGAAAGATGGTCAATAAAGGGCTGCCAGATATCCGAATAAATGGCAGGATCTTCTACCGGTGTGTAAGCAAAAATAAGGGTGTCTGGATTTGCCCACTCTGACTCATCGCTTGGGCGATCAGCGACCATGTCACCATTTTCATCGCAGTAAAGGGAATCAAGGTCACCGCGTTCGCATTCGGCGAAGGCATGGCTAGAGAGCAGTGCGAAGGGGAGCAATGATGCAGCCGCCAGCATAGCAAGCGGGCGCTTGCAGAAACGTGATGTTTGCATAGTTAGCCTCTTATGTGCGTTATTTTTGTGTTGTGCTATCCACGATCGAGTTCTGTGCTTTCTTTTGCTGAGCGTGCGTTTCGCAAGTGGACATTTGTAGCGCTAGATGTTTATTTTTCGAAAACGACCTCTTTCAATCTAGGATTTGTTACAAAGATATGTCAAACACTTTCACAACCGCCTTCTACCATTGGCGAAACCGCTATCTCTTGATGCGCCATGGCCACAGCCAGGCGAACGAACAAGGGCTCATTATTAGTTCGCCTGAGCGTGGGCTTTGCGACTTCGGCTTGTCACCTCTGGGTGAACAGCAGCTATCGACAGTCGTTGAGCAGTGGCAGTGGCCGACTCCCACGAAGGTGGTGCACTCGGACTTTTTGCGGACTACACAAACCGCTGAACGAGTCGCCTGTGCCTTTGGCTTAACACTGGAGAAAGAGGAGCGCCTGCGTGAGCGCTACTTCGGTGAGTTCGATGGACAAACGGATCGGTATTATCCGGATGTATGGGCGCTAGATACCCAAGATGCGGACCATCAACAGCATCAGGTGGAGGCGGTCAGCAAGGTGGCCTCGAGGATGTGTGCCGTGATTAAGGAGGTAGAGCGCCGCTGTGAAGGTGAGACAGTACTGGTGGTGAGTCATGGCGACCCGTTACAAATACTGCTCACAGCGCTTGCCAACAAACCGCTGACGCAACATCGCGAGCAACCTGCCTTACAGCCTGCCAGTATTACCCCGCTGGGGAGTTAGTCGGTTTCTTGCGCGGGAGGAATCCAAGCAATCATATCCACTTCTACATCGGCCCCACCAGCAAGACCGGTGACACCAATACAAGTGCGGGTTGGTAGTGGCTGCGTGAAGTAGCTGGCGTAGACACCATTCACCTCGTCAAAGTGGCCCATGTTGGTAATAAACACCCGTGACTGAACCACGTATTCAAAGCTGCTGCCCACCTCTTCCAATACAATGGCTAAGTTTTGCATGACGCGGTGAGTTTGCTCGGTAAATGTACCCAGCAGCATTTCGTTGGTTTCCGGGACGGTGGGCATCTGGCCGGTAATAAACACTAAATCGCCTACTCGGCAAGCGTGCGAAAAAGGAGCAATCGGCTGCGGGGCGCGGTCGATAAATAGCTTTTCCATCTTAAATTGTCTCTCTTGTGTCGATGAGCCAGCGTCGTTAGATATAAAAACGGGCCTACGAAGAGGCCCATTGGTTTACCAATCGCTTTACTTAGTGCCCCAGGATCTGGCTTAGGAATAGCTGGGTACGTTCTGATTGTGGGTTATTGAAGAAAGGCTCGGGAGCGTTTTCTTCGATAATTTGCCCTTGATCCATAAAAATCACCCGGTCGGCGACGGTTTTGGCAAAGCCCATTTCGTGGGTCACGCAGAGCATGGTCATGCCTTCATTGGCAAGCTCCACCATAACGTCTAACACTTCCTTGATCATTTCCGGGTCAAGAGCCGACGTCGGTTCGTCGAATAGCATCACGTCAGGGTGCATGCACAGTGAGCGGGCAATGGCTACCCGCTGCTGCTGACCGCCGGAAAGCTGGCCTGGGTACTTAAGTGCCTGCTCGGCAATGCGCACCCGCTCTAAGTACTGCATGGCCATTTCTTCTGCTTCGCGGCGCGGCTTTTTTTGTACCCACATCGGTGCGATACAGCAGTTTTCCAGCACCGTTAAGTGAGGGAAGAGGTTGAAGTGCTGGAACACCATACCCACGCTGCGGCGGATCTGTTCGATACGCTTAACGTCTTGGGTGAGCGGTACACCGCCCACCACGATATCACCTTGCTGGTGCTCTTCCAGGTGGTTAATGCAGCGAATCAAGGTTGATTTGCCCGAGCCTGAAGGCCCGCAAATAACGATGCGCTCGCCGCGTTTTACTTCTAGGTCGATATCGCGCAGCACGTGGAAATCGCCGTACCATTTGTTAACGCCGCGCATTTCGACCATCAGGTCAGAAGTACTGGTGCCAGAGAGGTTGGTGGCTGCTTGAGTCATGTCTTTATCCTGCTAAAAAATCGTTAATAAAAGCGGCGTTAGCGCTTATGGCCGGTGTGCAGCTTGCGTTCTAAATACTGGCTATAGCGCGACATGCTGAAACAGAAGATCCAGAACATGAAGGCGGCAAACACATACCCTTCCAGTGAGAAGCCCAGCCAGCGTGAGTCGGCCAGCGCCGCTTGCACGATCCCCAATAGGTCAAATAGCCCGATGATCATGACCAGGGTGGTGTCTTTAAACAGCGAAATGAAGGTGTTCACGATGCCGGGAATCATCATCTTCAGCGCCTGAGGAAGCACAATCAGGCCCATGCGTTTCCAGTAGGTCATGCCTAGCGCAGCGGCAGCCTCTTCCTGACCCTTAGGGATGGCCTGCAGGCCACCACGAATAACCTCGGCCATGTAGGCACTTTGGAACAGTGTTAAGCCGATCAGTGCACGTACTAGCCGGTCGACGCTCATATCGGAAGGCAGGAAAAGCGGCAGCATTACCGAGGCCATGAACAGTACGGTAATCAGTGGCACCCCGCGCCAGAACTCGATGAATACCACGCAGAAGCTTTTCACGATTGGCATATTGGAGCGTCGCCCCAATGCCAGCACAATCCCGATTGGTAGCGCACCAACCATGCCGACGGTGGCCAGCAGCAGAGTCAGCATCAAACCACCCCAGCGGTGTGTCGATACGCGGGGAAGGTCGAAGTAACCGCCGTGCAGCAGCACATAGGCAACAATGGGGAAGCCGACTAAGGCAAACACGGCTACCCAACGTTTGAAGGGTAGGCGGGGAATTGCCAGCCACGCTATTAGCGTAAAGAAGCCAGCAAAGACAATGTTGGCTCGCCAGATTTCCTCACGGGGATACAAGCCGTAGATAAACTGAGTAAAGCGTGCATTGATGAAGACCCAGCAAGCCCCTTCCCGAGAGCAGTCATCCCGTGTGGTGCCTATCCAATCGGCATTCAGAAACGCCCACTGAACGGTGGGAACCACGAGCAAATAGAGTATGTAAAGCCCGATTAGGGTAAAGATAGTATTGATCGGGCCGTTGAACAGGTTGGCACGTAGCCAGGCAACCGCCCCGACAGAACTACTGGGGGCTGGCCGCTCTTTAATGATTGTTTGATTATGGATCATGTGAACATCCTCACCGTCGGCCTAGCGTTCAACCAGTGCCACTCGGGCGTTGAACCAGTTCATAAACATGGACACCAGCAGGCTGATGGTTAGGTAGACCGCCATGGTCATTGCAATGACCTCAATGGCTTGGCCGGTCTGATTCAGCGTGGTGCCTGCAAATACCGAGACAAGGTCGGGATAGCCGATGGCAGTGGCCAGCGACGAGTTCTTGATCAAGTTCAGGTATTGGCTGGTCAACGGCGGAATAATGACACGCAGCGCCTGAGGGATGACCACCAGGCGAAGTACCAGGTTACGTGGCAGGCTTAACGCCTGGGCGGCTTCCGTTTGCCCGTGTGAAATCGCCTGGATGCCTGAGCGGACAATTTCAGCAATAAATGAGGCGGTATAGATCGACAGGGCAAGCCAAAGGGCGAGGAACTCGGGAATCACCGTGATACCGCCACGGAAATTAAAGCCGCGCAGTTCCGGCATCTCCCAGGTAACTGGCACACCGGTGGCTACCAGTACTAACAGGGGTAAGCCAAAAATCAGCACAAACGAGATCCAGTAAGCTGGCAGGCGTTTCCCAGTGGCTTCATGGCGACGCTTATTCCATATAACCAGCGCAATGCTGGCAACAATGGCGACAAGAAAGGTGAGGGGGATTAAGCCAAAGCCAGACTCAAACAGTGGCTGAGGTAAATACAGCCCGCGCACGTTAAGAAAAATCGCTTCTCCAAATGCCATGCTCTCCCGGGCGCTCGGCAACGTGCGTAGCACGGCAAAGTACCAGAAGAAAATTTGCAGCAGCAGCGGAATGTTGCGGAAGGTTTCGATATAGGCGGTGGCTAAGCGCGCCAGTAGCCAGTTAGGCGACAGGCGGGCGATGCCAACAATAAAGCCAATGATGGTGGCAGCCAATACCCCTAGGCCACCTACCAGCAGTGTATTGAGTAAGCCGACCAGGAAGGTGCGGCCATAGGTGCTTTGGGAAGAGTAGTCGATCAGACTCTGCACAATTCCAAAGCCTGCGGTGTTGCCCAAGAAACCAAACCCGGTGGTGATACCACGTGCGGATAAGTTGTCTTGGACATTACCGACAATGTAGAGCAAAAAGGCTGCCACAGCAGCGACGAGCAGCAGCTGGAAGATAAGCGCACGTTTGGCACGGTCTCGCCAAAACGGCGGCTTGTGGCCAGCGGGGCGAGTGTTAGGACTTACGGACATGGAAGGCGTCTCCGCGATACGGACGGTCAATCAAATGGCCCGCCAAGGCCCCTGGAAGAATGGGGCGGCGGGCCGGGGTCAAACGAGACGCTTAGCGAATCGGCGGTGCGTACTGGAAACCACCTTGGTTCCACAGGGCGTTAACACCACGTTCAATCTCAAGTGGAGAGCCCATACCCACGTTGCGATCAAAGCTTTCACCATAGTTACCGACTTGGCTCAGGATGTTGTAGGCCCAATCAGCGTCTAAGCCCATACCTTCTCCGTAGTTGCCATCTTGACCAAGCAGGCGGGCAACATCAGGGTTATCAGAGCTGAGCATTTCTTCGGCATTTTCGCTGGTGACGCCATACTCTTCACCATTAATCATTGCGAATAGCGACCACTTCACAATGTTGAACCATACATCGTCGCCTTGGCGTACCACTGGGCCGAGCGGCTCTTTAGAGATAACGTCTGGCAGAATCATCGCGCCAGACGGGTCATCTAGCTGAATACGCAGTGCGGCTAGCTGGGAAGTATCGGAGGTCAGAACGTCGCAGCGGCCAGCCTGGAAGCCGCCAACGGTTTGTTCAGAGGTATCGAAAACGATGGGGTCAAACTCCATGCCGTTGGCACGGAAGTAGTCTGCTAGGTTCAACTCAGTCGTGGTGCCAGACTGAATACAAATAGCGGCACCGTCCAGTTCAGACGCGCTGGAAATACCCAGGTCGCGGGAGACCATAAAGCCTTGGCCATCATAGAAGTTAACGCCAGTAAAGTTGAGGCCCAGCGTCGTGTCACGTGTGGTGGTCCACGTGGTATTGCGTGAAAGTACGTCCACTTCACCAGATTGTAGGGCAGTGAAACGCTCTACAGCGTTCAGAGAAATATAGTTCACCGCATCCGCGTCGCCGAGAACGGCAGCTGCAACAGCACGGCATACGTCAACGTCGAGTCCTTGCCAGTTACCTTCATCGTCTGGGGCGGAAAAACCTGGCAGGCCGTCGCTGACACCGCACTGCACGGCGCCACGCTCCATCGTATCTTCTAACGTATCGGCTTGGGCAGTGGCGACACCGGCCAACGTGATAGCACCCGCGGAGGCCAGCAGTACCAAGTGTTTCTTATTCATCATGGTCGTTCCCCTTACTCGATTTAATGTCGTTATGCATGCAGATGCATGACACTAAAAGCTAGCAAGGAAGATGCCAGAAAGGATATGTCGCGATATTCAGCGCTTTTCAACGCAAAATGAGCGACTTATACGAAAGAATGGGTGCAAAAAAGCGCATTAGCGGCTACTGGTCGCTCTATTTTGGTGCAATGCCGCTAATGCCTCCCTACGTTTAGCCTAGAATCTGCGAATCGGATTAGCGAATCGGTGGGGCGTACTGAATACCGCCATCTTTCCACAAGGCGTTTAAGCCTCTAGCAATCTTGAAGTCAGAGTCAGCACCGACGTTTCTATCAAAGATATCGGCGTAATTACCCACTTGCTTGATGATTTGGTACGCCCAATCGGTGTTGATGCCCATTGGCTCGCCAAAGTCGCCGTCTTGGCCAAGCAGGCGCATTACATCAGGGTTTTCCGAATTAAGTTGCTCGTCTACGTTGGCTTGGGTGATGCCTAGCTCTTCCGCATTTAGCATGGCAAACAGTGACCACTTCACAAGATTGAACCACTGGTCGTCACCTTGACGAACGGCTGGGCCAAGCGGCTCTTTCGAGATGATTTCAGGGAGCACGACCGCCATGTCGGGATCAGCAAGCTGCATCCGCTGGGCATAAAGTTGGGAAGCGTCGGAGCTTAAAACGTCGCAACGGCCTGCTTCAAAGCCTGCAATAGATTGCTCGGGTGCATCGAATACGACGGTATCATAGGTCATGCCGTTGATGCGGAAGTAATCAGAAAGGTTGAGTTCGCTGGTGGTGCCGGACTGGGTGCAAACTGCTGCGCCATCAAGCTCTTTGGCACTTTGCACACCTAGATCACTGGCCACCATAAAGGCTTGGCCATCGTAATAACTCACGCCGGTAAAGTTCATTCCCAGCGTTGTGTCACGGCTTGAGGTCCAGGTCGTGGTGCGTGATAGGACATCGACTTCGCCAGACTGCAGAGCAGTGAAACGCTCTACCGAGTCGAGTGGTACAAAATCTACTTTTGTCGCGTCGCCAAGCGCCGCAGCAGCAATGGCACGGCACACATCGGTGTCCAGGCCCCGGTATTGGTCGTCGTCAGCCAACGATGAAAAACCTGGCTGAGCGGCATTAACGCCACAGCGCACGCTATCGCGTTCTTGAACGGTTTCCAACGTGCTGGCCATAGCCATCGCGGGTACTAAAACACCAATTCCTACTCCCAACCAACGAACGGTTTTCATTTGTTATTCCTTAACGTGAAAGGGCAAATAATCGTAAGCACATAAAAAAAGCCGAGCAATGCTCGGCCTTTTGGCTATTCGCAGGCGCAGCGTTATGCGAAGGCTTTACGCATAAAAGGCGGCAGCGATAGTGCACCACGGTGAGCATCACCTGTGTAGTACTGTAGCGGCATTTCATGCTCAGCGGCAGCCTGTTCGCGGAAGCTTTCAACGCTGGTCGCTTTACCGGCCAACGTGACGCTCCACCAGCCAGAAGGGTAAACCGGCTGTGGGAAGGGCAGTGTGGCCACGCTATCAAAGCCCGCTTCACGCATGTCGTTACGCAGTTCGCGAATAATAGAGCCGCTGTGGTAAAGCGGTGATTCGCTTTGCTGCACCATCACGCCGCCATTTTTTAGAATACGGTGGCAACGCTTCAGGAAGTCGGTTTTAAACAGCCCTTCGGCGGGGCCAACTGGGTCGGTGGAGTCGATAATTAGCACGTCGATGCTCTCATCGGCAGCGTCGTCTACCCACTTTACACCATCAGCAAACAACAGCTCGGCACGTGGGTCGCCGTTAGCTTCTACCAGCGCTGGGAAGAAACGCTCGGCGGCCTTGGTCACTTCTTCATCGATGTCGATTTGCGTCACTTTTTCAACACCAGGGTGACGCAGCACTTCCTTCAGCGTGCCGCAGTCGCCGCCGCCAATAATCACTACCCGCTTGGGGTCTTGATGGGTGAACAGCGCCGGGTGGGCAATCATTTCGTGATAGAGGAAGTTGTCGCGATCGGTCAGCATTACGCAGCCATCTAGCACCATCAGGTTGCCGTAGGTCTCCGTGGTATACACTTCCAGGTGCTGGTAGGGGCTTTGCACATCCAGCAATTTCTCAGTGACTTTCAGCGAGAAAGCGCTGCCGTGGCTATCAAATACTTCGGTAAACCACTGGTCGTCGCGTAAATCGCTCATTACTTTGCTCCTGGGCGCGGGGCGTTCGTTTGGGTAGGAATGCCTTGATGATACTGCGGGCTTAAATCGTGCAGCGCCTCCATAAAGGCGGTGACGTGATCAGGGTTGGTGAACTGGCTGATGCCATGGCCCAAGTTAAATACGTGGCCAGGGCCGTGCCCATAGCTTTCCAGCACCCGTGCAACTTCCGCGCGGATGGCAGAAGGCCGAGCGAACAGTACGTTGGGGTCGAGATTACCTTGCAGCGCCACTTTATGGCCTACCCGTGCGCGGGCGTCAGAAAGTTCGGTGGACCAATCGATACCTAGCGCATCGGCTCCAGCGCAGGCGATATGCTCAAGCCATTGGCCGCCGTTCTTGGTAAACAGGATGACCGGCACGCGGCGGCCACCGTGCTCACGAATCAGGCCGGAGACAATTTGCTCCATGTAGCGCAGCGAAAATTCCAGGTAGGCGGGTGTTGATAGCGCTCCGCCCCAGGTGTCAAAAATCTGTACTGCTTGAGCGCCAGCGCGAATTTGCGCGTTTAAGTAGTCGGTTACTGACTGCGCCAGGGTATCCAGCAATTGGTGCATGGTGTCTGGCGTATCGTAAAGCATGGTTTTCAAGTGGCGGAAATCTTTGCTAGAACCGCCTTCCACCATGTAAGTGGCTAACGTCCAGGGGCTGCCCGAAAAGCCAATCAACGGCATCCGGCCGTTCAGCTCACGACGAATGGTCGAAACGGCACGCATTACATAATCGAGATCGCGCTCGGCGTTGGGCACCGTTAACGCTGCCACCTCTTCTGGGGTGCGTACCGTTTTTCTGAATTTAGGGCCTTCACCGGTTTCGAAATAGAGCCCCAAGCCCATCGCGTCTGGGATCGTGAGAATATCGGAAAACAGAATAGCGGCGTCGAGCGGGTAGCGCTCAAGGGGCTGTAGCGTCACTTCACAGGCGAGGTCATGGTTGCGGCACAGATCCATAAAGCTACCAGCATCGGCGCGGCTGGCACGATATTCTGGCAGGTAACGGCCTGCTTGGCGCATCATCCACACCGGAGTGCGGTCGACGGGCTGGCGAGCCAGCGCGCGAAGAAAACGGTCGTTTTGCAAAGGTGTGGTGGTCATAAACACTTGCTCTTGAGAAGTTTGCCCGCATTGTAAGGGAAATAGCGTACTTGAAGATAACGGTACTTGGAGATAACTGTGCTTGAAAATAGCAATTGTACTTAAAAACGTACTTAAAAACGTCTCTCTCTGTTGATACCGTGAGGCCACCGCCGCTTCCTGGTAAACTGTCTTCTTATTTTGCCAACGCCGGTGTGGTTAGCTGGTTTGGTTAATCAACGAGGTAACCTGTGACCATTCGCTTCATTGCCACTTCCCGGCTGCCCACGCCTTGGGCCACATTCACCATGCACGGCTTCGAAGACGAAGCCACGGGTAAAGACCATATCGCCTTAACATTAGGTGATGTGAGCGGCGGCGAGCCAGTACTGGGGCGCGTGCATTCTGAATGTTTAACTGGTGATGCGCTGTTCTCAATGCGCTGCGACTGCGGCTATCAGTTGCAAGAAGCGCTCAAGCGTATTGCCGAAGAAGGGCGTGGCGTGCTGTTCTACCTGCGCCAGGAGGGGCGAGGTATTGGGCTGCTGAATAAAATCCGCGCTTATCATCTGCAAGACCAAGGTGCCGATACGGTCGAAGCCAACGAACAGCTTGGTTTTGGTGCGGACATGCGTCGCTATGACCTGTGTGTGCCGATGCTTAACCACTTGGGTATCACGGCACTAAAACTGATGACCAATAACCCTAGAAAGGTTGATGCCTTAACCCGGGATGGGGTGAATGTGGTTGAGCGCCTACCGATTACCACTGGCCTGAACCCGCACAATGAACACTATCTCTCAACGAAAGCTGGCAAACTTGGTCATATGATGGCGCTGGACGACTTTACCCAGGCCAGCGACGTCGATATTGAACGTAAAGGATGATAGTGAGCGGGGGGAGTTGTTAGGAGTGCCCCAAGATGAAAGCCGAAGATGAACAACAGCGTGACGTGCTGCCTCAAGAGCAAGGCGAGTTCAGCATTGTCGAAGAGTGGTTACACAGCATTACCCACGGGGTTGGTGCTGTACTCAGCCTGGTGGGCATGGTCGTGCTGTTGGTAGTCGCGAGCTTAGCTGCCCATGTTGATCCTTGGAAAATTGTCAGCCTGAGCCTGTACGGCGCTACGTTAGTCCTGCTTTATACCGCTTCGACCTTCTATCACGGCATTTCTAATCGGCGCTGGAAGCAACGCTTCCAGATGCTTGACCACTGCGCGATTTACTTACTTATCGCGGGCACCTATACGCCTTTTCTGCTCGTTAATATGCGCGGCACCACGGGCTGGGTCTTATTCACCGCCGTGTGGTCGCTAGCGCTAGTGGGGATTGGCTGTAAACTGCTTTGGCCACAGCGTTTCGCGGCACTACGCGTGGCTATCTATTTACTGATGGGCTGGATGATCGTGCTGGCCTCTAGAGAGATGGCGGCCAATTTATCAGTGGCCGGCATCGCTCTGCTTGCCGCAGGGGGAATCATCTACACGCTAGGGGTGATCTTCTATGCCGTGCGCGCCATCCCCTACAATCACGCTATCTGGCATCTGTTTGTGATTGCCGGAAGTGTCTGCCACTACTTTGCCGTCTACAGCACTGTCCTGCCCCACCGAGCGGTCACTTAGCGATCAACTGCCGCTTGCTCTTTTTCCATGGCACGGGCTAGCGCTGGACGATCAGCGTGGCGTGTGCGGTAGGCAGCCAGGGGTTCAGGCAGGCGATGCTTCATACCAACTGCCCACGTTAAGGTGTGGGTAAGGAATAAGTCCGCCAGGGTGAAGGTATCGCCTACCAACGTTTCCTGACCATGATAACGGCGCTCAAGCGCTTGCAGTGCCCGCTGAAACTCCCATGCGGCGGTAGGCAGTACGGCGGGGACGCGTTGGTCTTGGGGAAGGGCGAACTTATGCTTGGCCTGTAACCACAGTGGCTGCTCTATTTCAGTGACGATAAAGCTTAGCCACTGGTCGACCTGCGCTCGTTCAGCGGCGTTTTCTGGTAATAGGCGGTCGTCACCGTATTGTTCAGCGAGATAGCGGCAGATGGGAGCTGACTCAAACAGCGTTAGCTCGCCATCTTCAATGACGGGCACCTTGCCATCTGGATGGCGGGCTAGGTGTTCTGCGGTTTGTCCCTCGCCTTTATCCAGCGCTACATGCTGGCAGCGGTATTCCAGCCCAAGCTCTTCAAGTGTCCAGGCAACCCGCACCGAGCGGGAGTTCGGAAAGCTGTAGTGCGTTATCATTAGGCGGCTCCTAAGCAGCGCGGTGAGGCTTTACTGTAGCGAGTGCTTAGAAACCTGTCGAGCTACCGGTCTCGGGCGCTACGGATGCGTTCGTAAGCGTTGCCAATTTCGCTGGTGCGCGCCTGAGCCACTTCACGCATGCTTTCTGGCAGCCCTTTACCGGCGAGTTTATCTGGGTGGTTTTGGCTCATCAGGCGGCGGTACGCTTTCTTGATTTCTGCGTCGCTGGCGTCTTCATTCACCCCAAGTACGCGGTAGGCGTCTTTTAGCGCCTCTTCGCTGGAACCTTGTGAATTCGCGGCGGCACCGTGAAGCATGGCTTCAATCTGCTGTACTTCGGCGTCGCTACAGCCTACTCCGCGGGCCACGCGCAGGATCATCTCGTGCTCGGCAGGGTGAAGCACGCCGTCGGCAGCAATGGCGGTTAACTGAACTTGCAAAAACACTTGGCGTAAAATCGGCTGGCGCTGGGTCAGCCGATTAACGTTGGCCAGCTCTGCATCTAGGTTGAAATCGTCGGCGCGCCCGCGCTCAAAAGCGGCCCGCGCTTTGGCACGCTGTTCGCCTTGAAGGTGCATTTGGTCGAATAGCTTTTCGGCCACGCCAAGCTCGCCATCGGTGACTTTGCCATCGGCTTGGCACAAGCAACCCATTACCGAGAAGATCGATTCTAAAAAGCCTTCTTGGATTTGCGTGCGGGCGGCGTTTAAGCGGCGGCTAATCCGTCGTCCTAGCCACCAGCCCAGCCCTCCGCCTATCAGCAGGCCCCAGACGCCGCCAACGGCCAAGCCAATCAGGCCAAACAAGATAATCAAAAATAGCATGGTGTTCTCAACCGTTGAAAAGTTAAAAGTTACGGGAGACGAGCGCGGATAGCGCGCTCGATACCGTCGGCATCCAGGCCGCAGTCGCGTAGCAACTCTGCAGGGGTGCCGTGTTCAACAAAGGTGTCAGGCAGGCCTAAATTGAGCACCTCGATTTGTACCCCTTCAGCATGCAGTAGTTCGTTCACTGCGCTACCTGCACCACCGGCGATCACATTCTCTTCCAGAGTGACCAGCAGCTCATGTTCATCAGCGGCATGCAGCACGGTGTCTCGGTCCAGTGGCTTGATAGAGCGCATATTGATATGCGTTGCGTCGAGCTTTTCAGCAACCTCTGCGGCGGCGCTGTTGACGCTACCAAACGCTAGCAATGCAATGCGTACGCCTTCGTTACCAGCCTCGCGGCGCACCTGTGCCTGGCCAATGGGCAACGGCTCTAAGTGTTCCGGAATGGCTACGCCGGGGCCTGTGCCGCGAGG